>NZ_JBIAKA010000022.1:143243-180408 GCF_042872225.1 Streptomyces sp. NPDC005374 | reverse complement strand
CGGTTACATTCCGAACCCGGAAGCTAAGCCTTACAGCGCCGATGGTACTGCAGGGGGGACCCTGTGGGAGAGTAGGACACCGCCGAACTCCTTTTGAACGGAAAGGCCCACACCTTATGGTGTGGGCCTTTCTGCATTTCCGGACAGGGCCCTTGCACACAGGTACTACTGTGGCCCTCATGAGTTACGTGATCCGGTCCGTCCGTGCTGATGAGTGGCCCGCCGTGAAGGAGTTGCGGCTTGCGGCGCTCCAGGATCCGGTCGCACCCCTCGCCTTCCTGGAGACCTACGAAGAAGCCGTTGCCCAGCCGGACACCTTCTGGCAGGAGCGGACGGCCAGGGGCGCCGAGGGTGCGGACAGCGGCGTACAGACGGTCATCGCCGAGGCGCCTGACGGGCAGTTGGTCGGGACGGTCACCGTGCTGATCGAGGAGCCCGGTGCCCCGGACTGGGCCGGGTTTCCGGTCGAGCGGAAGCAGGGGCATCTCGTCGGGGTGTTCGTGCGGCCCGAGGAGCGCGGGAGCGGGCTCACCGATGTGCTGTTCGACGCCGCTGTGGAGTGGGCGTGGGCGCACGGGGCGGAGCGGGTGCGGCTGATCGTCCACCCGGACAACCACCGGGCGCAGCGGTTCTACCGCAAGGCGGGGTTCGAGCCCACGGGTGTGGTCGTGCCGCTGGCGTCGGTGCCGGGGGAGAACGAGCTGGAGTTCGCCCTCGAACGCGGCTGACTACGCGGGGAGGTCTGCGTCCGGCCAGCGGGTTCGGGCCTGTTCGCGAGACCGGAGCAGCGCCAGGACCGGTAGTCCCCGGCCTGCTCCGGTGGCCAGCAGCTCCGGGAGCTGGGGAAGCGGAGCCACGGCTGCGACGTCGTCCAGGACGAGCGTCAGTGGTGGGTCGAGGCGACCGGAGGATGACCGTTCGGCCATGCGCCGGCCACGCTCGACCACGCTTGAGGTGAGGGCCGTCAGGAGTGGCATCGCGCCGGGGTTGGTCCTGGGATCCTCGATGGATTCACCCACCAGATAGAGCGTGCCCCCTTCGTTGACGAAGGAATCCAGGGCGAGGGCATCACTTCGGTGGGGTGTGCAGGCCTCGCGGATGTTCACCGTGAAGAGGGCTGCGAGGGCTCGTCCGGTCAACTCCTGGGCGATGTCACGGCGTTCGGGGTGCGCGGTGAGGGCGGCTTCCAGTTCGCCCGCTGAGCCGGCGGCTGCTTTCGGATGCGTGCGGAGGGTTCGTACGGCGTCCTGGACCTGTGCGCCCTGGCACCAGCGGTGGACGTGGCGGATGGTGCGGGACTCCAGTGCCGCCGCGTGGAGGTAGCTGCGCAGGAGCGTTTCGGCCACGTCGGCCACGGCCTGGTCGATCTTCGCGGTGGGGCGGATCGGGGCGAGGAGGGCCCGGGCGCGTGCTGTGGCCGTTTCCTTGTCCTCGCAGCCTGCGGTGGGGGACCAGTGGAGGCGGGCCGGGGTGTCGCACAGGTGGGTGGGGTCGTAGACATGGACCGGGCCGAGCTTGGCTCTGGCGTCCTTGGTGTCCGCCCACAGAGCCGGGTTCGAGGTGACGACGAGGGCGGGGCCTTCGGCGTCGCGGATGGCCTGGGCCGCGGTTGCCTGGCGGGATTCCCTGGGGGCGTAGAGCACCGGGCCTTCGGCGCGATGTGTGTCGTCCCGGCCGCTCGCCCGCTCGCCGTTGGACACGGGGACGGGCAGTGGCTGCGGGGAGGCGGGGAGCGGGGCGCCGGCGGGCTGGGGTTCCGGGGCCGGTCTCGGGGACGGTACGTCGTGGATCCGTTCCCCGTGGGCCGGTACCTCGTGAACCGGTTCCGTGCGGGCGGGTTCCTCGTGGGCCGGTGCCGGTGCGGTCTTTCGCGCCAGGGCTGCCAGGCGTTCCGCCCTCGCCCTTGCCCGTAGCCCGCGCCAGCGGGCCAGTGTGCCCGTCACGAAGATCGTCAGGACGGACAGGATCATCAACTGGCCGATGAACAGGCCCCAGACGAGGCCGTAGCCGGAGAGCTGGGCGGTGGGGGTGTCGGGCCAGGCGCCGGAGATGTCCTGGGGGTGGCCGATGAGGTGCCGCATGGCCAGGGGGGTGCGGGTGAAGGTGACGGCCCGGGGCCAGTCGCCGTGGGCGAGCCGGCCCGCGAGGCCCGTCGCCGTCCAGACCAGCAGGGTCGTGCCGAGGAGGAAGGCGAGCATGCCGACCAACAGGCCGTCCGGGACGCCCCCTTGACCACCCTGGCCAGCGTGGCCCGCCTGACCGTCCCGGTAGCGGTCGTCCGGTCTCACCACTGCCCGCCTCCTACGCCACCGTCGACTCGGAGTCGCCCAAGTGCTGTTCCACGAAGGCCGCCGCCCGTTCCTCGGCCTCCAGCTCGGCGGCGCGCAGGGCGTCGACGGCCAGGTCGCGGTCGGCGGAGGACTCCGTCATCGCGCGGTCGGTGAAGACCAGTTGGCGTTCCGTTTCGGTGACCAGGTGTTTGACCACCTGGACATTGCCGTTGACGTCCCAGACCGCGATGCCGGGGGTGAGCGTGGGGATGATCTCCACGGCCCAGCGTGGCAGGCCCAGGACGCGGCCCGTTGCCCGTGCCTCGTCGGCCTTCTGGGCGTAGATCGTCCGGGTCGACGCCATCTTGAGGATGGCCGCGGCCTCCTTGGCCGCCGCTCCGTCCACCACGTCGGACAGGTGGTGCACCACCGCCACGAAGGACAGACCGAGACGCCGGCCGAACTTCAGCAGGCGCTGGAACAGCTGGGCCACGAAGGGGCTGTTGATGATGTGCCAGGCCTCCTCGACCAGGAAGATGCGCTTCTTCCGGTCGGGGCGGATCCAGGTGTGTTCCAGCCAAACACCGACGATCGCCATGAGGATGGGCATGGCGATGGAGTTGCGGTCGATGTGGGACAAATCGAAGACGATCAGCGGCGCGTCGAGATCGATGCCGACCGTGGTCGGGCCGTCGAACATGCCGCGCAGGTCACCGTCGACCAGGCGGTCCAGGACCAGGGCGACGTCGAGGCCCCACGCGCGGACGTCCTCTATGTCGACGTTCATCGCCTCGGCCGACTCGGGTTCGGGGTGCCGTAGCTGCTCCACGATGTCGGTGAGGATCGGCTGGCGGTCGAGGATGGTCTCGTTGACGTAGGCGTGCGCGACCTTGAGGGCGAAGCCGGAGCGTTCGTCGAGGCCGTGGCCCATCGCGACCTCGATGATGGTCCGGAGCAGCGCGAGTTGTCCGGTGGTCGTGATCGCCGGGTCCAGGGGGTTGAGGCGGATGCCCTGGTCCAGGGCCGCCATCGCGTCGAGCCGGATGGGCGTTATCCCCAGCTCGCGCGCGATGAGGTTCCATTCGCCGGCGCCGTCCTCGCCCTGGGCGTCGAGGACGACGACCTGGCGGTCGCGGAAGCGCAACTGCCGTAGGACGTACGTCTTCTCGAGGGCCGACTTGCCGTTGCCGGACTCGCCGAGGACCAGCCAGTGCGGGGCCGGGAGCTGTTGGCCGTAGAGCTGGAAGGGGTCGTAGATGTAGCCCTTGCCGGAGTACACCTCGCGGCCGATGATCACGCCCGAGTCGCCGAGGCCCGGCGCGGCGGTCGGGAGGTAGACCGCCTGCGCCTGGCCGGTGGAGGTGCGGACCGGCAGGCGGGTCGTCTCGACCTTTCCGAAGAGGAAGGACGTGAAGGCGTCGGTGAGGACGGACAGCGGATCCCGCATGTTGGTCCCCTACTTTCGGATGCCGGTGGCGAACGGAAGTGTGTTCACGAAGGCGCGATGGTGCTCGCGGTCGCACCACTCCAGTTTCAGGTACGACTTTCCGGCCGAGGCCCGGATGGTCCGCTTGTCGCGGGCCAGGGCCTCGGGGTTGCGGGAGGAGACCGTGATGTAGCCGACGAGGTTGACACCGGCCGCGCCGCTCGCGAGGTCCTCGCCGCGCTGGTCGAGGCGGTTGTGGGAGGCGATGTCGCGGGGGTCGACCGTGCGGTTCATCTTGGCGGCGCGGGACGCCTCCGCCTCGTCGTTGGTCTTCTCGGTGAGCATGCGCTCGATGGCGATCTCGGTGGGTTCGAGGTCCATCGTGACGGCGACCGTGCGGATGACGTCCGGGGTGTGGACGAGGAGCGGGGCGAGGAAGTTGACGCCGACGGGGGTCATCGGCCACTCCTTGACCCAGGCCGTGGCGTGGCACCAGGGCGCGCGCGTGGAGGACTCCCTCGTCTTCGCCTGGAGGTACGTCGGTTCCATGGCGTCGAGTTCGGCCGGCCAGGCGTTGCGCCTGGTCATCGCCTGGATGTGGTCGATGGGGTGGTCGGGGTCGTACATGGAGTGGATGAGCGAGGCGAGCCGGCCCTGGCCGAGGGGCTGGCGTACGCGGATGTCCGCCTCCTGGAGGCGGGAGCAGATGTCGGTCAGCTCACGGGCCATGACGACCGCGAGGCCCGCGTCCCGGTCGAGCTTGCGGCCGGCCTGGGGGCGGGCGGCGCGGGCCATGGTGTGGGCCTCGGCGGCGAGTTCGCGGCCGTAGTGCATGCACGCGACGAGGTAGGCGCGGTGCTGCTCGCTGCTGGTGGAGACCATCGACTGGAGCTGGTCGTACGACGTCTGCAGCCACGGCAGCGCCTTGTCGTCCCCGCGTACGGCGACGTCCTTGGCGTGGGCGTCGGGGTCGGCGGGCAGGGTGCGGGCGAGGATCTGGAGCCGGGTGACGAAGCCGTCGCCGTTGGCCACGTGCTTGAGCAGGGTGCCGAAGCGGTCGACGAGGGCTTCCTGGTCCTCGGAGTCGCGCAGGCCGACGCCGGGGCCCTCGATCTCGATGGCGGCGGTGACGGTACGGCGGTCCGCGTGGAGGAGCACGGCGATCTCGTCGGGCCCGAACGGGGCGGCCAGCCAGTTGATCCGGCCGATGCCGGGCGGCGGGCCGATCTCGACCTCGCGGCCGTCGATGTGGGTGCCGGCTTCCATCACGGAGGAACGGTACGTGGTGCCCTGGCGCAGGGTGCGCTTGAAACTGCGGTTGATCTCGAACCACTTGTAGAAGGTGCGGCGCTTGTAGGGCACGTAGACCGCGGCGAGCGCGATGAGGGGGAAGCCCATCAGCAGGACGATGCGCAGGGAGAGCACCGGGACGAGGAGCCCGCACATCATGCCGAGGAACGCGCCCGCGATGATCAGTGCGATCTCGCCGCTCTCGCGGTTGCGGCCGACGATCGCGTTCGGCCGGGCGCGGCCGATGAGATACGTACGGCGGGGCGTGACCGTGTGCGACACGTGGGACTCGGTCGTCAACGCCCGTCACCTCCTGTGCTGTTGCGGTTGTTGCTGGCGTGCGGGGTGTTCACCGGGTTGCTCGCGCGGGGAGCGGGCGCGGCGGAGGGGACAGATCCGCCGCCTCCGTTCGGGGTGCGCGAGCTGTGCGCGGCGACGCCGCCGGACACCGGGTTGCTGGGGCGGGCGCCGGAGTTGCCTCCGCCTCCTCCGCCGTTGTTCTCGGCCCGGGTGCTGTGGGTCTTGATGCCCTGGGCGACCAGGGTGGCCGGGGAGCTCATGACCGCGGCGGCCTTGCCTTCGGCGCCCTGCATGATGCGGTTGCTGCGGCCGCCGGCGATCTCGTCGCCGAAGCCGGGGACGAAGCGGTAGATCATCGCGCTGGCGAAGATGGCGAGCAGGATGATGGCGAGGCCGGAGACGACGGCGGAGAAGGAGTCGGGGCCGTCGTCGGAGGAGAGTGCGCCCGCGAGTCCGAGCACGATGACGATGACCGGTTTGACCAGGATCACCGCGATCATGATGCCGGCCCAGCGGCGGACGTGGCCCCAGAGGTTCTTGTCGACGAGGCCGGCGTAGACGACGGTGCCGAGGAGGGCGCCGACGTAGAGGAGGGCGGCGCGGATGACGAGCTCCAGCCAGAGCACGCCGGCGGCGAGGATGCTGACGAGGGAGACGACGATCAGCATGATCGGGCCGCCGCCGATGTCGTTGCCCTTCTCCAGGGCGCCGGAGAAGGTGCCGAAGAACGTGTCGGTCTGGTCGCCGGTGGTCTTCGCGAGGACCTGGGAGACGCCGTCCGTGGCGGAGACGACGGTGTAGAGGATCAGGGGGGTGAAGGCGGATGCCAGCACGGTCAGCCAGAGGAAGCCGATCGCCTCGCTGATGGCGGTGGTGAGGGGGACGCCTCGCACCGCGCGCTTGGCGACGGCCAGCAGCCACAGGAGAAGGGTGAGGATGGTCGACGCGGCGAAGACGACCGCGTACTGCTGGAGGAACTTCTGGTTGGTGAAGTCGACGTTGGCGGTGTCCTTCACGGCCACGCTGAGCTTGTCGATGGTCCAGGCGGCGGCCTTGGCGCAGCCTTGGGCGAGGGAGGCGAGGGGGTCGAGGGTGGAGGTGGGGTCGTCGTTGATCGACCCGCCGTTCGACTTGCTGCTGCGGTCGCTCTCGCACAGGGTGCGGGCGGTGCCGCTGATGAGGCGGCAGGCGTCGTCACTGGCGGTGGGAGTGGGTGTGGGCGACGGGGCGGCGAATGCCTGGGCCGACAGGAGCACGGCTGCGCTCTGCACAGCTGCGACCGTGGCGGTGGCCTTGAGTACGTAACGATTACCGCGCATAGGTGAACCCTCCGTACTCGTCAACGGCCTTCGCCATGTCGTCGGCACTGGAGGCCGTGTCGTCGCCGGGGACGGGCGTCGGGCCTTCCGTCTGGGACTGTGTGACGACCTTCCAGTCGTCGTCGGCCCACTCGAGTTTCATGGTGATGGTGAACCAGCTGTTGGTGACAGGGTTCGTGGATTTCGCGCCCGCCATGCCGAGCAGTCCGCTGCACCAGACCTCGACGGTCGCATTGTCCGCGGAGGACTCGGTGATCTTGGTGCCGATCGGGCTCGTACGGGAGACGAAGGTGTAACCGGCGGGCGTGGAGCCGTTCTCGTTCAGTCCGACGTTCTTGTTGAAGGCCGGGGTGTAGGCCCTGTCGAGGGTCGACTGGAACGAGGCCGTACGGGAGGGGGTGATGATGGTCTGCAGGGTGGCGTCGCGCTTGGCCTTGTCGAACATGTCGGCCGAGCCCAGCGCCACCGCGTAGTTCGCGGCCGCGCTCTGGGCGCCCTGGGCGTCGTGCGCGTAGCCCGTGGGAATCAGGCCCGGGTCGGACTGCACGGGCTTGGTCCCGCTCGGTGCTGTGGCCGTCGCCTTGGGCTGACCCGCCGTCCCCTCCGCCGACGACGAGGGGTCGTCGCCGCCGCGGTTCGCGAAGGCGATTGCGGCGATCAGGAGGACGACTACGCCGACCACCGTGATGAGGCTTCTGGAGGATGAGCGGCTGCCGCCTCTGCGGGCGCCGCCGTAGACGTCGCCGCCGGTGCCCTCCGGGTACCGGGTGCGGGTCTGGCCGGTGCCGCCGTAGCCGCCGGAGCCCTCCGGGTCGTCTCCGAGACTCATGCCGCTTACGCCCCCTCGACGTCGTGCGGAACAGCGTGGGAAAACGCATACGAGTACGACGGTAGCCGTGCTGGTTCCCGCGCGGGCGCGGTGTGGTGACTCGGCATCGGAGTCATCGGAGTCTTTGAAGACATCGGAGACATCGGGGGAACGCAACCTCAGCCGGTGGGCACGACGGACAGGTGGGGTAGAGGGGGTACCGGGTGCGCCCGGCCGGACCAGAGGTGCGTCGACCGGACGCGGCGGCTATACGGCCATGCCGTACACGATGGTGAAGAGCGTGCCCAGGGAGCCGATGATGAAGACTCCTGTCAGACCGGCGACGATCAGGCCCTTGCCCTGTTCCGCGCTGAAGGTGTCCCGCAGGGCGGTGGCGCCGATGCGCTGTTTCGCGGCGCCCCAGATGGCGATGCCGAGGCAGAGCAGGATGGCGACCGCCATGACGACCTGGATCATCGTCTTCGCTTCCGTCCCCAGCGCCCCGAAGGGCCCCCAGTCGGGAGCGATCCCGCCAATGATGGTGTTGATGTCTCCCTTGTCGGCCGCATAGAACATGTAAGTCACCGCCCCTGGTGGGTAGTTCCGCTTCCCCTGCGTGCGCAGAGGTCAGGCCTCATTGTCGCTGACAATTCCGCCCGCGTATGTCGACTTGGCGGCATTGGTGGGCGGGTTTCGTACGAACGACTGTATGGTCACTCTGTGTATCACGGCAGGTCACCCCGGGCAATGAGGCCTGAGCGGAACCTGACGTGTGGTTCCGTCGTTGACCCCTCTTGCGACCTGCGGCCCTTCTGGCACCGATGTTCTGCGGGTGAAGGCTATCCCGGGAAGCTGTCGGCATGACGAACGGGCCGCGGTCGGTGACCGCGGCCCGCGTGTTGACGGAGAGTCAGCCGGTGAAGGCGCTCACTCCCTCCGGGGTGCCCCAGCCGGTGGGGCCGTCGTAGCCGGACGTGGCGGTGCAGAAGTAGCTGGTGGTGCAGGAGCCGTTGTTGCCCGAGGTGACGTCGTTGAGGGCGGCGGTGCCGGCCTTCTTGTAGGGGTCCTGGGCCGGGTAGGTGCTGCTGCCCGGGGTGCCCGCGAGGGCGTAGACGCCCGCGATGATCGGGGACGAGGCGCTGGTGCCGCCGAAGGTGTACCAGCCGGCGGTGACGCCGTAGGAGTCGTAGACGGAGACTCCGGTGGCGGGGTCGGCGACGGCGGAGACGTCGGCGATCATGCGCTTGGTGCAGCCGGTGTCGGTCTGCCAGGTGGGCTTGGCGTCGTAGGCGGAGCAGCCGGAGCCGGTGCCCTCGGTGGAGCTGGTCTTCCAGACGCTCTCGGTCCAGCCGCGGCTGCTGGAGGACGTGGAGAGGGCGGTGCCGCCCACCGAGGTCACGTACTTGGAGGCGGCGGGGTATTCGGCGCCGTAGTCCGCGTCGCCCGCGCTGACGGTGATGGCGACGCCGGGGTGGTTGAAGTACGAGGTGTCGTAGGAGGTGTCCGAGGAGGACTCGGAGCCGCCGTAGGAGTTGGAGACGAACTTGGCGCCCAGGGCGACGGCCTCGTTCACCGACTTGCCGAGGTTGGCCATGGTGGCCGAAGTGGCCTCCACGAGCAGGATGTTGCAGTTCGGGCAGACCGCGGAGGCCATGTCGACGTCGAGGGAGATCTCCTCGGCCCAGCCGGAGTCGCTGGCGGGCAGGGAGGTCGTGGAGCCGGTCTGGGAGACCTTCTTGAAGCAGCCGTTGGCGGTGGTGCAGGCGGAGAGGCCGTAGTACGAGCGGTACTTGGCGAGGTCGGCCTCGGCGTTGGGGTCGTTGTAGGCGTCGACGATGGCGATGGTCTCGCCGGAGCCGTTGGAGGAGGCCGCTGCGGTCAGGCCGTAGGCGGACCGCAGGTCGGTGGGGCCGTAGCCGGAGGGGGTGGCGGCGTCGGCGGCCTTGGGGGTGACGCCCCTGGATTTCTGGAAGGCGGTGGTGCCGCCTGTCACACGCAGGGAGTTGCAGGCGAGCTCGCCGGTCTTCTTGGGGGTGGCGCAGGGGGTCGCGGCCCAGGTGACCTTGGACGAGGTCGTCGCGTCCGCGTGGATCGCGGTGCCGAAACCTGCCAGGACGAGGGCGGCGGTGGCGGCCACGGCGGAGCCGATGCGGCGCCATCTCAGGCGGGTGGGGGGAAGGTCGGTACGCAAGGTGCAGCCTCCTGAAGGTGGGAGAACAGGGGCGGTGCGGGTGCGTGCCGTCGGTACGGTCTCCCCGGCGGCGGGCGGCGGCCTGCCACGACGGTCCCTTGTTGAGTACGCGACAACAAGGCGGGTGGTGGAATCCTGACCTCCGCCATACCGAAACCGGCCCGGGCGTGACCCTTCCATGGTCGGCAGGCGGTGGGCGCTTGACCCAACTCACAGGTGGGACGCGCCCGTTCGGGACACGGCGAACGGGCCGCGACCGGTAGTCGCGACCCGTTGCCGTTGCGCCGCCGAGGGGACCCCACGTCCCCCTCGCAAGGGCGGCTGTCCCGTGACCCGACGGGACGTTCATGGACTGGGTCAGCCGGTGAAGGCGCCCAGGCCTGCCGGCGTGCCCAGACCGGTCGGGCCGTCGTAGCCCGACCCGGCGGTGCAGTAGTAGCTGACGGTGCAGGTGCCGTTGTTGCCGGAGGTCACGTCGTTGAGGGCCGAGGTGCCGGCCACCTTGTACGGGTCCTGGGCCGGGTAGGTGCTGCTGCCCGGGGTGCCCGCGAGGGCGTACACCGACGCGATGATGGGCGAGGAGGCGCTGGTGCCGCCGTAGGTGTTCCAGCCCGTGCCGTCGGCGCCGTAGGAGTCGTAGACGGAGACTCCGGTGGCGGGGTCGGCGACGGCGGAGACGTCGGCGATCATGCGCTTGGTGCAGCTCGCGTCGGTCTGCCAGGTCGGCTTGGCGTCGTAGGCGGAGCAGCCGGAGCCGGTGCCCTCGGTGGAGCTGGTCTTCCAGACGCTCTCGGTCCAGCCGCGGGTGGTGGAGGAGGTCTTGAGCGCGGTGCCGCCGACGGCGGTCACGTACTTGGAACCGGCCGGGTACTCGGCGCCGTAGGCCTCGTCGCCGGCAGAGACGGTGATGGCGACGCCGGGGTGGTTGAAGTACGAGGTGTCGTAGGAGGTGTCCGAGGAGGACTCGGAGCCGCCGTAGGAGTTGGAGACGAACTTGGCGCCCAGGGTGACGGCCTCGTTCACCGACTTGCCCAGGTTGGCCATGCTCGACGAAGTCGCCTCGACCAGCAGGATCTTGGCGTTCGGGGCGATGGCGGAGACCATGTCGAGGTCGAGGGATATCTCACCGGCCCAGCCGCTGTCAGCGGTGGGGAGGGAGGTCGTGGAGCCGGTCTGGCCGACCTTCTTGAAGCAGCCGTTGGCGGTGGTGCAGGCGGAGAGGCCGTAGTACGAGCGGTAAGTGGCCAGGTCCGCCTCGGCGTTGGGGTCGTCGTAGGCGTCGACGATGGCGATCGTCTGGCCGGCGCCGTTGTTGGCGGACGCGGCGGTCAGGCCGTAGGCGGACCGCAGGTCGGTGGGGCCGTAGCCGGTGGGGGTGGCTGCGGCGGCGTCGGGCTTGACGGTCGCGGGGGACACGCCCTTCTGCGCGGCCTGCTTCTCCATGAACGCGGTGGTACCGCCGGTGACGCGCAGGGCGTTGCAGGCGGCGAAGCCCTTCTTGGGGGTGGCGCCGCACGCGCTCTCGTACGTCACGTGTGCCTTGGCGACGGCGGCGGCGATCGTCTTGCTGCTCACCTTGTGGGAGGTGGCCGCGGTGTCCGCGCTGGCGTGCGCCGCGGTGCCGAGGCCCGCGATCAGGAGTGCGCCGGTGGCTGCGGCGGCGGAGCCGATGCGGCGCCATCTGCCGGACATGTGGGGGGTGTTGGGGGTGAACGTACGCAACGTACAGCCTCCTGAGAGTGGTTGAAAGAGGCCTGCGAGGGGACCACCGGTGAGGTTCCCGGTGGGGGCGGCGACCCGCGACGACCATCCCCTTGTTGAGTACGTGACAACAAGACAGGCGGCGGAATCCTGACTTCCGCCTTACCGAAGGGCGCTGCGGGCTTACTGATCAATGGCAGGCCGATGGGCCGCGAATGGTCTCGGCTTGACCATCTACACGCGTCACACACATCTCTCCGGGTGTGCTCAGCGGGGCCGGAGCCCGTCGAGCAGGTGACGGACGAGTTCCGCCACGGTGTCCATGGCCGCGTCGGGCGGGATGCTGCCATTGGCCGCGAACGAGGCGAGGCCCTGCAGGGCGGAGCCCACGACCAGCGTGAGGTGCTCGGGGTCGCCGTCGACCATCTCGCCCCGCTGCTGGGCGGCGGCGACGGCCCGCTCCAGGGAGCCGATGGTCCGGTCGAGTGCGGCGGCCATCTGCTCGGAGGTGTCGGGCTCGTGCTTGCGGGCGTACATCAGCTCCAGCAGGGCTGCGTTGTCGAGGGCGAAGCCGAGGTAGGCCTGCGCCAGGGCGGTCAGCCGGGGCCGGAGGGGGAGGGCCGGGTCGTCGGCGGCCTCCAGGACCTGGGCCATGCGGTCGTAGCCGGTCAGGGCGAGGGCGTCGAGCAGGGCCTGCTTGTCCTTGAAGTGCCGTCCCGGTGCGGCGTGGCTGACGCCGATGTCGCGGGCGAGTTCGCGCAGGGACAGTGCCCCGGTGCCCTTCTCCCGGAGGGTGTGCTCGGCGCTCGCGAGGAGGGCGGAGCGGAGGTCTCCGTGGTGGTACGGGCGGTTCCCGGGCTTCTCGGCCCTCTCGGATGTCACGGGCGGCACGGCGTCGTTCGTGGGCGGCATGACCTCATCGTATCCGGATGTTGTCGACGGCATCATTGTTGTCGTTGACATCATTGTTGTCGGCGTCTACATTCAGGGCATGGCTACTGACGCACAGCAGAAATGGAACGCGACCCACCTCCCCGACCTCACCGGCCGCACCGCGGTGATCACGGGGGCCAACAGCGGGATCGGCTTCACGGCCGCGGACGCGCTGGCCCGGGCCGGGGCGCATGTGGTGTTCGCCGTACGGGACGTCGAGCGGGGCGGCACCGCGGCGGCCCGGGTGCCCGGCAGCACGGAGGTGCGCCGCCTGGACCTGGCGGACCTGTCGTCCGTACGGGAGTTCGCGGCCGGCTGGGACCGCCCGCTGGACCTGCTGATCAACAACGCGGGCGTCATGATGATCCCGGAGCAGCGGACGCGGGACGGCTTCGAGATGCAGTTCGGCACGAACCACCTGGGCCACTTCGCGCTGACCAACCTGCTGTTGCCGTACCTCACGGACCGGGTCGTGACGGTGTCCTCGGGCGCACACCGCTGGGGCGACCAGCGGATCGACTTCGACGACCTGAACCGGACGTCGGGCTACGACCCGAGGGGCGTGTACGCCCAGTCCAAGCTGGCGAACCTGCTGTTCGTGCTGGAACTCCAGCGCCGGCTGGCGGAATCGGGCTCCCCGGTCCGCGCCCTGGCCGCCCACCCCGGGTACGCGGCGACCAACCTCCAGAGCCACGCGTCCAGTGCGGCGGCCCGGCTGTTCATGAAGTTCGGCAACAGGTTCCTGGCCCAGGACGACCGGGCGGGGGCGCTGCCCACGCTGTACGCGGCGACGCGGGACCTGCCGGGGGCGAGTTACGTGGGCCCGGACGGGCTCGGCGAGATGCGGGGAGCGCCGACCCTGGTGGGCCGGAGCGCGGCCGCGAGCGACCCGGCCGTCGCCCGGCGCCTGTGGACGGCGTCGGAGGAGCTCACGGGGACGCGTTTTCCCCAGGATGTGGGGGCGCGGGGCTGAGCTGGTCAGCGTGGAACGGGAGCGTGGCCGGACTTCTCCCAGAACGCGCGCAGGGCGCCTACGAGCGCCTCGGGCGCCTCCTCGGCGATGTGGTGCCCGGAGCCGACCGGACCGCCTTCCAGATGGCCGCCCGCCCAGTCGCGCCAGACGCCCAGGACATCGCCGTAGAGGTCGGTCATGTCGTCGCGGGTGGCCCACAGGATCTGGAGCGGGCAGCCGATGCGCCGGTCCGCCCGCCGGTCGGTGTCGTCGTGGTCCCGGTCGATGCCGAGCCCGGCCCGGTAGTCCTCGCACATGGCGTGCACGGTGGCCGGGTCGTGGATGGCGCGCCGGTAGTCCTCGTACGCCTCGGCGCCCATCTGCTCGGCGTCGGCCCGATACCAGGCGTCCGGGTCGGCGTTGATGACGCGTTCGGCGGGCTTGTCCGTCTGGCCGAGGAAGAACCAGTGCCACCAGCTCGCCGCGAAGCCGGCGTCGCAGCGCCGCAGGGCCTCCCCGATGGGGACGGCGTCCAGCACGCTGACGGCGGACACCGCTTCGGGGTGGTCCAGGGCGAGGCGGGTGGCCACGTAGGCGCCCCGGTCGTGCCCGACGACCGCGAACCGCTCGTGGCCGAGTCGGCGCATGACTGCGAGGCAGTCCCCGGCCATGACCCGTTTGGAGTACGGCCGGTGTTCCGGGTCGGTCGCGGGCTTGTCGGAGCGGCCGTAGCCGCGCAGGTCGGGGCAGACGACGGTGAAACCCGCCGCGGCCAGCGGCGGGGCGACGCGGTGCCAGGTGGCGTGTGTGCGGGGGTGGCCGTGCAGGAGCAGCACTGCGGGGCCGCTGCCACCGTGGCGTACGCGCAGCGTGGCCCCGTCGCCCTCGCATCGCGTCAGCTCGAAGCCGTCGAACACGTCGTGGCCTCCGTCGCTCGCCCGTCGGGGCCCGGGTGCCCCGGCGTGCTCCGTCCACACGGCCGTGGTCCGCTCGACGTGCCGTCCGGGGCTCCCTGAGAGCGGCCTCCGGGGCGCTTGACGCATTTCTCACCTTCGTGCGGAATGCTGCCTTCCGTGAAGTGCACGCCACGTATCGCTCTCCACGCCGCCGTCGTCCTGCTCACCCTAACCTCGGCCTCCGAGGCGGTCGCCGACGACGGAGCGGGGCCCTTCGGGGTGACGACGGTCGCCGCGGCCGGCTCGCAGAGCGCCCGGGTGGGCGCCCTGTTCGACGGCGGCCACCACTACTGCACCGCCTCCGTCGTCCGCAGCCCGCGCCGGAACCTCATCGTCACCGCCGCGCACTGTCTCGGCGGCAACCGCGACGACATCGTGTTCGTGCCCGGGTACCGGGACGGCAGGGCGCCCTACGGGAAGTGGAAGGTGGGCAAGCGGTACATGCCCGCGGGGTGGTCCCAGGGGTACGACGAGGACAGCGACGTCGCCTTCGCCACGGTCGAGGGTGCGGTCCAGGACGTCGTCGGCGGGAACCGGTTCGCCACGCGTACGGCGACCGGGGCCACCGCCGTCACCGTCACCGGGTATCCCTCCTCCCGCGAGGTGCCGATCAGCTGCACCAACAAGCCGACGGCTCACAGCAGTACCCAGCAGCGGATCGAGTGCCCCCGGTTCACGGGAGGCACCAGCGGCAGTCCCTGGGTGAACGGGGACGGGCGGGTCGTGGGGGTGCTGGGCGGGCACGAGCAGGGCGGGGCGACGGCCGACGTGTCGTACAGCGTGGTGCTCGGGGCGGAGGCCGCCGCGCTCTACCGGCGCGCGGTCTGCTGACCCCCGGGAGCACACCGCGTCCGCGTCGATCTTTGCGCCGACTCGTCCGAGTACCCCGGTTTCCTTCGGGGAAGCTCATAAACTGACGCGGGCGGACTCCCAGGGACCTAGGGGCGGTTGACGGTGCGTAAGGCGTGGCTCGTGGCGGGCGCCGCTCTCGGGGCGGGGCTCAGCTTCGTGATGCTGCTCGTCGTGGGCGTCTACGTCGTCGCCGGGAACCTCGCGAACGGGGTGGGCGGGGCGACGAAGGCGCTGGCCAAGGGGGCCGTTCCGGCCGCGTATCAGCCCCTCGTGCAGAAGTGGGGCAACCTCTGCCCCGCCATCAACCCGGCGCTGCTCGCCGCCCAGCTCTACCAGGAGAGCGGGTTCAACCCGAAGGCGCAGAGTGCCGCGGCGGCGCAGGGAATAGCGCAGTTCATCCCGGGGACCTGGGCCACGCACGGTGTCGACGGGGACGGGGACGGCGACAAGGACGTCTGGGATCCCAACGACGCGATTCCCTCGGCGGCTTCGTACGACTGCTCGCTCGCGTCCTATGTGAAGGACGTTCCGGGGAACATCACCGCGAACATGCTCGCCTCGTACAACGCGGGCGCCTACGCGGTCATCAAGTACGGGGGCGTGCCGCCGTACAAGGAAACCCAGAACTACGTGAAGACCATCACGACCCTGGAGGAGAGTTTCGCGGCGCCCACGACCCGCGTCGATCCCTCCGAGCAGGCCGCCGGGGCCATCTATTACGCGCAGAAGAAACTCGGGACGCCCTATCTGTGGGGTGGCACGGGTACCGCGGCACAGAATGGACGCTTCGACTGTTCGGGGCTGACGCAGGCCGCGTTCGACAGCGTGGGCGTCACACTTCCGCGCGTCGCGAACGACCAGTACAACGCGGGCCCGCATCCGGCCAGAAGTGAACTGTTGCCGGGGGACCTGGTGTTCTTCTCCACGGACCTCACCAATTCGCGCGCCATCCACCATGTGGGGATTTATGTGGGCGGCGGATACATGATCGACGCACCGAGAACGGGTGCTGTGATCCGGTTCGACCCGATCGACACTTCTGAGTACTTCGGCGCCACGCGAGTCACCGAAGATGGCGCGAAAGCATTGCCCACCACGGTGTGACCGAGCGTGAAACCCACCCCCTGAGCTGCGACGATGTATCTCTCTTCGATAACGTCTGCGTGATCATTCAGTGGAGTGTGGAACGTATTAACGGGAGCCGTGCGTTCCTGGGGGCGTAGCCGAGCGCACATGGGTACGCCGGGAAAGACGACGAAGGGGCCGCAGCACCATGGCTGTTCTCGCCGAATCCGGGTCGAACCCCGACGTCGACCTGCTCTACGACATCAACGGCCTGGCCAAGGACGCCCCGCACTGGTTCGACCGGGTCATGGAGTACGTCGGGGAGTACGGGATCCTGCTGGGCATGGCCCTGCTCGTCGTGTGGTGCTGGTGGTCCGTGCGGCGGCGTGGTGGTGAGGACGCGGTCTCTTCCCTGGCCGCGCTGGTGTGGGCGCCGTTGGCCGCCGCTGTCGCCGTGCTCGTCAACGTGCCCATAAGGGGGTTCGTCGAGCGGCCCCGGCCGTTCCGGACCCATGAGGGCATCGAGGTCCTGGTCTCCGGGAAGACCGACTACTCCTTTGTGAGCGACCACGCGACGATCACGATGGCGCTGGCGGTCGGGTTGTTCGTCGCGTCCCGGAAGTTCGGGCTGTTCGGTATCGCTCTCGCGCTGCTCGAAGGGTTCTGCCGGGTCTACATGGGTGTGCACTACCCGACGGACGTCATCGGCGGGTTCGCGCTCGGTACGGCTGTGGCTCTGTTGCTGTCGCCGGTTGCGATGGCTCTCCTCACGCCCGTGCTGAAGGCGGTCGAGCGGTCCTCGAAGGGGGCGTGGCTCGTTCGCGCGCGCGGGGTCGGGCGGGCCTCGGTGATTCCCGGGGCCCGGCAGGAGGCCGCGGCTTCCGAGAGGGATCTTGCCGCTTAGTGCCGGGTGCGGCGCCGTGGGGCCCAAAAGCAGCTACAGCGACTGTGGGTACGTGAAGAACCCCTGCGGGTCGTACTGCTTCTTCACCTTGGCCAGTTTCGTCGCCGCGTCGCCGTAGTACGCCGTGCGCCAGTTCTTCAGCGTCGGGTCCGTGTAGTTCTGGTAGGCCGCGCCCGAGGCGTACGGCTTCATCGCGCTGTGGGCTTCCGTCAGCCAGGACTGGGCCGTCGTGCCCGTCGTTCCCGCCTTCCAGGACGCGATGTACTGGGCCAGCATGCGGGAGCGGCGGTGGACGAAGGCCGTGGCCGTCGGGGAGACGCGGTTGACCGCTCCGCCGAGGGCCGTGAGGGCGATGCTGCCCGAGCCGCCCCGGGCCGAGGCGATCTGCCTCAGGAGGGTCTGGATGCCGGCCGCCGGGATCGAGCGGTCGAAGAAGTCCGAGTGGGCCGCGTAGGTCTCGCGCCCCAGGGCGCCCTGGGGGGAGCGGCCGGGGGTGGAGCCGGGCAGGTGGCACTTGGCGTCCGTGGAGAAGGACGAGCAGCCCGCGTACGCCTCCATCGCGCTCTCGTAGGAGTGCCGCCGCAGTGTGACGCTGCGGGCCGGTGAGCCGATCCTGTCGGCCAGGCGGTCGAGGGCGTTCTGGAGCTCGCCGTAGGTGCCCATGGAGAACGCCGCGACCGCCACGGAGGGCGTGCCGCCGTTCTCCAGATGGCAGGAGGACCAGATCTCGTCGGGCTGGCCGGGGCCCCACTCCTGCCATGCCCGCACCACCGCGGCGGCCTTCGACCACGGCCAGGTCGCGTACGCGGTGACGCCCTGCGGGGCCGGGTGGGTCCTGAAGTGGAGTTCGGTCACCACGCCGAAGTTGCCGTTGCCCGCGCCGCGCAGGGCCCAGAAGAGGTCCTTGTCGGTGGAGGCGTCGGCGGTCACTTCCTTGCCGTCGGCGGTGATGAGCGTCGCCCGGGTGAGGCTGTCGCAGGTCAGGCCGTAGGCCCGGGAGGCGACGCCGTGGCCGCCGCCGAGGGTGAGGCCGGAGACGCCGACGGTCGGGCAGGAGCCCGCCGGGATCGTCACGCCCTTGGCGGTGAGGGCCCGGTAGACGTCGATCAGCTTGGCGCCGGCGCCGACCACGGCGGTGCCGCCCGAGGCGCGGACGCGGTTCAGCTCGGAGACATCGACGATCAGCCGGTTGTTTCCCGAGGACCAGCCGGCGTAGGAGTGGCCGCCGTTGCGGATCGCGACCCGGATGCCGTGGGCGCGGGCGTAGGCGAGCGTGGTGCGGATGTCGTCGGTGTTCGCCACGTACGCGACCGCTGCGGGCTTCAGCGAGTCGAAGCGGGTGTTGTAGAGCTTGCGGGCCGTGGACCAGTCGGCGTCGCCGGGGCGGACCAGCGTGCCGTCCAGGCCGTGGGCCAGAGCGGTCCAGCTCGCCGAGGTCGCCGAGGTCGCCGAGGTCGCGGGCGTGCGGGAGGATGAGGTCAGAGCCCTGCCGAGGGTGCTCTGCGCGGCGCCCGGACTTCCCCCGCCGTCGCACGCGGCCGTGGCCACCGCCGCGATCGCGGTCGCGGCGCTCCCGATGAACGTACGCCGTTGCATGTGTCCGTGCCTTTCGTCCGGCCTCGTCGGCTCCTGTGGAACGAGACGGGGCTGCGGGAGCGCGGGTTCCCTCGCGGGTTCCGGAATCACACTGTGCCCTCGACGTGAGCGTTCCGTGACCTCACCGCACCTTCTGCAGGGGTTCACCCTCCGTTCACTTCCAGCCATAGGCGCCTTCACCTGATCTGCCTAATTTCGGCCTTACGCGATGCGTGGTGTGCCTCGAATGCGCATCCGTATCACCCAGACTTCGCGCACGCCGCCGGATTCAGGACGGCGGCCCCCGGAAGGAACTCAAGTGAAGCTTCAGCGCAAGAACCGGCGAGCCCTCGCCTTCGGTGCTCTCGCCGTCTCCGGCGCCCTGGCCCTCACGGCGTGCGGCTCCGACGACACGAGCGACAGCAGCGGCAGCAGCGCGTCCTCGACGGCCAACGCCAGCAGCATCAAGTGTGACGACGCCAAGGGTCAGCTGCTCGCCGACGGCTCCTCCGCGCAGAAGAACGCGATCGACGCCTGGGTCAAGCAGTTCACGCAGGCCTGCGGCGTGCAGATCAACTACAAGGGCAGTGGCTCCGGCGCCGGTGTGACCGCGTTCAACAACGGCCAGGTCGCCTTCGCCGGTTCCGACTCCGCGCTGAAGCCGGAAGAGGTCACCGCCTCCAAGAAGATCTGCTCCGGCGGCCAGGGCATCGACCTCCCGATGGTCGGCGGCCCGATCGCCCTCGGCATCAACATCTCCGGCGTCGACAAGCTCACGCTGGACGCGCCGACGATCGCCAAGATCTTCGACGCCAAGATCACGAACTGGAACGACAAGGCCATCAAGGCCCTGAACCCGGGCGTGAGCCTGCCGAACCTGAAGATCCAGGCGTTCCACCGCTCGGACGACTCCGGTACGACGGACAACTTCACCAAGTACCTGATCGCCACCACCAAGGCCAACTGGCCCTACGAGGGCGGCAAGACCTGGCAGGCCAAGGGCGGCCAGTCCGCCGCGCAGTCCTCCGGTGTGGCCCAGCAGGTCAAGCAGACCAACGGCGCCATCGGCTACTTCGAGCTCTCCTACGCCAAGGACGGCATCACGCCGGTCAGCATCAACACGGGCGCCTCCGCCCCGGTCGAGCCGACCACCGAGAACGCCTCCAAGGCGATCGCGGACGCCAAGGTCATCGGCACCGGCTCGGACCTCGCGCTCCAGCTGAACTACGCCACCAAGGCCGACGGTGCCTACCCGATGGTCCTGGTCACGTACGAGATCGTCTGCGACAAGGGCAACAAGGCCGACACCCTGGCCGCGACCAAGTCGTTCCTGCGCTACACCGCCTCCGAGGACGGCCAGAAGGTCCTCGCGGACAACGACTACGCGCCGATCCCGGCCGACATCATCGCCAAGGTTCGCACCACCGTCGAGAGCCTGAGCTGATTTGAGTGTGCGGTCCGGCCGGGGCCCGCTTCGAAGGGACCCCGGCCGGACCGCACCGTCCGGTGCACCGCCGCCAGGAGCCGTACGTCACGTGTGGCTCCGCAGACCGGAGAACCCGATGGAAACCACACAGATAACAGACGCACCTCCCCCCGCACCGCAACCCACCGAGGCCGAGCAGAAGCGCGCGGCCCGTGGCGCCACCCGACCCGGTGACCGGATCTTCCTCGGTCTCTCCCGCGGGTCGGGCATCCTGCTGCTGGTGATCATGGCCGCGATCGCGGGCTTCCTCACCTACCGCGCCTCGATCGCGATCAGCAAGGACGACGCCAACTTCTTCACCGCGTTCGAGTGGACCACGCAGATCGACCCGCCGAAGTTCGGCATCGCGGTCCTCGTCTTCGGCACGATCGTCTCCTCGATCGTCGCCATGGCCATCGCGGTCCCGATCGCCGTCGCCATCGCGCTGTTCCTCACGCACTACGCCCCGCGCAAGCTGCGCGGCCCGATCGCGTACGTGATCGACCTGCTGGCCGCCGTACCGTCCATCGTGTACGGCCTCTGGGGCGCCCTGATCCTCGTCCCGCACATGAACGGCCTCTACGGCTGGCTCAACGACTACCTCGGCTGGACCGGCATCTTCTCCTGGCAGGGCGGTGCGCCCCGCTCGATGCTCACCGTCGGCATCCTGCTCGCGATCATGATCCTGCCGATCATCACCAACGTGAGCCGCGAGGTCTTCCGTCAGGTCCCGCAGATGCACGAGGAGGCGGCCCTGGCGCTCGGCGCCACCCGCTGGGAGGTGATCCGCATGGCGGTCATCCCCTTCGGCCGCTCCGGCGTGATCTCCGCCTCCATGCTCGGCCTCGGCCGTGCGCTCGGCGAGACGATGGCCGTGGCCACCGTGCTCTCGCCGACCTTCGACATCCAGGCCAGCCTGCTCGACCCGGGCGGCGGCACCTTCGCCCAGAACATCGCCAGCAAGTTCGGTGAGGCCAGCGAGACCGGCCGGGACGCGCTGATCGCCTCCGGTCTGGTCCTGTTCGTCATCACCCTGCTGGTCAACGGCGCGGCGCGCATGATCATCGCCCGCCGCAAGGAGTACTCGGGGGCCAACGCATGAGCACCGCAATCGCCGAGAAGCGCCCCAGCACCCTGCGCGGCGCGAGCCTGCCCAAGTGGGCCCCCTACGCCATCGCCGCCGGCTCCGTCGCCCTGGGCCTCGGCATCAGCGCGGCCGCCGGCCTGGACAGCAGCATCCAGTGGGCCCTGATGGCCGCGGTCCTGTTCGTCCTCGGGACGTACGGCATCGCCGCCCGCGTGGAGGGCCGCCGTCAGGCCAAGGACCGGGTCGCGACCTCGCTGGTCTGGGTCGCCTTCCTGCTCGCCGTCATCCCGCTGGTCTCCCTGGTGTGGTCGACCGTCTCGCGGGGTGTGAAGGTCCTCGACTTCTACTTCCTGACCCACTCCATGGGCCTGGTCGCCGACTCCGAGCCGGGCGGCGGTATCTACCACGCCATCCTCGGCAGCATGGAGCAGGTCGGCCTCGCCACGGTGATCGCGGCGCCGATCGGTGTACTCACCGCCGTCTACCTGGTGGAGTACGGGCGCGGCGCGCTCTCCAAGGCCGTCACCTTCTTCGTCGACGTCATGACGGGCATCCCGTCGATCGTCGCGGGCCTGTTCATCCTCAGCATCATGCTGATGTTCGACATGGAGCCCTTCGGCTTCGCCGGCTCGATGGCCCTCGCGATCCTGATGATGCCGGTCGTGGTCCGCTCCACGGAGGAGATGCTCAAGCTCGTCCCGAACGAGCTGCGCGAGGCGTCCCTGGCGCTCGGCATCCCGAAGTGGCGCACCATCCTGAAGGTGGTCCTGCCCACCTCGATCGGCGGCATCACGACCGGCGTCATGCTGGCGATCGCCCGTATCGCGGGTGAGACCGCGCCGGTGCTGCTCCTGGTCTGGGGCAACTCGCTCATCAACGCCAACCCCTTCGAGGGTGCGCAGCAGTCGCTTCCGCTGTACATCTATCAGCAGTACGCGAACAGCGCGGGCGCCGGTGCGGCGTACGACCGTGCGTGGGCGGCGTCACTGACGCTGATCGCCTTCGTGATGATCCTGAACCTGGTGGCTCGCGGCATCGCCCGCTGGAAGGCCCCGAAGACCGGTCGCTGACGCGGCCATACAGCGACCGAAGATCTGGAAGTGAAGTAGTCATGGCCAAGCGAATCGACGTAAGTGGGCTCACCGCCTACTACGGCTCCCACAAGGCGATCGAAGACATCTCGATGACGGTCGAGCCGCGCTCGGTGACGGCCTTCATCGGCCCCTCCGGCTGCGGCAAGTCGACGTTCCTGCGCACGCTCAACCGGATGCACGAGGTCACCTCGGGCGGCCGGGTCGAGGGCAAGGTGCTCCTCGACGACGAGGACCTGTACGGCCAGGGCATCGACCCGGTGTCCGTGCGCCGCGAGGTGGGCATGGTCTTCCAGCGCCCGAACCCGTTCCCCACCATGTCGATCTTCGACAACGTGGCGGCGGGCCTGCGCCTGAACGGCTCGTACAAGAAGTCCGAGCTCGCGGACGTCGTCGAGAAGTCCCTCAAGGGCGCGAACCTCTGGAACGAGGTCAAGGACCGTCTGAACAAGCCGGGTTCCGGTCTCTCCGGTGGTCAGCAGCAGCGTCTGTGCATCGCCCGCGCGATCGCGGTCGAGCCGAAGGTCCTCCTTATGGACGAGCCCTGCTCGGCCCTGGACCCGATCTCCACCCTCGCCATCGAGGACCTGATCGGTGAGCTGAAGGAGCGCTTCACGATCGTCATCGTGACGCACAACATGCAGCAGGCGGCGCGGGTCTCGGACCGGACGGCCTTCTTCAACCTGGCCGCGGTGGGCCAGCCCGGCCGGCTGATCGAGATCGACGAGACGGAGCGGATCTTCTCCAACCCGTCGGTCCAGGCCACCGAGGACTACATCTCCGGCCGCTTCGGCTGAGCCGACGCCGCCGGCCAAGACCCCTCGCGGTGCTGCATGGCGGTGCCACCGCGAGGACACAGAGGGCCCGCCCCCGGATTCCGGGGGCGGGCCCGTTGTCATGTGCGGGCGGACGGTCCCGCGGTCGCATCGGCGCCGGACAGGTTCTTCAAGAGTTCTTCATCATCCCCTTCCTACGATCGGCCTGCCCGCCGCGGTCGCGTCCGGGTCCGAGGGAGTGGGGGAACACCGATGAGGGCGAATCGGATACGGTCGGCCGTCGTGGCTCTGGCCGCGGCCTTCGCGCTGGCCGGGTGCGGCGGCGGTGGCGGTGACGGCGGGTCGGAGGTGCCGACGGCCGAGGACGGCACGGTCAGGGCGTCCGGTACGGCGAGTGCGCGGACGAGCGGCGACGACGTGAGCGCGTACGTCGAGGCGCAGCGCGCCTATGTGAAGTGCCTGCGGGACAACGGCATCGACGCGCCGGACCCGGACGCCAGGGGGAACGTCGACTTCGGGGGCGGCGGCAAGCTGCTCGCCCTGAAGAAGAACCCGAAGTTCAGGACGGCGACCGAGAAGTGCGCCGAGTTCCAGGTCGCCGTGCCCGAGAGCGTCGAGAACGGCAACCAGCCGAGCCTGTCCGCCGAACAGGTCGAAGTGAAGCGCGAGTACGCCGCGTGCATGCAGAAGAACGGCGCCGCCGACTTCCCCGACCCCGGCTCCGACGGGCTCGGACAGGGCGAGTGGGACCAGACCTCCGCCTCCGCGAAGCGGGCCATCCGGATCTGCGGGCCGATCGTCGGGGTCCCGGCCGACGCGAGCCCGGGCAAGGGCTGACCATGACGGAGACGGTGCCGCGGATCGACGACGACTCCGGTACGGCGCCCACGCCACCGGGCGTACGGCGCCGGCGTACGGTCCTGATCGTCTCGGCCGTGGCCCTGGTGGCCGCGGTCGCCGTGGTCGGTGCGCTGGGGCTCGGGGGCGGCGGGGACGAGGAGCCGGACGCGCCGTCCCGGAGCGGCTCACTCGTCCCGGTCACCCGGACCACCCTGACCGAACGCACCGCTGTGGACGGCCGGTTGGGCTACGGCACGGAGATACCGCTGCCGGTCAAGGCGACGGGGACCGTGACCTGGCTCCCCGACACCGGGACGTCGGCCGGGCGCGGGGACGTGCTGCTGCGCGTGGACGACCGGCCGGTGGTGCTGCTGTACGGGAGCCTGCCCATGTACCGGGACCTGGGGCTGGGATCCGGCGCCCCGCAGGAACCGCCGACGGAGCAGGAGCCGCCGACGGAGCAGGGGACGGGCGGCGGCACCGAGGGCGGGAAGGCCGACCCGAGCGCCGGTCCGTCGGCCACGGCAACCGCCGCTCCGACGGAGCTCACCGGTATGGACGTCCTCCAGTTCGAGACCAACCTGGCCGCCCTCGGCTACTCCGGCTTCACCGTGGACGAGACGTTCACCGACGCCACCGCGTCGGCGGTGAAGCGCTGGCAGAAGGCGCTTGGTGAGCCCCGGACCGGCACGGTCGGCATCGGGGACGTCATCTACTCCGCCGGCCGGGTGCGTATCGGCCACCCGGGCGTCCGGCTGGGCGGGTCCGTCGGCGAGAACACCCTGTCGTACACCGGCTCGACCCGGAGGGTCGTCGTCGACGCCTCGGCCGCGGACGCGAGTTGGGCCGTGCGAGGCACGGCCGTGACGGTACGGCTGCCGGACGGTACGGCGGTGCGGGGCGAGGTGGCCTCGGTCGGCAAGGAGGCGACCGCGCCCGAGGGGGAGGCCGGTGAGGGCGCGGCGACCGTGCCGGTGACCGTCACGATGAAGGACCAGAAGAACCTGGGGCGGCTGGAGAGCGGACCCGTCACCGTCGAACACGTGGGACGGGAGGCCGAGCAGGTGCTGACGGTTCCGGTGGCCGCACTGGTCGCGCTCGCGGAGGGCGGCCACGGTCTGGAGACCGCGGACGGCACCTTCGTCGCCGTGAGGACCGGGCTCTTCGCGGACGGCAGGGTGCAGGTGAGCGGCTCCGCGGTCCGTGCGGGCCTGAAGGTGAGGATCCCGGAGTGAGCGGCGGATCTGCGACGGTGGTGGAGTTCGACACCGTCTCCAAGACGTATCCGGGCGGGGTGGCGGCGCTGAGCGAGGTCAGTCTGCGCATCGGGCGCGGGGAACTGGTCGGCGTGGTGGGCCCGTCGGGCTCGGGCAAGTCCAGCCTGCTCCACCTCATGGGGAGCCTGGACCGTCCGTCGGCGGGGCGCGTCCTGATCGACGGGCACGACGTGGCGCTGCTGTCCGACCGCGAGGTCTCCGCACTGCGGGCCACCCGGATCGGCTTCGTCTTCCAGCAGTTCCATCTGGCGGTCGGCGTCCCGGTACTGGACTCGGTCGCGGACGGCCTCCTCTACGCGGGCGTCCCCATCCGGCGCAGGCGCGCGCAGGCCGCCGCCGCGCTGACCCGGGTGGGTCTCAGCCACCGGGTACGGCATCTGCCGCACCAGCTCTCCGGCGGGGAGCGGCAGCGGGTCGCCGTCGCCCGTGCCGTGGTCGGCGGACCGTCGGTGCTGCTGGCGGACGAGCCGACCGGCAATCTCGACTCCGCCTCCGGAGCGGCCGTACTGGAACTGCTGCGGGACCTGCATGCCGCCGGCACCACCGTCGTGATCATCACGCACGACCGTGAGATCGCCGCCGGGCTGCCCCGTCGGCTGGAGATGCGCGACGGCAGGCTGATCTCGGACACGGCCCCCCGGACGACTGCCAGGGCCACGCGGTGAGCGGCGTCGTGTCCGAGACCCCCGGCGGCCGGTCCCCGCTGCGTGCCGCGCGGCTGCGGCCCGCCGATGTGGTCCGGCTCGGCGGCACCGGGCTGCGGACCCGGCCCCTGCGCGTCTTCCTCTCCGCCCTCGGCATCGCGATCGGCGTCGCCGCGATGATCGCGGTGGTCGGCATCTCGGGCTCCGGGCAGGCCGAGGTGGACCAGCGGCTGGACGCCCTCGGCACCAATCTGCTGCGGGTGGCGCCCGGCGAGTCCCTGACCGGCGACGAGGCCGAACTGCCCGTGGAGGCCGTGCCGATGATCCGCCGTGTCCCACCGGTCGAGGAGGTCGCGGCGACCGGTGCGACCGACGCCGGCGTCTACCGCAACGAACGCATCGCGGTGGGCCACACCGGTTCCCTGGAGGTCCTCGCGGCCGGCCCCGAACTGCTGCCCGCCGTCGGCGGTGAGATCCGCAGGGGCCGCTGGCTGGACTCGGCCACCGAGGACTACCCGGCCGTCGTCCTCGGCGCCACGGCCGCCCGCCGGCTCGACGTGTACGCCCCCGGAGTCCGGGTGTGGATCGGGGGCCGGTGGTTCTCGCTGGTCGGCGTCCTCGACCCGGTGCCGCTGGCGCCGGAACTGGACAGCGCCGCCCTGGTCGGCTGGCCGGCCGCGCGGACATACCTGGGCTTCGACGGACATCCGTCCACCGTCTACGTCCGGGCCGAGGACAGCCAGGTCGCGGCGGTGCGCGGGGTACTGGCGGCCACGGCGTACCCCGAGAAACCGGGCGAGGTACGGGTGTCACGGCCCTCGGACGCGCTCGCCGCCCGCGAGGCCACCGAGTCGGCACTGACCGGGCTGCTGCTGGGCCTCGGCGGTGTCGCCCTGCTCGTCGGCGGCGTCGGAGTGGGCAACACCATGGTGATCTCGGTGCTGGAGCGCCGCCCGGAGATCGGTCTGCGCCGGGCACTCGGGGCGACCAGCGGCCAGATCAGGACCCAGTTCGTGACCGAGTCGCTGCTGCTGTCACTCGTCGGGGGTCTCGGCGGAACCGTGCTCGGCACGCTGATCACCTCGGGATACGCCGTCAGCCGGGGCTGGCCGACGGTGGTGCCGGTGTGGGCGAGCGCGGCGGGGATCGGCTCGACGCTGCTCATCGGGGTGCTCGCCGGGCTGTATCCGGCGGTCCGGGCCAGCAGACTGTCGCCGACGGTGGCGCTGGCGGGGACGTGACGTGGAAAGGGACGGTCCCCGGAGTATGTGCGATGCCGAAATGGCCGCATGACGACCGCACGATGACCGCATTCGGACAGAGCGAGATGAAAAGGGAAAGATGAGCTTCCGGCTCCGGATTCTCGGCCTGCTCATGCTGGTCGCGCTGACGGCAACCGCCGCCACCGCGTGGCTGACCCTCCGTCAGGCGAACCGTCAGATCGAGGAGTCCGTCACCGCGGGCCGCCAGGAGACGTCCCGGATCACCGGTGAACTGCGCGACTACGGCTACGCCCACGGCACCTGGGACGGCCTCTCCCCGACCGTGGCCGAGCTCGCGAAGGACACCGGCCAGCGCCTCCGGGTCGCCACCGAGACCGACGTACTGCTCGCCGACTCCGACGCCCTCGCCGGCCGCACCCCCCGCGCGCCGAGCAGCCGGCCCGCGGTCCTTGTCGACCCCCGCCCCGTTCTGACGGTCCCGGTGGACGGGGTACGGCTGACGTCGCTGAAGCGGACGGTCACGGCGATCGCCGACTACCGTGCCGCGACAGCTCACGCGGCCTGTCTGACCCGGGCCGGCGCCCGGGTGACGGCCCGCCCGGACGCCGTGGGCGTGCCCCGGATCAGCACCGACCGCCAGGTCCGGCAGTGCCCTCGGCCCGAGCAGGGCACCGACCCGAGCACGGGACGGGACTACGAGGCGGTCCGTGCCTGCGAGGCGGAACAGCGGTTCGGCGCCTGTCTGCAACGGGTCTTCAACGAGCGGGTGGCATCCAGTGCCCCGCCCCGGCTGGAGGTCCGCCTCGGCGTACGGGACGAGTCCCCGCCGACCCTGGCCGCCGCACCCACCGCCCTGGTCGCCGCGGGCGTCGCGCTCTCGGTCATCCTCGGCGCCCTGCTGCTGAACCGGGCGGTCCTGCGCCCCGTCCGCGCCATGACGCTCGCGGCGAAGGACCTCGGCGAGGGCGACCTCGGGCGCCGGGTCCCCGTGTCCGGACGGGACGAGATCGCCCAACTCGGCGGCGCCTTCAACCACATGGCCGACTCCCTCCAGGCCGGCGAGGAGCGCCAGCGCCGTCTCACCGGGGACATCGCGCACGAACTGCGCACCCCGCTGGCCAATCTGCGCGGATACCTCGAGGCCCTGCTGGACCAGGTTCTGGAGCCGACCCCCGAGGTGCTCGCCTCGCTGCACGAGGAGGCGCTGCTCCAGCAGCGGATCGTGGACGACCTGCAGGATCTCGCCCTGGCGGAGGCCGGCGCGCTCACCTACCACCCCGCCGAGGTCGACCTGCGCGAGCTGCTGGACACCTGCCGTACGGCCCACCAGACCCAGGCGGAGACGGCGGGTGTCGCGCTCCGGCTCCAGGCGCCGGGGCCGGTGACCGTGACCGCGGACCCGGACCGGCTGCGCCAGGCCGTGGGCAACCTGCTCGGCAACGCGCTGCGGGCCACCGCGGCGGGCGGCACCGTGACCCTGACGGTGGCCCCGCGCGGCGAACTGGCCGTGGTGGAGGTGCGGGACACCGGCGGCGGGATAGCGGCCGAGGACCTGCCGCACCTCTTCGACCGCTTCTGGCGGGCGGACCCGTCCCGGGGCCGGGCGACCGGCGGAAGCGGCCTGGGGCTGTCCATCGCCCGGCAGATCGTCACCGACCACCGCGGGACGATCGAGGTGCGCAGCACGACCGGCGTCGGTACGACGTTCACGATCGCCCTGCCCGTGACGGCGGGGGCCGACGGCGGTTCAGGGACGCGCTGAGTCCACGGCGTCCGCGAGGCGGTACCCCCGGCCATACACCGTCTCCAGCAGCCGGGGCCGCGCCGGGTCCGCCTCCAGCTTGCGGCGCAGGTTCATCACATGGGCGTCCACGGTCCGCTCCAGCACGTCCCGGTCGTAGCCGAAGACCCGCTCGATGATCTGCCTGCGGGTGAAGACGCGTCCCGGTTCCCGGGCCAGGGCCTCCAGGATGGAGAACTCCTTCGCGGTCAGCGTCACCGGCTGCCCCGCCACCCGTACCTCGAAGCGCGCGGTGTCCAGCTCCATCTCGCCGACCCGCAGCACGGCGGACTCCGGTGCCCCGCCGGACTTCCCCGACCGGCGCAGCAGCGCCCGCACCCGGGCGGTCAGCTCGCGGGGGCTGTACGGCTTGGTGAGGTAGTCGTCGGCGCCGAGGTCGAGCCCGAGGAGCATGTCCTCCTCGGTGGTGCGGGCGGTGAGCAGCAGGATCGGGACGTCCGACTCGGTGCGCAGGATGCGGCACACGTCGAGTCCGTCGACCAGCGGCAGCATGACGTCGAGCACGATGAGGTCCGGCTTCGACGAACGGGCCCGGTCGAGTGCGGCGCGGCCGTCGGCCACGACCTGGACCGCGTTGCCCTCCCGCTCCAGATAGATCCGGATGAGGCGGGACTGCTTCTCGTCGTCCTCGGCCACCAGAATCCGTGCGCTCATCGTTCTCCCCCCAGTGAAGTCCGGCGCCCGGCTAGAGGAACAGCAGGTTCACGAGCCCGTAGGAGCAGGCGGCCACGATCGCCGCCGCGGGCATCGTGATGAACCAGCCCAGGACGATGTTCTTGGCGACGCCCCAGCGGACCGCGTTCACGCGCTTGGTGGCGCCGACGCCCATGATGGCGGAGGTGATGACGTGCGTCGTCGAGACCGGCGCCTTGAACAGGTACGCGGTGGTGAACATGATCGCCGCACCCGTCGTCTCCGCGGCGAAACCCTGCGGGGGATCCAGCTCGATGATCTTCCGGCCCAGTGTGCGCATGATGCGCCAGCCGCCCGCGTACGTGCCCAGCGACAGCATCACCGCGCAGGCGATCTTCACCCAGACCGGGATCGGGTCGCCGTATGTCTGGTGGCCGGAGATCACCAGGGCCATCACCACGATGCCCATCGTCTTCTGGGCGTCCTGCAGACCGTGGCCGAGCGCCATGCCGGCCGCGGACACCGTCTGCGCGATGCGGAAGCCGCGCTTGGCCTTGTGCGGGTTGGCCCGGCGGAAGATCCACATGATGGCCGTCATCACCAGGTAGCCGACGATCAGACCGACGAACGGCGACACGAACATCGGGATGACGACCTTCTCGACCACCCCGTGCCAGATCACCTCGCTGCCGCCCGCCAGCGCCGCGCCGACCAGGCCGCCGAAGAGCGCGTGGGAGGACGAGGAGGGCAGGCCGAAGTACCAGGTGACCAGGTTCCAGACGATCGCGCCCACGAGCGCCGCGAAGAGGATGCCCATCCCCTTCGAGCCGTGCGGGGTCTCGATCAGCCCCTCGCTGACCGTCTTGGCGACCTCGTTGCCGAGGAACGCGCCCGCCAGGTTCATCACCGCGGCCATCGCCAGCGCCGCACGCGGCGTCAGTGCGCGTGTCGACACCGAGGTCGCGATCGCGTTCGCGGAGTCGTGGAAGCCGTTGGTGTACGTGAAGAAGAGCGCGACCAGGATGGTCACGACCAGAGCGAAGGTGTCCATAAAGGGGCTCAGGACTCCTTGACGGCGATGGTCTCCACCGTGTTCGCCACGTGCTCGAACGCGTCCGCGGCCTCTTCCAGGACGTCCACGATCTGCTTGAGCTTGAGCACCTCGATGGCCTCGTACTTGCCGTTGAAGAGCATGGCGAGCAGCTTGCGGTGGATCTGGTCCGCCTGGTTCTCCAGCCGGTTGACCTCGATCCAGTACTCGGTGAGGTTGTCCATGGTCCGCAGGTTCGGCATGGCCTCGGCCGTCAGCTCGGCCGCCCGCGCCAGCACCTCGATCTGCTGCTCGACGCCCTTGGGGAGTTCTTCGACGTTGTAGAGGACGACCAGGTCGACGGCCTCCTCCATGAAGTCCATGATGTCGTCGAGGGAGGACGCCAGGTTGTAGATGTCCTCGCGGTCGAACGGCGTGATGAACGAGGAGTTCAGCTGGTGGAAGATCGCGTGAGTGGCATCGTCACCGGCGTGTTCAGCGGCCCGCATACGCTCTGCGATCTCGGCCCGGCCGGCGGTGTCCGCCCCGAGCAGTTCCATCAGGAGCTTGGAGCCCGTGACGATGTTGTCCGCGGAGGCGGCGAACATGTCGTAGAAGCTCGTCTCCCTGGGAGTCAGACGAAAGCGCACAAGGGGTCCTCGGGGTGCATCGGTTTCGGTCAGGGTGATGCTAAGTGCATCATCCGGCCACGGCTAATGGGCCGTCCCCCAGTGTCGCCCATCAGGCAGAGTGATCCGTACGGGGGAGTACCAAGGGCCCTATACCCAGCAAAGTTCGGTACGATATACCCGGTAGGGGTATTGATCTGGAGGATGCGATGACGACGACCGAGGCCGGCGCCACGGCGCCCTCCGGGACGGTGGCCGAAAACACCACCCACGGCTACCACAAGCAGAAGGACGAACACCTCAAGCGCCTGCGCCGGATCGAGGGGCAGATCCGGGGCCTGCAGCGGATGGTCGACGAGGACGTCTACTGCATCGACATACTCACGCAGGTGTCCGCCTCCACCAAGGCCCTGCAGTCCTTCGCCCTGCAGCTCCTGGAGGAACACCTGCGGCACTGCGTCGCGGACGCCGCCGTCAAGGGCGGCGCCGAGATCGACGCGAAGGTCGAGGAGGCCACCAAGGCGATCGGCCGGCTGCTGCGGACGTGATCCGGCCTTCTTCACGACGGGACGTGCGCCCCCGGCTCATTCGCCGGGGGCGCCCGCACGTTCTTCGGCCACTTTCAGCACCTCGTCGATGCTCGCCAGGCTGAGCCGGTCGTCCGCGGCCGACGCCGCGATGATCAGCTCTCCGCACAGTTCGATCTCGGCGAGGGCCACGTGGTCCTGAACCGCCGTACCGCCGACCGGAGCCACGCGCATCACCTCTTCTCTGCCGGTACCGGCTTCCTAGAGTAGGGAGCGGCCCACACACCGCGCATGGCACGGACGGGCTAGTTCTTGACGCCCGTCACGGCTGCTCACCCCTCGGCGATCTCGCCGTCGTAGATGTCCCGGCCGGCCGGCAGCCGTACGTCGGCGGTGATCCCGAAGTCGTACAGCAGCGTCGTCGAGGCGACCGCGACCGTGCCCCTGTGCTGCCCGGTGAGGAAGCTGAACCGGTGCCGGATCTTGCGGATGCGGCCCTGGTCGTCGAGGTAGACGTCGAAGGGCACCGCGGACGTGGCGAACCCCTTCGCCGCCGCTGCCAGGACGCCCCTGTTCGCGCCGGAGGCTCCCCTCGCGGCGGCGGCCAGGTCCGCGGTGCCCCGGTAGTGCCGCACCTCAGTTCCGGCGAGCTCGGTCGCCCCGACGTACGTCGCCGTCCGCGTCCCGCGCAGCACATCGGCGGCGGCGAGCGGATCGGTGGCCCCGCCGGTGACGAGGTTGCCGTCGGAGAGGGTCGCGGTGTCCACCCGCACCCACTTGTCGGCGGGCACACCGGCACCCCGGTTCTTCATGAACAGGGCGCCCGGGGCGAGGAGTTCGGTGATCGGCCGGTGCTCGCTGGCGCCGGCCGGGTCCAGCGGCAGCATCACCCGCAGCCGGCCCAGCCGGCCGCGGTAGTCGTAGACGCCCTCGCCGCGGATGGTGACCCGGGTTCCGCCGGTGGCCATCTCCATCGACGTACGGGCCTTCGAAGTGCCCGCGTCCACCAGGGTGTCGGCGGCCCGGCGCAGGGTCCCGACCGGGTCGGCCGCGGGCGGCCCGTCCAGGGTGGCGCCGCCGCCCGAGCATCCGGTGGCGCAGGCACCGGCCGCGAGCACCGCCGTGACCAGCGCCGCACCGGCCCGCCTGTGCTGCCGCTTCGCCATCGCCGCCCACCCCCTGCCGGGAAGTCCGCCACGGACCCCCTGTCGTTGCCGTTAACGACGGGTGGGCGGGGGCCGTCACGCGCCGGCCGGCACCGCTGCGGGAGGCGGCCGATTGGCACGGCACCCGGGGTGGGTAACGTTGTCAGTGTGGCGCAGCAGGACAGGATCCCCCCACCTCCTCCCGACCGACCGGCCCACCACACGCAGATGGTCGAACAGGGCCGTTTCTGTCTGGCCCGGTGCACCTGCGGCTGGCGCGGTCCGGCGCGCAGAGCCCGCAGCCTGGCACGGGCGGACGCGGCGGGGCACGCACAGGGCTGACAGGTCCGCCGGGGGTCAAGTGCGTTCGAAGACCCGCACCAGGAGCTCGTCGACCAGGGTCCTGTCCCGGGGCTGGGTCAGACGGCTCCTGGCCTCCGCCGGCGGGAGCCACAGGATGCGGTCGACCTCGTCGTTCGGGGTGAAGCCGCCCGTGCCGGCCTCGGCCGCCCAGTAACGGACCTCCTTGGGACGGCCGTTGGCGAAGTACTTCACCATGGACAGCGGGGCGCCGGGCGCGGCCAGGTACCCCGTCTCCTCCTCGACCTCGCGCAGCGCACCGGCGAGGGCGGCCTCACCACGCTTCAGCTTGCCTTTCGGATGCGACCAGTCGTCGTACCTCGGCCTGTGGACCAGGCAGATCTCCAGGGCGCCGTCGGCCGGGGAGTGGCGCCACAGGACGCAGCCCGCTGCCTGGACGGGGGGTTCTTGGGCGTTGGTCACTGGGGTCGCTGCCTCCTTCAGGTGGTGACCGCCTGTTTCTGCCAGCACTGCTGGAACGAGAAGCGGGCGGCCTCCACCTCGTGGCGCTGGTCGGCGTGCAGGACACCGAGGGCGTAGGCGGTCGCCGGGGCGATACGGGGGGTGCGGGCCGCCGAGGCCGCCGCCGCCGACGCCTCCGAGGCGTCCCGGTGACGGTCCAGGCACAGGCCCGCGGTGTGGATCCGTCCGTCCACCGGCGGGTTGGCGCCGGTCAGGGCCTCGCGCGCGTAGCGGTGCAGGCGCAGCAGGAGGCGGACCTGGTGCCAGGGGGCGTCCTGGGGGTGGGGGGAGGGGTCCGGGGACAGGCCGTGGATGAGGGCCTCGGCGTTGTAGGGGTGGCCCGCGGTGACAAGGGGGAGGGCGGTCACGGCGTCCTCCAGGCGTTCCTGGGCGGCGGTGGCGAGCGGGCGGAGGTCGGTGGCGGGGGCCGTTCTCGTCAGCGGGACCTCGCTGGCGAGTACGGCGATGTGGTCGGCGACCGCGTGGAAGCGGCTGGACCCCAGGGCCTGCAGGGCGGTCGAGTGGGCCCGGGTGCGGGCCAGGGTCAGCTGGCGGTCCAGCAGGGCGCCCGCCTTGGCCGCGCCCACGGTGAGGTTGCCGCGGTCCGGGGCGGGCGCGGGGTGGGCCGCCCCGTTGGTCATGACTGCGGTCGGCTGTGTCGGGAACACCGCCCCCGACAGCCTGTGCAGCGCCAGCAACAGCCGCTCCAGGCGGGACTCGTAGGCGTGCTCCATGCCCAAGGTCCCGGACAGCCAGGCCAGTTCGGGGCGCAGTGACTCCGACCAGTCGGCGTCCAGGAGGGGGCGGAAGGTGTGGAGGCTGGCGCTGATGCGGCGGACCGAGCGGCGCAGGGCCCGGGCCGCGTCGACGGGGCCCTCCTGGGCCTGGGCCGGGGCTCCGCCTTCGCGGTGCTGGCGCAGGGCCCGGAGGAACTCCGTGGCCTGGGACCGCAGGTAACCCGCGAGGGCGTCCCCGGTTACCGGTCCGGCCAGCGGATCCGTCGGTTCAAGGTGTTGCTGTGCCACGCCGGCGCCTCCGGGCGTCTATGAGCATCTCCTGGACGTTGCGCAGGGGTTGGCCGTCCGCGTCCATGGCGTGCCGGATCCACTCACCGTCCGGGCCGAGGTGCCAGGACGCGGTGGTGTCGGACATGCCGGTCTCCAGCAGCCGGTTGAGGGACGCCCGGTGGGCCGGGTCCGTCACCCGCACCAGCGCCTCGATACGGCGGTCGAGGTTGCGGTGCATCATGTCGGCGCTGCCGAACCACACCTCGGGCTCGCCGCCGTTGCCGAAGGTGAACACCCGGGAGTGTTCGAGGAACCGGCCGAGGATCGAGCGGACCCGGATGTTCTCGGACATGCCGGTGACGCCCGGGCGGATCGCGCAGATGCCGCGCACCCAGACGTCGACCGGCACGCCCGCCTGGGACGCGCGGTAGAGCGAGTCGATGAGCGCCTCGTCCACCAGCGAGTTGACCTTGATGCGGATGAAGGCCGGACGCCCTGCGCGGTGGTGCTGGACTTCCTTGTTCACGCGTGAAATGAGGCCGTCGCGAAGGGACTTGGGCGCCACTAGGAGGCGTCGGTAGGTCTCGCGGCGGGAGTAGCCGGACAGCCGGTTGAAGAGGTCGGAGAGGTCCGCGCCCACCTGCGGGTCGGCGGTGAGCAGGCCGAGGTCCTCGTAGAGCCGGGCCGTCTTCGGGTGGTAGTTGCCGGTGCCGACGTGGCTGTACCGCCGTAGCGTGTCGCCTTCCTGACGGACCACCAGGGACAGCTTGCAGTGGGTCTTCAGGCCGACGAGGCCGTAGACGACATGGCAGCCCGCCTCCTCCAGTTTGCGCGCCCACTTGATGTTGGCGTGCTCGTCGAAGCGGGCCTTGATCTCGACCAGGACGAGGACCTGTTTGCCGGCCTCGGCGGCGTCGATGAGGGCGTCGACGATGGGGGAGTCGCCCGACGTGCGGTACAGCGTCTGCTTGATGGCCAGGACGTCGTCGTCCTCGGCCGCCTGCTGGAGGAAGGCCTGCACCGAGGTCGAGAAGGAGTCGTAGGGGTGGTGCAGCAGGACGTCCCGGGCGCGCAGGGCGGCGAAGATGTCCGGTGAGGATGCCGACTCGACCTCGGCCAGGTCGCGGTGGACGCCGGCGACGAACTTGCGGTACTTGAGTTCGGGGCGGTCCAGGCCGGCGATGCGGAAGAGGCCGGTGAGGTCCAGGGGGCCGGGGAGCGGGTAGACCTCGGCCTCGGAGATCTTCAGCTCGCGTACGAGGAGGTCCAGCACCTCGCGGTCGATGGACTCCTCGACCTCCAGGCGCACCGGCGGGCCGAAGCGGCGCCGCATGAGTTCGCGCTCCAGGGCCTGGAGGAGGTTCTCGGCGTCGTCCTCCTCGACCTCCAGGTCCTCGTTGCGGGTGACCCGGAAGGTGTGGTGCTCCAGGACCTCCATGCCCGGGAACAGTTCCTCCAGGTGGGCGCCGATGACGTCCTCGATGGGGACGTAGCGGCCGGGGGAGGACTCCAGGAAGCGGGACAGCAGCGGCGGGACCTTGACGCGGGCGAAGTGGCGCTTGCCGTTGACCGGGTTGCGCACGATCACGGCCAGGTTCAGGGAGAGGCCCGAGATGTATGGGAAGGGGTGTGCCGGGTCGACCGCGAGGGGGGTCAGGACCGGGAAGATCTGGTGCCGGAACAGGGTGAAGAGGCGGGCCTGTTCCTTCTCCTGGAGTTCGTTCCAGCGGACCAGGTGGATGCCGTCCTCCGCGAGCGCGGGGGCGACGTCCTCGTGGTAGCAGGCGGCGTGCCGGGCCATCAGCTCGCGGGAGCGGGCCCAGATCATCTCCAGTACCTCGCGCGGCTGGAGGCCGGAGGCGGAGCGGGTGGCTACGCCGGTGGCTATGCGGCGCTTCAGGCCTGCGACCCGGACCATGAAGAACTCGTCCAGGTTGCTGGCGAAGATCGCGAGGAAGTTCGCGCGCTCCAGGAGGGGGGTGTTCGGGTCCTCGGCGAGTTCCAGGACGCGTTCGTTGAACGCGAGCCAGCTGCGTTCCCGGTCGAGGAAACGACCCTGCGGGAGCTGGGCGGCGCCGTCGACCGGGATCTCCTCGTACGCGTCGAGATCGGCGTCGAGGTCGGGTTCGAGATCGGAGACGGTGGCCGAGACGGTGTGCGGGCGGTGTGCGGCTATGGAGCCCACGGAGGGCTGTACGTGCTGGACCTCTGCCTGGGTGTTCGACTGGCTCATGGACCCATTCTTCCGCGCCAGGAGCGAAACGGGCGCGTCGGACAGTGCGAGTGGGAGCACGGGGGTGACCGGGGCGTCCCCGCTCCCCGCGGACCCCTCGGGGGGCGGCGAAGGCTCTGGCACGGCGGGCTTCATCCACTGAGCCTCGCAAGGCTGTCTGAACCAGTGGTTACGGCGACATGGCGTGCGGGATATCGGGGGGCGGCTCCCGGGCGTTGTTGTTCGGGTGCGGGTTCGGTGGGGGCGGGGGTTTTTTGCGCAGTTCCCCGCGCCCCTGAGGTGGGTGGGTTGGGCGGGGACGGGGGGGGGGGGGGGGGGGGGGGGGGGGGGGGGGGGGGGGGGGGGGGGGGGGGGGGTGGGGGGCGGCCGCCCCCCGCGCGGGGGCGCCCCCCC
>NZ_JBIAKA010000022.1:0-143233 GCF_042872225.1 Streptomyces sp. NPDC005374 | reverse complement strand
CGGTCCGGCGGCTCGGTCGCTTGAGTGGTACTCGGTTCCGGACGCCGGCCGCTGCGGGCGGACACCCCCCACCCCGTCCCCTACGCGCCGTCGGAGACTGCAGGTGCGTCCACCGTCCCCATCCAGGGGAGCGGGGGCCGTGCGCGTCCGAAGGTGCGTCCATCGTCCCCGCTCAGGGGTGCGGGGTCGTGCGCGTCCGAAGGTGCGTGCACCGTCCCCACTCAGGGGTGCGCGGGGCCGTGTAGGTCTGAAGATGCGTCCACCGTCCCCACCCAGGGGCGCGGGGAACTGCGCGATCAGCCCCCGCCCCGAGTGCCTCGAAACGTGCGTCCATCGTCCCCACTCAGGGGTGCGGGGGCCGTGCGCGTCCGAAGATGCGTCCACCGTCCCCACCCAGGGGCGCGGGGAACTGCGCGACCAGCCCCCACCCCGAGTGCCTCGAAACGTGCGTGCACCGTTCCCACTCAGGGGGGCGGGGAACTGCGCGGTCAGCCCCCGCCGGGTCGCGGGCGACGGACAACATCGCGAGGGTGTCAGGCGGTACGGCGGCGTAGTAGGCAGAAGGCGGCTGTCGTCGCGAGTGCGGTGAGAGTCAGGATGATGCCGGTTTCGGCGAGGTGCATCGGCCAGAACTGGGACGGGGAGTGGTAGGTGCCGTCGCGGGTCAGCCACAGGTCCTCGGGCGGCCAGCCGTTGTTCACCGTGGGCCAGAAGTCCTCGCCGTACCGCTCGATGGTCTGGTTGAGGACCACCATCACGGCGACCGAGACCGCGAGGGCCGGCAGTGACCGGCGTAGGGCCAGCCCGGCGAGGGTGCCGACGGCGAGGGCGCACAGGCCGTACGCGACCACGGCGGGGCCGCGCGCGGCGAACACGTCCGGGTAGCTCCAGTTGTCGGTCATCAGGTTCCGGTGCGCCGACCAGGCCCAGCGGTAGACCGGGACGAACACCGCGCCGCCGACCACGATCAGCAGGGCCGGCACGGCGAGCTTGGCGGCCAGCCAGCGGGTGGGTGTGACGGACTGCGTCCAGGCCAGCCGGGCGGTGCCGGACTCCAGTTCACGGCCGATCAGCGCGCCGCCCGCCCAGGCGGCGACGGCCCAGAAGCTGTAGGAGAAGAAGGTGCTGATCCAGCTCATGGGTGCGGCGTAGTCGCCCGCCTCCGTGAGGCCGCAGAAGGTCCCGCCGTTCCGGAGACAGGCCGCCTGGGTCTCGTACACCGAGTCGGCGGTCACCTCGGTCAGCCACACCAGGTAGCAGGTGGTGCCGAGGACGAAGACGGCCCAGACGATCAGGGCCGTCCGGTGCAGCCGCAGCACGGTCCGGACGAGCCCCTTGGGCGCGACGGCTGAGGGGGCTGAGGGGGTGGCCCGGACGGTGCTCATACGGCGGCCGCCCGCCTGCGCAGCACGGCGAACGCGAGGGCGACGGCCACGGCGGTGAGGGCGAGCAGGACGCCGGTCTCCAGGAGCTGGCGGGGCCAGTAGTCAGGGGAGGGCAGGTACTCGCGGGTGAAGCGGACGATGTCGTGCTTGGCGAGGCAGGTGTTGTTCGTGTAGCAACCGGGGTCGCTGATCTCGGCGCCCGTGGAGGTGATTGCCGAGCTGCGGGAGTGCAGCTCCGGCTGCTGGTAGCGGCCCTGGAAGGGCCAGTGGTTGCCTCGGAACGCGTACACCAGGAAGTACGCGAAGCCGCTGAACGCGAGTGCGGGCAGTGTGCGGCGGACGGCCAGGCCTATGAGTGCGCCCAGGGCGAGTCCGAGCAGCGGGGCGGCGACGGTGGCCGGGCCGAGGGAGAAGTACAGGGAACGCGGGCCGATGCCGGCGATCAGCAGGTTGCTGTGGGCGGACCACAGGTGCCGGTACAGGAGGGTCAGGAGGCCTGTGCCCACGATGATGAAAGCCGCGGGGACGGCGAGTTTGGCGGTGAGCCAGCGGGCCGGGGTGACGGACTGGGTCCAGGCCAACTGTGCGGTGCCGGACTCCAGTTCACGGGCGATCAGAGGGCCGCCGGCGAACAGGGCGATGGCGAAGGAAGCGAGGGTGATGAGGGTGTCGGGGTCGTAGAAGAGGTCGTTGTACGCGCCCGAGGTGAAGTAGAGGAGCGGGTCCGAGGTGTAGGCGGCCTCCATGACTCCGCCGCCGTAGCCGAGCTTCTCCAGCTTCCGCGCGGTGGCGTCGGCGCCCGGGCCGGTCAGCCACAGCAGGAGGCCCGCGGTGAACGTCACGAAGGCGAGCCAGATCCACAGGGCGGTGCGGTGCAGGCGCAGGACGGTCCGGACGAGGCCGGGCGTCGCGTGCCGCGTCGCTGAGGCGGGGGCCTTTTCGAGGGTGGGGGCGCTCATGCCGTCACCGTCTCGGGGGTCAGGGTCGTGCTGGGGGTGAGCAGGGCGGGGGCCTGCGGGGCGCGGAGGTGGGCGAGGAGGAGTTCCTCCAGGGAGGGGGTCTCGGTCGCCCAGCCCTCGCCGACCGGGCCGTCGCGGCGGATCAGCGCGGTCAGGCCGCGGCCGGCCGTACGGGACTCGATGACGGTGTGCCCGGCCCGGGTGAGGTCGGCGGGGGTGCCGCGGCCGGTGACCAGGGTGTGCACGGCGAGCAGGTCGTCGATGCCGCCGCCGAGCCGGACCCGGCCGCCGCCCAGGAGCAGCAGGTGGTCGCAGGCGTCGGCGAGCTCCGCGACGATGTGCGAGGACATCAGGACGGTGGTGCCGCGGTCGGCGGCGTCCGCCATCAGGGTGCCCATGAGTTCGTGCCGGGCGAGCGGGTCGAGGTCGGCCATCGGCTCGTCGAGGAGCATCAGGTCGGGCCCCTTGCCGAGGGCGAGTGCGAGTGCGACGCGGGTGCGCTGGCCGCCGGAGAGCCCGCGGATGCGGGAGCCCGGGTCGAGGTCGCCCTGCTCGACGATCCGGGCGGCGCGGGCGGCGTCCCAGCGGACCGGGTTGAGCTCGGCGCCCATGCGCAGGGTCTCGGCGATGGTCAGCTGGGGATACAGCGGCTTGTTCTGGGCGAGGTAGGCGATTCGGTCGCGGGCCTCGCCGGGCGTCCCGCCGAGGACGGTGAGGGTGCCGGCGGTCGGCCGCAGCAGACCGGCCGCTATGGCGAGGAGGGTGGACTTTCCGGCGCCGTTGGGGCCGACCAGCGCGCTGATGCGGCCCGCGGGGAGCCGGAAGGAGCAGCCGTCGAGGGCGGCGGCCTTCCTGCCATACCGCTTGCCCAGGCCGGACGCCTCCAGGGCGGTGGCCGGGGTGGTGCTGGTGGAACTCACTGGTCCCCCTTCGGGAAGTGCTCGTCGAGTACGGCGGTGAAGAACGCGTCGACGTCCTCGCGCCCGAGGCCCGCGGACCGGGCGCGCCTGGCCCAGTCGTCGAGTTCGGAGCGCAGGGGGGTGTCGGCGGTGTGTGCGCCGGCGCCGAGTGTTCTGCGGACGAAGGTGCCGAGACCGCGGCGTGCCTCGACCAGGCCCTCGCGCTCCAGTTCGCGGTACGCCTTGAGCACGGTGTTCGGGTTGATGGCGGTGGCCTCCACGACCTCGCGGGCGGTGGGGAGCTTGTCGCCGGGTTCGAGCAGGCCGAGCCGTAGGGCCTGCTTGGTCTGCTGGACGATCTGCAGGTAGGTGGCGACGCCGGAGCGCCGGTCGATGCGGTACTCGACCACGCGGAACAACCACCCTTTCACTAATTGAGTAGTGAAAGGGTGGTGGAAGGTGGCCGTGAAAGTCAAGCGTGGTTTCGTGAACCGGTCGGCAGGGGTCGTCCGATGAAAGGGCGTGAGGGAAACGAGAAGCGACGGGGATCTGCTGCGGGCCATCGCGGCGGACGGGGACCGGCGTGCCTTCGAGGAGCTGTACCGGCGGTACGCGCCCTGGCTGCTCGCGCGGCTGCGGGGGCGGTGCGCGGACGCGGGGGTCGTCGACGACGTCGTACAGGAGACGTTCCTCGCGGTGTGGCGGGGGACCGCGCGCTATCGCGAGGAGGGTGACGTGGCCGGGTGGCTGTGGCGGATCGGTTCGCGGCGGCTGATCGACGCCCTGCGCGGCGACGGGGCGCGGGGACGGCTCCGCCAGACCCTGTCCCGGCTCCGGCACCGGGACGAGGCGTCCGCTGAGGAACGCGTGCTCGCGGGGGTGGAGCACGGAGACCTCGCGGGCGCCCTCGTCCAGCTGTCACCGGAGCTGCGGGCGGTCCTGCAGGCGACGGTCATCGACGGACTGACCACCCGCGAGGCCGCCGTCCTGCTGGGCATCCCGCCCGGCACGGTCAAGACCCGGGCGATGCGGGCCCGCAAGCAGTTGAGGGAGGCGTTGGCGTGAGTACGGATGTACGACCGCGGGGCGGCGTCGTCAGGCTGCGCGCCGGTGGGGGCTGGTCGCGCCCGCGCGGCGGTAGCCGCAGATTCAATACAGCCCCGCGCCCCTGGGGGGTCGGGGGTGCCGGTGTCGGCATGCGCGGCGGGCAGGACTGGCTCACGACCCGACCGCAGAGCCGTGTGCAAGACCGACCGCAGGCACGATCGAAGGAGGTGGCGGCATGACCTGGCATGTGGCCGAAGAAGATCTACGGGCTTACGCCCAGGGTGAGTTGGCCGGTCCTCTGCTCTGGTCCGCCGACACCCACCTCGCCGCCTGCGCCGAGTGCCGGGGGGTGCTCGGCGAGGTCACCGACCCGGTCGCGCTGGACGCCGGATGGGAGCGGCTGGACGCCGAACTGGACGCACCCCGACCGGGGTGGTTCGAAGCGCTGCTGACGCGGGTCGGGATCGCCGACCACACCGCGCGGCTGCTCGCGGCCACGCCGGTGCTCCGGCGCTCCTGGCTGGCGGCCGTGGTGTTCCTGCTGCTGGCCACGGTCGGCGCGGTGCACACGGCAGGCTCACCCACCCTGTTCCTCGCCCTCGCCCCGCTGCTGCCCCTGGCGGGCGTGGCGCTGTCCTACGGCCCGGCGCTCGACCCGACCTACGAGATGGCCGTCGTCGCCCCCATGCACGGCTTCCGGCTGCTGATGATCCGCACGCTCGCCGTGCTGGTCGCGGGGCTCGGCCTCAACGGGCTCGCCACCCTCGCCCTGCCCGGCTACGGCCTGCGCGCGCTGGCCTGGCTGCTGCCCGCCCTCGCCCTCACCGCGACCGGTCTCGCGCTCACCCCCCGGCTCGGCCCGGTGCTCGCGCCGTCCCTGGTCGGCGGCGCCTGGATCGCCGTACTGCTCGCCGCGCAGGCCGCGCAGCAGACGGCCGCCGACCCGCTCGCACCGTTCACCGCGGCCGGGCAGGGCGTGGCCGGGACCGTCGCCGCGCTCGCCGCCGGGCTGCTCTTCCTCCTCCGTGACCGCTTCGACCTCTTCAACGGGAGCGCCGAATGACCGCCACCGTCTCCGCCTCCGGGCTCCGCCTCCGCTACGGCGGCACCCGCGCCCTCGACGACGTGTCGCTGCGGCTCACGCCGGGCGTCACCGGGCTGCTCGGGCCCAACGGGGCCGGAAAGACCACCCTGTTGAGGGTGCTCGCCACCGCCGTGCCCGCCGACCGGGGCGCCTTCACCGTCCTCGGCCACGACCCCGGCACCTCGCGCGGCCGCCAGGAGGTCCGCCGCTCGCTCGGCTACCTGCCCCAGACCCCCGGCCTCCACCCGGACTTCAGTGCCTTCGAGTTCGTCGACTACGTGGCGATCCTCAAGGAACTCACCGACCGCACCGCACGCCACCGCGAGGTGCGCCGGGTGCTGGACGTGGTCGACCTCGGGGATGTCCGAGGCCGCCGTATCAAGAGGCTGTCGGGCGGGATGCGGCAGCGGGTCGCCCTCGCCGCCGCCCTCGTCGGCGACCCCGGCTTCCTCGTCCTCGACGAGCCGACCGTCGGCCTCGACCCCGAACAGCGCATGCGGTTCAGGGAGATGATCGCCCAGGCCGGAGAGGGCCGTACCGTGTTCCTGTCCACCCACCAGACCGAGGACGTGGCGATGCTCTGCCACCGTGTCCTGGTCATGGCCCGCGGCCGCATCCTCTTCGAGGGCACCCCCGCCGACCTCACCGCCCGCGCCGCCGGCCGGGTGTGGAGCAGCACCGAACGCGCCCCCGACGCGAAGGCGGGCTGGCGCACCGGCACCGGCTCCTTCCGCAACGTCGGCGACCCGCCCGCCGGCGCCGACCTCCTCGAACCCACCCTGGAGGACGGCTATTTGCTCACCCTCGACGACGCGGGCACGGACGCGGAGGTGGCGGCCGCATGAGCCTGGCCATGGAGACGGCGGCCGAGCCCGCCGCCGTGCACGAGGACGCTCCGGGGAGCTCCTGGGCGGCCGTGTTCGCGCTCGCCCGCTTCGAGACACGCGACCTGCTGCGGTACATCCCGGTGCTGGTGACCCTCCTGCTGTACGTCGGATACACCGCCTGGACGCTGTTCCACACGAAGGAGGGCATGGACGCCTTCCCGGCGCTCCAGGACACCGACCGCGGCACCCAGCCCGGGCCCCTGCTGCTGGGCATCGCCCTGTTCGTGTGCGTCAACCGGTGCACGCTGCGCTCCCGTCGGCGCGGTACCGACCGGCAGTTCGACGTGCTGCTCATGGAGCCGTGGCGGCGGACCGTCGCGCACGTCCTGTCGGTCGTGCCGTTCGCCGTCCTGACCGCGCTGGTCGTGCTCGGCGAGTTCACCCGGCAGGCGCTCCGGCCCGGCGCGGTGGGCCACGGCTCACCGGCCGAACTGGCCGTCGGCCCCCTGTACGTGCTGCTGTGCGGCGCCTTCGGCGTGCTGCTCGCCCGGCTGGTCCCGACGACGTTCGCGGCGCCGTTCGGCGTGATCGGCTTCTTCGTCCTCAGCGTCTTCATCTCCGTGGGCACGAACGGCGCGGAGTGGTCACGCTGGCTGTCACCGATCGTGGGCGAGGAGGGCGGCAACACGGTGCTCCCGTCGGATCTCATCGGCCGCCCCGCCGCCGGGCACGCGCTGTATCTGACCGGGCTGATCCTGCTGTTGGCGCTCTGCGCGGTCCTGGCGAGCGGCGGCCGGACGGCGTACCTGAAGGCCGGGACGGTGGGTGCGCTCGCGCTGACGCTGGCCGGGGCGGTGGGCCAGTCCGGGGGCGTGTCACCGGAGTTGACCGCCGCCCGGGAGCGGGCCACGGTCTCCCCGCAGAAGGACCAGTCGTGCGTGAAGCACGGAGGCTCGACGTACTGCGCCTTCCCCGAGTGGACCGGCCGCGCGGGCACCTGGGCGGGTGTCGTGGACCGCGTCCAGTCCCTGGCCGGCGGCACCGCCGCAGAGCAGCCGCTTCTCGTACGGCAGCGGATCGATGCCCGTTACGGCCTGACCGGCGACTCGGCGCTCGACCCGCTCACCGCGCCGCACCAGGTGACCGTGGGCACGCGGTGGGGCGGCAACCGGGTCCCCGAGTTCGCGGTCGCCGTCGGCTATGTGCTGGTCGCCGGTGACGAGTCCAGGGGCGGTGAGCTGTGCGACGGCCGGGTGGTCACCGCGATGTGGCTGGCCCTGGGCGGGGGCACCCACCCGATGACCGACCTCGCCGACGTCCGCATCGACGACAGCGTCACCGGCTCGGCATCCGTTCTCGCCCCGACCGACGGGCTGTCCATGTCGGCCGGACAGACCGATGTCGTACGGGAGTTGCTGCAACGGCCGCGGGGCGAGGTGACGGCTTCCGTGAAGCAGCACTGGTCCGAGCTGACCGCTTCGGGAGTCTCGACGGCCCAGGTGGCGCGCGTGCTGGGCGTCGACGTACCGAAGGGGTCGAAGGACTGTGCCGAGGAGTGACAGTGGAGCCGAGCGGGGGACCGCGGCTCACCAGGCGCGGGCGGTACGGGGAGTGAGCGGGGCGCTGGTGGTGGCCGTGGCCCGCACCATGCCGTGGCGGGCCGTCGGTGCCGGGGCGGTCGTAGGGGTGCTGGTCGTCGGTCTGCCACGGCTGCTGTCCGGGCCGCCCGACACGTGGCTCGGCCTCAGCCTTCTCCGGGCCGCCGCCCTCGTCTTCGCCCTCGGGCTGACCTTCCTCCTGGACGACCCGGCCCGCGGGCTCACCGCCCCCGTCCCCACCCGGCGTTGGATCCGGACCGGGCTGCGGGCCGCGCTGGTGGCGCCGGTCGCCGCGCTGTGGTGGACGGCCGTGCTGGCCCTGCTGCCGCGGCAGTCCCGTCCTCCCCTCGGGGCGATCACCCTGGAGGCCGCGGCGACCGCGGTCCTCGCCCTGGCCGCAGCGGCCGTCGCCGTCCGCTTCACCGACGAACCCGAGCCGGGCCCCTCGGTCGCGGCGGCCCTGCTGACCCTCGCGGTCCTCACCCCGACCCTGCTGCCCACCCGATGGGACCTGTTCGTGGCGGTGGCGGACCCGCACTGGGAGGCGGCGCATGTGCGGTGGGCCGTGGTGCTGGGGTGCGCGGTACTGGTGTGGACGGCGTGTGCGCCGGAGCCGCTGCGCGGCAGGGTGCTGCGGAACGGATCGAGGCCCGGGCCCTCCTTCGAGCGGGGGACGGCACCACCCCCACGGTCCGGTGCGTGAGGGCGTGTTCGACCTCCCCCGCCCTGTGACCCCGAGCGGGCGCTCCCGGTCGGCACCCCTCGATCGACAGAGCCCTCGGGCGTCGATCTAGAATCGCCCTGCCCATGCCGTGCAGCCGCTGTCGTGCCGAGATGCCCAGCATGCGCTGAAGTCGTGGCAGGGCGAGGTGAACGGGGAACCCGGATGGGCGGGGGCGGCGAGCCGTCGACAGGGACGGCCCAACTGCGGGCGCAGATGGGCGCGTTCGTACGCGGTGAAGGGAATCCGCAGGCGCTTGTCGAGGCCGCCCGGGGCGCGGAGCTACTGCTCCCCCTGCTCGGTGAGGGCGCCGTGTGGAGTGCGGAACTGGACGGCATTCGCTGGCTGTTCGCGTTCACCGGCACCCATGAGATGCATGCCTTCCTGCAGCAGAAGTGGGAGGCCGCAGAGGCCGGTGAACTGCCCGCCGAACTGGCCCGGTACGCACGCTACCTCCGTGTGAACGGTGAGGAGCTGCTGCACGAGCTGCTTCCCGCGCTGGTGGGACAGGACCGGGTCCCGACGGGGGTCGTGGTGGATGTGTCCTCCGGACTGCGCGCCTTCCTGCCACCGGTGTCCGGGATCGTCCCGGACGGGATCGCGCTCGACCAGCAGTCCGTCGCCGACGAGGAGGGTGGTGCCGCGTGGTGAGCGGTGGTGGTTACGGGGTCGACCCGCAGATCCTGAAGCAGGTGTCCAAAGGCATCAACGACGCGCTCGACGAGCTGAAGAAGATCACGGACGCGACCGGGGCGACCACGGGTCAGGGTTTCTCCGATCTGTCCCTGCCCCCGAACGCGATGGGCCACTCCGCCGCCTCCCAGAGGCTGGACGACTTCGCCGAGCGCTGGGGCTGGGAAGTCCAGGCGCTCCTGGACGAGGGCAACGAGGTGGCCGGGACGCTGGATCTGAACGCCGGCTACTACCACGAGGCGGAGGAGTACGGCATGGGCGTCGTCAAGGACGTCGTGCTGGCCGGGACCGCGGATCCGTCGCTGACCTCGCAGGACGCGGAGAAGATGTCCTGGAGCCAGGTGGGGGACAAGGCCGGGGACACCTACCGCCCCGACTACTCCATGGCCAGTTTCGAGAACGCCTCCGAGGAGAGCCGGAAGAACCTCTCCGCCACCTGGACCGACGTCACCGAGACCGGCACGGTCGGCACCGAGATCGGGGCGGTGAGGGCCGCTGCCTCCCCGGCCTTCGGCGGTGACGACGACGGGCAGGACTCCGGCGTCGCGGCGAAGGGCAAGTGATGGGCTTCCTCGACGACTTGGACGGCGCCACCCAGGGCCTGCGCGACACCTTCGCCGACGGGGCGCAGTCCGTCACCCACGGCACGTCGGAGCTGCTCGACGCGGTCGGCGCACACGGCTGGGCGGACAAGGCCGACGGAGCCGGCTCCTGGGTGGTCGACGGACTGGGTGCCCGGACCCGCGAGCTGGAGCTGGACGAGACCGACGACCCCGCCCTGCTGGTGCACGGGGACGCGGGCCGGATCCGTGCGTCCGCGGGGCAGTTGAGGAAGCTGGGGGCGGCCTTCGAGCGCACCGGCCTGGCGCTGCGGAAGATGGACCCCGAGGACTGGCACGGACAGGCCGCCGACCGCTTCCGCGAGAAGGTGCGGACCCATCCCGGACGCTGGCTGAAGGCCGCCGACTCGTTCGAGGGCGCGGCCACCGCGATGGACCACTACGCCCACACCGTCGAGTGGGCGCGGGGGCAGGCCCGCGAGGCGGTCGAGCGGTGGAAGCAGGCCCAGCGGCAGACCGAGGCGGCCAGGGCGCGGTACCGGCGCGAGGCCGATGACTACGCACAGCAGATCCTCGCTCTCCAGGTCGCGGGTCTGTCCGGCGGCAAGGACGGGCAGCGGCCTCCGCAGGAGCCCGGACCGTTCCACGACCCCGGGGCCGAGGGCCGCGACTCCGCGGAACACCTGCTGGAGGCGGCCCGCAGGGAGCGCGACAGCGAGGGCGCCCGACTCGCCGAGAAGCTCGCCCGCGGCACGGACCAGGCGCCCGCCGAGCCCGAGGGCCTGGATCGGCTCAAGCGCGAACTCGGCAACACGCTGAAGAACCAGCTGGTCGGCGCCGAGCACAAGCTGGGCGGCGTCATCAAGACCGGCACCGGCATGCTGCGCCTGGCCCGCACGGTCAACCCCCTGGACCCGTACAACCTGACGCACCCGGCCGACTACAGCACCAACCTCACCGGCGTCGCCCGCGGCCTGGTGCACTCCGCCAACCACCCCACCGAGCTGGTCAAGGGCATCGTCGGCGAGGGCTGGAGCACCGACCGCAACCAGGCCATGGGCGCCTTCGCGACCAACTTCGTGGGTGGCGGAGGCGCCGTCGCCAAGGCCGGAGGCAGGGCCGCCGCCCACGGCATGGAAGGCGCCGTCGCCAGGGACACCGCCAAGACCGTCGGCCAGGACCTCGCCGAGGACACCGCCGGAGCCGTCAAGCATGTCGACGACGCCTCCGAGGCGGCCGGGAAGCTCGACCCGGACGACCCGCGCAGTCTGCCCGCGGCCGTCGAGAAGAACATCGACATCGACGGCATGACGCACCAGCCGGTGTGGCGCGAGAGCCACGAACCGCTGTACCGCAACGACAACCGTCATCCCGGGGAGATCTTCGAGCAGGGCTTCCATCCATGGGACCCGTCCAACAACGACCTGTTCGGCTACGTGGAGGGCAACCACAAGTCGGCCTTCGTGGGCACCACCACGGATCCGGACGCGAACTGGGTGAAGGGCTACCGGTACGAGATCGACGCTCCCGGCGGGATCGACGTCAACCAGACCCTGCCGAACAACAAGTACGCCGACACCGACAAGGAGATCGCCTTCGCCGGAGGCATCGACCGCAAGCACATCAAGGGAGCCTGGGAGATCTCCCGCGACGGGACCAAGGGAGAATGGGTGCCCAACCCCCACTACGAGCCGCACGTCCCCCGGACTCCCACCCCCGAACCACCGCCCGCCAGTCGACTGCCCCAAGGATGGACCCGATGAGTGGCCTTGTCCCCGACCACTTCGACATCCTCGCCTTCAACGGCGCCTGGCAGACCGACGCGGTGCTGCGCTGGGAGGGCGACGACCGCGAGCACGACTACACCGTGACCGCCGAAGGCCCCTGGGGGCGGTTCTCCGGCCGGGCGGGTGACTGCTTCGAGGCGCTCGTCCGCGTCCGTGAGCAGCTCGAACCCCTGAGGTGGTTCCTGGGGGTCAACGGTTCCCGGCGCGACACCTGGCCTTCCGGGATGTGCCGTGGCATGGGCGGTTTCCTGGTGTACCGCCTCAGCCTCGTCGCGCCGCTCACCAGCGCCGACCGCATCCAGACGTTCCACCCCGCACCCCGCGAGACGCTGGCCACCATCGCCGAGCAGACCGCCTTCGAGAAGTACTGGCAGACCCTGTGACCATTCCGCCCGCCTCCGCGCCCGCCGTCCCTCCGGTCACCGAGGCCCTGCGCGCCCAGGCCGCACGGCAGCGCGGCGGCTACGTGTACGCGATCGACCCGTACTTCGACCCCGCCGGCACGGTTCCCCCGTACGGCATCGTCGGCGGCTGGTCCGTCGACCCCTTCGGGCAGCTCGTCTCCTTCACGCACAACCCGAAATACCGCCCGTCGCCGGTCGCGCTGGAGTTCCCCGCTCCGCCCACCGCCCTGGACGCCGCCGTGCAGCGAGCGGTCACCGGATACGGCAGCGAGGCGGAACTGCTCACGGCGTTCCGCGACGCCACGCTCCTCCTGTTCGCCGAGGAGGGCCAGGACGGCCTCTACACGGTCGTCGAGGACGACGGCAGCCGCTACGTCCCGGCCTTCACCCACCCCGACCACGCCCCTGACACATGGCACCAGTGGCGGCAGGCCACCGGCCACTTCCTCGCGGCCGCCGGACTCCCGGTCCGGCTCAATCCCGGACACCGCATCAGCCTGACCATCCCGGCCGAGGCAGTGGCGCGGCTCGTCGCAGGCGCCACGCCCGGCGAAGCCGACCCGGACCCCGGCACCCCGCCGTTCCGCGTCGACCTCACCCCCGGCGGACGACCCGCGGTGTACGCACGGCTGATCGGCACCTGCACGATCACCGGCCTCGACACCTCCGACGCCGAGCACGGACCGCCTCTCCAAGAGGCCCTGGCCATGCTCCTGCTCCACCGCGAAGGCGTGCACCCACGAGTCCTGGCCTCCGGACTGTGGCCTCGCGGTGTGACCGAGGATGTCCGTGATGCCTTCGTCGCACGTCTGCGAGCCTGGCTGGGAACCGACCCCGACGGAACCCCGCGGCTCGGTAACGGCACCGACGGCCTGCTGGCCCTCGCGCCCTCCGTCGTCTCCGACCTCGACGTGCTCCGCACCCTCCACCACGAGGCCACCGCGGGCAGCGGCTCAGGCAACGCACCGGTACGGGAACGCCTGCTCAGCGACGCCCTGTCACTGGTCCGCGGCCCCCTGCTCAGCGACCGCCCGGAGGGCCGCTACACCTGGCTCTCCCGCGAGGCCGTCGTGGGCGAGCTGCCCGTACTGGTGGCAGACGTCGCACTGGCTCTGTGCGCCCACCACCTGGAAGCCGGCAATCCGGCGTCGGCGCTCGACGCCCTCAACACGGCCCTGACCGCCGCACCGACGGACGAGCGACTGTGGAACGCACTCCTGCGCGCCACACACGCCACAGGCGACCAGGCCGCGCTCGAATCGGCGGCAGTCACGCTCATCGCCCGCAACCACGAGGTCAGCGGGGGTGCCCAGGGCCTCCCTCCCCGGACCGAGGCCCTCCTCGACGAGCTCTTGCCGTCCTGGCGTCACATCCAGGCCGCTGCCGACTGACTCCCCCTGAAACCGGCGGAGTTCACGTCTCCGTGCGGTACATCAGGTCCGTCTCGTACGTCGTGAAGCCGAGCCGTTCGTAGACCGAGACCGCCGCCTTGTTGTCGGCATCGACGTAGAGCATCGCCGTCGGCAGGCCCTGCGCGGCGAGGTGGCGCAGGCCGATCGTGGTGAGGGCCTTGCCGAGGCCGCCGCCCTGGGTGCCGGGGCGGACGCCCAACACGTAGACCTCGCCGAGCTGTTCGGCCGCGTGGACCTTGGTCCAGTGGAAGCCGATCAGTTCGCCCGCGCGGAAGGCGAGGAAGAAGCCCGCGGGGTCGAACCAGGGCTGGGACGTGCGGTCGTCGAGGTCGCGCTGGGTCAGGGAGCCCTGTTCGGGGTGGTGGGCGAACGCGGCGGCGTTCACCGCGAGCCAGGCGGTGTCGTCCTCGCCGGGGACGAACGCGCGGACCGTCACGTCGGCCGGGAGCACCGGGTCGGGCAGCTCCAGGCCGGTCAGGGGGCGCCGCATCTGCCGTAGCTCGCGGAAGAGGGTGAGGCCCAGGACCTGGGCGAGATGGCGGGCCGCGCTGTGGCCGCCGTGGGCCCACACCCGCAGCCGCTTGCCGGAGGCGGCGAGGAGGGCCGAGCCCAGGGCGCGGCCGTGGCCGTGGCCGCGGTGGGCGGGGTGGACGACGAGCTCGGCCGCCGGCGCCTCCACCGGGTCGGTGTCCTCCAGCTGGGCGTAGCCGGCCAGCTCGCCGCCGATGTTCAGGAGCAGATGGGACACGCCGTCGCGGGGGCCGCCCCGCAGCTGCAGCCTGCCCTGTTCGGACACCGCCTGCTGGCCGTCGGCCTGCGCGGCCTCGGTCAGCAGCGCGAGGACGGCCTCCGTCTGCTGCGGGGAGAGCGCCGAAAGGGTCTCGATGGAGCGGGAGATGCCGGGGCTTGCGGTGTCGTCGCTGGTCATGGCTACGAGGGTAAGGGGAGATACGGGCAAAGCGGCGGCAAAGAAGCAACCAGGATGTAACCATGAAACCCCTGTCGCGCTACGCGCGTTGACCCTAGGCTGCGCCGGAACGGGGCCACTCCCAGCACTCTCACATCCGGAACACAGGGGGGCGCATGCCAGCCATGTCCCAGCAGCAGAGCCGCAGACGTATGTACCGACTCGTGGCCGCGGCCGCCGGTCTCGCCACCGTCGGCGCCCTCGCCGCCGCACTGCCCGCGGGCGCGCACGACAGCAACCACGGCAAGCCGCTGCCGAGCCGCTACCAGGACGTCCAGCTGCTGTCGTTCAACGACCTGCACGGCAACCTGGAGCCGCCGTCCGGCTCCTCCGGCCGGGTCACCGAGCTCCAGGCCGACGGCACGACGAAGACGATCGACGCGGGCGGTGTCGAGTACCTCGCCACGCACCTGCGCGAGGCCCGCAAGGGCAACGCGTACTCCGTCACCGCCGCCGGTGGCGACATGGTCGGCGCGTCCCCGCTCATCTCCGGTCTCTTCCACGACGAGCCCACCATCGAGGCGCTGAACAAGCTCGACCTCGATGTGACGAGCGTCGGCAACCACGAGTTCGACGAGGGCGCTGTCGAGCTGGCCCGCCTCCAGAACGGCGGCTGTCACCCCACCGCCGGCTGCTACACCGACAAGAAGTTCAAGGGCGCCGACTTCCCCTACCTCGCGGCCAACGTCCTGGACGAGAAGACCGGCAGGCCGATCCTCAAGCCGTACTGGGTGTGGAAGAAGAAGGACGTCAAGGTCGGCTTCATCGGCGTCACCCTGGAGGACACCCCGGGTGTCGTCTCCGCCGAGGGCGTCAAGGGCCTGAAGTTCAAGGACGAGGTCGAGACGATCAACAAGTACGCCAAGGTGCTGCAGAAGCAGGGCGTGAAGTCGATCGTGGCGCTCATCCACGAGGGCGGGCAGCCGGCCTCGGGTTCGTACAACTACAACTGTGACTCCCCGGGCGCCGGCGACGGTATCTCAGGGCCGATCGTCGACATCGCGAAGAACGTCTCGCCGTCCGTGGACGCGCTGGTCACCGGCCACACCCACGCCGCGTACGTCTGCACCATCCCCGACCCGTCGGGCAAGCCTCGCATGGTCACCTCGGCCGCCTCCTTCGGCCGCCTCTACACGGACACCACGCTGACCTACGACCGCTTCACCGGCGACATCGCCCGTACGGCCGTGAAGTCCGCGAACCACGTGGTCACCCGGACCGTCGCCAAGGCGCCCGACATGACCGACCTCATCGGCAGGTGGAACACCCTCGCGGCACCCATCGGCAACCGCGCGATCGGCTACATCTCCGCCGACGTCCCGAGCACCGGCACCGAGTCCCCGATGGGCGACCTCATCGCCGACGCCCAACTCGCGTACGGCAAGGGGCTCGACCCCGAGACCGACCTCGCGCTGATGAACCCGGGCGGGGTCCGGGCGGGCCTGACCTACGCGGCCAAGGGGACCGAGGGCGACGGTGTGGTGACGTACGCCGAGGGCTTCACCGTGCAGCCCTTCTCCAACACCGTGAACCTCCAGGACTTCACCGGCGCCCAGCTCCTCAAGGTGCTCCAGGAGCAGGTGAGCGGATCGAACACGGCCTCGCCGAAGGTCCTGCAGCCGTCGGCGAACCTCACGTACACGCTCGACCTGACGAAGACCGGCGCGGAGCGGATCGTCCTCGGCTCCGTGAAGCTGAACGGCGCTGCCGTCGACCCGGCGGCCACCTACCGCGTCGCGACCAACAGCTTCCTCGCGGGCGGCGGCGACGGCTTCACCACGCTGGGCCAGGGCACGAACGACCTCGTCGGCGGCGACGACCTCGCCGCCCTCGTGGAGTACCTGACGGCCAACTCGTCGGCGAGCGGCCCGATCGCACCGCCGGTGGCGAACCGGATCACCGTCGTGAGCTGAGTCGCACACACCGGGCAGAGGTTGCGGGTGGGGGGCGTGCGCATGATCGGATGGATCGATGCGTTCCCCCCACCCCACACCTGCGCAGCCCCATCCGTACTCCTACGAAGAGCCTGGACAACCGGCCCCGCCGAACCACCGCCGCAGTCGTCGGCGCCCTCGGCGGGGCCGCGTCGCGTTGAAGGCGGTCGCCTCCCTGGCCGTGCTCGCCGCCTTCCTCACCCTCGCCGACCGCTGGGCCGTCCTCTACGCCGAGCACAGGGCCGCGGACACCCTCAAGGACCGGCTACGGCTGACCGCGGCGCCCGAGGTGGAGATCGGCGGCTTCCCCTTCCTGCCCCAACTCGCGGGTCGGAGCCTGGACTCGGTGAAGGTGACCGTCCCGGACGTGGCCGCCGACCGGATCACGCTGGCCTCGGTGTCGGCGACGGCCCACGACGTACGGCTCGACGGCGACGGGCCGACCTCCGTGCGCGGACTGAGCCTTCCCGAACTGCACGGGGACGCCCTGCTCTCCTTCGCCGACATGGACCGTGAACTCGGCGCGTCCCAGGTGACGTTCAGGGAGGCGGGCCACGACCGGGTCGCGGTGCGCGGCACCTTGCCGGTCGCCGGGCACGATCTGCGGCTGCGGGCCGATGTGCGGGTGGCGCGGGACGGGGAGCGGGGTGTCGGCACCCGGATCGGCGGCATGCGCCTGGACATCGGCGACCTGGCGACCTACCGTCCGGGCAGCCGTGCCTCACAGGGCCTGCATCTGACCCGCGAGTCCGCCGCCGAAGTGGCCCGCGAGACGCGCAGGGCGAGGGCCGTGCTGGCGGTCCCGTCGGTCGTGCGGGCGCTGGGCGTGCCCGACTCCACCGTGCGCGAGGCGCAGCGCTCCGACACCGCGCTGTCGCGCCTGACCGGTCGCCCGGAGTTCGTACGGCAGGCCATGCGCCTCAACCTCCTCGACCTCGCCCTGGCCCACCCCGAGCTCCTGGAGCGCCTGGGCCTCGACCCCGCGCTCCTCGACGCCCTCTCCCGGCTGACCCGCCCGGTCCTGGCCGACCGGCTCTCCCTCGGCTTCCAGCTGCCCGAACCACCCAGCGGCGACCTGCGGCTGCGGGGCGTGCACGTCGAGAAGGACGGCATCCGGGTGCGGATCGAGGGCTCTGGGCTGGCGGTCGGTCCGTAGGTCCGCAGACGTCCGCCTTTAAGCTCTGGGTCAGCCCGGATCTGGTCCTGCGCCGCTGAGCGAACGCCGGTGCCGTCGTCCCCGCCCGGGGCACGTCAGGACGCGGTCGGCGTCCAGTCGCCCAGCCAGTCCGCGATCTCCTGGCCGGTGGCCTGCGCGTCGGTCAGCTGCGGCCGGTCGGCGGAGGCCGCACCCGAGCCGGCGCCGGTGTTCTTGTACTCCGCGAACCGGTCGTCCTTCCAGGAGAAGCCGCTCATGTCGGTCCACGGCGTGGACCTGATCGCGGCGCTCAACGACGTGTTCCGGACCGTCGTCTGCGGGTCGAGGCTCGCGTCACCGCCGGCGTGCCAGGGGCGGCCCAGGTAGAAGCTCGCGGAGGAGACGTCCCCGTTCACCGTCGAGTTGGCGATGAGGATGCCCTTGCGGCCCGCGGCGGTGCTGGGCGCGGTGATGTACCCGGCGGAGGTGCCGTTCCAGCGCTTCTTCAGCGTGATGACGGACTTGTCGATCACCGCGGTGGCCCGTCCGAAGATGAAGTCGACGTTGCCGATGACATAGGAGTTGGTCATGTAGACCCGGCCCAGCTTCTCCTTGGCCGCGGTGTCCACGAGCAGCGTGTCCTGGTCGCCGCTGACGATGACCCCGTCGAGGAACACCTTGTCGGCGGCGGTGCGCAGGGCGACCGCCTGGCCCGCGATGTCCTGGTGGGCGCCCTCGTCGAAGTCGTTGGAGATCGTCAGGTTGCGGGCCTGGAAGTCGTCGGCCTCGACGGCGACGGTGGCACTGCCGCCCGTCCCGTAGGTGCCCGATCCGTCGGGCTTCTGTGTGCCGGACGCGTTGTTGTAGACGATCACCGTGTCGTTACGGCTGCCGCCGGACCCCTGGATGGTGACGTGCGGCTTGTTGGACGGCACCTTGACGAGTTCGCGGTACGTCCCCGGCTTCACGGAGATCACCACGCGGGAGGGGTTGTTCGCCGGTACGGCGTTCACGGCGGCCTGCACGGTGGAGTACTGCCCGCTGCCGTCCTTGGCGACGGTGAGCGTGGTGGCCGCCGCCGCCTTCGTGGTGGCCGTCGTACCGATGGAACTACGGGGCCCGGCACCGGACTTGAGGAGAGCGGGCACATTGGCGGTGGCGTCGGGCGTGTAGGCGTAGTACGTCTTCGGATCGAAGGCCGTACCCCCGCTCTCGTTGCGCCCGCTCGTCCCGACGAACGTGTTGCCTTTCTGGACGACGGTCGCGGTGCTGTCCTTGATGACGGGGTTCTTGATGCCCTGGAAGTACGAGTTCTCCAGCACCATCTTCGTCGCGCCGCGCGAGTAGTTGCCGTAGGCGGAGTTGATGTCCGTCCCGGCGACGTCCTCGAGGAAGTTGTTGTAGAGGTGTGCGTGGGCGGCGTTGTCGGTCGAGGGGTTGCGCTGCTCGGTCTCGCGGATCCAGTTGTGGTGGATGGTGATGTCGGTGACGACGTTCTCCGTCCAGCCGATGCCGAAGGCCTTGTTGTCCTGGCTGAGCTTGTTCCAGGAGACCGTCACGTACGTGCTGTCCTTGCGGACGTCGATGAGCCCGTCGGCCATGTGGCGCAGGTCGTTGTGGTCGATCCAGACGTGGTGGGCCCCGTCCATCTGGATGGCGTCGAAGTCGTGTTCCTTGTCGTTCCACACGCCCTGGTAGGCGTCCCGGATGGTGAGGTTCCGGATGATCACGTTGTGCACGCCGGACCCGAGGAAGAAGCCGCCGCCGACGATCTGCCCGGAGGTCCCGGACCCGACGATGGTCTTGTTCGACTGGACCTTGATCTCTTTCCCGACCGGGTTCATGGTGATGGTCGCCGCGACGACGATGACGTACGGCTCGCTCGCCGTCGCGTACTTCTCCAGGTCGGCGAGCGTCTTCACGGTGACGATCTGACCGTCCCGCCCGCCGTAAGTCCCGTTCTGCCCGAGCGCGTTGACGGAGGCGAAGCCGTCCGCGGTGGCGGTGGCCCAGGCGGGGGCTGCGGCGGTGGTGGCGGCGGAGGCCTTGGGCTGGGAGCCGGGGAGGAGGCCGTAGCCGAGCCCTCCGGCGGCCGTCAGGGCGAGGGGAACACCGAGGGCGAGAGCGGTGGTTCGGCGTCGTCGATGCTGGGCCATGGGGGGAATCCGTTCCGTGCGGGGGGTAGGGACCGCAGAGCAGTCGCCGCCCCCCGCACGGAAGGTTGCCGCCCGAACCGGCCTACTTCGCGCAGGACTTCGGGTCGAGGTTCTCCTGCCACTTGTCCTCACGGCCGTCCGGCTGCCCGTTCGGCAGGAGCTTGTCGGAGACGCCGTCGATGTAGTACCCGTACGAGTAGACCGTCTTCCAACTCGCGTCCCGGCCACGCCAGGTGTGCGTGGTGACCTCGCCGTCGCCCTTGTTCCACTGGTAGTCCTCGACGTAGAACACCGGGTTCACGCGGACCACGCGCTGGTACGGCGTCCAGGTCGTCGCCACCTGGGTGCAGGGCGGTATCGACTTCTCGCTGCGCCGCTCGAAGGACGAGCTCTTCTCCCAGCCCCACTCGTAGCCCGCGCTGCCGCCGACGGTGCCGGAGAAGATGCTCTTGGCCAGCGAGAGGCTGATGCTGGCGCCGACGCTCTTCTTGGCGAACGTCTTGGTGCTGTACCCGCTGACGAAGGTCACCTTGTCCTCGGTCGTGCCGTGGTTGCCGGTCCACTCGGAGGTGCGCACGGGCTCGCCCTTCACCGACCACGTCGACGCCTGCGCGTATCCGCACCAGCCGCGGAACGTCTCCCACGGCCCGGCGGGCATCCACAGCCCGATGACGTCCCGCAGGTACTCGTCCCGGGTCTTGAACGCGCCGGTGTCGACGTTGTACGCGCCGTAGACGCCGGTCAGGCTGCTCTCCTGGCTGCACAGCCGGTCCAGCATCACATCGGTGTTCCCGGGGTCCACGCCCCGGACGTTCTGCGCACCGCCGGGACCGGCGGCCTGCGCGGTCCCGGAGCCGGCCAGCACACCGGCCAGCGCGAGGGCCGTGGAGGCGGCAACGAGGGCTGTTCTCTTCAGAGTTGACGTGCGGATGAATCGCATGGGGGTGGCTCACTCCCGAGTGCTGAGCACAGGTGCGTGGGGGCACCTGTCTGACAGCGCTGGAACATGGCAGAGAACCCGCGAGTAGGGTCGGAAGTGCGTGAGGGGTGACAGGACATTGACAGAAAGCGGTCCGATCTTGTCGCCCTTTGCCCGTTCTAGGGTGCCGGGCTCTCCGGCGGCGGAATCGGGGCCCCCGGCAGTCGTACGGTCGCGATCGTGCCGCCGCCCTCGGCGTGGTCCAGCGTCACCTGGCCGCCGGCCTGTTCGACCGTGCGGGCGACGATGGAGAGGCCGAGGCCGGAGCCGGGCAGGGCACGGGCGCTGGGGGAGCGCCAGAAGCGGTCGAAGACGTGCGGGAGTTCCTCGGCGGGGATGCCGGGGCCGTGGTCCCGGACGGTCAGCACACCGCCGCTGAGCTGCACCTCGATGGTGCCGGCCGCAGGGCTGAACTTCACCGCGTTGTCGAGGATGTTGACCACGGCGCGTTCCAGCGCGGCCGGTTCCGCCCGCGTGAACCAGGGTTTCAGCGAGGCGTTGATCGTCAGCTCCGGTCCCCGCAGTCGCGCCCTGCGCAGGGCCGACTCCACGGTGTCATCGAGGGACACCACCTGCACACGCTCACCGCGCTGCCCCTCGGACCGCGACAGCTCCTGCAAGTCCCCTATCAGGGAGGCCAGTTCGGTCATCTGCGCCTTCACGGACGCGAGCAGCGCCTTGCGGTCGGCCTCGGGGATGGGCCGGCCGGTCTCCTCGCTGCGGGTGAGGAGTTCGATGTTGGTGCGGAGGCTGGTGAGCGGGGTGCGCAGCTCGTGACCGGCGTCGGCGATCAACTGCTGCTGGAGCTCGCGGGAGTTGGCGAGGGAGGTCGTCATCGAGTTGAAGGACCTTGAGAGCCGGGCGACTTCGTCCTCGGCGGCGTCCTCGACGGGGATGCGGATACTGAGGTCTTCGGTGCGGGCCACCTGTTCGACGGCCTCGGTCAGTTTGTCCACGGGGCGCAGGCCCGCACGGGCGACGGCGAGACCGGCCGCGCCGGCGCCGAGGACTCCCACGCCGGATACGAGCAGGAGGATGAGGGCGAGTTCGTTGAGCGTGGACTGGGTGCCTTTGAGCGAGGTCGCGACCATGAGGGCGGCCGGCTGCGAGGTGACGGTGTCGATGCCCTTGTAGACCGTCAGGACCCGGACCGCGTTGCCGTCCGCGTCGGTACCGTTGCGGTAGATGCCCTTGTTGGGGTCGGCTTCCTTGATCACGCTCTTGTCGGAGCCGGTGACCTTGACCGTGCCTTCGGAGTACCGGGGGACGCAGGTGGTGCCGTTCTGCCTGACCAGCTGCACATAGCCGTTCCGCGGCTGGAACTCGTCCTTGCCGGTGTCGCTTTCCTGCGAGGCGCCGGCGCACACGATCACCCCGTCCGGGCCCACGCCACGTCCGAGCATCTTCTCAAGGTCGTTGTTCACCTGCTCGTACAGCTTCCCCTGCACGATGAACCAGCAGGTCACCGACACCGCCGCCACCGCGAACGCCACCGCGGCCGCCACGAGCAGCGCCAGCCGCGACCGGATCGGAAGCGACCGATAACGCCGTAGGACCCTGTTCACTCCGCCCCGCCCTGCCGCAGCACATACCCCACGCCCCGGACCGTGTGCACGAGCCGCGGTTCGCCGCCCGCCTCGGTCTTGCGGCGGAGGTACATGACGTACACGTCCAGCGAGTTGGACGAGGGCTCGAAGTCGAAGCCCCACACCGCCTTCAGGATCTGCTCGCGGGTGAGGACCTGGCGCGGGTGGGCCATGAACATCTCGAGGAGGGTGAACTCGGTGCGGGTCAGCTCCACCGGCCGCCCCGCCCGGGTGACCTCACGCGTCGCGAGATCCATCCGCAGGTCGGCGAAGGTGAGCGCCTCGTCGTCCTCGGCGGACCCCGCACCGGCCGCCGCCGCGTACGAGCTGCGTCGCAGCAGGGCCCGGACCCGGGCGAACAGCTCGTCCAGCTCGAACGGCTTGACCAGGTAGTCGTCGGCGCCCGCGTCGAGCCCGGTGACCCGGTCGCCGACCGTGTCGCGGGCCGTCAGCATCAGGATGGGGGTCGTGTCACCCGCGCCGCGGATACGGCGGGCGGCCGTCAGCCCGTCCATGCGGGGCATCTGGATGTCGAGGACGACCAGATCGGGCTGGTAAGCGGTCGCCTTGTCGAGGGCGTCCGCGCCGTCCACGGCGACCTCCGTGTCGTAGCCCTCGAAGGCGAGGCTGCGCTGGAGTGCTTCGCGCACCGCCGGCTCGTCGTCGACGATCAGGATGCGCTGGGGGTCACGGTCGCCTTCGGCGGGGCTCATGGCTTCGGATTCCTCGGGTGCGGTGGGACGACAGGGGGCTGAACGGTCTGAGCGTTTTCAGCCTCGCACGGTTCCCGGCCGGTGCGTGATGGGCGGAGTGCTTCAGCCGCGGGCGGCGGCACGCCGACGGCTGCGGGTGGCGGTCACCCCGCGGTGGGCCACCGCCACGGACGCCACCTCGGGCGCCCGCGTCACCGGCGGGTGCAGTGCGTACGCCACCTCGAGAGCCAGGGCGAACCCGGCCGCGTCCGTGCCGGCCACCGTGTGCGAGACCTGCTTGATCATGACGTACTCCTTACGAGGGTCGGGGTGTCAGCTGTCGGCGCCGCCGGCCCGCAGGGTGGCCAGGTCGGACTTGACGGTGTTGATCGGGATGGAGAAGCCGAGTCCCGCGCTTCCGGCCGTGGAGGAGTCCGAACCGGCGGAGTACATCGCCGAGTTGATGCCGATGATGTTGCCGTTCATGTCGATGAGCGCGCCGCCGGAGTTGCCCGGGTTGAGGGACGCGTCGGTCTGGATGGCCTTGTACGTCGTCGTGGACGAGCCGGTGTCGCCGTTGAACTGCCGGCCGCCGAACTCGAACGGCCACTGATCGCCGCCGCCCTGGCCCTGGCCCTGACTCTGCCCCTGGCTCTCCTCCGTCGCGACGGTCACGTCCCGGTTCAGGGCCGAGACGATGCCGCTGGTGACGGTGCCGGTCAGGCCCTCGGGGGAGCCGATCGCCACGACCTCGTCGCCGACCTGGACGCCGTCGGAGTTGCCGAGGGTGGCCACGGACAGGCCGGAGGCGTTCTCCAGCTTGATCAGGGCCAGGTCCTTCTTGCTGTCGGTGCCGACGACCTTCGCGGTGTAGGTCTTGCCGTCGCTGGTGCTGACCTTGACGGAGGTGGCGCCGGAGATGACGTGGTTGTTGGTGATGATCTCGCCGTCGCTGGTGATGATCACGCCGGACCCGGTGGATTCACCGGCGTTCGAGGTGGCGTTGATCTCGACGATGCTCGGGCTGACCGCCTTGGCGACCCCGGAGACCGTGCCCTTGGCGGAGGACGGCACCACGCTGGTGCTGGTGCTGCTGGAGGAGGCGACCGTGTCGTTGCCGGTCAGCTCCTGGATGCCGTAGGCGGTGCCGCCTCCTATGGCCGCGGCGACGATCGCGACGGCGGCGAGGAGGGCGAGGGGGCCGCGGGTGCGCTTCTTCGGCGCGGGCTCCGCCGGGATCGCGGTGAGGAGTGCCGTACCACCGCCGTCACCACCGTAGGAGCCGCCGTAGGTGTTGCCGCCGCCGTACGCGGCCTGCGGGGCCGGAGCCGCCGCCTGCGCGGGCTGCATGGGGGGCTGGGCCGGCGGGGGCGGCCACTCGGGGTTCACGGGCGACGAAGCGTGCTGCTGCTGGGCGCCCTGGAGGGGGTTGTCGTACTGCTCGTACTCGCCGTCGCGGCGGAAGCTCTCGGTCATGACAGAAAGCTTGTCCCGCGACCATGAGAGCTCCCTGAGTGCTCCCTGAGAAGCCCGGCAGAACCTCGTATGCCCGATATAAAGGCGCCGCTGGCCTTTGGCGGGAGGTTCTCAGACGCCCTTGAGGGAACTCACTCGCAGCCGCAGGAGCGCCGCACGACCAGCTGCGACGGGAACACCTTCAGCCGCTCGCGACGGGAGCCCGCGACCCGCAGACCGTCGTCCAGCACCAGATCCACCGCGGCCCGGGCCATCGCCGACCGGTCCGACGCCATCGTCGTCATCGGCGGGTCCGCGAGCGCCGCTTCCTTGATGTCGTCGAACCCGATGACGGCCAGCTCCCCCGGCACGTCGATCCGCAGCTCGCGCGCGGCCCGCAGCAGGCCGATCGCCTGGTCGTCGGTGGAGCAGAAGAACGCCGGCGGCCGCTCGGGCCCGGCCAGCACTCCCAGTGCCACCTGGTAGGCGTCGTAACGGTTGTACGGCGCCTCGAAGAGCCGCCCCTCGGTGGAGATCCCGGCCGCGTGCATGGCCCGCCGCCAGCCCTCGACGTGGTCGGAGACCGGGTCGCCGACGGAGGGGGTGTCGGCGGTGCCGCCCATACAGGCGACGTACGCGTAGCCGTGCCCGAGCAGATGCTCGACGGCGTTCTGCGCGCCGGTGACGTCGTCGAGGACGACCGCCACGTCGTCGATCGCCTCCGGTCGTTCGTGCAGCAGTACGACCCGCGCGTCCCATGCGTCGATCTCGGCGGCGGCGTTGTCGTTCAGGGCGTGGGAGACGAGGATCAGCCCCGAGACCCGCATCCCGAGGAACGCCCGCAGATAGTGGACCTCGCGCTCGCCGATGTAGTCGGAGTTCCCGACGAGCACCATTTTTCCGCGCTCGGACGCGGCCTGTTCGACCGCGTGCGCCATCTCCGCGAAGAACGGCTGGCGCGCGTCCGGCACGATCAGGCCTATGAGATCCGTGCGCCGGGACGCCATCGCCTGGGCGACCCGGTCGGGCCGGTAGCCCAGCTCCTTGATCGCGGCGAGGACACGCTCGCGCGTGGCCGGGGCGACCGGCCGGGGTCCGTTGTTGATGACATAACTGACTACGGCGGTGGACGTTCCCGCCAGTCGCGCCACATCATCCCTGGTTACCTTGGCCACGCGCGGAGTCTACGCGGATGGACCAGCTCTGGGCAGGGCGTGCAGGAGCGCCCGTGCCCCCGCGAAGGCCTACCGGTAAGTACGCCTGTGCGGGAGCCATGCCCAGCCGGGAGCCCGCTATGCCTCGGCCGGTACCTCGGAGGCGTCCAGGGCGGCGCTCTCGTCCGTCTCGTCCGGGTTTGCCGGGATCGCGGCACCGGAAGCGGCGGCCTTCGCCTTGGCCTCCTCGCTCGCGGCGGCCCCGCCCTTCTCGGGCGTAACGAATCGATAACCGACGTTGCGGACGGTCCCGATCAGCGACTCGTGCTCGGGGCCGAGCTTCGCGCGCAGCCGTCGTACGTGCACGTCGACCGTGCGGGTGCCGCCGAAGTAGTCGTAGCCCCAGACCTCCTGCAGCAGCTGTGCGCGCGTGAAGACGCGGCCCGGGTGCTGGGCGAGGTACTTCAGGAGCTCGAACTCCTTGAAGGTGAGGTCGAGGACCCGGCCCTTGAGCTTGGCGGAGTAGGTCGCCTCGTCGACCGACAGGTCGCCGTTGCGGATCTCCATGGGGGAGTCGTCGTTGACGATCTGCTGGCGGCCCATGGCGAGACGCAGACGCGCCTCGACCTCGGCAGGGCCGGCGGTGTCGAGAAGGACGTCGTCGATGCCCCAGTCGGCGGTGACGGCGGCGAGGCCGCCCTCGGTGACGACGAGGATGAGGGGACAGCCGGGTCCGGTGGAGCGCAGGAGCTGGCACAGGCTGCGGACCTGGGGCAGATCGCGGCGTCCGTCGATGAGGATGACGTCCGCGCCGGGGGTGTCGACGAGGGCGGGGCCCTCCGCCGGGGCCACACGCACGTTGTGCAGGAGCAGGCCGAGGGCCGGCAGCACCTCCGTCGACGGCTGGAGGGCGTTGGTCAGGAGCAGCAGAGAACTCATAAGTCTGGTTCCTCCTCGGTCCCGCGAGGGTCGTAGCTTTCGTATACGGGAGATCCGAAAGCACAAAAGGACCCGGGGGCTGCGTTGCCCGAGTCCTCTTCCGAGGAGAATAGCCCACATGAGCATGGATCCGGCAGGTCGTGTGGCGCGTTCCACGGAGCGTCCGCACTCTGAGACGCGCAGAACTGCACCTATACGGACGTTTCTGTGCACTGCCGATGGCGTGACGATCGATTCCGTATACGATCCGCCGGCCGCCGTATACGACGCTTCCGCGTCACCTTCCCGTATCCCGGTGTTCGTGGTCGCGCACGGTTTCACCGGCGATGTGGATCGTCCTCATGTTCGCCGGGTGGTCGAGGCGTTCACGCGGTACGGGGCCGTGGTCACGTTCTCCTTCCGCGGCCACGGAGCCTCCGGCGGGCGTTCCACGGTCGGCGACCGCGAGGTGCTGGATCTGGCCGCCGCGGTGGCGTGGGCGCGCGGACTCGGCCACACGCGTGTGGCGACCGTCGGCTTCTCGATGGGCGGTTCTGTGGTGCTGCGGCACGCGGCGCTGTACCGGCCGGACGGCGGTCCGGGCGGCGGTCCGGACGGGCCGGGGCGCGAAGGGCACACGGACGCGTACGCGGACGCGGTGGTTTCGGTCAGTGCACCGGCCCGCTGGTACTACCGGGGTACGGCCCCTATGCGAAAGCTCCACTGGCTGGTGACCCGCCCCGCGGGCCGCGTGGTGGGCCGCTACGGATTCCGTACCCGCATCCACGACCGCGAGTGGGACCCGGTCCCCCTCTCCCCGGTCGAGGCGGTCCCGAGGATCGCCCCCACCCCCCTGCTGATCGTGCACGGCGACCGCGACGGCTACTTCCCCCTCGACCACCCCCGGATGCTTGCGGAGGCCGCCGGCGGCCACGCCGAACTGTGGATCGAGCCCATGGGTCACGCCGAGCACGCGGCCGACGACGAGCTGCTGGGCCGGATCGGGGACTGGGCTGTCACAGCGGCCGGTTAGCCTGGCCCCTGTACACCACCGATCGATTGAGGAAGCGGATGCCAAAGGTCACGGTGCGCTACTGGGCCGCCGCGAAGGCCGCGGCCGGTCTCGCCGAGGAGCCGTTCGACGCGGCCACGCTCGCCGAGGCGCTGGACGCGGCGCGCGAGCGACACCCCGGCGAACTCGTGCGCGTCCTGCGGCGATGCTCGTTCCTCGTCGACGGTGACCCCGTGGGCACCCGCGGACATGAGACGGTACGGCTGGCCGACGGCGGCACGGTCGAGGTGCTTCCGCCGTTCGCAGGAGGGTGACGATGACGAACCAGCCGTACGAGGGCTACGACCAGTACCCGCAGCAGGGCTGGCCGGCCCACGCCCAGCAGGGCTACGACGAGCAGCAGGCCGCCCAGCAGTACACCCAGCAGTGGCAGGGCCAGACCTGGGAGACCCAGGTCCACGCACCGCTCCCGGCCCCCACGGACCCGGCGTACGCCCAGCAGCAGCCGCAGGTCCCCGAGCCCACGCCCGGCGACGGCTACGGCCCCGCCACCGTCGCCGGGAACCCCCGGGTCACGGACGCCCAGCGGGCCCGTCTCGAAGGCCGCTCACCGGTCATCGAGCCCGGCATGCAGCCGGCGGCGCTCACCGCGCTCCTCGGACTGCTGCTCGCCGGAACGGCGGCCGTCGGGTCGTACGCCCTTCTGATCCCCCTCGTCGCCCTCCAGGCCGTCACCGCGGCCGGCTGGTTCCGGCTGAACGGCATGTGGCCGGCCCGGCAGGGCATCGCGCTGGCGTTCCTCGGAGCGCTGGCGGCGGACGCGGTGCTGCTCGTCGCGGGCCGGTCGAACGGGCCCGCGGCGATCCTCGGCACGCTCGGCGTCTGGGTCCTGCTCAGCCTGGTCCTCCAGCTCCGCTCGCACGCCGACGCCGACGAGCGGATGTACGGCCTGATGGCGACCGTCGCCTCGGCGGCACTCGCCATCGTCGCGACCGGATACCTCGCGGCCGACCGCGACGCGGTCTCCGTGGGCGCGGCCGCCGTCGCCGTCGCCGTCCTGGCCCGCGCGCTGCCGCTGCCGACCCCGGCCTCCGTGGTGGTCTCCCTGCTCGCCGCGGCGGGCGCGGGCATCGCGGTCGGCGGGATGACGGGCCTCGGCGCGAAGGGCGCGCTGCTCGGCGCGGGCGCCGCGGTGTGCGCCCTGATCGGCCACCGCGTCGCGAGCTACGACTACCCGTCCCGCTTCGTCCACTTCACAGCAGGCGTGGCCCTGCCCCTGTCCGCGGCGGCCCCGGCGGTGTATGTGCTGGGGCGGGCGATCGGCTGAGGCCAGGGGGCTCCGCCCCCTGGACCCCCGCTCCTCGAACGCCGGAGGGGCTGGAGGGTGCGAGTTACTGCCGCCGCTTCTTCCCGTCCAGTTCGTCCCACCAGTCGTCGGACTTCGGGTCGCCGGAGGGGTCGTCCCACCAGCGGTCGTCGGGGCCGCGGCGGTTGGCGGCCATCGCGGCGAGCGGGGGGATCACCATGGCCACCACGCACATGCCCACGGCCACCGGCATCGACCAGAGCCGTACGACTCCCCAGGCCAGGACGAACAGCCCGATGCAGGTGCCCATCATGGCGAAGTAGACGTGACGCCGTCGTGCCAGCATGAGTCCAGCGTAGGCCCGGAAAGGCCGGAGGGCCGTACCCCAGGACAGGGGTACGGCCCTCCGGTCGAGCTGGATGCCTCAGACCGCGATCGCGACCTCGGCAAGGCCGCCCTGCTGGGCGACGACCGTGCGGTCCGCGGTGCCGCCCGGAACCAGGGCGCGGACGGTCCAGGTGCCCTCGGCCGCGTAGAAGCGGAACTGGCCCGTCGCGGAGGTCGGGACCTCCGCCGTGAACTCGCCGGTCGAGTCCAGGAGGCGGACGTAGCCCACCACAGGCTCGCCGTCACGCGTCACCTGTCCCTGGATCGTGGTCTCACCGGGCTTGATCGTCGAGGCGTCCGGGCCGCCGGCCTTCGCTCCACACATGTCTTCTCCAAAAGAGGGGTCTGACCGGAAGGAAGGCCGGTCGGGTGGGACTTGAGGGTCTTACTTGTTGGCGCCGAGCTCGATCGGGACGCCGACGAGGCTGCCGTACTCGGTCCAGGAGCCGTCGTAGTTCTTGACGTTCTCGACACCGAGCAGCTCGTGCAGCACGAACCAGGTCAGGGCCGAGCGCTCACCGATGCGGCAGTACGCGATGGTGTCCTTGGCGAGGTCGACCTGCTCCTCGGCGTAGAGCTCCTTGAGCTCGTCGTCCGACTTGAAGGTGCCGTCGTCGTTCGCGTTCTTCGACCACGGGATGTTGCGGGCGGACGGGACGTGGCCCGGACGCTGCGACTGCTCCTGCGGCAGGTGGGCGGGGGCCAGGAGCTTCCCGCTGAACTCGTCGGGCGAGCGGACGTCGACCAGGTTCTGCGAACCGATGGCCGCCACCACGTCGTCACGGAACGCGCGGATGGACTTGTTCTGCGGCTTGGCCTTGTAGTCGGTCGTGGCGCGCTCGGGCACGTCCTCGACCAGCTCGCGGGCGTCCAGCTCCCACTTCTTGCGGCCGCCGTCGAGAAGCTTGACGTTCTCGTGGCCGTACAGCTTGAAGTACCAGTAGGCGTAGGACGCGAACCAGTTGTTGTTGCCGCCGTAGAGGACCACCAGCGTGTCGTTGGCGATGCCCTTCGCCGACAGGAGCTTCTCGAAGCCCTCCTGGTCGATGAAGTCGCGGCGGACCGGGTCCTGCAGGTCCGTGGTCCAGTCGATGCGGATCGCGTTCTTGATGTGGTTCTTCTCGTAGGCGGACGTGTCCTCGTCCACCTCCACGATCGCGATGTCGGCGTTGTCGAGGTTGGCCTCGACCCAGTCAGCGTCGACCAGGACGTCGCTGCGGCTCATGCTCTTTCTCCTCCGGGGCAGTTGCGGCGGGGCGTGCGGAAGGGTGCGCGGGGCGCACGGATGCCTGGGAGTCCAGGGCGGGGGATGCGGAGGCCGGTGCCGTCCGCTCAGAAGGGGCGACAGAGCATGGCGGCGACGCGGCACAGGTCTACTGCCCGCCGCTTCGTGAGATCCGCCTGTCGCTTCATAGTGGTCGATCGTAGGGACGGACATACCGGCATGTCACCGGTGTGTCGCATGCTGAGACGCGATCGTCCGGGATGTGGGATCAAAAAGCCGCCCGGGCCGTGTCCCCACGGTTCCCGGGCGGATGTACTCGTCATCACATCTACGGGGCGGACGTCACCGTCTCGCCTGTCGGACCTACGGCGTCCGGCCCGACGCTCGTCCTACCCTGCCAGCTTGACGTTCGAACCCCGCACCGTGATCTCCACACCGTTCGCACCCGCCTCGACCTTGTCGAGCTTGATGCCGCCGGGCAGACCCTCGATCTTCTGGTCGAAGTCGGTGATCGAACGGACGTCGGTGTCGGCGAGGGTGATGTTGCCGAAGCTGGGGATCGAGTCGGCGCGCACCCGGACGGTGTCCCCGTCGACGACGGAGACGGTGCCGAGCACCGAGACGGGCTGCTTCAGGGCGCTCACCTCGATGTCGACCTTGATCTTGCCGTTGCCGCCGTCGGACAGGCCGACGACCCTGGCGGTGACACCCAGCGGAAGCTGCGTCTCCTGGGACTTGGCGGCCTTCAGCAGCTGGTCGTAGGCGATGCTCGCGGTGCCGGACGCGGTGGAGGCGGTGGCGGAGCTGTAGTCGCCGGAGAACGCGACGCCCTCCATGGCGGCGTTCAGGTCGTCGATACGGATCGTGCCGCCGCTGGTACCGGTGTCCGCGTCGTAGTCCTTCATGCCGACCTCGACGTCGTCGAGTTCCCCGCCCGCGACCTGGGTCAGGAACGGGAACCCCTTGATGTCCACGCTCGGCGTCGTCGTCAGCCCCTCCTGCGTCTTCAGCCGGTCCGCCACCTCGCCCTCCGCGAAGTGGACCGCCAGACGGTCGGCGGCGACGAACAGCCCGCCGAGAATCACGGTGATGATCAGAAGTATTCGCAGGGCGCGCATGCGGTGGGTCCCCCAGGGGCGGCGGTCTTGTCGACGGACGGGTGGCCTTGCAGCGTGAGACTAACCCCGCCGGGTAAGGGACCCCGCGAATTGTCGATCAGCTGTGACAGGAGGTGCGGGCCCGGTGTCCGCGAGACTCTCCACCGTGGTGCTCGACGCGCGGGACGCGCACGAGCTCGCCGGGTTCTACCGGCGCCTGCTCGGATACGTCGTCCGCAGCGAGGAGCCGAACTGGGTACTCATCGGTCCGCCGGCCGGCACCGAGGGCACGTCCCTGTCGTTCGAGACCGAACCCGCGTACGTCCCGCCGGTCTGGCCCACCCGCGACCCCGGTGACCAGCAGATGATGCTGCACCTGGACATCGAGGTCGATGACCTGGAATCCGAGACCGCGCGGGCGCTGGCCGAGGGGGCGCGGCTCGCCGAGTACCAGCCCCAGGACGACGTCTGCGTGCTCTACGACCCGTCCGGGCACCCCTTCTGCCTCTGGACCCGGACGCCTCAGTAGACGAGCGCCTGCGTCCCGTCGGCGAGTGCCTCCTGTACGAACACCTGCGCCCCGGCGATCCGTACGCCCTCGATGACGTCCTTCTCCGTGATGTCCCGGCGGGCCGCGCACTGGGTGCACAGGGTGAGCCGGCCGCCCGCGATGATCGACTCGAGCAGATCGGGCAGCGGGGCCGCGTGCGGCAGTTCGAACTCGGCGGCCCGGCCCGGCAGGGCGAACCACGCGGACTCCCCGGTCAGCCACAGCGAGACGTCGACCCCGCTGGCCACGGCCACCGCCGCCACCGTGAACGCCTGCGAACAGCGCTCGGGGGCATCGGCACCGGCGGTCACCTTGATCACGAGCTTCTTCGCCATGCGGGCAGCGTAGTGCGTACGGCGTCGAAATCCCGGCCGGCGGGTGTCGGTCCGCGCTGACGGGGCCCGGGTCGTGAGCGTTGCCGATGTGGCCTGATCGTGATCAACCTGCCGTACAACTCTGGGCGTTGACCAGGAGTCTCTTGTGGAGCGCGCATACGGAATGCGCGCTTCACGCCTTGTGAGGGACCCATTGGAAGTGCCCGAAGAGACAGCCGGTGTGCGCCGCCGGGGTCGTACGACACTGCTGATCGCCGCCGCGGCCGTACTCGGTGTCGTCGCCGGGAGCTGTACCGGCTACCTGATCCAGGCAGACCGGGAGCCGACGAAGCTCGCCTCGCTCTCCCAGCCGACGCTCACCCAGGCCAAGGGCCCGGCGCCGGAACCGCTGCCCGCTTCCCAGGACCGCCGGGTGACGACCGACGGTGACCTGCGCAAGCTGCTGCTGAAGAAGCCGGCCGGAGCCAAGGACGGCGCCTGGGTGACCGCCGACCGCTGGATGACGCTGGCCGAGACGGCGGAGACGTACGACGGACCGGACAAGGCGTTCAGCTCCCTCATCTCCCAGGAGTTCCGCCGCGCGGCCGACACGGGCTGGCAGATCGGCAGCACCTACAACGTCGAGATCCGCCTCGTCCAGTTCCGGCAGGAGGAGGAGCTGGAGGCCTCCGACGCGGTCGACAACGAGAACGAGTTCGAGGACTCCGAGGCCGGCACCAAAAGCTGGTCGGTGCCGGGGGACGTGAGCGCCATGGCGTACGTCCACACGAAGCCGGAGACCAAGGCGGGCTACCTGCCGGAGTACAAGGCCGAGGCCGTCGCCCGGCGGGGGGACGTCTTCATGAAGATCTTCGTCTGGGACACCAAGCCCATTCCGAAGGCGAAGATCATGGATCTGGCCGAGCGGCAGGTGAAGAAGCTGTGAGCGAGAACCAGAACGAGCACGAGAACGAGAACCAGCAGGTGGGTGACGTCGGCCCCGCCGAGCTCCCCGCCTCCAGCGAGCCCATCGACTCCGTCGAGCCCGTGACGCCCGCGAAGAAGCCGGTCCGCCGTGGCCGTATCGCCACGGTGGCCGGGTCCGTGGCGCTGGCCCTGGCGGTCGTCGCGGGCGTCGGCTGGACCGCGGTCACCGTCGACGGCGCCGACCGCGACGCGGGCGACCCCGTGTGGGAGTTCCCCAAGGCCGGTGCCGACGAGGCGAAGGCCGCGCCGGCGACGGGGCTGTCGGCGATGCTCGTGCCGTACGACGCCGGCGGGTGGAGCCGGGGGCCCGACATCGGGGAGTACGGGAACGACGTCCAGCTCGACGGTGACCAGGCCACCGCCCTGCGCAAGGAGTCGCTGAACGGTCTGCCCCGCAGCCGGCGCAAGGCGCTGGAGAAGCAGATCGACAAGCAGCGCCTCACGGGAATCGCGATGCGCAGCTACCTCAGCACCGACGAGCTCGCCCCCGTCTACACGGACGAGGCCTCCGCGGTGACCATCCAGCTGATGCAGCTGGACAACAAGGCGGCGGCGCGGGGGATCGCGGAGTTCCAGAACGAGTTCTTCGACGCGTTCGACTCCGCCCTGCGTGACGGGCCCCGCATCGAGGGCCACAAGGACGCCCGCTGCTTCCTGCTGCCGAACGACGCCGACGTGAAGCTGGACACGATGTACTGCTCCGCGCTGCAGGGCAACGTCCTGGTCAGTCTCACCGCGGACAGCGGGAAACCGATGCGGCAGAAGGGCATCGCGATGCTCATGGGCAAGCAGCTCGACCGCATAGCGGAGCCGGGGGAGTCGGTATGACCGAGCGGACAGAAGAGAAGACCGACCAGCCCGAGAGCTCCGGCCTGCCCGAGCAGAGCGCGCCGCAGGAGCCGGCACTCGCCCCCGCCCCCAAGGACCGCCGCGTCCTGCGGGCGACCCTGCGCTGGACCGCCGCCGTGCTCACCTTCGCGGTGGTCGGGGCGGGGACGGCGTACGGGATCACGGGGATGGCGCGGACGGATGTACCGGGGCTGTCGACGGAGTCGGACGGGCGGTGGGATTACCCGACGCTGACGAAGCCGCCGTTGCCCTCCGGCAGCCCGGGACCGCTCGCCAAGGACAACAAGGCCGGCAGCCACTACGCCGACCTGCGTTCCCTGCTGCTGCCCGCGCCCAAGGGGGCGACCCTCGACAAGGCGCTGCGCGGAACCGACGGCTGGCTGCCGACGAAGGTCCTCCTCGCGGAGTACGCGCAGAAGGCGGACCGCGAGGAGCTGGGGCAGAAGCTCTCCGACAACGGTCTGCGGCACATCGCGGCCCGCGGCTGGACCACCCCCGACGGCACGCGCACCCGGATCTACCTGCTGCAGTTCGACACCGCCGCAGTCGTCGACGACCTGTGGAGCGGGGGCATCGTCCAGCTCGGCGGTCCCGGCTACGACCTGCGCGGCGCCCCCGACTCGACCGCCGACGACGAGTTCCCGACCGCGGCCCGGATCGAGGACATCAGCGCCGCCGCCTACGCCGAGTCCAAGCCGTACGGCACCGAGCAGGTCCGCCATGCCTACCTGGGCGCCGGCGACGTCCTCGCCCTGGTCGTCCAGTCCCGCAAGGGCTCAGCGAACCCCGTCCCCTTCCACCAGACGATGACCCTCCAGAGCCAGCTGCTGGACTGAGGAGACCTCGCACGGTTCCCCGGGTCCCGGCCGCGTAAGCTGGGGCCCGGCCCTGTGTACATGTACCGCACCACGCTCATCCGAGGAGCACCCCGTGGAGATCTTCTTCGAAGCCCTGCTGGTCCTGGTCTGCGTCGGCGTTCTCGCCTTCGCCGGACTGACCGTGAAGAAGCTGTACCAGGGCCAGCGCTGACCCCCGTCGAGGAACTGCCACTCATGATCGAGATCCCGTCCGACCTCCACAAGGACCTCCTCCCGCTCGCCTTCCTGCTCGGCAACTGGGCGGGCGCGGGCGTGCACGACTTTCCGGGCTCGGAGAAGTGCAACTTCGGCCAGGAGGTGACCTTCGGCCATGACGGCCGGGACTTCCTGGAGTACCGCTCCCACACCTGGGTGCTGGACAACGACGGCAACAAGATCCGCCCGCTGGAGACCGAGCACGGCTTCTGGCGCATCGACGCCGACCGCAAGGTCGAGGTGACGATGGTCCGCGACGACGGCGTCGTCGAGATCTGGTACGGCGAGCTGGCCAAGCAGAAGCCGCAGATCGACCTGGTGACGGACGCGGTGGCCCGTACGGCCGCCTCCGGCCCGTACAACGGCGGCAAGCGGCTGTACGGCTACGTCAAGAGCGACCTCATGTGGGTCGGCGAGAAGCAGACCCCCGAGGTCGAGCTGCGTCCCTACATGTCGGCGCACCTGAAGAAGGTCGTCACCCCGGAGGAGGTCGAACGCTGGGCGAAGGCCCTCCCGGACGACATGCCGGACGACGGGATCGCGTTCTTCAAGTAGTTCTAGACTTCCCGGTGTGGTGAGCACCGATTGGAAGAGCGACCTCAGGCAGCGCGGCTACCGGCTGACGCCGCAGCGTCAGCTTGTCCTCGAAGCTGTGGACACCCTGGAACACGCGACCCCCGACGACATCCTCATCGAGGTGAGGAAGACCGCGTCGGGGGTCAACATCTCGACGGTCTACCGGACGCTGGAGCTCCTGGAGGAGCTCGAGCTGGTCAGCCACGCCCATCTCGGGCACGGGGCGCCGACCTACCACCTCGCCGACCGCCACCACCACATCCACCTGGTCTGCCGCGACTGCCAGAACGTCATCGAGGCGGACGTGAAGGTGGCCGCCGAGTTCACCGCGAAGCTGCGTGACACCTTCGGTTTCGAGACCGACATGAAGCACTTCGCGATCTTCGGCCGCTGCAAGGACTGTTCTCTCAAGGCTTCAACTACCGAGTCGTAGGCTGGACACATGAAGAGCCCCCTGCTGTCCCTGCCCGGCGCCGTCCCCGCCGAGGGCGTGGACGAAGGCGTGGCCGCGCACTACGGCGACCTGTTCCGCGAACAGCGCGCCCTCGCCGCCGGCACCGGTTTCGTCGACCTCTCGCACCGCGGGGTCGTGTCCGTCAGCGGTGACGACCGTCTCAGCTGGCTGCACCTGCTGCTCACCCAGCACGTCAGCGACCTCCCCACCGGCCAGGCCACCGAGGCGCTGGTCCTCTCCGCACACGGCCACATCGAACACGCCCTGTACCTGGTGGACGACGGCACCACGGTCTGGGCGCACGTCGAGCCCGGCACCCAGGGCGCGCTGATCGCCTACCTGGAGTCGATGAAGTTCTTCTACCGGGTCGAAGTCGCCGACCGCACCGACGAGTTCGCGGTCGTGCACCTGCCGGCCGGTTCGATCGCGGAGGTACCGGAGGGCGCCGCCGTACGCGAGATGCCGTACGGTCGTGATCTCTTCCTGCCGCGCGCCGACCTGGAGTCGTTCGCCGGGAAGTCGGGTCCCGCGGCCGGTCTGCTCGCCTATGAGGCGCTGCGTGTCGAGCACCACCGCCCGCGTCTCGGCTTCGAGACCGACCACCGCACCATTCCGCACGAACTGGGCTGGATCGGTACGGCCGTTCACCTCCAGAAGGGCTGCTACCGGGGGCAGGAGACCGTCGCCCGCGTCCAGAACCTGGGCAAGCCTCCGCGGCGCCTGGTCTTCCTGCACCTGGACGGCAGCGAGGTGCACCTGCCGCCCGCCGGGACCGACATCCGCCTCGCGGACGAAGGGCCCGACGGCCGCAAGATCGGTTTCGTGACGACGTCCGTACGGCACCACGAGCTCGGCCCGGTGGCGCTCGCCCTGGTCAAGCGGAACGTACCGCCGGACGCGCGGCTCGTCGTCGACACGACGGCCGCGGCGCAGGAAGTGGTCGTGGAGCCGTAGTGGCGCCGTAGTACGCGGTCACGTGCCGGAGCAGTTCTCGCCGCCCTGGTCGAGCGTCACCCACACCGAGTCCTGGTGGACCGTGTCGGTGCCCGGCGGGAGGCGGGTGCCGACCAGGCCCGCCACGTCCGCGCCCGGGTCCGCCGGGACCAGTTGGACGCCGCCGTAGGTCCTGGCGCCGAGCAGGTAGTCGGAGGTGGCGTCAGGGACGAGTACCGCGGCGATCTCGAAGCTCGCCCCCCGTTGCGCCGGGAAGTCGCCGATCTGCGGGCAGGCGTCCCAACTCGACGGACCGGCAGCCCCGTTGCCCTGCCTGACGATGTGGGCCCGGCCCAGCAGGTACAGAGCGGCCTCGCCCTTTTTGTGGCTGACCAGCCACAGGCTGTGATGCGGCGGGATCACCGCGACGCCGTAGACCTTCTGGTGGTGCTGGACCGAGGCGGCCTGCTGCGGGTACCGGATCTCGACGGAGGCCGTGCGGGCGGCGGACGGCGACGGCGGCACCGTCGGCTTCTCCTCGTCGGCTGCTCCGCCGAGGCCGGCGAGCGCGGAGACCACCGCCGCGATTCCGGTCAGACCGCCGAGAGCGGTGATCAGGAAACCGGTCAGCAGTACCGTGCGCGGGATGCTCTGCGGTCCTGACAACGTTTCCCGGCCGGCGTCGGAAGGTGCGTCGGGGTCGTGGGCGTGGTCGTGTTCCTGAGGTTCCTGGGGTTCCTGTGACGTGATGTGTGTACGCATGCCGTGTCCTGACTTTCCCCGTCGTGAGCGCCCCGCCCCCCGTGCGGGGCGCTCTCCATGTCCAGGGTGGGCCCTTCCGGGAAACACAGGGCGTGTATGCCGTTGACAACCCATAATTTGGCAACGGGCAGCGATCGTACGGACACGGGGAGCAAGTGTTCGGCGAACGAGGTGACGACATGCCCCGGGGGAGGCGCCATGACACCGGAAGAGGAATTCGCCGAGGCGCTGCGCATGCGCAGAAAGGCCGCCGGACTCTCGCTCGGCGACCTCTCACGGCTCGTCAACTACAGCAAGAGCTATCTCAGCAGAGTGGAGAACGGCGGCCGGCCGCCCGGCCCCGCCCTGGCCCAGGAGTGCGACACCGCCCTGCACGCCGAGGGCGAGCTGCTGGGGCTGCTGCCGGAGCGAGCTGATCGGGTTGAGCGGACTGACCGGGTTGAGCGGTCCAAGCGGCCCAGTCGGACTGGTCGCGCTGATCCAGTGAAGCGGCCCGCCGCCGACCCGGCCGACCTCGCCACCGGCGACGGATTCGGCGCCGAGTTCGACCAGTTGATCCGGCGCGGTGACGCCCGCCATCTCCTCGGCGACATGTACGAGGCCGGCCGCCTCTACCTCGCGGCCTACCGGGCCGCCGGGGGCGACGACCTGGCCCGGGCCCACGCCGTGGTGCGGTGCGCCCGCCGCTGGTCGGACCCGGGCCAGGTCGACCGGGACCTCCTCGCGCGCATCGACGAGAGCCTGCAGGCGCTGGCCGGCCGCGAGGACCTCCCGGCGGTGGAGCTGCGACTGCGCCTGACCGCGCACCGCGCCAAGAAGCTGGTCATGGGCGTCGGCGACGACACCGCGGTCCCCGGGGCCGAGCCCGGCACCAGTGTGGGGCGGGCCCGCGGAGTCCTCAGGGAGCTGCGGGACCGACTGCCGGGCATCAGCGCGGAGACCCACTGCGAGGTCCTCACCGAATGCCGGTGGGCCCTCTACGACTTCGCCCCCGCCGGCGAACTCCTCGCGCTGTCGGCCGAGTTACGGGACGTGGCCACCCGCTCCCGTTCGATGTACTTCATGGGCGAGGCCCTCGTCGCCCTCGCCATCGACCAGTTGCGGGTGGGCCGCGTGACCGCCGCCGACGCGACCGTACGACGCCATCGCGAACACGCCGCCCACCGGCACAGTACGCTCGCGCGCTGGCAACAGGGCACGCTGGACGCTCTGATGAACCTGTGGCAGGGCGAGTTCGCCGCCGCCGAGGAATGGATACTCGGCGAGTCCAGGACGATCGCCGAGGCCATGGAGACCGACCTTTCGGTGCCCGCCGACACCCTCAGCCAGACCTGCCTCGGCCAGGCCTACTGGCTCCGGCACGAACAGGGCCGGATGGCGGACCTGTTCGGCTCCCCGCTCATGTCCGGCGTCCGGCGCCGCGACTACTTCCCGGTGTGGCGGGCGGGCCTCGCCCTCGCCCTGTGCGAGACCGGCCGTCACGAGCAGGCGGCCGACCAGGTGCTGTCCTTCGCCGCGGACACCGGGGGGTTCACCAGGTTCCCGCCGAGCGGCTGGGCCCTGCCCACGGCGGCCGTACTCGCCCAGACCTGCGCGGAGTTGGCCGCGCGGGACGTACGCCTTCAGGAGTTGCTGCCGTACGTCCCACCCCTGCGCGCCCTCCTGGACGCACACCCCGGTGACCTCGTGCTCGCGGGCTGGCCGACCGTCCTGCTGGGGCCCGCCGCACGCTTCAGCGGACTGCTGGCGCTGGTCGCGGGGGAGCCGGAGACCGCGCTCGGGCACCTGCGCCGCGCGGTGCGGCTGGCCCAGCACTCGCCGGCGCAGATGGCGCGCCTGCGCCTCGACGAGGCCCGCGCGCGGCTGCGGGCGGACTCCGTCGCGGTACGGGCCGGTGCTCGCGGCCTGGCCAGGACCGCGCTCACCACGGCCGGGGAGCTCGGCATGGCGGCGGTGGCCCGGGACTGCCGGGAGTTCCTGCTCACCTGCCCGGAAGAGGGGTGACGGGTGACACCCCCGGCCGGGCCGTGACGCGTCACATCTCCAGAAGCACCGTGAAGGGACCGTCGTTCGTCAGGGACACCCGCATCTGGGCGCCGAAGCGTCCGGTGGCCACCGTCGCCCCCAGTGCGCGCAGTTGGGCGACGACCTCCTCGACGAGGGGCTCGGCGACATCGCCGGGGGCGGCGGCGTTCCAGGTCGGGCGGCGGCCCTTGCGGGCGTCGCCGTACAGCGTGAACTGGCTGATCACGAGCAGCGGGGCGTCGATGTCGCTGCACGACCTCTCGTCGTGCAGCATGCGTACCGACCAGAGTTTGCGGGCCAGTTGGGCCGCCTTCTCCTTGGTGTCCTCGTGGGTGACCCCGACCAGGACACACAGTCCCTCGCCGCTGATCTCCCCGACCGTCTCACCGTCGACGACGACGCTCGCGCCGTCCACCCTCTGCACCACTGCACGCATACGACCATCATGCCGGGCCCGCGGAACGGTACTGCGCGCGGGTTCGTTTCTGATCCTTAACCCCCCATCTGGGGCTGTTCAGGGCCGTTCGGGGGCACTCGGTCACATAGCGGCCACTTGGGGTGGCACGATGCTTCCACACGCCGGTCGAGGGGACGATAGAGGCGCATGAGCACACCGAGTACCGGGCAGCATTCCGGGCCCGTCCGCGGGGCAGGCCCCGAGACACCGCGATCGCAGGGCGCTGCCCGCGGGGCGAACCCGGAGTCCCCCCGACCACCCGCGCAGCGAACGGACAGCCACCTGCTGCCCTCGGAGCCGCCCGAGCACGCCCTCCCCACGCTGAGCCTGCCCGAACTGCGCACCCTGCGCCGGGACGCCCAGCGGGACGAGGCGGACCTCAGCTATGTCCGACGGCTGCTGCAGGGCCGTATCGACATCCTCCGCGCCGAACTGGCACGCCGTTCCCCGACGGGGGCGGGGGCCTTTCCCGACGCCGGCGAGGGGCCGGTCGTCGCGCGGCTCCCGGAGATCCTCACCGACGCCCCCGCCCGCCACCGTTCCTCGGCCCGCCACGTCACGCTGGGCACGCCGTACAGCGAGGAGTACCGGCTGCTGGCCGCGGAGATGCTCGCCGAGGTCGAACTGTCGGACCTCGACGCACGGACCGACCTGGAGCTGAACACCGCGATGGGGCGACTCGTGCGGTACGAGCAGCAGGTGTCCGGGCGACGCCAGCGGCTGCAGCGGACGGCGGACGAGTGCAGCGGGGAGATCACCCGGCGGTACCGGGAGGGGGAGGCGCAGGTGGAGGACCTGCTGACGTAGGGCGGCGAACGGGGCGACTCCAGCGCCGGGAATGTGCTGACCCCGGCGCAGGCAATCCGATGGCCACAGCGCCGGGAGCGAGCCGTCCACAGCGCTGCCAACGAGGCGGCGGGCGCGGCGGACGAGGCACCCGTAGCGCCGAAAACGAGGCGACACCTCACCCTCGCCGACCTACCGTGACCCCATGAGCGACCGAGCCGACATCGACGTCCGTCCAATCACCGAGGCCGAGTTTCCCGAGTGGCTTCGGGCGGTGCACGCCGGATTTCTGCGGGGACCGGTCGTTTCGGAGGCGGAACTGGAGGCGCGGAGGGGGCAGTTCGAGCCCGGTCGGTACCTCGGTGCCTTCGAGGGGGATCGCTGTGTGGCGACCTTCCGGTCCTTCGCGCAGGAGGTCACGGCGGTGGGCGGCGGGTTCGTGGCCGCCGACGCGATCACCGGTGTCACCGTGACCGCCACCCATCGTCGGCGCGGTCTGCTCACCCGCATGATGAACGGCGACCTCGCCGTCGCGAAGGAGCGCGGGGACATCGTGGCGACGCTGATCGCCGCCGAGTACCGGATCTACGGCCGCTACGGCTTCGGCCCCGCCACCTCGGCCGCCGAGTGGACGGTCGACATACCCCGTACCGGCCTCGACCGGCGTGGGCCGGACCTGCGGGACGGCGGCCGTATCGACCTGGTGGGCCCCGACGACGTACGCAAGCTCGCCCCCGAACTGCACGACCGGATGCGCCGGGTCACGCCGGGCGCCGTCAGCCGCGGTGACTGGTTCTGGCAGATCGAGACGGGGGTCCTGCGTGTCGACCCGAAGTGGACCGAGCCGTACTTCGCGGTGTACCGGGCGGCGGACGGGACCGTCGAGGGGCTGGTGGCGTACGAGGTGGACGACAAGTGGGGTGACGCCAAGCAGCCGTTGAACACGGCGAGTGTGCGGGGGACGCTCACCTCGACGCCGGCCGCAGAGCGGGCCCTGTGGCACTACCTGTGCTCGATCGACTGGGTCACGCAGGTCAAGAGCGGCCCGCTCGCTCCCGACGCCCTGCTCCCGCACCTCCTGCCCGACGCGCGCGCGGCCAGGATCACCACGCAGGCGGACTGGCTGTGGGTGCGGCTCCTGGACGTCGTACGGGCGCTGGAGGCGCGGACCTACGAGGCCGAGGGCGTGCTGGTGCTGGAGGTCGTGGACCGGGCCGGACTGGCCGGTGGCCGGTACCGGCTGGACGCCTCGCCCGACGGGGCCTCCTGCACGCCGACGACGGAGAGCGCCGATCTCACGCTGGACGTGGGGGAGTTGGCGGCGCTCTGGCTCGGTGACGAGTCGGCGGTGCGGCTGGTGGCGCTCGGGCGGGTGCGGGAAGAACAAGCGGGCGCCGGCCGGAAGGCCGACGCCCTGCTGCGTACATCCAGGCGTCCTTGGTGCCCGGACATGTTCTGAGGTCTCCTTCCTGCCGACGACGGCTGACTGTTCATCCGTAGCGGTGCTGTTCAGTTGTGACTGTGCTGGTGAAGCTCTTCGGTTGTCGGTGTTCAGTTGTGGCTGTGCAGACCGACCGGGCTCCCGGCTCCCCTCCGGAAGGGAGCCCGATCAGCCGGATTCCGGGCCCGACGGGGCGGGCGTCATCCGGGCATCATCCGGACTGGGCGAGCAGCATCACGAGGATGACCGCCCCGATGCCACCGATCGCGACGTTCTTGGACTTGATGCCGGCGGTCAGTGCGACGAGCGCGACGATGCCCATCGCACCCCACTTCCACTGGACGAGTGCCTCGAAGCCGACTGCGAGGGCGGCGATGGCGACAGCGACGAACGGCATGACGGTCCCCCCTTCGGGACGGTGGCCCCTGTCGGCCGCCGAGTTGGCCAACCCTGGGAAGGTTTGACCATGTTTCTCAAGGTTGCTCAAGTTGGCGACCAACTTCACTGTACTTATCTCCGCTTGGATGCGGCTCATAACCACCTTCCGGTGAACTGCCCAAAGATGGCGAGAAGTTGTAGTGTTTGGCCGTGGACCCGACACACACCTCCGTCAATGGACGGAAGAGGTCACAGCGGCCACATACGTCACACGAGGTGGCCGACGAACTCCGCGCCCGGATCCGGTCCGGCACGCTGCGGCCAGGTCAGCGCATGCCCACGCAGGCGCGGCTGGCCGACGAGTTCGGCGTCGAGCGCGGGGTCGTACGGCAGGCGCTGCACCTGCTGCAGGCGGAACACCTGCTCACCAACGTGTCCAAGGGAAGCCCGGCGACCGTCGCCCCCGACCTGGGCGTCCATCGGGCGCTCACCGGCCCCGCGGCCACGCCGCAGCCCACGACGGTCGCCCTCGGCCCCCGGATCGCCTCCGCCTTCGCGGCCCCGCACGTCGAGATAGAGGCACTGTGCCTGACGTCGGTGTCCCTCAACCTCGCCATCGGCGAGGGGCTGCGCCAGATCCACGCCGGACGGCTGAATCCGGCCAAGATCGACGTGCGTGTCCTGCTGCCGGGCCGGGACATCGACCTCGCCTTCCCGGTTCCGGTCGAGGGCCGCACCGACGACGGCCCGGTCCACGAGCGCTGGCTGGCCCAGCGCAACGCCCAGGGCCAGGTCCTGAGGCACAACCTGCTCGCGCTGCGCGCCACGCACGGCATCGACGTACACGTCTCCTTCCGCGCCCTGCCCTTCACGCCACCGGTGAAGCTCTACCTGCTCAACGGCGAGGAGGCGCTCTTCGCCTACTACACGCTGTCGCGCAGCAAGGCGGAGATCGACCACGAGCCCATGGAGCTCTACGACTCCGCCGGCACGCAGTCGATGCTGTTCGCCTTCGAGCAGGGCGCCGGCCTGCGGGACACGACCTTCGTGGAGCAGTCCCACCTCTGGTTCAACGCACTGTGGGAGACGATCAGTTCGGAGTTGGAACTCACGAACTGATGTCTCCCACACCGGCTGACGGATGCGCTTTTCACTCACAGGGCCGGTCCCGCGACCAGCAGGGCGAGCACGACCGCTCCGGTCGAACTGATCGCGGGGTTCTTGGCCTTGATGCCGATGGTGAGCAGCAGCATCCCGATGATGCCGCTGGCGCCGTACTTCCACTGCAAGGTCTGCTCGACACCGACTACGAAGACGGCGGCGAGGAGGGCGAGGGCCGGCATGTTGGTTCCTCCTTCGGGCTTCCGGGCGGACAGGGCGGGCGCGGAGGTAAAACTTCGACCAACTTAACCAAGTTGGTTACCAACTCTGACTATGTTGTCCCCACTTGGTGGTGGTTGATAAACAACTTCCGTACAACTCCCCATAGATGGATTGGAGTTGTAACGTTTGGTCGTGACCCAGGAGAACGTGGCAGTGAACGGCAGCAGAAGGCTCTCGCCCCAGGAAATCGCCGACACCCTGCGGGAACGCATCCGCGGCGGTGACCTCAAGGCGGGCGACCGCCTGCCCACCCAGGCCGAACTCGCCGAGGAGTTCGGAGTGGAACGGGGCACGGTCCGCCAGGCGCTGCGCGCACTGCAGGAGGACGGGTTGCTCAGCAACGTGAGCAAGGGGAGCCCGCCGCGGATCGCGGAGCGGGTACCGGTGACGGGTGAGCCGCAGCCGACGATGGTCGGCCTGGCGCCCCGCCTGTCGGAGGCGTTCACCGCCCCGCACGTCCGGATCGACGCGGCCTGCCTGACGGCGGAGACCCTGATGGTGGCCCTGGGCGAACCACTCCGACTCATCCACGAGGGCACCATCCACCCCGAGTCGATCGACGTCCGCATCCTGCTGCCGTCCCGGGACATCGCCCTGGCCTTCCCGGTCCCGGTCGAGGTTCTCGACGACGACAACCCGGTCCACCAGCGCTGGCTGACCCAGCGCAACGCCCAGGGCCACGTCCTGCGCCACAACCTCCAGGCCCTGCGCTCGTCCCACGGCATCGACGTCAACGTCAGATTCCGTGCACTGCCGTTCACACCGCCGGTGAAGCTGTATCTGCTGAACGGCACGGAGGCGTTGCTCGCGTACTACATGGTCACGCGCCGCGAGGAACTCTCCGACAGCGGAATGCTCGACATGTACGACGTCCTGGGCTCGGCTTCCCTTCTCTTCTCCTTCGACGAGAACGCCGGCCAACGCGACGCCGCATTCGTGGAGCAATCGCAGAAGTGGTTCAACGCCCTCTGGGAAACCATCACCACGGACCTGACACTCTCCTAGTGACTCCTCAGAAGACGCACACTGAACCGGTGACAGCAGAGACAGCACGACTCGCATCACTGGTCGCCTCCGCCCGGTACGTGCTCTGGGACATGGACGGGCCGATGTGCCGGTTGTTCGCGGGGTATCCGGCGCACGAGATAGCCGATGAACTGGTCCGGATGATCGACGGGTTGGGCATGGGCGCACTGCTGACCAAGCAGGAACGATCCGGCGACGATCCGCACGTGGCGCTGCGGGGTGTCCATGAACGGCATCGCGGAAGCGATCTGGTCCTCGCGCTGGAGGAATGGCTCACCCGGCGCGAACTGGAGGCCGTCCCCAAGGCGATGCCCACTCCGCACGCCGATCCGTTGATCAGGACGTGGTCGACGTTCGGCGTCAGGTTCGCGATCACCACCAACAACGCCGCCCTCGCGGCGACGGCGTACGTCGAGAGCCGTGGGCTGACCGGCTGCTTCCCGTACATCTACGGCCGTACGCCGAACCTGGATCTGATGAAACCGAACCCGCACTGCCTGGAAGAGGCCATCAAGGCCATGGGAGCCGTGCCATCGGCCACGCTGATGATCGGCGACGCGGACACGGACCTCCTGGCCGCACAACAGGCGGGGGTGTCGTTCCTCGGCTACGCGCGTAACGAGGACAAGGAGCGGATCCTGAGGCGTGCGGGCGCAGAGGTGGTTGTGCGCTCGATGGAGCAGATCTTGGACGTCCTGCGCAGCCTTCCCTGAGCTGTCGGCTGCACCGCAGGCACGTAACCGGTCCACCATGCCGTCCACTCCCCGTCCACTTCGATGAAGCTGATCAAGTACCGGTCCAATTGGACTGGCTTCTGTGAATGTGGTTGTGCCCTGGCCGGTTGATCGACTAACCAGCCTGTCAAATCTGGTCTGTTGGATCGGCAGATTTGACTGCATGCGGACCGAAACCGGTTTGAGTGGCCGGTACTGGAGGTACCGTCGCGGTGTGAGCGAAGAACGCGGCAAAGGAGCCAGCATCCTGGCAACGCTGCGGTCCCGTATCGCCGATGGCGAGTACCGGCCGGGCTCCAACCTGCCTGCGCAGCGTGCTCTGGCCGAAGAATTCGACGTCTCGCGCGACACGATCCAGCGTGTTCTGAACGAGCTGAGGATCGAGGGCTGGATCGAGTCCCGCCGGGGCAGTGGCTCGAAGGTCCGGGTGACGCTCCCCATACACGTGACGACGCAGACCAAGGTGCCGCCCGGCCGCATAGCACTCGGACCGTTTGTCGCCCGAGCCTTCGCTCAGCCAGTTGTGGAGCTGGACGTCTTCACCTTCACCTCGGAGAGCCTCGACACCCACATGCGGGTGCAGGCCGAGGCGATCCGTAGTGGCTTGATCCCTGCCCCCGAGCGCATCGCGCTCCGGATACTGCTGCCCTCGGACGAGATCGAGCTGCCGTATCCGCGGGCGAGGACGCCAAAGGACCCCGAGGCTGACGTGAAGGAGCTGAACAGGATCCTCCAGGCTCGGACTCGGGAGATCATCCGTCGGCATACTTCCTCTCTCCGCAACGCCCTGCGCAATCTCCAAAGCGACGGATTCGTGGCCGACGTGGAAGTGAAGGTCCGTGAGGTCCCGCTCGTTCCGACGCACAAGCTGTATTTGCGGCGTGGGGTCGAGGGGCTGCTCGGCCCGTACAAGATCGTGGAGCGCACGATCCTGATGGACGACGACACCGAGATCGACGCCTGGGACGTCCTGGGGCTGGGATCTACGTTGATACGGCTCGCTCATGACGAGGGTGATCCCAACGCCATCGGCTCCGTGTTCATGCAAAGCTGGCAAGACTGGTTCGATTCCTGTTGGCACCGCTACGACCCGTCCTGATTGCGTTGCTGTTCGTTACAATTCTCGAACGGTGTGAAGCCAAGGAGTGAAGTCTGTTTCAACTGGGTAGCCAGTTCTGAATAACCGCCCGACTCGGGACACTTGAGCACTACAGTGTGGTCCCTCTGTTGCTGCGCATAAAAATCGGAGGCGCCGCATAGTTGCTCAGGAGTGCCCGTGGGTAGTCCGTCCGGTCCCGCTACCGCGTTCGCGGGGCGGGCGGCCCGTGAGGCGCTCGGTGAGCTCGTGTCTCGTGCCAAGGCCGCCGGAAGGCGTACTCGTGGGCATCACAACCTGAACTACGTTGTTCCGGCCCCACCCTGGCTCGAAGCGCTGGTGGACCATGAATTCGTCATGGTGCGTCAGCGTCAGCGATCTGCGTTGCCCGTGGTGATCCGCACATGGCAGGACGAAGCGGAGATCCTCAAGGCGATCAGTGGTGCCCTTCCGCATGTACCGCGATGCCTACTGAAGTACGGCGACGTCGCGCTCATGAGTTACGTGGACGGCGTCCCCCTGTCGAGCGTCTGCCCGAACGGCAAGCCGGTGGACCAGCATCTGGTCCGGGCTCTGGCCGAACTGCTGGCGGACATGACACAGGTCGGCCGAAAAGAACTGCCGCCCCTGCCGCAGTCCTGGCCCCGCTCCAGCCGTGACAGCCGGGCCTTTCTGCGTACGCTGGCCCTGTCCACGGAAACACAGGTCCGCCAGCGCAACTGGGACAGGTTCGGTGGCCTGTTCGCGATGCTCGGCATCCCCGAGGACGCCATGGTGCGCTTCGCGGAACGTGTGCCCGCGATGATCAGTCGCCCGTTCAGCCTCCTGCATACAGACCTGCACCGCGACAACGTCATCGTGTCCTACGAGGCAGGGCCCCCGTTGATCTGCGTGGACTGGGAACTGGCCACCTACGGCGATCCGTTGCACGACCTCGCCACCCATCTTGTGCGCATGCGCTATCCAGATGACCAGTGGGACGAGGCAGTCGACGCGTGGCGGTCGGCGATGATGGAACGTCGTGCCAAGGCCGTCAACGGTCTGGAGCGCGACCTGCGGCACTATGTCGCCTTCGAGCGTGCCCAGTCGGTCTATCCGGACGTGATGCGCGCGGCGACCTCCCTTGGTGAATCGTTCGATCAGAGGGACCTGGACGCCGCGACCGAAGCGGTGTTCTGGGCGCTGCAAGCGGCCGAGGAGCCGCTGCGACTGAAGAACGTTCCGGACGAGAAGGCCATTGAGCGCATTCTCTTCCGCTGGAACGTGTCGCACGGCAAGCGCCACAGCCGTGACCGCGCGGTGTCATCGATCTCATGGATCCGTGATGATCGGGTCCCCGAACATCCGAAGTTCCCTGAGTCCGCAGTGCAGGAGGCCCTCTTCGAGGAGGGCGCCGCCTCGGCCGACCGGGTGTTCAAGGGAACGGCACACCTCAGTACCGCGGTGCGGGTAGAAGGGGTGTCTTACCCGGTGATGGTGCGGCGCAAAGTGGGTGCCGGCAGCCCCCGGGAGCGTCGGTTCCTGAGGGAGCACGCCGTGCTCCGGGCGATCGAGGATTCGGGTGTGGCGGTGCGCGCGCCACGCGTGCTGGCGTTGGGGACCAGCGAACTCGGAGACGAGTTCACCATCCATTCCTTCGAGGGGGCGAAGGGGGCGATCCGGTCACCCGAGCACCCTGCTGGTGGTCTTCTGCCGCATGAGGCGGACGACCTCGTGCAGCAGCTTCACGCCCTCACGCAGGTCGATTGCGCGAAGTTGACGGAGGACTCGTACACACCGGACTCGGGGTTCCACGAGCAACTGTGCGACGAGCTGATCCGCATGGTGTCGGATCTACCGAAGGAGACCCTTCAGTTGGCGGGGCAACTCGGGCTTCCGAAAAGCAGCTTCCGCCTCGAACAGATCCTCGGCCGGCACAAGGTGACTCCTCGACGTGCCGTACTCCTTCACGGAGACCTCAATCCGTGGAACATGATCCGCCGCGAGGACGGCACGGGACTGACCCTGATCGACTGGGAGATGGCCATGGTCGGCGATCCTCTTTACGACCTCGTCCGCCACATGCACCTCACCCCTACTCTCCCTGAGATCCGAACGCGCCTGTTCGACCGGTGGTCGCAGCTACTGCCGGAGGATTGCACCAGGGGTTGGGATCTCGACTGGCGCGTGTACCGCTGGATCGAGACCGTTCGTTCGGCCTACGTGGACCTGGACCGGCTGGTGACCAGGGACAGCCTCGAAGCTCCCAACGTCGCTCGTGCGGTGGACACCTACGCCATGACCTTGACCGCGGCGACCGCGACGCTGGGACTCGAGGCCAAGTCGACGGTCAACCCCTTCCTCACGCTCGCGCTACCGCATGCGGAGCAGGGGAACGTGACGGCCGAGATCTACGCCGAGGCGTGACGAAGAAGTCGGCAGGCAATTCGGTCCAGTGGACTGGCTACCGCCGCAAACTGGGTGCCCTGGCTTCTGCGCCAGGCCGAGTTGCCTGAAACCGGTTTGGTATGTGACGGGTAGCGGTAGGGGCGGCGTGTGAGTACCGGGAGTGTGGCTGACGAAGGCGGCCGGAAGTTCCAGGAACTGAAGAGCGCCTTGCTCGCGGACATCACAGAGGGCGAGTACGACGAAGGAGCCCTTATGCCGTCGCAGCGCGATCTCGCCGCGAGGTATCAGGTGTCACGCGACACCGTCCAGCGGGTGCTTCTGGTCCTGGTTCGCGAAGGCTGGATCGAGGCGCGTCAGGGCAGGGGCGCGGTGGTGCTGCGCACACAGACGATGAGGTCGAGTGCTCGCAGGTACCCTGTCGCGCGACGCGTGACCCTCGGACCGCTCATCGCTTCGGCATTCACCGCGCGCGATGTCGTACTGGACGTCTTCACCCTCACGTCGGAGGTCCTCTACACCCACGTGCGGGCACAGGAGGAACTCATCCGGGCCCGGGAGATCCAGCCCACCACGATCACCATCCGCATGCTGGTGCCGTCTGACGACCTACCACTGCCCTTTCCGTACGCGCCGGACGACCGGGCTGACGACAGGCCGCAGGAGCGCCTTCAGGGCATCAGGAAGTACCACACGGACAATCTCGTCCGTCGCCTCCAGGAGCTGGACAGGGACATCGACGGGCTGCGTGCCACGGTGGAGATCCGCCGGGTCCCTCTCGTGCCCTACTCGAAGCTCTACCTCTTCAACGGGGCTGAGGTGGTGACGGGGCCGTATGTGCCCTCCGAGCGGCCTATCACTCTCGATGACGGAACCTGCCTGGACGTCGTCGATGTCATGGGCTTCGACTCCACGTTGACCCATTGCGCCAAGGACGCCGACCCGGACTCCCAGGACTCGCTGATCGTGAGCAGTTGGCAGAGTTGGTTCGACTCGACGTGGCGGCTTCTGGCGACGTAACGAAGTGGGCACGGGGTTGTCAAGAGCTGCGGCACGTCCCGGACATGTTGGGCAGGTCTCGTCCCAAAGGACGCACCATGGCCATGCGAAGGGACGCGTCCCGCTATCGTGTGCATCCATTTGCCTGGATAGGCATCGTTTTCGATGCTTAGAACTAGCATTTCAGGAGCATCAGTGGCGATCGGAGCCTGGCCTGACCGCGGGGGCGAAGTCCGGAGTGCCGTTCTCTCGGCGTTTCGCCGGAACGGATATCTCTCTGAGATCTCCGTGGGAGCCCTGGTCGCCTCCCCCGGGGTCGCGGCCGACGTCCTGGCCAAAACCTGTCCGAACGACAAGCCGGTCGATTCCCTGGTCATCGCCGTACTGACCCGGTTCCTGGCCCAGTTGCCCCTCGTGCGCAAGGAGGTGCTGCCCGCGCTACCGACCGAGTGGCCGCGTAACGAGAGGGGCAGCAGGGAGTATCTGGACACGCTTGTTCGGTGTACCAGGCAGCGGATGCTCGAACCCAACTGGACTGCTCTTGGCGGGCTGTTCGCGGTGCTGGGCGTGCCCGGTGACGCCTTGGAGCGATTCGCCGAGCGGGTTCCCGCGATGGCCCGCCGTCCTTACGGGCTCCTGCTGACGAACCTCGGTCGGGACAACACCGTCGTCCTGGAGGGTCCCAGGCTCTCGGTGGCTCGTCTCGACTGGACCTCCGCGTCGTATGGTGACCCGTTGTCCGGACTGGCCGGCCATGTGGTGCGGATGCGTTATCCCGAGGACCAGGTGGACGAGGTCCTCCAGGAGTGGGCTCGCGAGATGCAGCGCACGAAGCCGTCGGCCGTCAGAGGTCTCGGCCGGGACCTTGGGTACTACCTCGACTTCGAGCGCATCCACGCCGGTTACGAAGATGTGATCCGGGCGGCGAAGTCGCTTGGCGACTCGGTCGAGGACTCCCTGCTGACAGCAGCGGCCGACGACATCGGTACGGCTCTGGAGCGCACGGCCAGCCTGTTCGGGATGTCCGAGGTGCCGTCCGAGAAGGAGATCGCGGATGCCCTGTACCGATGGCAGACGGCACGTATCGCGTGGGAGTCCGGAGAGTTGCCGGCTGTGCGGTTCCAGTGGCGGCGCGACAAACGGGTACCGGAGCGGGACGACTTCCCGCCCGAGCTGGTACGTCGTGCGCTGGCGATGGAGGGCCGCGCCCCGGCCGACCGGGTCTTCCGCGGGACGGCGCATCTCAACGCCGTCGTCCATCTGGAGGGCTGTGCGGACCCCGTGGTGGTCCGTCGGGAGACCTCGGCCGCGCCTCGACGTGAGAAGGCGTTGCTCACGGAGCATGCCGTCCTCCAGGTCATCGAGCGGTCCGGCGCGCAGGTCCGGGCGCCGCGCATCCTGGCTCTGGGGTACGACGATCGTGGGCGACACGTCGCGATCCACACGTACGAAGGACCCGGGGACGGGGCTCCTCAGCACCCCGTGGACGGGTTGTTGCCCGCCGAGGCGGACGAACTCGTCGATGGACTCGCCGCGCTCGCAAAGGTGGACCACTCGTCCCTGCCGGGCGGCGGGCCAACGGCCGACTTCTACGGCTGGCTGACCGCGCGTCTCGCCGATTTCGTCGACGAACTCCCCGCCGAGACCCTGGCGGCAGCCAGAGAAGGGGGCCTGCCGAACGGTGACGTGCTCCGGCAGATCCTCGGCCGCTACAAGGTGATGGAGCGTGCCCCCGTCCTGCTGCACGGCGACCTCAATCCCTGGAATCTGGTGCGTGCAGGGCGCCAAGGAGGACTGACCATCATCGACTGGGAGATGGGGATGATCGGTGACCCCCTCTACGACCTGGTCCGCCATCTGCATCTGACGCCGACGACCACCGAGATGCGAACGCGGATGTTCGAACGCTGGAGCAGGAAGCTTCCTTCCGAGTGTGTCGAGGGCTGGGAGCGGGACTGGCGCGTCTACCGCTGGATCGAGCAGACACGGTCGGCCTACGTCGACCTGGACCGGATGACCACAGGGGCCGCACTCGGTGTCCCGAACGTACGGCGGGCCTTCGACGCGTACGAGATGACCCTCTCGGCAGCCACGGGCTCGCTGGGACTGCGCAGACGGGTCGCGTCGCGAGTCCCGCCCCGCTCAGGGAGCCCTGACCCCGGTCCCCGCACCGGTGCGTAGGCTCGCCCCATGACCGAGCCCAGCCTGCGTGAGCGCAAGAAGCAGCAGATGTACGAGTCGGTGTCGGGGATCGCCGTCGGGCTGTTCCTGGAGAAGGGGTTCGACGCCGTCTCCGTTGCCGAGGTGGCCGCCGCCGCGGAGATCTCCAAGCCGACCCTGTTCCGGTACTTCCCGGCCAAGGAGGACCTCGTCCTTCATCGGATCGCCGATCACGAGGACGAGGCGGCGCGGGTGGTGGCCCAGTCGCAGGAGGCGCCCCTCGTCGCCCTGCGGCGGCATTTCCTCGACGGGCTCGAGCGGGAGGATCCCGTCACGGGGCTCAACGACCACCCGAACGTCCTCGCCTTCCACTCGCTGCTCTACGGCACCCCCGCCCTCGTCGCCCGTGCCCACGGCCACCTCGAGCGGCAGGAGGCCGCGCTCGCCGAGGCTCTCGGCGGGGACCTGGACGCTCGGCTGGCGGCCGGGCAGATCATCGCCGTGCGGCGGGTGCTCGCCATGGAGAACTGGCGGCGGATCGCGGCGGGGGAGTCGGTGGAGGACGTGCGGGGGGACGCGGTGGCGGCGGCGGAGAGGGCGTTCGGTTCGCTGGAACGCGCGCTCACCGCTTATGGGGCCCGGTAATAAATTTAACTCGGTTACGTTATTCGGTACGCTTGGTGGAATGACCTCCACCGAGCCCGGTCTCCGCCAGGAACTCCACCAGGAACGCGCGCACCACGACCTCTGCCGCGCCGCCCTCGCCGCCATGGTCGACGGCGCGCAGGAGCGGGTCGTCGTCGGCGAGGACGTATCCGCCTCCGGGGCCGACGCCGAAGTGCTCGGGTACCAGTTGCGCAGTCAGGCCAAGGAGATGCGGGAGCTGCCCGAAGGGCCTTTGTTCTTCGGGAAGTTGGACTTCGACCGCGGGGAGCACGGCGGGCAGGGTTACCACCTCGGGCGGCTGCGGATCAGCGAGCATCCCGCCGCCCCACCCCTAGTCGTCGACTGGCGGGCCCCCGTCTCCCGCGCCTTCTACCAGGCGAGCCCGCAGGACCCGCAGGGCGTCGCCGTGCGGCGGCGGTTCGGGTGGGCGCCGGGCAGCAAGGGGGAGTCCGCCGACCTCACCGGGCTGGAGGACGAGCACCTGAGCAGGGGGGAGTCGGGGCCGAGCGCCATCGTCAGCCGTGAGATCGAGCGGCCCCGCGTCGGACCCATGCGGGACATCGCCGCGACCATCCAGCCCGAGCAGGACACGCTCGTACGAGGGGACCTCGCCGTTTCCGTGTGCGTCCAGGGTGCTCCGGGGACCGGCAAGACCGCCGTCGGGCTGCACCGGGCCGCCTATCTGCTGTACACCCACCCGCAGCGCATCCGGCGTGGCGGCCTCCTCGTCCTCGGGCCCAACCGGACCTTCCTCTCCTACATCTCCCAGGTCCTTCCCGCGCTCGGCGAGACCGGCGTACGGCAGTCCACGCTCCACGACGAGATCGCCCGCCATCCGGTCAAGGGGACCGACAGCCGTGCCACCGCCGTCCTCAAGCACGATCCCCGGATGGCCCAGGTGCTGCGCCGGGCGCTCTACGCGCGCGTGTCGACCGAACAGGTCAACTCCCTGGAGATCAAGGACGATTCATACCGATGGCGGGTCGGCGCCGGTGAACTGGCGCGGATCGTGGCGGACGTACGGGAGGAGGAACCGCCGTACGGGACCGGGCGGGAGCGTGTGCGCGGTCGTGTGGTACGCGGTGTGCAGTTGCAGGCCGAGCGACGGGCCGGGCCGCAGAGCGGGGCGTGGGTGCAGCGGGTCTCGCGGTCCCGGGCGGTCGGGGCCTTCCTCGACGTCGTGTGGCCGAAGGTGCGACCCGAGGAGCTTCTGGCCGAACTCCTCACCGACCAGGCCGCGTTGGCCGGCTCCGCCGACGGGATCCTCGACCGCGACGAGCAACGGACCCTGCTGTGGGCCAAGCCGCCTCGGTCGTGGAGGTCGGCGCGCTGGTCGGCCGCGGATCTCGTGCTGCTCGACGAGATCGCCGGGCTGATCGAGCATCCCGAGGGATACGGCCATCTCGTCGTCGACGAGGCCCAGGACCTGTCGCCGATGGAGTGCCGGGTGATCGCCCGCCGGGCCCGTTTCGGGTCGCTGACCGTGCTCGGCGACCTGGCGCAGGGGACCACGCCCTGGGCGGCCCGCTCCTGGGACACCGTCCTGCGTCATCTCGGCAAGCCGGACGCGGCCGTCGTGCCGCTGACCATCGGGTTCCGGGTGCCGCAGGCGGTCGTAGGGCTCGCCAACCGACTCCTGGAGAGGCTGGACGTGGAGGTGCCGGCGGGGCGGTCCCTGCGCGGGGACGGGGAGTTGAGGGTGCGGGAGACGGGCCCGGGTGAGCTGGCGGACGCGGTCGTGGCCGCCGTACGGGACTCCCTCGCGTACGAGGGGTCCGTCGGGGTCGTCGCGGCCGACGCCGACGTGGAGGGGGTGCGCCAGGCCCTCGACGCGGCCGGGATCGCCTTCGCCGGGCCCGACGAGCTCGGGGCGCGGGTGAGTGTCGTACCGGCCGGTGACGTCAAGGGACTTGAGTACGACCATGTCGTGGCCGTCGAGCCCGCCGCGATCGCGGAGGCGGAGGAACGCGGACTGCACCGGCTGTACGTCGTGCTGACCCGGGCGGTGTCGCGGCTGGAGGTGGTGCACGGGCGGCCGTTGCCGTTCTAGCGCGACGGCCGCCCGCGGCCGCGTGTCAGGCGCCGGTGAGGAGCGGGATCAACTGCTCTTCCTCGTACGACAGATGGGCTTCAAGCTCGGTCGTCAGGCGGTCGACCTCCGTGCGTACGGAGGCGGGGTCCGGGTCGGTGAGCGCGGCGCGCAGCTTCTCCACCAGGGCCGCGATCCGCTCGTGTTCGGCGCGCAGGCGGTCGAGGACCGGGAGCGTTCCGGGGTGGCGGTCGGCCAGGAACGGGAACATGGCCAGGTCCTCACCGGTGTGATGGTTGTGCAGTCCCTGGCAGAACGTCAGGCAGTTCACCCGGAGTTGGGCGCCCAGGGTCGATCCGCCCTTCTCGTACGCCGCCATCTCCTGGCGGATCAGGGTGAGTTCGCGGCGGAAGGCGTCGTGGACGAGCTTGATGGCCTCGCCCGGAGAGGAGGCGTTGATGTTCGGTGGGCCGGGGCGGGAGATCTCGTGCAGGGCGACCACGGGGATGGCCCGGTCGGTCTTCTCCTGGTACGCGGCCCAGCCGCGGTCCGCCTCCACGGCCCGTGCGAACGCCTGGTCCCGCTCCTCGCCGGCCAGTGCGACGGCGTTCGCCTCGTAGGTGAACACACCGCTCTCGACGGTGACTTGAGGGTGTGCGACGAGGTTGCGGTACCAGTCGGGATGGCGAGGGGAGCCGCCCGCAGAGGCGATCACGAGGATGCGGTCGCCGCCGTCGGGAAGGTAGCCGACGGGGGTGGTGTGCGGGGTGCCGGTGCGGGCGCCGGTGGTGGTGAGCAGGATCAGGCGTCCGCCTTCGAAGGGGCCGCCGACCCGGCCGTGGTTCGCGCGGAACTCCTCGATGATCTGCCGGTTGAAGTCGTGGATGGGGTGGGGCACTCTCACTTCTTTCTCTCGCTGGTCTTCATGGAGGCGAAGGCGGAGAGAAAGGGGCGGGCTCCTGGCCCGCCCTGGCCTCATTCAGAGGCCGGGAACCCAACTCGCTCACGGCACAAGGCCGACCCGGCAGTCATGTGGGCACGGTAACGTCCGGGGCGTGATCGAGACCACCGAGTTTGCGGACATCCCCACGACCACTCTGGCCGATCTGCTGGGCCGCGAGCGCGTCATGGACATCGAGATCCGGCCGCTGTGGGGGCCGGTGCCGAGAGTCGCGGGGCCGGCGTTCACCGTACGGTGCCCTCCCGGCGACAACCTGATGCTGCACGCGGCGATCCACCGGGCGGAGCCCGGCTCGCTGATCGTGGTCGAGTCGGGGGACCTCGACTACGCGCTGGCGGGCGGAAACGTCTGCGCGGTGGCCCAGCGCCGGGGGATCGTCGCGTTCGTCGCCGACGGGCTGATCCGCGACCTCGCCGAGGTGCGGGAGGCCGGCTTCCCCGTGTTCGCCCGGGGCGTCATCCCGATCCCAGCCGCCAAGAAGGCCGTAGCGCCGCTGGGTGAGCCGGTGCGGTGCGGTGGGGTGCGGGTCGAGGCCGGTGACGTGGTGGTCGCCGACGAGGAGGGGGTCGTCGCCGTCCCCGCGGCGCGTCGGGCCGACATCCTGACCGCCGCCCGCGCCAGGCTGGCCGAGGAGGCCGCCGAGACGCTCGACGAGTGGGAGGCCGCGCACCGGGCCCGCGTCGACGAGCTTCTCGCGGCGGGCGGATTCGAGGGCTGACCGGCCTTGACACTGCTCTTCCTCGACGTCGACGGGACGCTGCTGCCGTTCGGGGCGGGACCGTATCCGGTGTACGAACCAGTGCCCGGGCCGGTGTTCCCGCTGTCCGGGACCGGCACCGGTCATCCGCTGCTGAACCGCGTCGACCCCGCACTCGGCGCCCGCCTCACGTCGCTGGGCTGCGAGGTGGTGTGGGCCACGACCTGGATGGACGATGCCGTCACCTGTCTGGCGCCCTGGCTCGGACTGCCCCGGCTCCCGCTGGTGGACTGGCCCGGATCGGACGAGGAAGAGCCTGCCGGTCTGCACTGGAAGACCCGTTCCCTCGTCTCCTGGGCGTCCAGCCGCCCCTTCGTCCGGCTCGACGACGAGATCACCAGAGCCGACCGGAACTGGGTGGCGGCCCACCATCCCGCTGAGGCTGATCGAGGAGTGGCTCGGCGCACGGTAGGGCGATATCGGGTGGTCGGCCCGGGCCCGTTCCCCCTACGGTCGCTCGCATGGCTGACGAGGGCTTCACTCACCCGCGGCTCGCCGCGATCTACGATCCGCTCGATCCCGGTCGCGGCGACCTCGACGCCTATCTCCGGATGGCGGAGGAGTTCGGGGCCAGGCAGGTGCTGGACATCGGCTGTGGGACAGGGGTGTTGGCGTTGCTGCTGGCCGCACGGGGGATCGGGGTCGTGGGTGTCGACCCCGCACTGGCCTCGCTCGACGTGGCCCGGAGGAAGCCGGGCGCCGAGCGGGTGCACTGGATCCACGGTGACGCGACCCGACTCCCCCCGCTGAGCGTCGACTTGGCGACCATGACGGACAACGTCGCGCAGCAGATCGCCGCATCGGATGCCTGGCGGAAGACACTGCGGGGCGCTCACGCGGCACTACGGCCCGGCGGGCGGCTGGTGTTCGAGACGCGGGACCCGGCCCGGCGGGCCTGGGAGGAGTGGAACCGGGAGCTGACGTACGCCGTGACGGACGTGCCCGGTGCCGGGGTGGTGGAGAGCTGGGTCGAAGTCACCGCGGTGGAGGGGCAATTGGTGTCGTTCCGGTGGACCTATGTGTTCGCCGCGGACGGACAGGTGCTGACCTCGGACTCGACGTTGCGCTTCCGGGAGCGGGAGGAGATCGCGGCGGAACTGCTCGCGCAGGGGTTCGTCGTGGAGGACGTATGCGATGCGCCGGACCGGCCGGGCAGGGAGTTCGTGTTCGTGGCGCGGCGCCCGTAGCGGTGGTGGCGGGGGATGTCACATTCGCGCGGCCGCCGGTGTCTTCATGCCGAACCGGTCATCATCCAAGGAGGACACCATGGCGCTTCGCGTTCCGAAGGCCGAGCTCGCCCCCGAGCTCAGGGAAAGCATGATTCAGCAGTTCGGTGCCGTGTTCGAGCCCGCCGAGGTGAGCTGGCACAACCCCCAAGTCGTCGAGGCTGCGGGCGAGTTCGGGGAGAAGGTGCGTGCCTGGGACACGGCCGACGAGAGCCTCAAGACCTTCGCGCACATGGCCGTCGCGGCACAGGTCGGATGCAGCTGGTGCCTCGACATCAACTACTTCCAGGCGCAGAACCAGAAACTGGACCTGACCAAGGCCAGCCAGGTGCCGCGGTGGCGTGAGTCGGAGGTGTTCACGCCGCTGGAGCGGGACGTGCTGGAGTACGCCGAGGCCATGACGGACACGCCGCCGACCGTCACCGACGAGTTGTCGGAGAGGCTGCTCGACCGGCTCGGCCCGGCGGCACTGGTCGAGCTCACGGCGGCCATCGCCTTCGCCAACCTGTCGACCAGGAACAACACGGCCCTCGGTATCACCTCGCAGGGCTTCTCCGACGCCTGCGAGATCCCGTTGGTCATGGGCCCCGGCTCCGGTGCGGCACCGTCGGCATGACCGACCCCTTCGTCACCCACCGCAGCCTGCTGTTCACCGTCGCCTACGAGATGCTCGGCTCGGCGTCCGACGCGGAGGACGTGCTCCAGGAGTCCTGGCTGCGGTGGGCGGACGTCGACCGCTCGCAGGTGCGGGAGCCACGGGCGTACCTCGTCCGGATCGTCACCCGGCAGTCGCTCAACCGGCTGCGGACCGTGTCCCGCAGCCGCGAGGACTATGTCGGTGAGTGGCTGCCGGAACCGCTGCTGACCAGCCCCGACGTCGCCGAGGACGTCGAGCTTGCGGAGAGCGTCTCCATCGCCGTGCTGACGGTCCTGGAGACGCTCGGGCCCACCGAACGCGCGGTGTTCGTCCTCCGCGAGGTCTTCGACCTGCCGTACGGCGAGATCGCCGAGGCCACGGGGAAGTCGGTGGCCGCGGTACGGCAGATCGCTCGGCGGGCCCGTGATCATGTGGCGGCCCGACGGCCCCGGGTGCGGGTGAGCCGGTCGGAGCAGCGGGCCGTGGTGGAGCGATTCCTTCTCGCACTGCGCACCGGACAGTTGCAGGAGTTGATGGAGGTCCTCGCACCGGATGTGGTCATGATCGCCGACGGCGGCGGGCTGGTGAACGCGGTGCTGGTGCCGGTCCACGGGGTCGAAACGGTGGCGAAACTGCTCGCGCGCGCCAACCAGTTGGTGGTCACGTTCGAGGCGACGAGCGTGTGGCTGAACGGCGAACCCGCGGTACGGCTCGACTTCGACGGCGAGACGTCCACGGTGAGCCTCGCGGTGGAGGACGGGCGGATCACCCGGATCTACGTGGTGAGAAACCCCGAGAAGCTGTCGCGACTGGACGAGCCGGCCGAACTCAGCAGGTGAGTGAGGTGTCCGGCCGCCCGCACCGACGACAGCGCACGGCCCCGACCGGGCGAACCGGTCGGGGCCATGCGCGGTCACTCGGCCCGCATCACCTGGCGGGGTGGATGCGCGGGTGGATGTCCGGGTGGGTCAGCGGCGGGAGCCGTCGCGGTCGTGGCCGTTGTGACCGTCGTGGCGGTCGTGGCCACGGTGGTGGCGGCCCCAGGACTCGTCGTCGACGAAGCGGCCGTGGTCGTTGCGCAGGGTGGCCGTGTCGGAACGGTCGTCCCACACGTAGTCGCGGCGGTCCTGGAACAGGTCGGTGGCGGTGTCGTGACCCTGGCCGGTGTGGATGCGGACCGTGGCGCGGCCGTCGAGACGGTAGTGGTGGAAGGTGTAGGTCTGACCGTCCTTGTTCCTCAGGGTCCAGCCGTCGAGGTTGACCGTGCGGCGCGTGGTGTTCTTGAGCTCCACCCACTCCTTGTTCAGCGAGTGCCGCGAGCGGTCGTCACGCCCGGGAGAGTCGTACTGCACCGCGCTGATCTCCACCTTCGCCCGCTCGGGCCGGGCGTGGTCGGCCGCCGACGCCGGCAGCGCCACCGCCCCGACGATGGCGGCGGCGGTGAGAGCCGCGGCGGAGATGCGACGGGCGGTCACAGTGGAAGAAGACACAAAGCCCCCTGGCTGTACGAGCACCCACCTGTCCCGGGCCCTGACAGCGGACCGGGTGGAACGGGTTGGTGCGGTGTGCGGGTGGCGGCCGGTCGGCCGCGCCCTCACACCATGGCCGCGTCGTGCAGGTTGTGAAAGCAATACGGGCGCTCCGTTACCGTTCGCCCATGTCGTTGTAATTCTCGTGTGTAACGTCCATTTATGTGGCGAATGCGCCAGGTTGACGCTCCTGCGCTCCGGCAACCCTTATGGGCCTTGATCCGAAGTCTCCGACCGCCAGTCCGCGCCACCCTGGTCCCAGCTGGATCGTCACCCGAAAGTGAGTAACAGGGAGGCGGATGGTCCCGCTGCTCGGCCCGCGCGAGCGTCATGGGCGGGCAGATGCCCGGCGGAGGAGCTCGGTGCGATCGGGGGCGAGGAGGAAGGGCAGCAAGGCTCGCAGAGCGGTGGCGAAGGCGCGGACACGAAGTGCGGCCAGCCGGGCGCTGCTTGCGGTGCCGGGCAGATGGTTGACGGCTCCGAGGCCGCACTCGGCGTAGAGCTGAGCAAAGTCTGCGCGGGCCTTGGGGCCGGAGTCCCTCAAGGCGTAGACGCTCGCGAGCACTTCGGCTTCGTTCTTCCAGAAGTAGTGGTAGACGGTGATCCGCAGGCCGTGACCGGCAAAGTCGAAACCGCCCTCGATGTCGTGGGGCCCGGCAAATCCCGCGTCCGTCAGGAACCCGAAGACCTCCCGCCCGAGCCGGCGGACCGCTTCCTCCGGCGTCTCCCGCTTGCCCATCCAGCCATCGTCCGGCGGACCGGTCGCCTCCGCCAGACCCGGGAAAGGCATGGGAAAGGCATGGGACGAGCAAGCCGGTATCGAGAGCGTGCCTTGCCCCGTCTCGGTCGACCCGAGCCATCGCGAGGCAGCGGGGCCGGCTCCTTGACCTCGAGCAAAGTCGAGGTCTTGGCGTGCCGTGGACGTGATCAACGGCTGACGACAGGGAGAGATGACGATGATCCTCGTGACCGGCGCGACCGGGAACATCGGGAGTGCCTTGCTGAGGGGGTCGGCCCTGTCCGGTGCCGCACCTGTGCGAGGTCTCACCGTGCTGTGGGACAGGTCTCGTTCCCCGAGGGGGTGGAAGCCGTTGAGGGCGATCTCGCCCAGGTGGAGTCCCCTGAAGGCCGCGTTGGAGGGGGTGCGCTCGCTGTTCCTCTCACGCCGTTGGTCGTGTTGCCTCCGGCAGGGGTGTCCGGTCGCGCCTGGAGGGTGGTCCCTCTCCCAGGAGGCGCTCACCAACACGCGCAAGCACGGCGGACCGACACGTCGTGTGACACCTACGGCTTGGCCGACGAGGTGACCGGCGATCCGGCTGGGATCGCGGAGTCCGGCACCCCCGCGTAGTCGGGCAGCTCGACGCCGTTGATCGCGCGCCCGACCAGCTCGGTGAACCATTCGCCGGCGAAATCAGGGCGCGGCTCGGCGTCCGGCCCGGGGACCTCGCGGCTGCGGGCGTTCAACCGGCCGATCTCCTGGTTGGCCTCGACGAACGAGCGCATCCGCGCCTCGTAGCGGGCGAACCCGGCCTCGGGGTCCCAGCCGGCAGCGGCCAGCTCTCCGGCCAGCAGGTAGGCACCGACCAGGGCCAGCCCGGTGCCCTGTCCGGACATCGGCGACGAGCTGAACGCCGCGTCCCCGAGCAACCCCACCCGTCCGCTCGACCAGCGGTCCAACACCACCTGGGCGACCTGGTCGAGGTAGAAGTCCGGGGTGTCGTCCAGGTGCGCGAGGATGTCCGGGGTCAACCAGCCCAGGCCCGCCATCCGTTCACGCAGCAGGCGCTTCTGGGCCGCGACGTCACGGTGGTCGACGTCGAAGTCGGCCGAGGGGACGTAGAACATGGCCATCGCCCGGGTGGCGTCCTGGATGGGCCGCAGCAGGGCGGAGCGCCCGGACTCCTGGTCCTGGTACTCGAGAAGCCAGCGGTCCAGCCCGAACTCGTTGGGCACACTGTAGAAGGCCAGCACGTGCCCGAGATGGCGGAGGAACCGCTCATGCGGCCCGAAGACCATCGCCCGCAGCTCCGAGTGCAGCCCGTCGGCCCCGACCACCAGGTCGAAGCGCCGCCTGTCGCCGCCCGCGAAGACCACGTCGACCCCGTCCGGGTCCTGGGCGAGCTCGGCGATTCGGTCGCCGAAGATGTACTCGACGCCGTCGCGGGTGTCGTCGTAGAGCACCTGGGACAGGTCCCCGCGCAGGATCTCGATGTCCGCGATGAAGCCGTCGCCACCGTCGTCGTCCGCGCGGAAGGTCTCCAGCACCTGCCCGTCCGCGTCCACGGTGTGCGCGCCGGCGGTGTCGGTGCACGCGGCCCGCACCTCCGCGTCCAGCCCCATGAGCCCGATCACCTCCTTGGCGACCCCGCGCGCGTCCACCGCCTGCCCGCCGGGACGCAGCTCGGGAGCCCGCTCCACCACGGTCACCTCGGCTCCCCGCCGGCGCAGCCAGTGGGCCAGCGCGGGTCCCGCGATACTCGCTCCCGCCACCAACACCCTGGGACCGTTCCCCCGTGTCCCCGGCCCGCCGGTCCGGACGGTGTGCTCCCGCTCGGAGTCGTCGACGCTCATCACAGCCTCCATCTGGCTTCCTCCCGCGCCGGAACGTCCCCGGCGCAGGCCCACCGCTGTCGGTGCATCCAGCCGTATCGACCACGGATCCGCACAGAACTCATCGGTCACGGCAGACATTGATGAGAAACGCCACGGATGTGGGGCTTCACGTTGATGGTGCTGGGTGAGCAACCCGGCCCGCGAGGCGAGGGAGGTCAGGAGTGCGCGCTCCGGAAGGCGAGGTACCGGCTGAAGGCTTCGTGGCTGTCGGGGGTGAAGCGCCACTCCAGCAGGGCCGACCGCAGCTCCGGCTCGGTCAGCCAGCCATGCCAGGCGACCTCATCGGGATCGGGCACCACGGCGTCCGGCACCACGGCTTCGTGCACGCCGAGCCAGTGAGGGCTCAAGCCGCTGCGGTTGACGAACGTGAACAGCAGGCGCGGCAGCGCACGAATGCCCAGCTCTTCGGCCAACTCCCGCGCGGCGGCCTGTTCGTAGGACTCGCCGACATGTGCGGCGCCACCGGCCTCGACCTCATAGAGCCCGGGGAAGCGCGACACCTGCTCCGACCGCCGATGGACGAGGGTCCGGCCACGATCATCACGACACACCGTCACGGCGACCCGATGCAGCCACCCCTCCCGGATGGCCTCCCGACGGCTGACCACCCCCAGCACACGATCTTGACCGTCGACACGCTCCACCAGTTCATCCACGCCGCACACCCTGGCAGAGCCCACTGACAACGCCGTTTCCCGGCGACTCGCCGAACCGGACCAAGAGCACCTGCGGAGGAGCGGCGTGTCCTTTGACAGCGAAGTCAGTCGGGCCGAAGTCGCTGACCTGCGCGGACCAACGACGTACCTCCAGGCAGCGGTAGTTCCGCGCGATAGCGGGCTCACGCGGCGCTACGAGGTTCACGGCGCCGGTACGGCACCGATCTGCTGCATCACCCCGAGGAGGTCGGGCTGACCGCGTTCGCCGACGATCCGGCCGTCGGCCAGGTAGTAGAAGTTCATGGCCTGCACCGAGATCTTGTTGCCGCTCGCCGGGATCCCGAAGAACTCACCGTCGTGGGTTCCCCGCATGGTGAACCGCGCGGCCACGGTGTCGCCTTCGGCGACCGTCTCCTCCAGCGTCCACTGGACGTCGGGGAAGGCGCCGCGCATCATCCCGATGACTTCCATGTACCCGTCGGGCCCCCGCAGTGGTTCCGGGTGGCTTGGCGCGTGGAACACCGCGTCCGGAGAAATGACCTCGCGGGCGAGATCCTCGTTGCCCGTGTTGATGAACTCGACGAAACGGTTCATGACTGACTCGGTGGACTGCGACGGCATCTTGCTGTGCCTCTCCGGAGACGTTTGGGCGGGCACCGGCGACCGTAACATCGAATCGATGTTCACATCGATTCGATGTTCACGTGCGAAGGTGGACTCATGCTGGAACTCGCGATACTCGGCTTCCTCGCCGAGGGACCCCTGCCCGGACACGAGCTGCGCCGCCGCGTCTCACAGCTGACCGGTTACACGCGGCCGGTCAGTGACGGCAGTCTGTATCCGGCGATCAACCGTCTGACCAGGGCGGGCTTGATCGAGCGGCGCGCCGACCCGGCCGCGGGGGCGGCCCGGTACGTGCTCAGCCTGACCGCGGCCGGACGGGCCGACATGCTTCAGCGTCTACGAAAGCCCGCCGACCACGAGATCACCGACTTCACCCGGTTCTACGTCGTACTGGCCTTCCTCTCCCACCTGCCCGAAGTGGCCGAACAGCACGCGGTGCTGCGCAGACGGCTGGAGTTCCTGGAAGAACCGGCGAGCTTCTTCTACGACAACGAGCGGCCCCTGCGTGCCGAGGAGATCGCCGACCCCTACCGGCGGGGCATGCTGCTCACCGCCCGCGCCACCAGCCGCGCCGAACGGAGCTGGCTGCGCGAGGCCCTCGGGGAGGAACCGCCCGTATTCGACACCGGATGCACCGACAGCGATCCGCATGCGCCCGCCGCTCCCGCGAACTGACCGCCCCCGGAGGAACCTCGATGCTTGCTTCCTGGTACGACGCCCAGGGCTCTGCCGCCGATGTCCTGCACGTCGGTGAACTCCCTGATCCCGTCCCCGGCCCCGGCGAGGTCCGTGTCCGCGTCACCGTCTCGGGCGTCAACCCCGGCGACACCAAGAAACGGCGCGGCTGGCTCGGCTCGTCCATGCCCTGTCCACGGGTGATCCCGCACAGCGACGCCGCCGGAGTGATCGACGCCGTGGGAGACGGGGTCGACGCCCGCCGCGTCGGACAGCGGGTCTGGGTATACGGCGCCCAGTCCTACCGCCCCTTCGGCACCGCCGCCCAGTACACCGTCGTACCCGACCACCAAGCCCCATCCCTGCCCGACCACCTCAGTGACGAGCTGGGCGCGAGCCTCGGCATCCCCGGCATCACCGCCCACCGCACCGTCTTCGCCGACGGCCCGGTCGACGGCCGACCGGTCCTGGTCCACGGAGTTCTCGGCGGCGTCGGATCCCTGGCCGCCCAGCTTGCCCACTGGGCCGGCGCGACCGTGATCGCGACCGTCCGCCGCACCGTAGACCTCGACCGCGTCGACCCGGCCGTCGTCTCCCACGCCGTCGCCCTGGACACCGGCGACCCCGCCTCGGCCATCCGCTCGTACGCGCCACGGGGCGTCGACCGGATCATCGAAGTCGCGCTGTCGGACAACGCCGATCTCGACAACGCCGTCGCCGCCGACAATGCCGTCATCGCCGCCTATGCCACCCGCACGGACCGCACCGAGATCCCCTTCTGGCCGCTGCTGTTCAACAACGTCACCCTGCGGCTGCTCGGCAGCGACGACTTCCCCGCCGAGGCCAAGCGCCAGGCCGCCCGCGACCTCACCTCCGCCGCCGCCGTCGGCGCCCTCACCGTCGACGTCCGCGACCGCTACCCGCTGGACGACATCGCCAAGGCCCACGACCATGTCGACGCCGGCGGTGGCCACGGCCGCATCCTGCTCACCATGCCTCAATAGCGCAGACTCGGAACACCGGCCCGTCACCAGCAACCCCCGTGTCATTGACGGCTACTGGATTGCTCACCTCACACGGCCAGGTTCACTGTGGGATCTGTGGGCGGCGGACCGTATCGGGACGCACGTCCAGGACCACACCGGTGCCGTCCCGACGGCGCACGAAGTAGTCCGGCGTATGGCTGGTCCGCCGGGCCCGGTCACCGGACGCCACGAGAGCCGGAACGGCTGAGAGATCGTCGTCACCACACTCGGACCGGAGTCCAGCCGCAGCAGCTCACCGAGTTCCACCCACGGCTCGTAACCCACCAACTCGGCACACGTGGCAGCCCAGTACCAGCCGGGAAAACATCGCTGACCGCGGTACGTCGTCGGCCACATCACCTCAAGCGGCCCCTCATGCAGCTCACCGCCAGCGTCGACGTACCCCAGCCGGACGTCCTCAGACTCCACCAGACACCCCCACCCGGCGATGCAGAGTGGCATGGCGCACTTTTGCAAGCGGGTGCTTGCAATAGTTAGCGGGGTTGGGGCAAGGTAGGGGCATGGCATCGCTGAACGTCGGCAATCTCGGTGAGTATCTGCGTGACCAGCGGCGCACCGCGCAGCTGTCGCTCAGGCAGCTCGCCGATGCCGCCGGGGTGTCCAATCCGTATCTGAGTCAGATCGAGCGCGGGCTGCGCAAGCCGAGCGCGGAGGTGCTCCAGCAGGTCGCGAAGGCCCTGCGGATCTCCGCCGAGACGCTGTATGTGCGGGCCGGCATCCTCGACGCCGAGCGGGACCGGGACGACGTGGAGACACGTGCGGTCATCCTCGCCGATCCCACGCTCAACGAGCGGCAGAAGCAGGTGCTGCTCCAGATCTACGAGTCCTTCCGCAAGGAGAACGGCTTCGAGATCGCTCCGGCGGGCGCGGCTCCCGCGCAGAACGACTCGCAGGACGACTCTCAGAACGGCAGCACGGCGGGCGCCCAGAAGGACCTTCAGGACAGTGACGTCCCGGACGGCGACACCACCGTGCGACCCCGCAGGACCCGTAAGCCCCGCAAGACCGACGGCAGCGACGCCGACCCGCAGCAGACGGCCAGTTGAGCCACGTCACCACGACGTGGTCCGACAGTGCGCCGGCAGGCATCGCGGGAACCGAAACCCTCAGCAGAAAGCGACCCGGGAGGACCATCACCATGGCCATCACCGACGACATCCGCAAGGCCGTCACCGACCCGACCCCGCTCTACTTCCTCGCCGGCGCCGGTGACCTGGCCTTCCAGGAGGCCAAGAAGGTGCCCGGCCTGGTGGAGCAGCTGCGCGCCGAGGCTCCGGCCCGTATCGAAGCGGTGCGCGGCACCGACCCGAAGGCGGTCCAGGAGAAGGCCCAGGCCCGTGCCAAGGAGGCCGGCGCCAGGGTCAAGGAGACGCAGGAGACCCTCCAGACCAAGGTCGGCGAGTTCATCAGCAGCCTGGACGGGGACATCAAGAAGCTCGGCACCACCCTCGACGCTGATCTGAAGAAGCTCGGTGAGTCCGCCCAGGACCTCGCCCTGCGCAGCGTCGGTGTCGCCGCCGAGTACGCCGTCAAGGCCCGCGAGACCTACGAGAAGGTCGCCGAGCGCGGCGAGCAGACCGTGAAGACCTGGCGTGGCGAGGCCGCCGAGGAGATCGAGGAACTGGCCATCGCCGTCGAGCCGAAGGCCGAGCCGGGCGAGATCAAGGTGGCGACCCCGCCCCCGACCCCGACGTCGGTCGCGCAGCCCACCGAGGCCGCCGCCCCCGCCGCGGTGAAGAAGCCCGCCACCGCCAAGAAGGCCACGCCGCGCAAGACCACGGCGAAGAAGGCGACCCCGCCCGCCAAGTAAGGCGCCGAGGGAGCTGGACTGCTGGACAAACCGGACGGCTGGACACCTGGACGGGCCGGGCACTTACCGAGTGCCCGGCCCGTTCTGCGGGTAGCGAGCTAGCGGGAACGGGAACCGGTACGGTGACCGCGTAATCGTGTGATGACGAGCCGAGTCGGGTGGTGGACGTTGTGCTGATGCAGGGGTTCGCAGGGTTTCTGGGGCTTCTCTACCTCGCCATGCTGATTCTCGCCGTGGCGGCGCTGGTCATGGCCGCCCTGTTCCGTGGCGACGCCTACCGGGCGGCCGACAAGCAGAACAAGGGTTTCTGGCTGATCATCCTCGGCATCGCGGTCGTCGTGAACTTCCTCGTGCCGGTGCTCTTCCTGCAGATCGCGGGCCTCATCGCCACGATCGTCTTCTTCGTGGACGTCCGTCCGGCCCTCAGGCAGGTGTCGGGGGGCGGCAAGGGCTGGGGCCGACGCGGTGGCGGCGGAAGCAGCAGCGACGGCCCGTACGGCCCTTACAACGGCGGCCGCTGACCGCACCGACCCAGCTGGATCCAGCTGGGTGGCCCGGCGGGGAGGCCCCGCTCAGCCCTCCCGGTCGAGCAGCAGCACCGCCACGTCGTCCGCCAACTCGCCGCCGTTGAGCGACCGCACCTCGTTCACCGCGGCCCGCAGCAGTTCCTCGCCGCGCAGCCCTTCGGACAGCTGGCGACGGATCATGGAAACCATCCCGTCCTGCCCGAGCCGTTCCCGGCCCTGTCCGACATGCCCCTCGATCAGCCCGTCGGTGTAGAGCATCAGACTCCACTCGGCCCCCAGTTCAACCTGCATCCGGGGCCACCGGGCCCCCGGCAGCAGGCCCAGCGCGGGGCCGTTGTTGTCGTACGGCAGCAGCCGCGCGGGCCGCCCCGGCCGGGCGATCAGCGGTGAGGGGTGGCCGGCGAGACACAGCCCCGCCCGGCGCCCGTCCGGCGCTATGTCGACCGTGCACAGGGTCGCGAAGATCTCGTCGTCGGAGCGCTCGTGCTCCAGCACCTCCTGGAGCGTGCCGAGCAGCTCGTCCCCGCACAGCCCCGCCAGCGTCAGCGCACGCCAGGCGATCCGCAGCTCCACACCGAGCGCCGCCTCGTCGGGACCGTGCCCGCAGACGTCACCGATCATCGCGTGGACCGTCCCGTCGGGAGTCCGTACGACGTCGTAGAAGTCCCCGCCGAGCAGGGCCCGTGACCGGCCCGGCCGGTACCGCGCGGCGAACCGCAGTGACGATCCCTCCAGCAGCGGCGTGGGCAGCAGCCCGCGCTCCAGGCGCCGGTTCTCCTGGGCCCGCAGCCGTCCCTCGGCGAGCCTGCGCTCCGCCGTGTCGGAACGCTTCCGCTCCACGGCGTACCGGATCGCCCGGCTCAGTAGCCGCCCGTCCAGCTCGTCCCGGAAGAGATAGTCCTGGGCGCCCACCCGGACCGCCTCCGCGCCGCGCTCGGAATCGCCGGACGCGGTGAGCGCGAGGACGGCGTGCCGGGGCGCGAGCTCCAGGACATGGCGGAGTACGGCGAGCTCGTCGTCGTCGGCCGTGCGGCCGGGCGCGGGCAGCGCGAGGTCGAGCAGGATGCAGTGCACGTCGTCCGTGAGCAGCCGCTCCGCCTCGGTGAGGTTACGGGCGGTGCGGACACGCATCGGCCTGCCGGTCGGGTCCAGGAGTTCGGGGACGACCGTGGCACCGCGGGGATCGTCCTCGATCACCAGCAGCGTCAGTTGGGTGGCGGTGTTGTTGTCGACCGTGGCTTCCTTGCGCGGGGTGGCTTCCTTGGAGGGGCCGCCCTGGGGTGCGGCCTGCGCCTGACCACTCTCCACGGCCGGGATCGCTCGCTGCCGCGGTATGGGTACGGGCATGGTCTCGGATTCCTTCCCTCCCCCCGAGGGCACGGTGGGGCGAGGGGTCTCGATCCACCGACGGGGACCATAGCGGGTGCCGGGGCGGGAAAGGAATGGCGTGCGGCACACGGTTCGGCCGGTGGCCACTGTCATATGCCGCTTTCTGTACCGCAGTTGGACAGGGGACGGGTGTCGGGGGGATGACGAACGTCACGTTCGCGGGATGTTTGCGGAGCCCTCGGGCGTGCCCCGCGTCACATGACGCAGGTCGCAGGTCGCAGGTCACGCGCCGGGGCTCTCACGTGGCCCCCGGTCGGGCTCACGCGTCCGGCCGCACCACCCCGAGTATCGGCATCGACCCGGCCCCGGCGATCGTCACCGTCCGCCCCGGCCGCGGGGCGTGCACGATCGCGCCGTCGCCGAGGTACATCGCCACATGGCTGGCGTCGTCGAAGTAGATGATCAGGTCGCCGGGCCGCATGTCCTTGACGTCGACATGCCTGAGCTGCTTCCACTGCTCCTGCGAGGTCCGCGGAATCGGCTTGCCGGCGCTCGCCCAGGCCTGTGAGGTCAGGCCGGAGCAGTCGTACGAGCCCGGGCCCTCGGCGCCCCATTCGTACGGTTTGCCGATCTGGGTCGTCGCGTACGCGACGGCGGTCTTCCCGGCCTGGCTCGCCCTGCCGTCGATCTCGTCGAGGATGCCGGAGTCCAACCAGGCGGACTGCGCCTTGTGGGCGGCCTGTTCCTCCAGCTCGGCGAGACGCTCCTTCTCCGCCGTCTCCAGCTGGGACTCGAGCTTCTCGGCCGCCGCGATCTGCTGCTCGACCTGCTTCTTGGCGGCCGCCTTCGCCTTGCGGCCCGCCTCCAGTTTCGTCCACTGGGCCGAGGCGTCGTCGGCGTACTGCTTCAAGTCCTGCTGCGTCCGGGTCAGTTCCGCGATCAGCGCCTTCGTGGCGCGCTGGCCCTGGAGGACGCGTCCGGTGCCGTCCAGGAACTCCTGCGGATCGTCGCTCAGCATCAGCTGGGCCTCGTCCGGCAGGCCGTTGGTGCGGTACTGGGCGGCGGCCGCGGCACCCGCGCGGGCCTTGAGCTGCTTCAGCTTCTCCTGGCCCTTGACGATCTTCTTGGCCAGCGCGACGATCTGCGCCGACTGCTGCTCGGCCTTCTCCTCGGCGGCGTTGTAGGCGTCGGTCGCGACGGCCGCGTCGTGGTAGAGCGCGTCGAGCTGTTTGCGTACGGCTTCGATGTCCTTGTTGGTCACGGTGGTCGTCGGCGAAGCCGTGGGTGACGGCGTGGGCGTCGGACTCGGGGCGGCGAAGGCGGCGCCCGGTGCCGAGAGCACGACCACCGCGCCGATCACGGTCACGGCCGTAGCGATCAGACCGCGCTTGCCCGTCCCCATACGCTTGCCCCCAAAGCTGATTTACCGTCAGTAACTTACGGCGCTCGGGGGATCGTGCCACGTCAGGGCCGAAAGCGACAGAGGCAGGCCTTCCCGGCGTATCCCTCCGCATCCCGGCGCTTGTTGGTGCCTCCCCCTCTCCTCACCCCTCGAAGACGATCTCCCCGACTGTGTGACGAACGACTCACAGAGATCGTTCCCGCGGGCCGAACTGCCGGACAGCCCAGTGGGTTCGCGGGCGGGGAGTGCCGGAGTTCACGGCAGCCGCACCCCGCGCGGCGCCAACGCGCCCCACGGCACCGTCACTTCCCCCTGCCGCCACCGTGAAGGCCCGTCCACCACCGGCCAGTCGGCCGTCAGCGCCCGTACGGCCCGGATCCACCGCTGCCGGGCGCCGTACGACGCGTAGGGTGCGGCGGCGGCCCACGCGCGGTCGAAGTCGCGCAGGAAAGCGTGCACCGGCTCACCCGGGACGTTGCGGTGGATCAGTGCCTTCGGCAGCCGCTCGGCGAGGTCCGAAGGCCGCTCCAGCGACCCCAGCCGGGTCGCGAAGGTGACCGTCCGCGGCCCCTCCGGACCGAGCGCGACCCACACGTGCCGGCGCCCGATCTCGTCGCAGGTCCCCTCGACGAGCAGCCCGCCGCGGGATCCCCGTGCCGGGTCGGCCGGTGCCAGCCGGGCACACAGCCGCTCCCATACGGCGGCCACCTCGGCCTCGTCGTACTGGCGCAGCACGTTGGCCGCCCGGATCAGCAGGGGCCGCTGCGGGACCGGGATCTCGAACCCGCCGTGCCGGAAGACGAGCCCGTCCCGTTCGTACGGCCTCGCCGCAACCACCCTGGCCGGTTCGATCTCGACGCCGACCACGCGCGTGCGTGGAGCCACGGTCCGGAGCCGGTGCAGCAGCTCGACGGCGGTCCAGGGCGCGGCGCCGTACCCGAGGTCGACGGCGACCGGATCGGCGGCGCGACGCAGCTCGGCGCCGTGCGTCGCCGCGATCCAGCGGTCCATGCGGCGCAGCCGGTTCGGGTTGGTCGTCCCGCGCGTGACCGTGCCCACGATGGGGGTCCCCCCGCTCGAGCGAAGCCGAGAGTGGGGGAGGGAGGCGGCACGGGACGTCATGCCCACGAGGGTATGCGGCGGTTACGGGGCGGCCAGGTGCCGACGCCAGTAGGTGGGCCGCCAGTAGTACAGGACGGTGAGATCGGCGGGGTGCTGGGCGGCGTCGCCCCGGCCGGGCACCCGCTCGTAGGGATCGCGTTCCGGGTCGAGGGGCCGCCAGCCCGGATCCAGGGGTTCGTCCGCCCTGGGAGGCGCCACGTAAGGCCTGAGGTCCTCGCGGACCGCGCCGTACCGCCGGTGGTTGGCCTGGGCCTGCAGCAGACTGACGCCTCCGTTGGCACCGAACTCGGACCAGGGGTAACGGAGTTGGAACGGATCGTCCTCCCAGTAGCAGACGCTGCAGATCTCGTGGCTCCAGAGGTCGCCGAACATCTGGTGCCCGCAGGCGGGACACGGGTACCAGCCGCCGGGCGGCGGTCCCTGCGGCGAGGCCGGTTCGGGGGTCGCACCGCCCGAGATGCAGGCCTCCAGAGCCTCCGCCTCGGCGAGGTCGGCCAGGTGCTGCGCGCGGACGGCGTCCTCCTGAGAGGTACGACGATCTTCCGGTCCGGTCATGCGGTGATCGTAGGCAGCTTCCTGCCCCGCCCCCGTTGAATTCCTGACACCCATCGACTTCTCGACGCACCCCGATCTCGAACGGTTGAGCGATCCCCGGTAATACCTAGGCAAAAACACTCCCGCCCGGAATGGGAATGCCTTCCTCCGGTGTTGCACCCCCTTGGAGGGCTCCGAACCCTCCGAAGGGCATGCCCGCAGCAAGGAGGAACGCCACGTGAGCCAGTACGTCAGCAGGCTCCAGCGTCGCTCCCAGGCCGCACCCCACCGGTTGCGCCTGCACCGCCGCCCCCGCCGCGTCGCCATGCTCTCCGTGCACACCTCACCGCTCCACCAGCCGGGCACCGGCGACGCGGGCGGCATGAACGTCTACATCGTGGAACTCGCCCAGCGCCTCGCCGCGATCAACATCGAGGTCGAGATCTTCACGCGCGCGACGACCGGCGGCCTCCCGCCCACTGTCGAGATGGCCCCGGGCGTCCTGGTCCGCCACGTGGACGCGGGCCCCTACGAGGGCCTCAACAAAGAGGACCTCCCCGCCCAGCTCTGCGCCTTCACGCACGGCGTGATGCAGGCCTGGGCCGGCCACCGCCCCGGCCACTACGACCTGGTCCACTCGCACTACTGGCTTTCCGGCCACGTCGGCTGGCTCGCCGCCCAGCGCTGGGGCACCCCGCTCGTGCACGCCATGCACACCATGGCCAAGGTGAAGAACGCCAACCTGGCCGACGGCGACACCCCCGAGCCCGCCGCCCGTGTCATCGGTGAGACCCAGATCGTCGCCGCCGCGGACCGCCTCATCGCGAACACCGCCGAGGAGCGCGAGGAACTCGCCCGGCACTACGGCGCCGACCCCGCCAAGGTCGCCGTCGTCCACCCCGGCGTGAACCTCGAGCGCTTCCGCCCCGCCGACGGCCGCGCCGCCGCCCGCGCCCGCCTCGGCCTCCCGCAGGACGCCCTGATCCCCCTCTTCGCGGGCCGCATCCAGCCGCTGAAGGCCCCTGACGTACTGCTCCGCGCGGTGGCCGTCCTCCTCGACGAGCGCCCCGACCTGCGCACCCGCCTCCTCGTCCCCGTCGTCGGCGGCCTCAGCGGCAGCGGCCTCGCCAAACCCGAGGGCCTGCAGAAACTGGCTTCCCGACTCGGCATCGCGGATGTCGTACGGTTCCACCCGCCCGTCGGCCAGGAGCAGCTCGCCGACTGGTTCCGGGCCGCGTCCGTGCTGGTCATGCCCTCCTACAGCGAGTCCTTCGGCCTGGTCGCCATAGAGGCCCAGGCGGCCGGCACCCCGGTGCTCGCGGCGGCGGTCGGCGGGCTGCCGGTGGCCGTGGCCGACGAACGGACCGGTTTCCTCGTACGAGGACACGATCCGGCCGCCTACGCGCGCGTGCTGCGCGACTTCGCCGACAACCCGGAGCTCACGGCCCGCATGGGCACGGCGGCCGCCCTGCACGCCCAGTCCTTCGGCTGGGACACCGCGGCCGCGGCGACGGCGGACGTCTATGTGGCCGCGGGCCAGTCGTACCGCCGTCACGTACGCTCCCACCATGGCTGATGCGCAGAAGGTCATCGAGGGGGTTCTGAAGGACGCCGAACTGGAGTGGGAGAGCCCCGCGCCCGGCAACTACGTCGTCCAGCTCCCCGGCACCCGCAAGCTGAAGACCACCGTCTCGCTCCTCGTCGGCCGCCACTCCCTGTCGCTGAACGCCTTCGTCATCCGCCACCCCGACGAGAACGAACCCGGAGTCCACCGCTGGCTCCTGGAGCGCAACCTCAAGCTGTACGGCGTGAGTTACGCCGTCGACCGGCTCGGTGACGTCTACGTCGCGGGCAAGCTCCCTCTCGCCGCGATCACCGCCGACGAGGTCGACCGCCTCCTGGGCCAGGTCCTGGAGGCGGCCGACGGCAGCTTCAACACCCTGCTGGAGCTGGGTTTCGCCACCGCGATCCGCAAGGAGTACGAGTGGCGCGTGGCCCGCGGTGAATCGACGCGCAACCTGGACGCGTTCACGCATCTGACCCAGCCCCGCAGAACCGGCCCGCAGGACTGACCGGAGGCCGAGGGCCGAGGGCCTGTCCGGCGGATCATGCCGGCGGCGCGGGGCCTGGTGCGCCCTCCCGCGCTGACAAGGCGCCGTTCCTTGGAGCCGGCCTGATCCGCCGGACAGGCCTAGTGCTCGCCCGGCGGCAGTGAGTCGGTGGGCTGGGGATCGTCGGTCGGCTCGCTGGTCGGTCCGTCGGGATCCGCGGGCGGGGCCGGCTTGTCCAACTCGTCCGCGAAGGCCCGCAGCGCGTCGGCCAGTTCCTTCTTGGTGGGCAGCTCGTCGATCTTCCTGTCGAGCTCGGTGATACGGCGGTTCAGCTGCTCCAGCTCGCTCGGGGCGGAGGGCTCGTCCGTGGGGCCGTCCGACGGAACCGGGGGGTCGTCCACGGACGTGGAGGTCGGGCTCGGGCTGGGTTCGCCGCCGCTGCCCCCGCTGTCGCCGCTCCCGCCGGAACCCTCGTCCGACCCCGAGGAGGCCGACACGCTCGGCTGGGGGGCACCGGGGTCGTCGTCGGAGCTCGCGGCGAGGGCACCGCCGACACTGACGGCGACCAGGACGGCCGCCCCGGCGACGGCGGCGGAGAGACGTCTGAACGGTAAGGAGTTCTGTCTGTCATCCATGCCGGCGACGCTAACCGCCGGCGATCACCGGACGGACGTCTTCCGTCGATCTCCTCGCGCTCACCCGGTAGCGGCCCGGCGGCACCCCCACCAACCGCTTGAAATGCCGGGCGAGATGGGCCTGGTCGTGAAAACCGGTGAGCGCGGCGACATCGGCGGGACCGCGCCCCGCGAGCAGCAGAGCCCGGGCCCGGTCGACCCGCCGCGAGGTCAGGTACTGATGCGGTGCGATGCCGTAGGCGGTACTGAACGCCCGTACGAGATGCGCCGGATGGGCCTGTACGACGCCGGAGGCATCCTCCAGGGAGAGCCCCTCCACCACCCGCTCGTCGAGGAGTTCGCGCAGCCTGCGGGCCAGAGCGGGGTCGCGGCGCGGCGGCTCGGTGTGGAGCCGCGGCCGCAGGAGGGTCCGGAGCCGGTCGCCGATGAGGGTGAGCCTGCTCTCGGCCTCGAACTCCTCACCGGGCCGGGCCAGCGCGCTGTGCAACTGCCCCACCCGGCGCCGCAGTACGGGATCGCGCAGATCGGGACCGTCGACGGCGGGCCCGATGAGCTCGTCGCCCAGATGCGTCCCGTCGAGGTAGACGACCCGCTTGCGGAAGCCTTCCGGGCTCGCCGGGGAGCCGTTGTGCGGGACGTGCGGCGGCAGCAGGGACACGGTGTCGTCCGGGGTGCCGTGCTCGTGCCGGTCGAGGTCGTACCGTACGGCCCCGTCGTCCACGATGAGCAGCGTCCACGCCTCGTGCACGTGCATCGGGTAGGCGTACTCGGTGAAGCGGGCGTGAAAGACCTCGGTGACGCCCGGGACGGCGGGGCGCCAGGCGGTGACCTCACGCCGGGTCGTTTCGCTGGCCGCCATGCAAAGAACGTACAAGACGAGTCCGTACGACGGCCGCCAGTCTCGTCGTATGAACGATGAACCCCTCCGCTTCGACACCAAGATCGCCGTCCTGCTGCGCGAGGACCTGGAGACCTGGCAGCGGCTGAACGTCACCGCGTTCCTCGTCAGCGGCCTGGCCGCCGAGGTCCCCGAGGTGATCGGCGAGCCCTACGAGGACGCCGACGGCGTGCCCTATCTGCCGATGTTCCGGCAGCCGGTGCTGGTTTTCGAGGGCACCAAGGAGACGCTGACGGCCGCCCACGCGCGCGTGCTGTCCCGCTCGCTCCCGCGCGCGCTCTTCACCGGCGACCTGTTCGCGACGGGCAACGACCGGGACAACCGCGCGGCGGTACGGGCCGTCACGACGGCGGAGCTGGACCTGGTGGGTCTCGCGGTGTACGGGCCGCGCAACGCCGTGGACAAGGTGCTCAAGGGCGCACGGATGCATCCGTGACCCCTGCAGGGCCTGAAACCTCGACCGCCTGGACCGCCTCCACTACGACGGTCTCGGCGGGCCCCTCCTTCGGCAGCCGGCGCATAAGGACGCCGTATCCCGCCGCCGCCACCGTCCCCACGACCGCGCACAGGCCCCACAGCCACTCCGCCCCGAGCCGGTCGATGACGAAACCGGACATCAGGGGCGCGACGAGGGCGGCGACCGACCAGGACAGGGTGTACATGCCCTGGTAGCGGCCGCGCCCGTGGGCGGGGGAGAGGCGGACGACGAGCCCGGTCTGTATGGGTGCGTTGATCATCTCGCCCATGGTCCACACGCACACCGTGAGGGCGAAGAGGCCGACCGATCCGGCGAAGGCCGTGAGCCCGAAGCCGTATCCCGCGAGCAGGGACGAGACGACGAGCAGCCGCCGGGGATCCCGGTCCTGGATGAACCGCGTCACCGGGATCTGCAGCGCGACGATCAGCACCCCGTTGAGAGCGATGGCCAGGCCGTAGTCGGCAGGCGTGAACCCGGCCTCGCCCATCGCGACGGGCAGCCCGAGGGAACCCTGCTGGAAGATCACGGCGACGAGGAAGGACAGCCCGACGACACTCATGAACCGCCCGTCGCGCAGGACCGTGCCGAGACGGACGTCGTCGGCCGCCGCCGCGGCCTTCTCCGCCCCGGGCCGGGACTCGGGCAGCTTGAGGAAGACGACGACCGCGCAGACGGCGGTCATCCCGGCCTCGATGAGGAAGCCTGCGAGATAGCTGAACTCGGCGATGAACCCGGCGGCCGCGGTGGAGACGGCGAAGCCGAGGTTGATGGCCCAGTAGTTGAGCGAGAACGCCCGGACGCGGTCCTCGGGCCGCACGATGTCGGCCATCATCGCCTGCACGGCCGGCCGGGAGGCGTTGGAGGCCATGCCGACCAGGAACGCGACGGCGGCGATGGTGACGGGGTGGTGCACGAACCCGAGGAGCGCGACGGAGACGGCGGTCGCTGACTGCGCGACGAGTAGGGTGGGCCGCCGCCCGAGCCGGTCGGTCATGACCCCCGCGCCGATCGACGAGACCACTCCGCCCAGGCCGTACAGCGAGGCGACGACCCCGGCGTAGGAGGCGGAGTAGCCGCGGTCGAGGGTCAGGTACAGGGCCATGAAGGTGGCGACGAAGGCACCCAGCCGGTTGACGAGCGTGCTGGTCCACAGCCACCAGAACGCGCGGGGCAGCCCGGAGACGGTCTCGCGGGTGGCGCGTCTCAAGGTGGCGAGCGGCATGACGGATCCCCCACGGATGTAAGTAGCCCAAACGGTGAGCACAACTTACGAAGACGGAGTGCCGCCAGGCCACTCGATTAACGGATCCCGTCAACCGTTCCGTTCACCGTCCATCTGTCGAGCGGGCACGCAGGGGACCGAAACCGTGGATTACGCTCATACGCATGGCCGACGCACCGTACAAGCTGATCCTCCTCCGCCACGGCGAGAGCGAATGGAACGCGAAGAACCTGTTCACCGGCTGGGTGGACGTCAATCTCAACGAGAAGGGCGAGAAGGAGGCAGTCCGCGGCGGCGAGCTCCTGAAGGACGCCGACCTCCTCCCCGACGTGGTCCACACGTCCCTCCAGAGGCGTGCGATCCGCACGGCCCAGCTGGCCCTCGAGTCCGCCGACCGCCACTGGATCCCGGTCCACCGCTCCTGGCGCCTGAACGAACGCCACTACGGCGCCCTCCAGGGCAAGGACAAGGCCCAGACCCTCGCGGAGTTCGGCGAGGAGCAGTTCATGCTGTGGCGCCGCTCCTACGACACCCCGCCGCCCCCGCTCTCCGACGACTCCGAGTTCTCCCAGGCGGCTGACCCGCGCTACTCCTCCATCCCTCCGGAGCTGCGCCCCCGCACGGAGTGCCTGAAGGACGTCGTCCTGCGCATGCTCCCCTACTGGTACGACGGCATCGTCCCCGACCTCCTCACGGGCCGCACAGTCCTGGTCGCGGCCCACGGCAACAGCCTCCGCGCCCTCGTCAAGCACCTCGACGGCATCTCGGACGCCGACATCGCGGGCCTGAACATCCCGACGGGCATCCCGCTGTCGTACGAACTCGACGCCGACTTCAAGCCGCTGAACCCGGGCGGCACCTACCTCGACCCCGATGCCGCCGCGGCAGCGATCGAGGCGGTCAAGAACCAGGGCAAGAAGAAGTAGGTTTTGTGATCATGCCCCTGACCTGCGCACATGGCGCAAGTCAGGGGCGTTTTCATGGTCCGGGCCCGGGCCCGGACCCGGCTGCTCGGCATGAGGAACAGCGGGGAGTCAATCGACCATCCACCGCGCGTCTGCGTCCCGTCCCGCCGCCGCAGCTCAGCCAGGTGATCCGCTACAAGGCGCCTCTGCTTCCCAAGCCGAGGGCTTCAGGCGAATGTCTCCGGCCCGTCGCTTTTTCATCGTTCAGTGCGCTACTGATCTCCAGAAGACGGTCGGCAGGCAGAGCGAAGGCGTTGCCGGGGTTTCGGTATGAGTGCCCCCCGTCGTTGATGCGGACGCCGTCTGCCAACCTCCAGTGAGCGGGGGCCCATTGGCCCTGATTCTCAAGGAGCGTCCTCGCCACGTCGGCGGGCTCCTCGATCAAGGTGAGAGCGGTGAGCGCGGTGGTGAGGGCGACGGGCGCGTCGTCGGGAAGTTGCGCGTCACCGAGGGTGGGGAAGAGCAGCAAGAGACGGGCATCGGGATCCTCAACGCCCTCGGTCGCCGACTGGCGAGCAGCAGACAGCAACTCCGGCCAGGCCATGCCGGGCCCCATGAAATGACCGTCATCCACGGCGAGGGTTTCCGCCGCGGACCACGCTGAGTGATGTATCAGGTAGTCCACTCCGCGGTCGCCTTCGATGTTGCGGTAGACGACGTGGATCGTGTGCCCGGAGAGCAGAGGCAGACTGAACACCGGCCACTCTCGCTCGGCGGACAGCACGCGATAGAGCTCCATGGCCGCGTCCCAGTCGGCGCCGAACGCGGTCCGCTGTGCGTCCTCCCCGAGCAAAGAGGCGCCGAGGTGCACGGGCCAGAACAACGGATCGTCCAAGTAAGGAGTGCCGTGCACCAGAGGGCCGTCTTCGTATCCGGGGATCTTCAGCACCTGTAGATGGTGGCACGAGCAACTGACAACACCCTGGGTTCGAGGTTCGGCCGCACCGTCCTTCGGTTGCGCGAGCGGTTATGCGGGTGGGCGGTCGGTCTGGGTGAAGCGGTCGAGCCATTGACTGGGGAGGGTGCGGAGGCGTTCGGTGTTCAGTCGGTAAATCCGTTCCCGTCCGCGGAGGGTGACTTCGACCAGGCCGGCTTCTTCGAGTTGGTGCAGGTGGCGGGTAGTGGTGGGCCATGAGCAGTCGAAGCGTTGGGCGATGGCGCCGGAAGTGAGTTCGCCGTCGTGCGCGTGCAGGACCGACAGGATGGCGCGGCGGGTGCGGTGGGCCAGTGCGCCGAACACGGCGTCCAGCTCTTCCAGTTCGGCGACCCCGCGGGGTCTGGGCGTGCTCACGCGCCCAGATCGATGCGGTGGAAGAGCGGGAAGCTCATACCGGGCACGTTGTGGGTTACTGAGCGTTCTTCGACGAGTGCCTTCATCGGTTCCCAGATTTCGATCAGGTCTGGGTGTTCGTGTGCGGGGCGCATGCCCTCGGCCTCCCAGGTGAAGATCTCGACGTAGGTCAGGGGTCCTTCTGCGTTGCGCAGCACGATCGGCGGTTCGTCGGTGACCAGGCCGAGTGTGTGGAGGGTGGGCCAGTGTCGTTTGAGTAGCTGGACGAATTCGTCCTCGACGTCTGTACGGACTTGGTAGGTCCAGATGCAGGTCTGGCGGGTCGCGTTATTGTTAGTCATACGGCTAAGTGTTAGCTGGTTGGCTAATTGAGGTCAAGTGGCGTGGCGGGGTTGGCCTTTGGCCGTGCGGTCGTAGAGGGCCGTGGCCGGATCGCTGTCCTTCCACCGCCACCGGATACCGATGCCGACCAGCGCAGACACCGTGCTGGTCCTGCAGTTCGACGGCAAGGGCATCGCCATGCGCCCCGAAGCCCTGCGGCCGGCGACGCCGGGTGCGCGGCCGACGCCGACAGGTTTCTCCTTGGCCATCGACGGAGCCCGACCGTCGGTTGGGCCCCGGGCCATACCCGGGCCGCCCCCAGACAGAGCCGGGGATGCAACTGCTCTACAGAGCTGGACACCTCGGAAGCCGGCCGCGCGTCTGAGACCCTGGCCACGCCCACTGACAACGCGCCCCACCAGCACGACCACCGACGCCCGATGCCCGCACCACAAGCGCCCCCGGATCGAGCGGGGAACAGCGGGGAATCGCGGTGAACAGCCGCTTCCAACGAGATCTTGGCCCGGCCGTTCGCGCTGGTCAGTGCCCCAAGCAGCCGTAGATGCCCGTAGCTTCCCAAGCTGAGGTACCAGTACGCTGCCACCGGGAGGCACCAGCACGGACGAGGAGCGTCGTGGAGCTATCGCCACCGATGTTGAACCGTCTCGCGAACAGCAGCCTCGGAGCCGTCCCGGCGGCCGCCGCTGTGGCCTACGCAGCACAAGCCAGTACCGGCTTCTCGCGGCTCACGGCCTGTTTCGCCGGCATGGGGTTCGTGATCCTCGCCGTGAGGGGATACCGGCTCGGCGTGACGTGTGAGCGCGAAACACTCTCAATCCGTGGCTACCTGCGCACACGCGTGATTGCGCGAGAGCGCATCTCTGAGATCACGGACTTCCCCGCCGTCAGATGGACGGCTCGCAAGGGGAGGAAGCGATGGACCCCTATCACTGCGTTCATGACGAGCCCGAGCGAAGCCTCGGCAACCCGCCTTCACAAGACCCATGTCACCAGGAGGTTGCGGCGGTGGGCGGGACCCCAGTGACGGCCGACGTTCGACTGACCGCCCGAAGTGAGAATGAGCCCCGGTGAGAATCGTCCCCGCCCGACCGGGCGATCTGCCCCAGCTGCTGGCCTTCCGGACGGAGGCCGCGGGCTGGCTTTCCCGCCTCGGAACCGACCAGTGGCAGTTTCCCTACCCGGCGGCGAAGCTGCTGGAGACCGTCGAGGACGGCACCGTCTTCATGGTCCTGGACGGTTCGGCGACGGCGGCGACCGTCACCGTGACCCCGGAGGCGCAAGCCGGTCTCTGGACGGAGCAGGAACTCTCCGAGCCCTCCATGTTCATCAACAAGCTCTCCGTGGCGCGGACGCACGCCGGGCGGAACATCGGCGGGCGACTGCTGGACTGGGCCGGCGACCGCGCCTGTCGAGCCGGCGCGACATGGCTCCGGCTCGACGCGTGGACGACGAACGAGGACTTGCAGGCGTACTACCTCCGCCAGGGTTTCCAGCACGTCCGTACGGTCCTGGACGGCGGCGCGATCAACGGAGGCCCGAGGGTGTCGGGTTGGCTCGCACAGCGGCCGACACACCCGACCGACCACGGCTTCGCGGACGAGACCCCGGAGCCCGGACGCCTTGACGGCGGCTAGGACGAGCACCCCCCTGCCGCACCGTCTCCCTACGGCACCGGCTGTCCCTGCGGGGGCAGGTTCCCGCTGCCCCCAGCGGGAACGATGGGCCGGCGTGGTGTCATCTCCCCGGCCAGCCACTCCAGGTTCTCCCACACCCGGGGCTCACCGTGCCGGCGCCGCTGTTCCTCGATCCAGGGCCGGTAGTTGTTCCAGACGGAGATGACGATGCCGCCCCACGCCTCGTCGATGACCTCTCGGTCGAAGGCGTCCGTCTGGGCGCCGACAGCCAGGAAGTTGAACGCCGTGAGGTAGGCCGTGATCAGTTTCGTCGCTCGTTCGTCGTCGGCCAGCGACAGGCTGACCAGGGCCGCGATGGCCTCGTGATCCCGCTCGTGCGGTATCCCCTCGTCGAACAGCGCCTTGCGTCGTTCCATGTTGGCCGTGAGGTATTCCATGGTCGCCTGCTTGCGGCGTCTGTCGTGGTCCTGACCCGTGCTGCGCGACAGCATGAGCAACTGCCAAGCCAGTGCGGCGAAAGCGACGACACTGACGACCAGTGAACCGAACGAAACAACCAAGGACCACTGCTCATACGACGTCACGGGCGGAAACCTTACGGAAGGCCCGCTGCTGACGGGGTCCTTTTCGACATCAAGGCTCCCGTACGCAGACGTACGGCCGCACACCCCGCTCCGAGCCCGCGCGTATCCGCAGCGAAAGGCCGTCTGCTGAGGCGGCCGGTCCATGCCGAGGTACGCCATCCACTCGTCCGGGCACAGGCGCACCGCCGGGATCTCACGCGGCGGGAAGCCCGCCCGGCAGGAACAGCCGAGGTGGCGCCGGTCTCACGTCCACCGTCTGCCTCGTCGTCATGAGAAGAAGCCGGCCCAGTACTCGTCAGGACCGCACGCGAAATCGCCGGGGCGATCCGACCAGCGATCGAAGCCGACGGGCGGCTCGTCGGCAACCGGGTTCGCCGCGTTGACCGCTCGACCGCGCCTGCGGATGGTTCAGCCGGAACCTCCCGCGGTTTCGGAGCAGCCGCAGTCACATCACCGGCGGTGTCAGCCTCCCCGCCCGCATGCCGCGCGTCCGCTCAGTGCTCCGGAATCCGTTCCACGGGCGGGGGCGTGCGGCTGTAATGGGCTCCCCTGGTGCCGTAGTGGGCGAGGTGCAGGGTCTCCCCGTCGAGTTGGAACTCCGCCGGGGGCGGGTTGGGGACGGAGATCCACGGGTGGGACCGGCCGTCGATGCGGAGGGGCTCCCGGGGCTGGTTCCAGCCGTCCGCGCGGTTCTGGGCGTCTTCGCGGGACCACGGGTTCTGCAGGGTCCGAGGGGCGGCCGGATCGTGCAGATGGCCGTTGAGGCTGCGCACGAGACCCTCGCTGTAGACGCCCTTGACCCGGAAGTTCTCCAGGTCCTCAGCGCGCACGACCATGTTGACGTACCGGCGGGCGTTGCCCCGGTGCCGGCCGACCGCGGGCCAGCGGCAGTGGCCGGGGTCCCACCGGACGCGGGGGAGCCACAGCAAGGTGCCCGCGGAGAAGTGCCGGGTGCCGTGCTGGATGTCGAGGCGTCCCTCGCCGTGCGCGGTTTCCCGCGTGACGTTGGCCACCAGGCACCAGCCCAGCAGCCCGTCCGGTGTCTCGTCGTCGGTGGGGTCTTCGTCTGTCACGCCCAGAATTCTGCGCCGGTGACCGGACGCGGGAAAAGCTCATTTCGGTGTGAGCCGAGCCGACCGGAGCGAACCGCGTCGGCCTCCCCGGTCGTCTGCAGCTCGCCCTCAGCTCGCCCTCAGCTCGCCCTCAGCTCGTCCTCCGGTCGTCCTCAGATCGCCTTCAGGCCGTCGGACGCAGGCTCTCGTACCCCACGAACTCGAAGACACGCGTGCCCGGTCGGAGCGGAACCGGGTCCCCGTCGAAGCGGTGCATGCCGACCGACTGGACCTGTACGCCGTCCGGGTCCGCGGCCGTGAGCCACTCGCGGGTGAAGCCCCGCTGCTCGAACCACTCGCAGATCTGCGGGACCCGGTCGGGGGACTTGCGGTGCCGGGTCCAGATGACCCGGCCGCCGGAGCGGCACAACTGCCTGCACGCCTCGACCGTGCGCTCGATGTCCGCGTCCGAGATGTTGCCGAACACCCCGCAGAGCAGGACGAGATCGGCCGGAACCAGGTCGGCGCAGTGGTCGAGAAGGGCGGCGTCAGCCGTGCGTACCTCGACGCCGTCGAGACCGGCCGCGCGGGCGGAGTCGGTCGCCACGGCCACGTTCGCCGGGTCCAGCTCCACCAGCCGGGCGCGGACGTCCCGGCGGCGTGGGTGCGTGGGCAGCACGCCCAGCAGGTCGCGGCCCTGGCCGGCGCACAGGCTCACCACGCGCACCGGGCCGGGCGGGGCTTCGTCCAGAGCCAGGCGGATACGGTCCTGGACCCACAGCAGACGACGAGCCAGCGGTGACTCGGGGGTGTCGTAACGGTCGTGCCACTTCTGCCAGTCCATGCGCGGGACCCTACGAGAGGCCCAGGAGCCGCTCCAACCGATATTCGCGGGGCCGGGTCGGGCCATCGGGTCAGACCGAGAACGGCACCGCGTGGATCTCGTCCGCCTTGTGTCCCGCCCGTTCGTGGATGCGCTGGACGGCCTCGGCCGAGGGGGCCTCGGAGAGGCAGTAGACGGTTCCCGACTCGGGGTCCGCCCACGCGTGCTCGAAGTGCACGCCCTCTTCGCCCTCGATGGCGAGGTCCGCCTGGTGGGCCTGGTTCAGCTGGTCCGCCGTGATGCCCTGCATCCCGTGGTGTACGTCCATGAAGCGCGACATGACCGCACCTCCTGTCCTTCCGACTCCCTCCATGCTGCGCCTCCCGCACGGCCGGGGCGACCGTTGCAGCCACGCGGACCCCATGACGAAGGGCCCCGGTACCCACACCGGAGCCCTTCACCGCCGTACGAAAACGTCGTACTCCAGTCAGCCGTACGACACTCAACCGCACTGACACGGATTGCCCGACTGGCACCCGCACCCGCAGCCCGAGCCGCAGCCGCACGCGCCGATGACCGTCAGGGTCCTGATCGCGGCGGGCTGCTCTGTCGGGCGTTGCTGCGTGGGGTCGGGCTGGGGAGCGCTGGGGGATTCGGCCATGGGTCTGGGTCCCTCCTCGAGGCGAGGGCCTGACGTCCCGACGGTCGGATCAGGCCCTGTACCCATTGGATGCCCACTCCCCTGGGCGCATCAACGGCGCACAGAGGCTTGTGCAGGCCCGGACGGGATCCCTCAACACCCGACGCCTGGCCGAGGGCTCAGGCGCCCTCGACCCCCGTCGGCGGCTGGATGTCCGCCTGGAGGTCGTCGGCGTGCTCACCCGTGACCAGGTACACCACCCGCTTGGCCACCGACACCGCGTGGTCGGCGAACCGCTCGTAGTAGCGGCCGAGCAGCGTCACGTCGACCGCCGTCTCGATGCCGTGCTTCCACTTGTCGTCCAGCAGGTGCTGGAAGAGCGTGCGGTGCAGCAGGTCCATCTCGTCGTCGTCCGACTCCAGCTGGAGCGCGAGGTCGACGTCCTTGGTGATGATGACCTCCGCCGCCTTCGCCATCAGGCGCTGGGCGAGCTGGCCCATCTCCAGGATGGTCGCGTGCAGGTCGTGCGGGATCGCGCGCTCCGGGAAGCGGAGCCGGGCGAGCTTCGCCACATGCTGGGCGAGGTCGCCGGACCGCTCCAGGTCGGCCGACATGCGCAGGGACGTGACGACGATACGGAGGTCCGTCGCCACCGGCTGCTGGCGGGCCAGAAGCGCTATCGCCTTGGCCTCCAGGTCGTGCTGGAGGTCGTCCACCTTCTGGTCGGCCTCGATCACGCTCTCGGCCAGCTTCAGGTCGGAGTCGAGTATCGAGGTCGTGGCGCGTCCGATCGCCGAGCCGACCAGCCGGGCCATCTCCACCAGACCGTCGCCGATCGAATCAAGTTCCTCGTGGTACGCGTCCCGCATTGTCGGTTCCCTCTCGTACGTCATTCCTGTGGGTTCCAGGGGCCATAACCGGCCGTGAAACCGGTGCTGCGTACCCCACGCTCCCACGTTCGGGCCTGTACGCGTCCGTTTCCGCCCTCCCAAATGAACCACTACTGGCTCCAAGGTGAACTCTGGGCGACGAGTGTTCGAGCTCGCACTCGTACCGCTGTGGCCAGGACCGATCCCATGCCTAACCTGGAGGCATGGACGTGAACGCGGCAGTCGCCGCAGCAGCAGCGATCGCCGGTGTGCTCACCGGTGTCATCGCCATGCTGGCGTTCCGCTGGAGCGAGCGGGAGCAGAAACGCCCCACCCGAACCTCCCTGCACACGGACCCCGTGCTTCCGCCGGGCGTGGACACCGTCCTGTCCGTGCTCCGCTCCTCGGCCGTCGTCCTCGACGAGGCCGACGCCGTCGTCAAGGCGAGCTCCGCCGCGTACGCCCTCGGGCTGGTCCGCGGCGGCAAGCTCTCCGTGGAGCCCATGCTCCAGATGGCCCGGGACACCAGGCGGGACGGCGAGATACGCCAGGTGGAGCTGGACCTTCCGAGGCGCGGAACCGGTCGCGGGGAGGCCCTCGCGGTCTCCGCGCGCGTGGCGCCTCTCGGCTCCCGGCTGGTGCTGCTCCTGGTGGAGGACCTCACCGAGGCCCGGCGGATCGAAGCGGTACGGCGTGACTTCGTCGCGAACGTCAGCCATGAGCTCAAGACCCCCGTCGGCGCGCTCTCCCTCCTCTCCGAGGCCGTCATGGACGCCTCGGAGGACCCGGAGGCCGTGGAGCGCTTCGCCGGCCGTATGCAGATCGAGGCCACCCGGCTCACCAGTCTGGTCCAGGAACTCATCGACCTCTCCCGGGTGCAGAACGACGACCCGCTGGAGGACGCCGAGCCGGTCCGGGTCGACGAGCTGGTCGCCGAGGCCATCGACCGCTGCCGGCACCAGGCGGGCACCAAGCAGATCACCATGGCCGCCGCCGGAGCGGCCGAGCTGCGGGTCTGGGGCAACCGCGGCCAGCTCGCCGCCGCTCTCGGCAACCTCGTCGAGAACGCCGTCAACTACTCGCCCGCCCGCACCCGCGTCGGTATAGCCGCCCGCCGGGTGACCGCGCCGGGCGGCGACCGTGTCGAGGTCGCCGTCACCGACCAGGGCATCGGCATCTCCGACAAGGACAAGGAGCGCATCTTCGAGCGCTTCTACCGCGTGGACCCGGCCCGCTCCCGCCAGACCGGCGGCACGGGCCTCGGTCTCGCGATCGTCAAGCACGTGGCCGCCTCGCACGGCGGGGAGGTCACGGTGTGGAGCTCGGAGGGACAGGGCTCCACGTTCACCCTCAGACTGCCGGAGGCGGGCGCGGCCCGCGACCGCGCGCTCCAGCACCCCGACCTCGACGACGAGGACGGGCATTCCACCCACGAGTCGGCTTCTTACGACCCGCTTCCCGCCCCGGAGGTCCTTCCGTGACCCGAGTGCTCGTCGTCGAGGACGAGGAGTCCTTCTCCGACGCCCTTTCCTACATGCTCCGCAAAGAGGGCTTCGAGGTCGCCATCGCGGCCACCGGCCCCGACGGACTCGACGAGTTCGAGCGCAACGGCGCCGACCTCGTCCTCCTCGACCTGATGCTGCCGGGCCTGCCCGGCACGGAGGTCTGCCGTCAGCTGCGCGGCCGCTCCAACGTCCCCGTCATCATGGTGACCGCCAAGGACAGCGAGATCGACAAGGTCGTAGGGCTCGAAATAGGAGCCGACGACTACGTCACCAAGCCGTTCTCCTCCCGCGAGCTGGTCGCCCGCATCCGCGCGGTCCTGCGCCGTCGCGGTGAGCCCGAGGAGGTCACGCCGGCCGCCCTGGAGGCGGGCCCGGTCCGCATGGACGTCGACCGCCACGTCGTGACGGTCTCCGGCTCCAAGGTCGACCTCCCCCTCAAGGAGTTCGACCTCCTGGAGATGCTGCTGCGCAACGCCGGCCGCGTCCTGACGCGCATGCAGCTCATCGACCGGGTCTGGGGTGCCGACTACGTCGGCGACACCAAGACCCTCGACGTCCACGTCAAGCGCCTGCGCGCCAAGATCGAGCCCGACCCGGGCGCGCCCCGGTACCTGGTGACGGTGCGGGGTCTCGGCTACAAGTTCGAGCCGTAGGCCGACACCGACCGGAGCCGGCGGACGGAGTCCGGCGCAGCACTTCGAAGCCTGCGAAGCAGCGCGAGGGGTGCGTCAGGAGGAGGTGCTCGAGCCGGACCCGGGTGCGCCCCGGTACCTGGTGACGGTGCGGGGTCTCGGCTACAAGTTCGAGCCGTAAATCCGAGCCGCAAAGAGAAACGTCTCCCGTACGCCGAAGGGCGGAACCTCCTCGGAGGTTCCGCCCTTCGGCGTACGACGCTCGCGTACGGCTGCTCAGTGGGTCGCGGCCGACTCGGTCGCCGTCGCGCTCGCGGAGCCCGCCGTGTCGGCCGGCGTGCCCGAGCCGGTCGGGGTCGCGGAGTCGGCCGGCGTGGGTGAGGTCACCGGCGGCGACGGGATCGCCGTAGGGCCCCACTTGGTGAAGTAGCTGTCGGCCGGGACCACGAACGCGCGCAGGCTCACGTCACCGGTCGTGCTGAAGGTGAAGGTGACCTTCTGGGCGTTGCCGTCCTTGACGCTCTCCCCGATCTCGGCCACCGAGGCGGAGGCGTTGCCCTTGCCGCCGATGACGACGGAGCCGTGGGCCGGGACGGTCACCTTGCCCTTGCCCTTGGCGGGCTTGAGCTCGGCGCTGCCGCCGCCCTCGACGCTCACGGCGTCCAGCGTCTGGGCGGTGCCGGTGCCGTTGAAGACGGTGGCGGAGACCACGGCGGGGCCCTTGGTCACGCCTGCGGCCTCGGTGGTGGGCTGGGTGATGACCACGACGTTCTGGAGCCTGATGCCGCCGACGCTGGTCTCCGCGTTGTCCGGCTTGACCTCCAGCGTCTGGGCGTTGCTTCCGGCTGCGCACGCGGAGAGCGCGGCGACCGAGAACGCGATGGCGGCGGCGGCGAGGACGCCGCGTCGAAGGCTGCTGCTCACGGCGGCGGCAACTCCTTGACTTGAGCGAGGCGGCCGTAAAGCCGCGCTAAGTGTCTGTCAGCGGCTTCAGGTTACCGAGCCGTTCCCGCCGTGCCGCACCCGACCCTCCCCAAGAGGCGTGTCACCCGGGTCACTCGGGTTCACAAGTGACTCATGAGTCACTTCGGTGCCGCACTCCGGCGCTCGTCCGGCATTCACATAAGAGCTTTCGGCATCCAGTAGCAAAACTTCCGTGAAGGAATGCGTGATCGCCTCCGGAATTGATCACCGGCTGATCCGTCCGGCCCGGGTGATCAATTCCTGAATCGACGCGGAACCGACTCCGGACTCCGAACGGAGTAGCGGAAGTCGCACACTTGGAACCGGACATTTGTGGACGTTAGCCCGCCTGGAGGGGCTTCCGGATGTGTGTAACGTACGCGTTTCACCTCCCCTGGAGAGCCGCTCCGACCTGCGAATACCTTCTTCCGCTCAGCTTCCGCAGCACGTTCCTGTTGCTGTTGTCAAGCCCCGAGATATGCCCTGACCTGCGAAAACGCCATTCAGGAACCGCGGTTTCCGTGTTACCCTGGATAGCCACGGAAGGGGTACCTGTCACATGACGTTCAAGGTTGGCGACACCGTGGTCTATCCCCATCACGGGGCCGCGCTGATCGAGGCTATCGAAACTCGCCAGATCAAAGGCGTGGACAAGACCTACTTGGTGCTGAAGGTCGCCCAGGGCGATCTGACGGTACGTGTGCCAGCGGACAATGCGGAGTTCGTCGGCGTGCGTGATGTGGTCGGTCAGGAAGGGCTGGACCGGGTCTTCGAGGTGCTGCGCGCGCCGTACGCCGAGGAGCCCACGAACTGGTCCCGTCGTTACAAGGCAAACCTGGAGAAGCTCGCCTCCGGCGATGTCATCAAGGTCGCGGAAGTCGTGCGTGACCTGTGGCGTCGTGAGCGTGAGCGTGGACTCTCCGCAGGTGAGAAGCGCATGCTCGCCAAGGCGCGGCAGATCCTGGTGAGCGAACTCGCCCTCGCGGAGAACACGAACGAGGACAAGGCCGAGGCGCTTCTCGACGAGGTTCTCGCGTCCTGAGCGTTCCTGTGCAGGCACCTCGCCCGCCCAGCTCAGCACACACTGAATCCCAATTGCCGCACTGAAATGCCGCGGTGCCCGATGACGCAACAGCTGTCGCCGGGCGCTGCGGCATGTTCGTTTCCGGATGTCGACACCTGTGACGTCACCGGTTGCCGTGCGCGTGTTCCTCTCGGGGAAAGCTCCCCCGATACTTGGCGTGCCGGGCCCGGACGGCAGGCTCGACCGGTGTCACGGAAGGGTCCGGTCAAGGCGTCGCGCCCGGCACGCTGTCTCCGTACCCACGTTGGCCGAGCACACAAACCTGACAGGAACCGATGTCTGACGTTTCGCGCCCCGAGCCCGCCGCAGCACGTGCGGAAGCCCGCACCGCGGTGGTGATTCCGGCCGCCGGAAGGGGCGTACGCCTCGGTCCGGGCGCCCCCAAAGCGCTCCGCGCGCTGAACGGCACCCCCATGCTGATCCACGCGGTCCGCGCGATGGCCGCGTCCCGTGCCGTCTCCCTGGTCGTCGTGGTGGCCCCGCCCGACGGCGCCGGCGAGGTCAAGTCGCTCCTCGACGCACACGCCCTGCCCGAGCGGACGGACTTCCTCGTCGTCCCGGGCGGCGACTCCCGCCAGGAATCGGTGAAACTCGGCCTGGACGCCCTGCCGTCCGGCCACGACATCGTGCTGGTCCACGACGCGGCCCGCCCGCTCGTCCCGGTGGACACCGTCGACGCGGTCATCGAGGCCGTACGGGAGGGCGCGCCCGCCGTCGTCCCGGCGCTGCCCCTCGCGGACACCGTGAAGGAGGTCGAACCGGCGACCGCCCCCGGCGAGCCCGAACCGGTCGTGGCGACCCCGGTCCGCGCCCGCCTCCGTGCCGTACAGACCCCGCAGGGCTTCGACCGGGCCACGCTGGTCCGCGCCCACGAGACGGTCACCGAGGACGTCACCGACGACGCGAGCATGGTCGAGCAACTGGGCCTGACGGTCGTGGTCGTGCCCGGCCACGAGGAGGCCTTCAAGGTGACCCGCCCACTGGACCTGGTCCTCGCGGAGGCGGTCCTGGCGCGCAGGAGGCTCAACGATGGCTTCTGAGCAGCCCGTGATCCTGCCCCAGGTCGGCATCGGCACCGACATCCACGCCTTCGAGGAAGGCCGCGAGCTGTGGTGCGCGGGCCTGAAATGGGAGGGCGAGGGCACCGGCCTGGCCGGCCACTCCGACGCGGACGTCGTCGCCCACGCCGCCTGCAACGCGCTGTTCTCGGCGGCCGGCCTCGGCGACCTGGGGCAGCACTTCGGCACCGGGCGCCCCGAGTGGTCGGGTGCATCCGGCGTCACCCTGTTGACGGAGGCGGCCCGGATCGTGCGCGAGGCGGGCTTCGCCATCGGCAACATCGCCGTACAGGTCGTAGGACCGCGCCCGAAGATCGGAAAGCGCAGGGAAGAGGCCCAGAAGATCCTCTCGGAGGCGGCCGGGGCACTGGTGTCGGTGTCGGGCGCGACAACGGACGGCCTCGGCTTCCCGGGTCGAGGTGAGGGCCTCATGGCAGTGGCAACGGCGTTGGTTGTGCGTACCGGGTGAGCGGACCCACCTTTCTTGGGGGCGCGGGGCTGTGTCGACTTGCGGCTCACCGCGTGGGCGCGACAAGCCCCCACCGGCCCGCACCCGACAATCCACACGCGGCTCCACACACACCCCGCCGCCCACTACCCTAGGCATCGTGACCATTCGCCTGTACGACACCAACGCCCGGCAGATCCGCGACTTCGCCCCGCTCACACAGGGCTGTGTCTCGATCTACCTCTGTGGTGCCACCGTGCAGGCCGCACCGCACATCGGCCACATCCGCTCCGGCCTGAACTTCGACATCATGCGCCGCTGGTTCGAACACCGCGGCTACGACGTCACGTTCATCCGCAACGTCACGGACATCGACGACAAGATCATCGCGAAGTCCCGCGACCAGGGCCGCCCCTGGTGGTCCATCGGCTACGACAACGAGCGCGCGTTCAACGACGGCTACGACGCCCTCGGCTGCCTCCCGCCCACATACGAACCGCGGGCCACCGGGCACGTCCCCGAGATGATCGAGATGATGCGCGGCCTCATCGAGCGGGGCCACGCCTACGAGTCCGAGGGCAACGTCTACTTCGACGTGAAGTCCTTCCCGGAGTACCTCCAGCTCTCCAACCAGGAACTGGAGAACCTCCTGCAGCCCTCCGCCGACGGCGAGACGGGCAAGCGGGACCCGCGGGACTTCGCCCTGTGGAAGGCGACCAAGCCCGGCGAGCCCGACTGGGAGACCCCGTGGGGCCGCGGCCGCCCCGGCTGGCACCTGGAGTGCTCCGCCATGGCCCACAAGTACCTCGGCACCGCCTTCGACATCCACGGCGGCGGCCTGGACCTGATCTTCCCGCACCACGAGAACGAGATCGCCCAGGCCAAGGCCTACGGCGACGAGTTCGCGAAGTACTGGGTGCACAACGCCTGGGTCACCATGAGCGGCGAGAAGATGTCCAAGTCGCTCGGCAACAGCGTCCTCGTCTCCGAGATGGTCAAGCAGTGGCGGCCGATCGTGCTCAGGTACTACCTGGGCACCCCCCACTACCGCTCGATGATCGAGTACAGCGAGGACGCCCTGCGCGAGGCCGAGTCCGCGTTCGCGCGCATCGAGGGCTTCGTCCAGCGGGTCGTGGAGAAGGCCGGCGACGTGGCGCCCGCGACGGAGGTGCCGCCCGCCTTCGCCGAGGCAATGGACGACGACCTCAGCGTCCCGCAGGCGCTCGCCATCGTGCACACCACCGTCCGGCAGGGCAACAGCGCCCTCGCGGCCGACGACAAGGAGGCCGCGGTGGCCCGCCTCGCCGAGGTGCGCGCCATGCTCGGCGTCCTCGGCCTGGACCCGCTCGACCCGCACTGGGCCGGCGAGACCGACCGAGGCGAGGACCTGCACGGCGTCGTCGACAGCCTCGTACGCCTGGTCCTCGACCAGCGCGAGGCGGCCCGCGCCCGCAAGGACTGGGCCACCGCGGACGCCATCCGCGACCAGCTCGGCCAGTCGGGACTGACCATCGAGGACAGCCCCCAGGGACCGCGCTGGACCCTCGGACCGCGCTAGCCCCGCCCCCGGTCACCGAAGATCGATTGTGCCGCCCGGCCTTCCGGGCGGCACACTGCATAGACGTACGAACATCTCACCGACGCAGCACCGACGTGGAACAGGTAGGTCATGGCAGCCAACAACCGCCGCATGTCCGGCAAGAAGGGCGCGCAGGTCGGCAGTGGCGGCCAGCGACGCAAGGGCCTGGAGGGCAAGGGCCCGACCCCGCCCGCCGAGGCGCGCAAGGGACACAAGAAGAACCGAATCGTCAACGCCAAGGCGAAGCAGGCGGTGCGCCGTCCCGCCCCGCGCGGCCGCGGCGGCAAGGGCACCTCGGAGATGGTCGTCGGCCGTAACCCCGTCGTCGAGGCGCTGCGTGAGGGCGTGCCCGCGGTGACGCTCTACGTCCAGCAGTTCATCGACAACGACGAGCGGGTCCGCGAGGCCCTCCAGCTCGTCGCCGACCGGGGCGGCGTCCACCTCATGGAGGCCCCCCGCCCCGAGCTCGACCGCATGACCAACGGGCTCAACCACCAGGGCATGGTCCTCCAGGTCCCGCCGTACGAGTACGCGCACGCCGAGGACCTCGCGAGCGCCGCCTACGACGAGGGGCAGGACCCCCTGATCGTCGCCCTCGACGGCGTGACCGACCCGCGCAACCTCGGTGCCGCCGTCCGTTCCGTCTCCGCCTTCGGCGGCCACGGCGTCCTCGTGCCCGAGCGGCGCGCGGCCGGCATGACCGCCGGCGCGTGGAAGTCGTCCGCCGGTACGGCCGCCCGCACCCCCGTCGCCCGCTGCACCAACCTGACGCGCGCCCTGGAGGCGTACAAGAAGGCCGGCATCGCGGTCGTCGGCCTCGCCGCCGACGGTGAGCACGAGGTGGGCGACCTGGAAGCCCTCGGCGGCCCCGTCGTCATCGTGGTCGGCAGCGAGGGCAAGGGCCTGTCCCGCCTGGTCGGCGAAACCTGCGACTACCGGGTGCGGATCCCCATGCCGGGCGGCGCGGAGTCCCTCAACGCCGGTGTGGCGGCGGGGATCGTGCTGTACGAGGCGGCTCGTCGGCGGGCCTGACGGTGCACCCCGTCGAGGTTGAACAGGTTTTCGGCGCGGGCCCCCACACGGGGTATTCGTGGCGTACGGGGCAACCTTGACGGGGTCCGGACAGATCCGGCGAGTCAAAGCAGTGTCCTAAACACACGTCACTCGGTTAGATGAGTGTGGACACCAGAACACCCCGCACACCCACGGGGGGCGGCTCGTCGGGATTCGATTCCGGGTTCGATGACGCTCCCGCGCTGAGCATGGTGAAGGTGCCGAGCGATCCGGCGCAGATCATCGTCAACCACGCCAGTTTCCGCGTGCAGTTGGGCGCGTCGACGCGGCGCACGGCCCAATCCCAGCGGATCGCACGGCACTTGAGCGCCGCCGAGGACACCGCGCGCATCGCGGCCGTCGGCGCCACGGCGGTCAGAACCGGCGCGGCCCCCGTCGCGGGGCGCCGCCGGCCCGTCGTGTGGAGCGGCAGGTCCGCCCCCGACGACACCGGCGCCCACCGCCTGCTCCAGGCCGTGCGGGGCGGCAGCGTCGGCCACGGTGAACGCCCCGCCGCCGACGCCGGAGCCACCCAGGTCATCCCCCGCATCGACGTCGAACGCGGCTACGAGGCCGACTACGACGGCGAGTTGGCCCAGACCATGGAGACCCCGGTCGTCGGCGCCCAGCGCACCCACGACGGTGCCGACGGCACCCGACTCCTCCCCGACATGCGGACCGTCGGCAGCGCGTACGACGAACACGCCTACCCGGGCCAGGAGTTCGACGACGGCTACGACGAGACCGGCACCGACCGCGCCTCGAAGCGGCAGGGCGACGAACCCGCGCGGCACGCGTACTTCCCGGGCCGCCGCATGAACCTCGGCGTCGTCCTCCTCCCGCTCCGCATCTTCCTCGGCTTCATCTCCATCTACGCCGGCATGGGCAAGCTCTGCGACCCCGTCTACTTCGACGGCGGCGAACGCGGCTCCATGGTCAAGTGGCTCAACACCCTGCACCCATGGGAAGTGGCCGAACCACTACGCCAGTTCGCCCTCCAGCACCCGGTCGGCGCCGGCCTCGTCATCGCCTTCCTCCAGGTCATCGTGGGCGTCCTCACGATCCTGGGCTGCTGGCAGCGCGTCGGCGCGATCGTCGGCGCCGGCCTCTCCGCCGCGCTCCTCGTCACCGTCAGCTGGAAGAGCGTCCCCGCCTACGACACCCCCGACATCATCTACCTCGCCGCCTGGTCCCCGCTGATCATCGCCGGCGCCCCCGTCTACTCCATCGACGGCCGCCTCGCCGGCAGCGCATGGCGCCGCCTCGGACCCCGCTCCGACATCTGGGAACTGCGCCGCTACGTCCTGCGCCGCGGCGCCCTCATCACCGCGATCGTCATCGGCCTGACCCTGCTGCTCGGCTCCGTGCTCGGCAGCGCCGTCCGCGACGCCGACCGCGTCATCGTCCCCGGCCCCGGCGAGGCCCCGCGCAACGAACTGCCCGGCTCCCCGCTCCCGCAGGACTCCGCCAAGGCCCGCAAGAAGAGCCCGCCGGCGTCCACCACGCCCAGCCAGGGCGCCACGAGCGGCCCGTCCGCCAAGACCTCCACCACCCCCGGCGCCACCCGCGACACCGGCGCCACCACCGGCGGCTCGCCCAGCCAGACCCAGGGCACCACCGGCCGGACCTCACCCCAGCAGTCCTCCCCGGCCCAGCAGGCCCCCAGCACCACCTCGGGCCCCACCGGCGGCACCAGCACCTCCGGCGGTTCAACAGGCGGCTCCGGCACGGGGGGCTCCTCCTCCGGCGAACCGGGCCTGGTCGGCGGCCTGTTGGGGTAGGCGGGCCGGTGGGCGACGTACTGGGCAACCCCACCGGCTGAGCGACACGAGCCCACGAAAAGGTCCCGCACCCATGGAGGTGCGGGACCTTTTCAACGAAACGAAGGGGGACCGAAGAGTTCACAGGGGCGCGGGCCTGCACTCGATGTGCGGCTACCGCCGCGTGGGCGCGACCAGCCACGACGGACCCGCACCCGCAAGACGCCCGTCAGCGCACTCGGAAGGCGCCCCTCACCGCCCCAACGCGGCCAGTTCCTTCGCCGCCTCGGTCAGGTCCTTCGCCGTGTCGATGGCCCGCCAGTACGCCCCCTGAGGAATCGGGAACCCGGCCAGCCGCAGCTCACGCGCGAGCGTGGGGAACGTCGTCCGCTCATGGTCGCCGCGCTCCGGCAGCAGATCGGCGAACGCCGGCGAGAAGACGTACACACCCGCGTTGATCTCGAACGTCGACGGCGGAGCCTCGATGAAGTCCGTGATGTGACCGAAGCCGTCGGTCTGCACCGCCCCCCACGGAATCCGCGGACGCGCCAACGCCAGCGTCGCGACCGCGTCGCGCTCGGTGTGGAAGTCCGCCATGTCACGCAGCGAGAAACGGGTCCAGATGTCACCGTTCGTCGCGTACCACGCCCGCTCCGGGTGCGGCAGATGCGCGGCCGCGTACTTCAGACCGCCACCCCGCCCCAGCGGCTCCGTCTCGATGACGGTGGTGACCCGCAGCGGAAGATCGGCCGACTTCAGCCAGTTCTGCAGCACCTCGGCGAGATGCCCACAGCTGACCACCACGTCCGTCACGCCCTCCTCGGCGAGCCAGACAAGCTGATGGCCGATGATCGGAGTCCCCGTACCGGGGATCTCGACCATCGGCTTGGGCCGGTCGTCGGTGTAGGGACGCAGCCGGGAACCCTGGCCGCCGGCCAGGATCACGGCCTGGGTGGGACGGGACGCGCCGTTCTGATCGGTCATGACCGAAACTGTACGACGCGCCCCTTTCCCGAGCTCTGTCGGCGTCCCCCGTCGCGGGTCAGCCGTGCGCGGCCGCCACACCCGTCGCGAAGGACGTGTCGCAGACGGGGCGGGTGTACGACTGGGCGCGCTTGGGACCGTACACACGGACCGCTGCACGGCCCAGGGCCTTCGCGATGGAGACGCAGTGCCTGGCGAGCGACGGACGGTCGTTGACGGCCTCCTGGAGGTGCGTGAGGGCGATGCCGGGGTTCTTCTCCTGGAGCTCGGTCAGCAGCTGCTCGCGCAGGGCGTCCTGCGGAGCCAGGGGAGCGCTGCGCGGCTTGCCGTCGGAGACCGTCGCGTCCGAAGCGGTGAGCACCGAAGAGCTCGAGGGATCTCCCGACCAGTTGACTCGGGTGACCGCCAGGGTCCCGGAGAGCACCAGGACGACAGGCAGGACAAGGGCGAGGGAGCGGCCGATACGGCGGGCGGGGCCCCGGCCGCGTCGCGTCTGTTGGTTAGTGGAGTGCTTCACGCGTGTGAGGGTAGCGTGCGGTAATGATTTGGCGACATTTAGTCACCGGTTCGGGGGATGAGATGGTGCCGCTTTTTGGGTAAGGCGTTGACGCACACTGCTCGAAATGACTGAAGTGCCGGGGTATTCGCCCCACGGTGCCGTCGGCAGCGTCCAGACGCGAGAAGGGCCCCGCAGCGTGCTGCGGGGCCCTCTTCGTCAGCCGGACCGGGCCGGACTCAGTCGTCTCAGTCGGTGAGGCGCTCGCCCGTGGAGGTCGAGAACACGTGGGTCTCGCCCGGACGCGGCACGACGTGCAGCGTGGCGCCCTTGTCCGGGACCGCACGGCCGCTGACACGGACAACCAGGTCCTTCAGCTCGCCGTCGACCTTGGCGGAGCCGTAGACGTAACCGTCGGCGCCGAGCTCCTCGACGACGTTCACGGTGACCGCGAGACCGGCCGGGGCGTCCTCGGTGTCCTTGGTGAGGGCCGCGGCGGCGGCGCCGTTGTGCTCGACGACGTCGAAGTGCTCGGGACGGACACCGACCGTCACCGTGGTGTCACCCTTGTCCGAGGCGGCCTTGAGGGCCTCACGGTTGACGGGCACCACGCTGTTGCCGAACTTCACACCACCGTCGGTGATCGGAACCTCGACGAGGTTCATCGCCGGGGAGCCGATGAAGCCGGCGACGAACAGGTTCGCCGGACGGTCGTACATGTTGCGCGGGGAGTCGACCTGCTGGAGCAGACCGTCCTTCAGCACGGCCACCCGGTCGCCCATCGTCATGGCCTCGACCTGGTCGTGGGTGACGTAGACGGTGGTGATGCCGAGACGGCGCTGCAGCGACGCGATCTGCGTACGCGTCGACACACGGAGCTTGGCGTCCAGGTTGGACAGCGGCTCGTCCATGAGGAACACCTGCGGCTCACGCACGATGGCACGGCCCATCGCGACACGCTGGCGCTGACCACCGGAGAGGGCCTTCGGCTTGCGGTCCAGGTACTCGGTCAGGTCGAGGATCTTCGCCGCCTCCTCGACCTTCTGCCGGATCTCCGCCTTGTTGATGCCGGCGATCTTGAGCGCGAAGCCCATGTTGTCGGCGACCGACATGTGCGGGTACAGCGCGTAGTTCTGGAACACCATGGCGATGTCCCGGTCCTTCGGCGGCAGGTGCGTCACGTCGCGGTCACCGATGCGGATGGCACCGCCGTTGACGTCCTCGAGCCCCGCCAGCATGCGGAGCGAGGTGGACTTGCCACAGCCGGACGGGCCGACGAGGACGAGGAACTCGCCGTCCTCGATGTGGATGTCGAGACCGTCGACGGCGGGCTTGGTGGAACCCGGGTAGATCCGGGTCGCCTTGTCGAACGAAACAGTGGCCATGGTGAAGGGCCCCCTTCTACCGGCAGGAACGTGCCGGACGATCCGTTGTAGGAAGGTGGTGGTGTAGTCCACACGAGTGGACTGGGTCAGGACGGTACCTGGGGTTCACGCGTATGTCAGTACCTGGAGGTCTGTGAACTTCGCGGAAATTTTCGACAGGCCCCTCCGGTGACCTGGGTACACTGCTCGGGCGCACGCACGCGGTAAGCGGGCACGCCTCCTTAGCTCAGATGGCCAGAGCAACGCACTTGTAATGCGTAGGTCGTCGGTTCGAATCCGACAGGGGGCTCTGGAAAGCCCAGGTCAGGAGGTTTCTGGCCTGGGCTTTTGTGTGTTTTCCGGGGTCGTGTCCGTCGGGGCCGGTAGGGGTAGGGCTCTGATCGTCGGGTCCGACACCCGGGACTTCAGTGCTTCCGCGAAGCGGTCCGCTCGCAGGACGCGGTAAGGGCGGGAGTGGTACGGGCGGGTCGTCGGGTCGAGGGTGTCGGTGAGGCCGAGGCGGTTGTGGAGGGCGGCGACCGTCTCGTAGGCGGTGGCGAGGTGGCGTTCTCGGTCGTGCCAGTTCGTGGAGGCCAGGGCTGCTGTGAGGACCGGGGTCAGGCGGTCGGCTGCCGGCGTGTGCGCGAAGGCGCTACCGAGCCATTTGGCGTACGGCGGGTAGCGGCGGTCCATGAGGAGGCACAGGCGCATCAGGTCGCGGGTGATGCGGGCGGCGATGACGGCTGAGCCGAGTTCGTCGCCGACCTCGCCGCAGCGGCCGACGAAGGCTTCCTCGTGGGCGATGCGTTGCCACTGGCAGGCCAGGACGTGGAGCCAGAGGTCGTGGGGGTACCAGCGGAGGGCCGTGCGGGCGGGGGTGAGGGTGTGGAGCCCGTCGTGGAAGACGGCGCCGGCGGTGACTTCGGCGAGGCGTTGGGTGGGGGTGCCGAGCCAGTCGGCGGGGGCGATGGGGGCGGTCGGGTCGAAGCCGAGGGTGCTGGTGAACCAGGAGGCGATGTGGGTGATTTCGACGCGGTGGTGGACCGGGCCCCGGGTGCTGCGCATGGTGCGGATGTCGCGGGTCTCGCCGGTGGGGGCGAAGTTCGTGGGGTAGCCGAGGAAGGTTTTCGGCAGGTGTTCGGCGAGGACGTGGCTGATGGTGTCGGCGTGGTGGGTGGCGTCCTGGGGGTGGAGGAAGAGCTGGAGGCGTGGGCCCCATTCGTGGTCGGCGGAGCGGGGGGTGTCGTAGCCGAGGACTTCGGAGCCGGGGCCGATGCGTGCGGCGGAGTGGACGATGCCTGGGGTGGTCTTCTTCAGTAGAGGGGCCACGGCTTCTGTGTAGAAGCAGCGGGAGAGTTCGAGGCCGGGGAGGAAGGCGGGCAAGGTGTGGGCCCTTTCAGCGGGTGGGCGTGCGGGCCGCCCGTGTCAGGGCTTCGTCGGTGAGGCGGTAGGTCGTCCATTCGGTCTGGGGGTGGGCGTCGAGGGATTCGTAGAAGGTGATGGCGGGGGTGTTCCAGTTGAGGACGGACCATTCGAGGCGCTGGTAGCCGCGGTCGTCGCAGATGCGGGCGAGTTCGGTGAGGAGGGCCTTGCCGTGGCCGGCGCCTCGGGCGGCCGGGCGGACGTAGAGGTCCTCGAGGTAGATGCCGTGGACTCCGCGCCAGGTGGAGAAGGTGAGGAACCAGATGGCGTAGCCGATCACCGTGTCCGTGGAGTCGGTTGCCACGTGGGCGTAGGCCGCGGGGTGGGGGCCGAAGAGGGCCTCTTGGAGTTGTTCCTGGGTCGCCTTCGCTTCCTTCAACGCCTTTTCGTAGTCGGCGAGTTCGCGGATGAGGGTGTGGATGGCGGGGATGTCGGCGGGGGTGGCGGGGCGGATCATGGCTGGTGGCTCCGGTGGGTGCGCAGGCGGTGGGCGATCTCGACGTGGTGGGGTGCCAGGGGGCGGCTGTCCCAGATGGCGTTCTGGAGGAGGCGTGCCAGGGTCCAGGCACGCGCGCGTGTGCGGTCGAGGCCGAGGGTGTCGGTCATGGCGTCGAAGCGCCAGGTGATGTCGTCGGCGTCGAAGCGGTTGTCGAGGGCGGGCCAGAGGTCGAACCCGGGGTCGCCGGCGAGGGGTTTGGGGTCGATGGCTAGCCAGGGGGCGCGGTCGGAGGCGAGGACGTTGTCGTAGTGGAGGTCCCAGTGCAGGAGTCGGTCGCCGGGTTCGTCGGCGACTTCGCGCAGGGCGGCGGCGCAGTCGGCGACGAGGTGGCGGGTGTCGGGGTCGGCGATGCGGTGCAGGGTTTGTGGGGTTCTGTCGAGCATGTTCGCCGCGATGTCACCGAGGCTGCGTAGGCCGGGTGGGGCGGGGGTGGCGGTGAGGTGGGCGAGCAGGTCTGCGATGACGAGGACGGCTTCGCGGGTGTCGGGCAGGGTGGAGAGCATGCGGGTGGAGTCGAGGCGCTCCAGGAGCATGGTGTGGGTGGTGGGGTCGTGGTCGAGGAGGCGGACGGCTCCGTCGCCGTTCCAGACGCGTAGGGCGAGGGGTTCGCCGGCGCTCTCGTCGTCGCGGAGTTGCAGTTTGAGGGCGGCCGGGGTGTCGTCGGCGCGGCGGACGACGGGCAGGACGAGGGCGGTGACTCCGTGCATGGGGGTGCCGTCGGGTCTGAGGTCCCAGCGGTCCAGGAAGTCGGTCACCAGCGCGGGCAGTGCGGCGATGAACTCCCGTCCTTTGTCGCCGTTGTGAAGCTCCTGTGTCGCCGCCAGTTCCGCCGGGATGTCGATCACGCGGGGGACCCTACCGGCGTGCGTGAATCGCCTCATGCGAATTAACCGGGGTGTCCACTGGGTGCGGGCCTGGGTCCGCGGGGCCCCCGGCACCTATGTCTGGCTGGGGATTCTGTTCGTGACGACGGTGGCGTTGCATCACATGTCGCCGGAGTTCGAGGAGGAGTTCCTGCGGCAGCGTTCGACCAATATCCATGAGTTGTCGAGCAATCCGGTGCGGGTGCTGGTCTCCAGTGCCATGTGGATCGACGGCGGGCACTGGTTGCCGTATGTCGGGCTGTACTCCCTCTTTCATGCGCCGGTGGAGCGTTGGCTGGGTACCGCGCGGTGGCTGGGGGTGTGTGCGGCGGCGCATGTGCTGGCGACGCTGATCAGTGAGGGGGCGTTGTTGTGGGGGATCCGGCACGGGGTGGCGCCCGCGTCGGCGGTCAACACGCTGGACATCGGGGTGAGTTACGCGTTGGCGGGGGTGGTGGCGGTGCTGGTGTACCGGATTCCGGCGCCGTGGCGGTACGGCTACGGGTTCGTCGTTCTCGTGGTGTACGCGGTGCCGTTGGTGACCGGGCGGACGTTCACCGATCTGGGGCATTTCACCTCGGTGCTGATCGGGTTCGGGTGTTATCCGCTGGTCAGGGGGCGGAAAAGTGTGCGGATTCCGAAGGAGACAGCGGGGGCTTCGGCGGGTTAGCGTCCCGGGCCATGAGCAGTGGTGTCGTGAACGGCGGTGTCTCCTACTGGTACGCGGACGACGGTTTTCCCGGGGTGCAGGAGCCGCTCGGTGGTGACGCGTCGGCGGATGTCGTGATCGTGGGTGGCGGGTACACGGGGCTGTGGACGGCGTACTACCTGAAGAAGGCCGTGCCCTTTCTGCGGATCACCGTACTGGAGCAGAAGTTCTGCGGTTACGGCGCCTCCGGGCGTAACGGGGGTTGGCTGTACAACGGCATCGCGGGGCGGGAGCGGTACGCGAAGCTGCACGGTCATGAGGCCGCCGTGCGGCTTCAGCGGGCCATGAACGACACCGTCGACGAGGTCGTCCGGGTCGTCGGCGAGGAGGGTTTCGACGCCGGTCTCCACAAGGGGGGCGTCCTCGAAGTCGCGCGTTCGCCCGCGCAGTTGGCGCGGTTGCGGGCTTTCCACGAGCACGAGTTGTCGTACGGCGAGAAGGACCGTGAGCTGTACGGGGCCCGGGAGACGGCGGAGCGGGTGAGGGTCGCGGACGCGGTGGGCTCGTCGTGGACGCCGCACGGGGCGCGGGTGCATCCGGTGCGGTTGGTGAAGGGGCTCGCGGCGGCGGTGGAGGCGCTGGGGGTGACCGTTCACGAGCACACTCCGGTGACGGAGATCCGGGCCAAGCACGCGGTCACGCCGTACGGCACGGTCCGTGCGCCCTATGTGCTGCGGTGCACCGAGGGCTTCACGGCGGCTCTGAAGGGTCAGCGGCGGACCTGGTTGCCGATGAACTCCTCGATGATCGCCACCGAGCCGCTCTCTGAGGAGCAGTGGGCGGAGATCGGCTGGGAGGGGCGTCAGACGCTGGGGGACATGGCGCACGCGTACATGTACGCGCAGCGGACGTCCGACGGGCGGATCGCGCTGGGCGGGCGTGGGGTGCCGTACCGCTTCGGGTCGCGGACGGACAACGACGGGCGGACGCAGGAGGCGACGGTCGAGGCGCTGCGGGAGGTTCTCGTGAGCTTCTTCCCGATGCTGGCCGGGGTGCGGGTCGCGCATGCCTGGTCGGGGGTGCTGGGGGTGCCGCGTGACTGGTGCGCGTCGGTGACGCTGGACCGTTCGACGGGGGTGGGCTGGGCGGGCGGTTACGTGGGTTCGGGTGTCGCGACCGCCAATCTGGCGGCCCGGACCCTGCGGGATCTGGTGCAGCAGGACTCGGGGCAGGGTGGCCGGACGGAGTTGACGGACCTGCCGTGGGTGGGGCACAAGGTGCGCAGATGGGAGCCGGAGCCGCTGCGGTGGCTGGGCGTGCAGGGGATGTACGCCACGTATCGCGCGGCGGACCGGCGGGAGTTCGCGAGCCGTCGTGCGGAGTCGTCACGGCTGGCGCGGTGGGCGGACCGGGTTGCCGGACGGTAGTGATCGGGTCGGCGGCGAGTGCTCGGATCACCGGAGGCGGGTGATCGGGTCGCTGGTCGGCGCTGGTCGGACCGTCTGCGGTGGGTGATCGGGTTGCTGGTCGGCACTGATCGGATAACGCTTTCTGCTGCCTGTGGATAACTCACGTGGTGCTGTCGGACCCCTGTGTCACTATCGCCTCAACGTTTTACTGATCCAGGGGGGATCCTTTGTCCGTCGATGACTCCTGTCCGCCTGGCGGAAGGCGGAGACGGGTTGCCGTCTTCGCCGCTGTCGTCGCGCTGTTCGCCTCGCTGCTGACTCTGACCGGGGCGAGTCCGGTGCTCGCCGCCGACCTCGCCGACGAGGAGTGCGCGCCGGTCGTGCTCGCGTCCTTCGGGGATCCCGGGGACGCGGTCAACAAGGCCACGCTCCCGGCCGAGAGCAGCACCTGCTTCACGATGACGGTCCCGGCGGCCGGTCTGTATCTGGTGTCGCAACAGCGGAGCAACCCCGCGAACGCGACGCTGTACGACGCCGACGGCACAGCAATCGACTGCTACGACGAACGGGCGTCGCGGGACGGCCGGTGCCAGGTGCCGGCCGCCGGCACCTACACGTTCAAGGTCGTCAACGACCGGACTTGGGCCACCGACGCCTCGTTCACCGTCGTCCCGCTCGGCGCGGACACTCCGGGCTGCTTCGATCCCATCGGCACGAGCTGGGACCTCGAGCCGGTGAACCGGACCACCGTGGGTGAACTGGAGGTCGACTGCCAGGAGTTCGAGGGCAAGCCCGGCGAGCGCGTCCTCCTGACCAACAGGACGACGTACTACGGCAGCAGCCTCGCGTGGATCACCGACGAGACCGGCGCCTGGATATGCCCGCGCGTCACCGAGGACGACGAGGACACCCGCAGCTGTGTGCTGCCCGGTGACGGCCCCTACCGGGTGGTGTCGCAGGTGACGGAAGCGGAGCGGGGTTTCCCCGCCGAGTACGGAGTCTTCGTGCGGTCGCTGTCCGACCCGCAGGGCTGCCGTACCGCGTCCGTGCGTCCCTTCGGTGCGCTCACGGAGCTGGACTACGGCACCAACACCTGTTTCACCTTCACTGTCGGCAAGGCGGGCCAGTACGTCGTGCACTCCGTGGACGACTACTCCGCCGACCGGGTCCGTGTGTACAGCGCGGACGGGAAGATCGCCTGCGAGGAGGGTGACCCATGCCGTCTGCCGGCCGCGGGCACCTACACCGGGATCATCACCTACGCGTCGCCGGACGACCTCCTCGTCCTCGATCTGGCCTCCGACGCGGGGTGCGTCACCGCCGAGGCCGGTGTGTACCGGGGTGAGTTGCGGACGGTCGGGCAGTACGACTGCCTGGCGCTGGACATGCCGCAGGGCGCCCATGTCGCCGGGCTCACGCCGCTCGGCGCGTCCGGCATTGACGCGCAGGTGCAGGTCTACGACGCGAACGGCAAAGGGCAGTGCATAGGGACCGCACTTGCCGACGGTAACTGTGCGTTGACCGGTACGGCCCCCTACCGGGCGCTGGTGCACTCCGACGGCGTGGGCGATGGGGCGACGGGCCCGTACGCGATCGCCTTCCACCGCACCGACGGCGGGAACGACTGCCCGGTGCTGCCCGTCGGCGGTTTCTCCGCCGACGGTGCGAAGGCCACGTTCGGCACGGGTGACGGCGTCTTCTCGCGGTGCCTGAGTATTCCGGCCGACGCGCACACCGGTGCGGAGGTCCTCCAGCTGGTGAAGACCTCAGGTGGTGCCACCGCGAAGTTCGCCGTCGTGGACGCGACCGGCAGGAACGTCTGCGGCTACCCCGCCACCGGCAGCGGCTGGGTGATCTGCTCGCTGACCGCCGGCCAGGCCCACACCGTGCTGGTCACCGGCTACGACGCGACCGCCTCGTACACGCTGGCCCGGCGGGATGTGACCGCGAGTGCCACTTCGGTGGGCTGTGCGAAGAGCGCCGCGACCAAGGTCGGCGGGCCGTCCCTGGCCGCGGCGTCCGGTGAGCCGGGCACCCTGACCTGCCACCAGATCACCACCGGCGCGGCCACCGACGTGCTGCATGTCAACCTGCGGGACGCGCTGGGCACCGCCGACCTCGCCGTGTTCGGCCCGGACGGCGACTACGAGTGCTCGTACGGCAACGACTCCTGCGGGGCCACCGGGTCCACTGCCTACCAAGTCCTCGTGGAGACCCCGGTCACGCGGAAGGCGGCGCCCGAGTACCACCTGGACGCCCTGCGGATCGCGACGGCGGACGGTCCGGCGCCGGAGTGCACGAGGGTGTCGGCGGTGTCGTACGGCTACGGGCCGGTCACCGGCACGCTGGACGAGCAGCACAACGCGGTGTGCGCGGTGCTGCCGACGGCCGGGAAGGACAACTTCGACGTGGTCGTCAAGGACACCACCGGCGCGGGTGCGAGGATGGTTCCGGCGCTTTACAGCACGTCGTGGACCAACGACTGTTCGCAGTACATATCGCCGACCTGGCAGTGTTCGGCGGGCGGTTGGACCTCGGCGCCGAGCCCGAGTGTGTTCGTACTCGGCTTGCCGGACAAGGCGTCCAGTACCGCCTACAGCGCGAAGCTGACCTGCACGCGCACGCTCTGCGGCTTGGACCAGGTGAGTGTCGCCTCGGTGGGCCCCGCCACCGGGGTCGCGGGGAGCAAGGTCACCTTCACGGTGACCGGTACCGCGCTGCCGGCGAACGCCACGGTCCGGCTGACGCGGAGCGGCACGACCCTGACCGCCACGACGGACTCCGTCTCGGCGGACAACAGGACGCTGACGGCGACCCTCGACCTGACGGGCGCGGCCGCGGGCAGTTGGAGCGTCAGCGTGTCCACCACGTGCTGCCAGTACCAACGCGGCACCTTCACCGTCACCGAGCCCCAGCTCACCAACACGGCGGCCCCGAAGATCACCGGGACGGTCAAGACCGGCGCCAAGGTGACTGCGGCGCCGGGCAGTTGGTCGGCGACGCCGACGTCGTACACGTACCAGTGGAAGGCGAACGGCACCGCGATCAGCGGGGCCACCGCGAGCACCTACACCGTTGCCGCCCCGGTGGTCGGGAAGAAGCTCACGGTGACCGTCACCGCGGTCAGGAGCGGGTGGAAGAGCGGGACGGGGACCTCGGGCGCGGTGACCGTGGCCAAGGGGGACGCGCCCAAGGCGACCAAGCTGCCGGTGATCAGCGGAACGGCGAAGGTCGGCAGGACGCTGAAGGCGTCGAAGGGGACATGGACTCCGGCGCCGACGTCGTACGCGTACCAGTGGTACGCGAACGGCAAGGTGATCAGCGGGGCTACCAAGTCCTCGCTGGTGCTGAAGACCGCCCAGAAGGGCAAGAAGATCACCGTGAAGGTGGTCGCGCACCGCACCGGTCACAAGGACGGGTCGGCGGTGAGCAAGGCGACGAAGGCGGTCGCGAAGTGAAGTGAACTGAACCGGCCGGCCTTCGGTGCCGGTGGAGAGGGGCGGCCCGGAAGGACCCGGGCCGCCCCTTCGCGTTCAGGCCACGGATTCCGGCAGCGGAGCCGGGGCGGGCGCCCCCTGCTTCGGCGGCTTCGTCGTCACCATCAGGGCCGCCACCAGGCCGGCCAGGAGCATGATGCCGACGGCCCACCAGATGGCGACGGTGTAGCCGTGCACGACACCCTCCCTGACGACCAGGGCCTTCTGCGAGGAACCGGCCAGATGGGCGCCGACGTAGGCGGTGCTGCTGGTGGTGGCGATCGTGTTGAGCAGTGCCGTACCGATGGAACCGCCCACCTGCTGTGCGGTGTTGACGGTCGCCGAGGTCACTCCGGAGTCCTGCGGGGCGACGCCCGCGGTGGCGGTGGAGAACACCGGCATGAAGGTGAGGCCCATGCCGAGGCCCATCAGGAGCAGGGCGGGCAGGATCTCGGTGGCGTAGGAACTGTTCACGGTCATCCGCGTCAGGACCAGCATGCCGCCCGCCGCGAGGACCATGCCGGGGGCCATGAGCATGCGCGGCGCGACGTGGTTCATCAGCCGGGCCGAGATCTGCGTGGAGCCGACGATGATCGCGGCGGTCATCGGCAGGAAGGCGAGGCCGGTGCGGACGGGGGAGTAGGCGAGCACGACCTGCAGGTAGTAGGTCATGAACAGGAACAGGCCGAACATGCCGATGACGGCGAGCCCCATGGTCAGGAAGCAGCCCGCACGGTTGCGGTCCTTGACGATGTGCAGCGGGAGCAGGGGTGTGCGCGCCCGGGACTGCCACCACACGAAGGCCGCCAGGAGTACGACGCCCCCCACGATCAGCGTCAGCACGAGGGGGTCGCTCCAGCCGCGGGGCTGGGCCTCGCTGAAGCCGTAGACGATCGCGACCAGGCCGCCGCAGCCCAGCAGGACGCCGGGCACGTCGAGACGGGCGCCCGCGTGGCCGGGGCGGTCGTGCAGCAGGACGAGGGCGCCGATGACGGCGGCGACTGCGATGGGCACGTTGACGTACAGGCACCAGCGCCAGTTCAGGTACTCGGTGAGCAGGCCGCCGACGATGAACCCGATCGCCGAGCCGGAGCCGGCGAGGGCGCCGTAGATCCCGAAGGCCTTCCCGCGCTCCTTCGGGTCGGTGAAGGTCGTGGTCAGCAGGGACAGCGCGGAGGGGGCGAGGACGGCGGCGAAGACGCCCTGGAGGGCGCGGGCGGCGAAGAGCATGCCGGAGCCGGTGGCGGCGCCGCCGAGTGCGGAGGCGGCGGCGAAGCCGACCAGGCCGATCACGAAGGTGCGTTTGCGGCCGACCAGGTCGGCGATGCGGCCGCCGAGGAGGAGGAGACCGCCGAAGGCCAGTGTGTAGGCGGTGATGACCCACTGCCGGTTGCCGTCGGACATGCCGAGGTCGCGCTGCGCGGAGGGGAGCGCGATGTTCACGATCGTGGCGTCGAGGACGACCATGAGTTGCGCGAGGGCGATGACCACCAGACCCCACCAGCGGCGGGGGTCCGTCTGTTCGGCTGATTGGGCCGACCGGGTGACGCTCACCCGGCCAGAAGACCATGAATCGGTGTGAGTCGCATCTGGGCGTGTCATGGCTCCAGGACCACCTTTCCGGTTGTGCCGCGCGTTTCCAGGGCCCGGTGCGCGGCCGCCGCGTCGGCGAGGGGGAAGCGTTGTACGGCGGGCGTCAGGCGGCCCGCGGCGGCCTCGGTGAGGGCGCGCAGTTCGAGCGTGCGAATGGGGTCGGGTCCGCCGGCCTTCCGCATCATGACGGGCCCGAGGACCTGCTCGGACAGGCCCTCGACGAGGTACGGCCGGCCGTCGTGGATGCCTTCGCCGGACCAGCCGAAGACGATGTGCCGGCCGGTCCGGTTCTCGTGGCCGAGGAGGCCGACGCACGCGCGGGCGACCTTCCCGCCCACGCCGTCGAAGACGACGGTGACGGACCGGCCGCCGAGGAAGGCGCGGACCGCGTCCGGCCACGCGGGGTCGGTGTAGTCGACGGCGAGGTCGGCGCCGTTCTTCTCGGTGAGGCGGACCTTCTGCGGACCGCCCGCGAGGCCGATGACGGTGGCTCCCGCGTTCTTCGCGTACTGCACGAGCAGGGTGCCGATGCCTCCGGCCGCCGCCGGGATCACGACCACGGAGTCCGGGCCGAGCTCGGTGAACTGGAGGATCCCCATCGCCGTACGGCCCGTGCCGATCATGGCGACGGCCTGGGCGAAGTCGAGGTTGCCGGGGATCTCGTGGACGCGCTCGACCTCGGTGACGGCCAGTTCGGCGTAGCCTCCCGGGGCGAAGCCGAGGTGCGCGACCACGCGCTTGCCGAGCCACAGCGCGGCGACGCCGTCCCCCAGGAACTCGACCGTGCCGGCGACCTCGCGGCCGGGGATCGTGGGCAGCGCGGTCGGCTTCGGCAGCGGGCCCTGCCGGCCCTCGCGCAGGGCGGTGTCCAGGAGGTGGACTCCGGCCGCCCGTACGGCGATACGGACCTGGCCGGGGCCGGGCAGCGGATCGTCGGTGCTCTCGTAGGTGAGGTTCCCGGCGGGGCCGAAGGAGTGCAGGCGGATGGCGTGCATGAGGAGAACTCCCTGTGTCGTCAGGGGGACCACTCTTCGACCTCAAGCATGCTTGAGGTCAAGGGCGTTGCGGCCCAGTGCCAGCGATACGGCGGTGAGCGCGCTGGTGAAGGACACCTCCGACAGCACCCCGGGCGCCGCGACCTGGTCGCCCGCCAGGTAGACGCCGTCGCCCCGGTCGACGGCGGGCCGGTCGCGCCAGCTCGTGCCGGGCAGGTCGACGGCTCCGGTACGGCCGTTCGCGACGGACTCGCTCCGCCAGGTCACGCGCTCGCGCCAGCCCTCGAAGGCGAGATCGAGCAGTTGCTCCGCACGCGCGACGCCGTCGGCCCTGCTCTCGTGCGGGGCGATCGGGATCTGCCCCTGGAGGAGCTGTTCGCCCGCGGGTGCCAGGGTGCGGTCCTGGGCGGTGAACCGTTCGATCCAACCGGGCGAGTCGAGGTCGGATACGGCGAAGGCGTCACCGCGCCGGGTGCGCAGGGCGAGGTCGAGGAGTGCCGTACGGCCGCTCGGCCAGGTCAGCGAGTCGTCGCCGAGGAGCCTGCGGGCCGCGTCGAGGGAGGTGGCTACGACGACCGGGCTGTCGGTGGGCAGGGTGTCGACGCGGGACAGGGTCTCCATCCGGACGCCCAGGTTCCAGGCGCGGGCGGCCATCCGGTCCACGACGCCGGCCCAGCCGCCGCGCGGGTAGTGCGCCTCGGGCGGCAGCCTGGTCGCGCGCCGCAGCCGTTCCTGCACGAACGCGGCGGACAGGGCGCCCGGGTCGTGGTGGAAGAGCGCGACGGCGGAGTAGTGGGCGGCGGCCCGGGCACCCTCCTCGCCCGCCTGCTCGGTCGCCCACGACATGAAGTCCACGTCGACGGGGGCGCGTTGGGCGCTGCGGCGGAGCAGCTTGAGCATGGCGAAGGGCGGGGTGCGGCGCAGGATGCCCTTGTGCCTGAGTCGCAGCCGGGCCGCCTCCAGGGGAGGCAGCGGGGCCAACGGGCCGACGAGGTCGCGCTGCTGGAGCCAGGACCAGTGCGGCCCGCCGTTGTAGAGGGCGTGCGGACCGTCGTTGGTGCGGTACGGCGCCTCGGCGGTGCGGGCCCGGCCGCCGAGCGTGTGATGGGCCTCGTACACGGTGACCTTGACGCCCGCCTCTGCGGCGGTGATCGCCGCGGTCAGTCCGGCGAGGCCACCGCCGACGACGGTGATGCGGTGCATGGCTGGGGGTCTCCCTCTGCTCGGGATTCGCGTGTCTCGCCGGTATGACTGACTGAGGGCACCGGAATGTGACATGGAGGGGTGTTCTCGCAGGTCAGGGTGGATGTCACGGGGGATTGTCAGTGGCGGGGTGCAGGATGGGGGCATGGCGAGGAAAGCGACGGGTGGAGCGGGCCGGTCCGGTGAGTCGGGGGGCTCGGGTACGGCGGGTGCGGCGGCCGGCTCGCGGGTGAAGGGTGCGCGGCGGCCGGAGGTGCGGCTGCCGCCGCTGGAGCCCTTCGGGGCATTCGGGGGAGGGGAGCTGGAGCCGGACGGGGACTACGACGGGCTGGAGTTCCTGGAAGTGGACTTCGTGGGGCAGGACGGGGCGGGGGCCCGCTTCATGGACTGCGCGCTGAGAAGCTGCGCGCTGGACGAGACCCGGCTCCACCACGCCCGCTTCCTCGACTCGGTCCTCACCGGCATACGGGGGGTGGGCACCGACCTCGCGGAGTCGACCCTCCGTGACGTCGAGCTGGTCGACGCCCGCCTCGGCGGCGTCCAGCTGCACGGTGCGGTGCTGGAACGGGTGGTGATCCGCGGCGGCAAGATCGACTACCTGAACCTGCGCACGGCCAGGCTGAAGGACGTCGTCTTCGAGGGCTGCGTGCTGGTGGAACCGGACTTCGGGGGCGCCCGGCTGGAGCGCGTGGAGTTCGTGGACTGCGCCCTGAAGGGAGCGGACCTCACAGCGGCGACCCTCAAGGACGTCGACCTGCGCGGGGCGGCCTCACTGGAGATCGCCCGCGGGATCGACCGGCTGGCGGGGGCGGTGATCAGCCCGTCTCAACTACTGGACCTGGCACCGGTGTTGGCGGCGGAGGTGGGGATCCGGGTGGAGTGAGGGGGAGGGGCGGTTTCCCTGAATGACAGCTGTCTCGCTGAACCCGACCACGACAATCACAGTGGCGGTGGCGCAGCGACATACCCGATGATCGGCTCCATGGATGTCGTCGTTCAACGAGTACGCACGTCATGGACGAAGGCGTCCCGGGGCGGGGCCGGGGCCGCCGCGCGAAACGCAGCCCCCACAGTGTTCCCACTCCCGCTTGGCCTGAAGTCCGGCCTGCACGAGGTCGTCATGCGGGAGTCCGACGCGTTCAGACCGAAGATGTCCGAGCAGGACCTGTCGGATCCCGGCCTCGTTCTTCGCGACGCCGACGGACTGCTACGAGTCCATCCACCAGAGATGACGATCTTCAGCATGCCACGACGCAACCGCCGCCCTCCGGCGGTCCGACTCGCCCCCGGGCAGTGGCTGCAATGGCGGATCAACTACCGGTTCATCGGCACCGAGGGCGGGCCGTGGTCATACCGACTCGACACGTACAACATCTCCTACGGCCTCGCCTCGCCCGAAGTCTTCCTCGGCACACCACCGACACGCACCGTCGACGAGTGCGATTTCCTGCGCTGAACCATGAGGGCGCTGGGACGGCCACACAGGGTTGTCATCAGAGGAAAGTTCCTCAAACGGCGTCACGACATGCGCGGGAACCGTGCCTGGAGTGTCCAGATCGCCGGGTTCTCGCCCAGGTCGTCGTGGAGGTCGACGAGGTCGGCGATGAGGTCGTGCAGGAAGTCGCGGGCCTCGCGGCGCAGATCCGTGTGGGAGAAGGTGAGCGGGGGCTCCTCCACAGGCATCCAGTCGGCCTCGATGTCCACCCACCCGAAGCGGCGCTCGAAGAGCATGCGGTCCGTGGACTCGGTGAAGTCGAGTTCCGCGTGCTGGGGGCGGGACGCGCGGGAGCCCGCGGGGTCGCGGTCGAGGTGTTCCACGATGTCGCACAGCGCCCACGCGAAGTCGAGCACCGGCACCCATCCCCAGGCTGTGGACAGTTCCCGGTCTTCCTTGGTGTCGGCGAGATACACGTCCCCGCAGAACAGGTCGTGCCGCAGCGCGTGGACGTCCGCGCGGCGGTAGTCGGTCTGCGGGGGGTCCGGGAAGCGGTTGGAGAGGGCGTAGCCGATGTCGAGCACGGAGCCGATGGTGTCACGCGCCTGACCGTAGGATCACCGCCGTGTCCCGATCCGCGCAGCTCGTCCCCGCCACCGCCCTGCTCCTGGTGGGAGCCCTCGCGCTGACCGCGTGCGACGGCGGCGTGCACGGCACCCCGGGCGGCTCCGGCCCGCGCGACCCGTACTTCCCGAAGTCGGGCAACGGCGGCTACGACGTCACCCACTACGCCCTGGACCTCGCCTACGACCCGGACGGGAACCGGCTGTCCGGCACCGCGACCCTCACCGCCCGAGCCACCGACGACCTGTCCGCCTTCGACCTCGACCTCGACGGCCTCGACGTCAAGAGCGTCACCGTCGGCGGCGACAAGGCCCGCTGGAACCGCACCGGCCAGGAACTGACCGTGCGCCCGCACGACGACCTCGACGAGGGCCGCACCTTCCGGGTGACCGTCCGCTACTCCGGCACCCCAAGGACGATCACCGACCCGGACGGCTCCGAGGAGGGCTGGCTGCCCACCGAGGACGGCGCGGTGGCCCTCGGTGAACCGACCGGCTCGATGGCCTGGTTCCCCGGCAACCACCACCCCTCCGACAAGGCGCCCTACGACCTCACCATCACCGTCCCCGAGGGCCTCCAGGCCGTCTCCAACGGTGAGTTGACCGCGTCCAGGACCAGCGGCGGCCGTACGACGTCCACCTGGCACACCGCCGAACCCATGGCGAGCTACCTCGCCACCCTCGCGATCGGCGACTACGACATCCGGCGCTCCACCATCCCCGGCATCGAGGGCGCCTCCGATGGCGGCCTGCCCGTGTACACGGCCGTCGACCCGTCCGAGGCCGCCGCGAGCCGGAAGGTGCTGGCGCAGCTCCCCGGGATCATGAAGTGGGCCCAGGCCGCCTTCGGCCCGTACCCCTTCTCCTCCACCGGCGCGATCGTCGACCGCCAGGGCGACGCCGGATACGCCCTGGAAACCCAGAACCGCCCCTACTTCCCCGGTACCCCCGACACCGGGACGCTCGTCCACGAGCTGGCCCACCAGTGGTTCGGCGACTCGGTCACCCCGAAGACCTGGCGCGACATGTGGCTCAACGAGGGCTTCGCGACCTACGCCGAGTGGCTGTGGACCGAGGACCACGGCGGCGACAGCGCCCAGCAGACCTTCGACGCGCTCTACGACCACGGCGACGACGTCTACGACGACCTCTGGGACTTCCCGCCCGCGAAGCCGTCGAGCGCCGCGCACCTCTCCGACAGCCCCGTCTACCAGCGCGGCGCGATGGTCCTGCACAAGATCCGGCAGACCGTCGGCGACAAGGCGTTCGCGGCGCTCGTCCGGGGCTGGGCCGCCGCCCACCGACACGGCAACGCGGACACCGACGACTTCACGACGTACGTCGAACACCAGGCACCCGACAAGGACTTCACCCCGATCTGGGACGACTGGCTGTACGGGGACGGCAAGCCGGAGCGGGCGTAGCCGACGGGGCGCGACCACCCTCCCCGGAAGGGAGGTCGGTTCGGTCATGGTGGATCGGGATCTGTGAGTCGCTCAGGGGAAGCCCTGTTCCGCCGTGGCGGGCGGCGACGATCTCGGCCGCGATGGACAGGGCGGTCTCCTCGGGCGTGCGGGCGCCGAGGTCGAGGCCGATGGGTGAGTGCAGGCGGGTCAGTTCGGCTTCGGTGAGGCCGACTTCGCGGAGTCTGCGGTCGCGGTCCTGGTGGGTGCGGCGGGAGCCCATCGCACCGATGTAGGCGGCCGGCAGGCGCAGGGCCGTTTCCAGGAGGGGTAGGTCGAACTTGGCGTCGTGGGTGAGGACGCACACCACGGTGCGGTCGTCGGTCCGGGTGCGGCGCAGGTAGCGGTGTGGCCAGTCGACCACGATGTCGTCGGCGTCGGGGAAGCGTGCCCGGGTGGCGAAGACGGGCCGGGCGTCGCACACGGTGACGTGATAGCTGAGGAACTTGCCCACGCGTACGAGCGCCGTGGCGAAGTCGATGGCGCCGAAGACGAGCATGCGGGGCGGCGGCACGCTCGACTCGACGAACACGGTCAGGTCCGGCTCGCAGGGGGAGCCGTCCCGCGCGATGTCGAAAGTGCGGGTGCGGCCGGCGTTCAGCAGGGAGCGGGTTTCGCCGACGACGGCACGGTCCAGGTCGGGACGTCCGCCGAGTTCGCCTTCGTAGGAGCCGTCCTGGCGGACTGCCAGCGCCCGGCCGAGGAGCTCTGCCGGGCCGCGGACCACGCGGGCGAGTGCCACCGCCTCGCCCCGGGCGGCAGCCGCCAGGGCCATCCGGAACGTCTTCCTGCCGGGCGCGTCGGCGGGCACCGGGGTGACCAGGATGTCGAGGACGCCGCCGCAGGTCAGTCCTACGGCGAAGGCGTCCTCGTCGCTGTAGCCGAACCGCTCACGCACCACCTGGCCGTCGGCAAGGGCCTGAACGCACAGGTCGTAGACCGCGCCCTCCACGCAGCCTCCCGAGACGGACCCGATGGCGGTGCCGTCGGCGTCGACGGCGAGCGCGGCGCCCGGACCTCGCGGCGCGCTGCCGCTGACGGCCACGACGGTGGCCACGGCGAAGGCGCGTCCTTCCTCGAGCCACCGGTTCAGCTCGTCCGCGATGTCCAGCACGTGCATGCCTTTCTGGAGGAGGGATTGGGCGAACCGCCCTCGCTTCAGAGCAGTTTGTCCAGCGTGATCGGCAGGTCCCGCACCCGTTTGCCGGTCGCGTGGTACACGGCGTTCGCGACGGCCGCGCCGACACCCGTGACACCCACCTCGCCCGCGCCGAGGATGCCGAGGGGTGTGTTCGGATCCGGTTCGTCGAGGAAGGACACGTCGATCGGCGGGATGTCGGCGTGCACCGGGACGTGGTACTCAGCCAGGCTGGGGTTCATGATCCGTCCGTTGCGCGGGTCGACGAGGGTCTCCTCGGCCGTCGCCAGGCCCAGGCCCATCACGATGCCGCCGCGGACCTGGCTGGCCGCCGTCTTCGCGTTGATCACCCTGCCGATGTCGAACACGCCGACCCAGCGCGACACCCGTGTCTCACCGGTTTCGGCATCCACGCGCACCTCGCAGAACTGCACACCGGAGGCAGCCTTGATCAACCGCTGGGCCCCGAGCAGGAAGCCCGGGAGGAACCGTGCCCGCCCGGCGATCCGGCCGAGCCGCGTCTCCGACCCGACTTTGGCTTCGACGTGCGGCACCTTCGCGCGCCGGAGAATCTCCTCGTGGCTCTCGCCGCCGGTCTTGCGGGCCATGGACTTCAGCGTCTGCTTCAGCTCCTCGCACGCCTGCAGCACACTGGCGGCGGTGCTCGCGGTCTGGACGGAGGAAGCGGCGGCAGGCCCCATCGGCAGATCGGAATCGCCGTACTCCACGCGCACGGCGTCGAACGGCACACCCAGCGCGTCGGCCGTGATCTGGGCCTGAGCCGTGGCCGCGCCCATGCCCATCTCCTGGAAGGCGCAGCGCACCAGCACGCTGCCGTCGGCCGACAGCCGGACCGTGACGTTGACCGGCATCATCAGCGCCGGGTGGAACGCCGTGGCCACACCCGTCCCGACCAGCCACCGTCCCTCGCGCGTCGAGCGCGGTTCGGGGTTGCGCTCGTGCCAGCCGAACCGCTCCGAACCCAGTGCATACAGCTCGGGCAGCTTGCGGTGGGAGAACTTCTTCTTGCCGTCGATCGGGTCGACCGCGGTGTCATTGCGCAGGCGCAGCGCGATCGGGTCCATGCCCAGCTCATAGGCCAGCTCGTCGATCGCCGACTCCAGCGCGAAGGTGCCGATCGCCTCGCCCGGCGCCCGCATGAAGGTGCTGGGCAGCAGGTCCATCTGGACACGGTCGTGCCGCGCGAGGATGTTCTCGGCCGCGTACAGATGCTGGGACACACCGGTGACCTGCTCGAAATTACCGCCGATCTCGCTGGCGCGGGTGACGCTGGTGTGCAACAGCGAGGTCAGCCTGCCGTCACGGTCCGCTCCCAGCGCGACCCGCTGGATGGACGGGGTGCGTCCGCCCACCGTGCGGTAGACCGCCTCCCGCGACAGCACCAGCCGCACCGGCCTCTTGGTCGCCCGGGCCGCCAGCACCGCGAGAATGGTGCCGGGCCAGATCGCGAACTTGCCGCCGAAAGCGCCGCCGACGAAGGGCGCCAGCACCCGTACGTCTCTCCTGGGCACGGAGAACCGCAGCGCGAGGTGGGTGCGGAACCAGTCGATCGACTGCGTCGCGTCGTGAACGGTCAGCCGGTCGCCGTCCCAGACCGCGATGGTGGCGTGCAGCTCCAGCGCGTTGTGGCTGTGCTGCGCGGTGGTGTACCGCAGGTCCAGCGACACCTGCGCGGTGGCCAGCGCCGCCTCCGCATCACCCCTGCTTGCTCCCCGGGGGAAGAACGAATCGTTCGGTTGCGGCTGTGCGTCGTGTTCGGCCCCCTCGAAGTCCACCGAGGACTGGGTGACGGCGTACTCGGCGCGCACCAGTGCGGCCGCCTCCCGGGCGGCGGCGGAGGTCTCCGCGACGACCACCGCGATCGGCTGCCCCTCCCAGTGCACCTCGTCGGTCTGCAGGTAGTTCACCGAGGTCCCGGAGAACAGACCGGCGAAGTTGAATGTTCCGGGCAATTGCGCCGGTTTCATGGGGGGCGCGTTGAGGTGGGTGAGGACGGCGATCACACCCGGCACCGCGCTCGCCGCATCGGTGTGCAGGGCGGTGACGCGGCCTCGGCTGATGGTGGCGTGCACGAGTACGGCGTGTGTGAGGCCGGGATAGGAGTGCTCGGCCGCGAACTTCGCGGCACCGGTCGTCTTGACGCCGCCGTCGACACGGTCGAGCGGTTGTCCGATCGTGGTCATGCCGCCCTGCCTTCTTCCGTACGGCCCGGTCGCTCCTGACGTGGGAGTTGAGTTCGGCATCAGGCGGCGCTCCCCTCGGTCAGCAGTTGCCGCAGGGTCGCCACGATCGTGCGCCGCGCGAGTTCGATCTTGAAGGTGTTCTGCGGCCCGCCCTCCGCGGCGGCGAGTTCTGCTTCCGCCGCCCGCCGGAAGGCTTCCTCGGTCGCCGGCCGGCCCAGGAGCGCGCGTTCGGCTTCGGTGGCGCGCCAGGGTTTGGTGCCGACACCGCCCAGCGCGAGCCGCACCTCGGTGACCACGCCGTCCTCTACGGCCAGCGCGGCGGCGACGGAGACGAGGGCGAAGGCGTAGGACGCGCGGTCGCGGACCTTGCGGTAGCGCGAGTGCGCCGCGACCGGCACCGGCGGCAGTTCTACGGCTGTGATCAGCTCGTCGGAGGCCAGCACCGTCTCGATGTGGGGAGTGTCGCCGGGCAGCCGGTGGAACTCGGCGACCGGGATACGCCGCACGCCGCGCACACTCTCCACCTCGACGACGGCGTCGAGCATCACCAGCGCCACCGCCATGTCCGAGGGATGCGTCGCGTTGCAGTGCTCGCTCGCCCCCAGCACCGCGCTGCCCCGGGAGAACCCGCCGATCGCGTCACACCCACTGCCGGGCACACGCTTGTTGCACGCCGACGTCTCGTCGTAGAAGTACATGCACCGGGTGCGCTGCAGCAGGTTGCCGCCCACGGTCGCCATGTTCCGCAGCTGGGCGGACGCCCCCAGCAGGATCGCCTGCGCCAGCACCGGACAGCGGGCACGGATGACAGGGTCGGCCGCGAGCCGGCTGTTGGTGACCAGCGCCCCGACGCGGAGGGTGCCGTCGGGGAGCTGGTCGATCCCGGTCAGCGGCAGGCGGGTGATGTCCACGACCGTCGACGGATGCTCGATGCCCTCCCGCATGAGGTCGACGAGGTTCGTGCCGCCCGCGAGGAACTTCACGTCCTCGCCGTCCGTGATCGCGTGCAGCGCCGTGGCCGTGTCCGGTGCGCTGACGTAAGAGAACGACTTCACTTCGCGACCTCCTTGATCGCCGCGACGATGCCGTTGTAGGCGCCGCAGCGGCACAGGTTGCCGCTCATCCGCTCCCGGATCTCCGCCTCGTCCAGCTCCCCGCCGCTGTCGGCGAGGTGCTCGGTCGCCGCGCTGGGCGCGCCCTCCTTGTGCTCGGTGAGCATCCCGATCGCCGAGCAGATCTGGCCCGGCGTGCAGTAGCCGCACTGGAATCCGTCCGCGCGGACGAACGCCGCCTGCAGCGGGTGGTCGACCCCTTCGACGGTCGTGATGTCACGGCCCTGGTACTGCACCGCCAGCGCCAGGCAGGCGTTGATCCGCCGACCGTCCACCAGCACCGTGCAGGCCCCGCACGCGCCCTGGTCACAGCCCTTCTTCGTGCCGGTCAGGCCCAGGTACTCGCGCAGCGCGTCGAGCAGGCTCACCTGCGGTGCGACGTCCAACCGTCGGGCGGATCCGTTGATCCGCAGCTCTATCTCCACCGTGTCATTCCTCCGGTTCACCCGAGGGCTCGTTCTCTTAAAGGGGGGCGCCATCAGGCACAAGGGGCTGGATCAGAAGGACTCTGGCCTGCGGCCTGGAACTTCGCGTTGCGGCCTGGAACCCGCGTTCTGCCTGGCCATGCTCACGAAGGGTGATCTTTTTTCCGGTGGGGTGAGTTCCTCCAGCTGAGGTTCCGCGCCCGGCTGCCTTCCGGCCGGGCACGCGGTGGCCAGCGTCCCGGCCGGGCCCGCGTCCATCCAGGCCACGGCTTTGCCTACGCCTGCGATGCCTACCACTGGTTGGGTCAGGCTGGTGTGCGTCCGAACGTAGATACTCAAGGTATGGACGAACACCCCGAACCGGTGCTCGAGCCCGCCGTCGGCGCTCTGGACCCGCGTGCCGAGCTCAGTGAGTTCCTGCGCACCCGGCGGGCCCGGCTGAAGCCGGAGGATGTGGGGCTGCGGAGCTTCGGACGGTACCGGCGGGTGCCGGGGCTGCGCCGCGAGGAGCTGGCGCAGCTGGCCGGGGTGTCAGTGGCCTATTACACGCGCCTGGAGCAGGGCAACGGGCAGCACGTGTCCGCGGAGGTCCTCGACGCCATCGCACACGCGCTCAGGCTGAGCGACGCCGAGCACGCCCACCTCACGCACCTGGCGAAGCCGAAGCGGCAGAAGAGGAAGCCGGCCGCCCGCACCCAGCAGGTGCGGAGCCACCTGCGGACGCTGCTGGACGCCATGGACGGCGTCCCGGCGATCCTCGTGGGGCCGCGCTCGGACATCCTCGCCTGGAACCGGATGACCGCGGCGGTCTTCGGCGACTGGGCCGAGTTGCCCGAGCAGGAGCGGAACTGGGCGCGGCTGGTGTTCCTCAGGCCCCGGTACCGCGACCTGTTCGTGGACTGGGAGCACAAAGCGAACGACGTCGTCTCTCAGTTGCGCATGTACGCCGGCACCCATCCGAACGACCGCCAGGTGTCCGCGCTGGTGGGCGAACTCTCCGTGAAGAGCGAGGAGTTCAGGCAGTTGTGGGCCGCCCACGACGTCACGGAGAAGTGCCGCGGCGTCCAGCGCCTGCACCACCCGCTCGTCGGCGAACTCGATCTACGCCTCGAGGCGTTCCACCTGGCCGACGCCCATGAACAGATGCTGCTGACGTACCACGCCGAACCGGGCTCCCCGTCGGCGGAGGCCCTAAGACTGCTGGCCAGTTGGGGCACCGACGCGACAAGGGCGGGAGCCGGGATGCCGCCGACACACACTGCTTGATGCACTTCCGATGCTCGCTCCTCCGAGAATCATCCCAACTCGCCCACCAGGGAGACGTCGTGGCAGGTGCCGTCACGGCTGCCGCGGCACCACCACACCTCTGGGTTCGACGTGTCCGTTTCGCCCCCGTGCCAGTCGTCAGTGGTCCCTGCGGGACGAAGGTGCATTCCGACCTTGTGCTCCAGGCAGATCGGCCAGGCCTGCCAGAGCAGCTCCATGATCGTGTCCTGCGCCGCCCCCGCGACCAGGCTCAGCGCCGTCATCGCATCGTCCGGCTCCGGCGGGTCGCCCTCCTCCAGGTCCGCGTTCACCGCGTTGCCCTGCCAACGGCCGTCCGGCATCGCCACGAAGACCAAGCCCCTGTCGATCCCGTTCGGAGGCAGCGGCTGCCAGGACGGGGCGACCATCAGTATCAGCGGGTCCTGACCGGGCAGGGTCGCCGTCACGTCGCGATTGACCACGGCGAGTGTGGCCTCGAATTCCGGCCACTCACCGGGCTCGGCGGGTCTGGGCTCCTGGAGGGGCGGCCGGTCATACGAGAAGGAGTTCACCGAGGCATCGTCTCAGCCACGCCGTCCCTCATCAGCCGTGTAGCGCGGCAGACCGTCCGTGGAGATGGTCCAGTCGGCGATGGTGACGTCCTCGCCGTAGACGAAGTCCTTGCGGGTGGCGTAGCGGGGGCCTTCGGGGGTGGGGTGGATGTCGGTGAGGACGGCGCCGGTGCCGGTGCGGGGGTCGAAGATCGCGTAGACGGGGATGCCGATCAGGGGGTAGTCGCGGACCTTGCCGACCCAGTCGTTGTCGGGGCTGCACGCGGCGGTGAGTTCATGCCGACCGACGCCCGCTGTGATGTCGTGAACGATCCCCTTCTTGGTGATCTCGAACCTGCCGGGCACGGTGTCGTCCAGGGACTGCACGAAGTCCCGCATGGCGCGGTACCGGTGGTGAGAGGTGGCTCGCCGGCCGTCGCCCGGGGTGCCCGTCATGGTGCGGCACGGCAGTCGCGGCAGCGGCCCGGTTCGGGGGCGCGGAAGACGCGGGTGCAGCCGTCGCAGTCCTGGAACGGGTGGAGGACGGCTGGTGGTGCCGCGCCGAGCGGCCGGAACGGGGGCGGTGGGGGCGGCAGCAGGTCGGTCAGCCGGTGGGCCAGGAAGGCCGCGGGGTGGCGGGGGCCGTCGGGAGGCAGGTCGGCGGTGAGGGCGTCGCGTACGGCGGTGGGGGTGACGTCCCGTTCCAGCCAGGCGGCGACTCCCGGGGCGAGGTGGCCGGTGTCCCGGGCGGAGAGGGGCAGGCGGGAGTCGATGCGGCGCAGGCCCGCGAGGAGGTCGGTGGCCTTCTGGAGGAGCCCCGGGGAAGGGCAGGCGGGCTGCGGTACGGCGCGCAGGGACGGTTTCTCGGAGCGCGGAGTGTCGTGCGCGGGCGGTGCTGCCCTTCGTGCCGGGGCTGTGCGGTGCTGTTTCGGCTGGTTGCAGGAGACCGTGCGGGTGACGATGCGGCCGCCGGGGATACGGCGCCGCTCGCGACGCAGGTAGCCGTGGGCCTCCAGTTCGCGCAGGGCGGCGGCGATCCGGTCCCGGCCCTCGGGAAAGCGGTCGGCCAGGAACTTGATGTCGGCGCAGGCGCCCTGCGGCAGCGACTGGAGGTGTGTGGCCAGGCCGATGGCCAGCAGCGACAGCTCCGGGTGCTGGCTGAGGTGGTTGCCGATCACCGTGAAGCGGGTGGTGTGGCGGGTGTGGTCGTGGAGCAGACCGCCGCCGGGTTCGGCTTCGGGGTCCCGGTTCGGGTGGTTCTTGGCGGCAACACGGGACCGGGCGCGCGAGGGCGCGCTAGGGTTTTGGGTATCCATCGGGAAGCCTGTTTCTTCCTTGGTGGTCAGGCCCTCGCATCGGGATTGCAGTCCCTGCGAGGGCCGTTGCATGTCTGCGGTTGTGTTGGGGCTGACTGTAGGGCAGGCAACCGGGGCGAAATCCAGCTGAGTTGGCGATGTTCACTCGTGAGAGTGAGCCGACCGCGAGGCGGGAGGAGGGGTGGGTTTGGTCGGGGTTCTTTCACCCATGAGTTCCTTGGAAAAGGCCGCCCCCACCACCGACGTACGGGTTTCCGGGATCCGGTTTCAGGTCGAGTTCCGCCCACACCGTCTTGCGTGGACGCGGCCCCGGCGCCACGCCCCACCGGTCGGCGAGCGCGTCCACCAGAACGAGACCCCGGCCCGACTCGGCGTCCGGTGCGGGGAGTTCGGCGCGGGGCAGACGGTCACCCCGGGTGTCCGTGACCTCGATGCGCAGGGTGTGGCCTACGACGTACAGCGTGAGGCGGAAGTCGCGCCCCGGGACCCTGCCGTGCGTGGCCGCGTTCACCGCCAGCTCCGCCACGATGTGCTCCGCCGGGTGCAACGGGAGTCCCCACTCACGCAGTTGCTCGCCGGCCAGCAGCCGGGCCAGGCGGGCTCCACGCGGGGTGGGGGACAGCGGGACGCTGAAGTTGCGGATGACGGCGGTTTCTTGATTCACGTCACTCAGCGTGGCCGCCGGTGCTTACCGTGAACAGTGACGACACCGATGCGTACGGTGACTGTCCGGAGCTTGTCCGGTCGTGTCCGGGCTGTCGGGGGCGGACGTACGGGTAGGGGCAGTCGCGGACACGGACGTACGGCGGAGGGGCGCGGGAGATGAGCGTGGACGGCGAGACGGTCGACCCTGGGTGGGAGGTCGATCCGGACGACGAGTGGGGTGTCGCGGTGATCGCGACCGTCGGACGGCAACTGAAGCTACGGCGCGAGGCCGTGGGGATGCGGGCCGGCGAGTTCGGTGAGGCCGTCGGGTACGGGGAGGACCTGGTCTACAAGGTCGAGGGCGGGAAGCGGATCCCTCGGCTCGACTATCTGGACAGGGCCGACGAGGTCCTGGGGGCGGGTGGGCTCATCTCCGCGATGAAGGAGGACGTGAGGAAGGTCCGGTATCCGAAGAAGGTTCGGGAGCTGGCCAAGTTGGAGGGGCAGGCGGTGGAGATCGGGGTGTATGAGTGCAACAGCGTCCATGGGTTGTTGCAGACGACGGATCACGCGCGGGCCCTCTTCGAGGCGGCTCAGCCGCCGTACTCGCGGGACGACGTGGAGCGCATGGTGACCGCCCGCTTGGCCCGGCAGTCGGTCTTCCAGCGTGACCCGGCCCCGTCCCTCCACTTCGTGTTGGAGGAGGCGGTGGTACGGCGACCGGTCGGGGGCACAATGGTGTGGCAGCAGCAGCTCGAACGTCTGCTGGAGGTGGGGAGGTTGCGCAACGTCACGCTTCAGGTCATGCCGACCGATCGTGATGCCCACCCGGGCCTGGACGGCAAGATCGAGCTGCTGAAGTTTCCGGACGGAACGGCAGTGGGGCGTTCGGACGGCGCCTTCAACGGCCGCCCCATCACCGACCCGAAACAACTCCGCATTCTTGAACTGCGGTATGGCACCATCCGGGCTCAGGCGCTCTCCTCATGGGAGTCGCTGGCCTTCATCGAGCAACTGCTGGGAGAGACATGATCCGCAAGATCGCTGCAGGGGACGCCTCCGAGCTGATGTGGTTCAAGAGCAGTTACAGCAGCGGCACCGATGGCAACTCCTGCGTCGAGATCGCACTGGACTGGTTCAAGAGCAGTTACAGCGGCGGCAATGACGGCGAGTCCTGCGTCGAGATCGCGGTAGCCCCCCGCACCATCCACGTCCGCGACTCGAAGAACGACGACGCAGCCGGCCCCCGCCTCGCCCTCACCCCAGCCGCCTGGACCGCGTTCGTCTCGCAGGCGTAGAAACGACCGACCGTGCGTCAGCGTGCCAGGAACGGGTGGAGTGCCGCGGTGAGTTCGGTGGGCGCGTCCAGTGCGATGAGGTGGGCCGCGGTGGGGAACTCGACGAGGGTGGCACCGGGGATCTCGGTGGCGTACCGGCGGGCGATGTCCTGGAAGTCGGCGACGTCGAGCTTGCCGATCCCGACCAGTGTGGGAACGGTGATCGTGCCGATGTCGCCTTCTGCGCCGCCTTGGGAGTGTTCTCCGACGGTGTCCTGGTTCACCAGCGACGTCCGTACCGGGGTGCGGAGTTGTCCGGCCAGTTCCGGGGCGACTTCCTCCCAGCTGCGGGCCGGCCCGCGCAGCCACATGTCCAGGTTCACGCGGACTGCGGTGTCCAGGTCGCCCGCGGCCAGGGCTGCGGTTTCCGCCTCGTCGTACGCGATCATCTCCGCCGACCAGTCATATCCCGGCCACGGCGGGGCGAGCACCGCCAGGGACCGCACCCGGTCCGGGTGGGTGAGAGTGAAGTTCACGGCCACGCGGCCGCCCCAGGACGCGCCGATGAGCCGGACGCGTTCGTGGCCGAGGTGGTCCAGGAGGCGGCGCAGGTCGTCGGTCTCGCTGAACGGACCGGCCGGGGGTGCGGACTCGCCGAAACCGCGCAGGTCGTAGCGGATGACTGTGTGCCGCTCCGCGAGGGCGGGCACGACCGCGTCCCACATGCGGTGGTCGGCGACGCCCGCGTGCACGAGTACGACGGGCGAACCTTCGCCGGTGACCGTGTATGAAAGATGGCCGAGTTCGTCGGCAAGGGTAAGCATCGGCAGATACTCGCAGCTCAGCACCGCACGGGCCACCGCATTAGCGTCTCGGAAGACGACTGCGAACGCCGGAGCCCCCGGCCGGTACGACCAGGGGCTCCCGCTCAGCTCGGTTCAGCTCAGCGCAGCGAACGTCAGACGTTGACGCCGAAGTCCGTGGCGATGCCGACCAGGCCGGAGGCGTAGCCCTGGCCGACCGCGCGGAACTTCCACTCCGCGCCGTTGCGGTACAGCTCGCCGAAGACCATGGCCGTCTCCGTCGCCGCGTCCTCGGAGAGGTCGTAGCGCGCGATCTCGGCGCCGCCGGCCTCGTTCAGGATGCGGATGTAGGCGTTGCGGACCTGGCCGAAGTTCTGCGAGCGGTTCTCCGCGTCGTAGATCGAGACCGGGAAGACGATCTTGTCGATGTCGGCGGGGAGGCCGGCGAGGTTGACCTTGATCGCCTCGTCGTCGCCCGCGCCCTCACCGGTGCGGTTGTCGCCGGTGTGGACGATGGTCTTGTCCGGGGTCTCCTTGTTGTTGAAGAAGACGAAGTGGCCGTCCGAGTAGACCTTGCCCTCGGTGTTGACCGCGATCGCGGAGGCGTCGAGGTCGAAGTCGGTGCCGGTGGTCGTGCGGACGTCCCAGCCGAGGCCCACGGTGACGGCGGTCAGGCCCGGAGCCTCCTTGGTGAGCGAGACGTTGCCACCCTTGGACAGGCTTACAGCCATGGTTTGGGAGTCCTTCCCTCGTTAAGACGTCTATGTACGGCGGTACGGCCTTGAAGCTACAGCTACCCGTATGAACGCCGCGAGGGGTGCCCAAGGTTCCCCGTGTCTTTACTTTCTTTACCAAGTCGGGGAGGGGCTCGGCGATATTCGGGTGACGTGGACCGGACAGAGCCGGGAACATGGACCTCATGTCCGGTCCCTATGTCATCCGCGGCTCCGTCTCACTCCCCGAGGCCGAGCTCATGTGGCGTTTCTCGCGGTCGTCCGGGCCCGGCGGACAGCACGTCAACACCAGTGACACGCAGGTCGAGCTGCGTTTCGACGTCGAGCGGACCGAGTCGCTGCCCGAGGTGTGGAAGCAGCGGGCGCTGGAGAGGCTGGCCGGGCGGCTCGTCGACGGCGTCGTCACCGTCCGCGCCTCCGAGCACCGTTCGCAGTGGCGCAACCGTGAGACCGCCGCCGTGCGCCTCGCGGCGCTGCTCGCCGAGTCCACGGCGCCGCCGCCGAAGCCGCGCCGCGCGACACGTATCCCTCGCGGGATCAACGAACGTCGGCTTCGGGAGAAGAAGCAGCGCTCGGACACGAAGCGGGGGCGGACGGGGCGGGACTGGGGGTAGTGCCTCCGGGCATCGGGCTGTTCATCGGCTGACGCGCCGTCGTGGCTGGTCGCGCAGTTCCCCGCGCCCCTAAAACGCGTGTCACATCTCCCCCCTCTCTTTCGTCAACTGACTGGCAGCCGGTGACGACGAGAGCGGTGATCCATGGGTGACGACGACTTCCTGGCCGAGCGGTTCGAGTCTCACCGGGCACGGCTGCGGGCGGTCGCGCATCGGATGCTGGGGTCGGCCGCCGAGGCCGAGGACGCTGTGCAGGAGGCCTGGGTGCGGGTGAGCCGGGCGGACACCGAGCGCGTCGACAATCTGGCGGGGTGGCTGACGACCGTCGTGGGACGGGTCTGTCTCGACATGCTGCGGTCGCGCAAGGCGCGGGGCGAGCAGCCGTTGGACGGCGAGGCGCCGGTCGCGGACGCCGTGCCCGGGCCCGAGCAGGACGCCCTGCTCGCGGACTCCGTCGGCGCCGCGCTCCTCGTCGTCCTCGACACCCTCACGCCCCCCGAACGGCTCGCGTTCGTCCTGCACGACCTGTTCGCCGTGCCGTACGAGGAGATCGCCGGTGTTGTCGGCAAGTCCCCCGCGGCCGCCCGCCAGCTCGCCAGCCGGGCGCGGCGTCGGGTGCAGGGCGCCGAACCGCAGGACGCCGATCTCGTACGGCAGCGGGAGGTTGTCGACGCCTTCCTGGCCGCCGCGCGCGAGGGCGACTTCGACGGGCTGCTGGCGGTCCTCGATCCGGACGTCGTGGTGCGTACGGAGGTCGGGGTGACGACGGGGGCGTCGGCGGTGGCCAAGGGAGCGAGCAGCTACTCGCACATGGCCTTCGTCGCCGTACCCGCTCTCATCGAGGGCGTCACGGGTCTCGCGGTCCTCCGGGACGGCCGCCTGGAGCGAACGCTCGCCTTCACGTTCGTACACGACAGGATCGCCGTGATCGACATCACCACGGATCCGGAGCGGGCGGCCCGGCTCGACGTCACCCTGGTCTAGTCGAGGCTGAGCACTCCCACGGTCTCCCCGTCGCTGAGTTCCCCGGTCCTGCGGAAGCCGAGTCTCAGGTAGAAGTCCGCCGGGCCGTGCGGTCCCTCGTGCCAGGTGACGTACAGCTCCTTCGTGCCCCGGCGGCGCAGCTCCGCGGCGACGGCCTCGACCGCGAAACGGCCGTAGCCCATGCCCTGCTCGCCGGCCGCGATGTTCAGCCGCCACAGGCCGGAGCGGAGCACGCTGCCGCCGTCGGCGTGCCAGTCGATGTCGAGGAAGGCCATGAGGAAGCCGACCGTGCGGTCGCCGTCGACGATCAGGCGCGGCCAGGCCACTCCCGCGGGATGCACGTATGCCTCGGCGAGGGACTTCATCACGGGGGAGACCGCGAATTCCTGCTCGGGGTGCACCCGAATACCGATGGCGGTTGCGAAATTCCCGGGTGTGATCTCTTCGAGGCGGGGGATGGAGATCGCTGAGGTCATCCGGGGACCCTAGTTCGGGCTGGTGGCCGGCGGCCAGGGAATTCAGCCCAGCTGCCGGTACCGTCCGCGGAAATAGGCCAGCGGGCCGCCGTCCGCGCTCGGTACGGCGGCTGTCAGGACGTGGCCGATCACCAGGGTGTGGTCGCCGGCCTCCACGCGTTGTTCCGTGCGGCACTCCAGGGTGGCGAGGGCGCCGCCGAGCAGTGCGGCGCCGGTCGCCTCGCCGCGGACGTAGGGGATGTCCTCGAACAGGAGGCGGTCGCTGATGCGGCCCTTCATGGCGAAGCGGCCGGCGATGTGGCGCTGGCTCTCGGACAGGACGGAGACCGCCCAGTGGGGCTGCTCGTCGAGCAGGTCGTCCATGCGGGAGCCGGTACGCAGGCTGACCAGCACCAGAGGCGGGTCCAGGGAGACCGACAGGAACGCCGTCGCCGTCATGCCGATGTCCTCGCCGCCCGGTCCTTCGGCGTCGAGCGGGGGCTCGAACGCGGTCACCAGGACCACGCCCGCGGCAAGCCGGGACATGGCGGCGCGGAACTCGTCGTTGCTCACCCCCACAGCATGCCCGGAAGCGGCGGCGGGGATCATCGGGACGGTGGGGGCGACGGTGGTGGCAAGGGGAGTCCGGGACATGCTCGGAACGCTAATCGTGTGTCCGGGGAGGCCGCATCGGGCCTTCGTCCGAGGTCGGACCTAGGACCACCGGCGGAGATGCGCACATCTTCCACAAACACCCAAAGTTTGCGTTCAGTAAACGCACAGGTAAACCGCAGAAACCCTACTCAATTGTTCATCTTTCGCTGTGACTTGAGTCACAAGAGGTACTAATTGTTGACCCTGTGTACCGAGTGGGCAGCGCGCTGTGATTCAGTGGCGGAGAAGTACCGACGGCGCGGCACCACCGAAACCGCGCTGAAGATACGCCAGAGAGAACCCTTGATTCACTGCGAGGTCTCGGGGGGAGGGCGAGCAATGGAGACCGAGTCGGAGCCGTACGTCCAGCTTGCGTCCCTGCGACAGTTGCACCAGGTCATGGCGGACATGAACACGGCCCGCAGCCTGGCCGACACGCTGCAGACGGTCGCGAACGGCGTGACCCAGGCACTCGGCTACGAGCTGGCGTGCGTCAACCTCGCGCGCCCCGACGGCGACCTCGTGGTCGCCGCGTTCTCCGGGAACCAGGCCGCCGAGGCCCTGATCACCGGCCGGGTGGGCTCCCGTGACTCCTGGGAGCGCCGGCTGAGCATGGGCGAGACCTGGGGCGACCTGGTCTTCATCCCGCACACCGAGGGCTGGGTCCTCGACGACGACGACGTACCGCAGTGGTACACCGACGGCCCCGCGCCCCGCTTCGAGGACGAGTGGCACCCCTCCGACCGGCTCTTCGCGCCCATGTACACGCCGAGCGCGCAGAGCGGCGGCCAGTGCGGCGAGCTGATCGGCGTCCTGTCCGTGGACCGGCCGCGCAACGGCCGCCGACCGGGCGCATGGGGACGCGAAGCGCTCCAGATGTACGCCTTCCAGGCCGCCATCGCGATCAGCAACGCGCGTCTACGCGCGAACATGCAGCGCGCACTGGTCAGGCTCGAAAGGGAGCAGCAGGCCCTCAGAGCCAGCGAGGAGAGCTTCCGGCAGGCCTTCGAGTACGCCCCCTCCGGCATGGCCATCGCCGAGATGGGCGGCGACCAGCACGGCCGGATCCTGCGCACCAACGACGCCCTGTGCCGCCTGCTCGGCCGCCCCGCGTCCGCGATGCGCCGCTACGCCTTCTCCGACCTCGTGCACCCCGAGGACATAGGCACCCTGCTGCGGACCTCGGCGGAGGGCGGACGGGCCGAGCTGCGCCTCGGGCGCCGGGACGGCACCTACGTCTGGGTGTCCCTGCGCAACTCCGTCGTCGCCGACGCCGCCGACGGGCCGCGCTTCCTGCTCACCCATGTCGAGGACATAGCGGAACGCAAGCAGCGTGAGATGCAGCTCGCCCACCGCGCCTCCCACGACTCCCTGACCGGCCTGCCGAACTCCGCCGAGCTGCGTGCGCGGCTGTCGTCCCGCCTGTGTCGGCGCTCGACCCACTCCGGTGCGTTGGAGTCCATGGACGCGGCCTTCGGCCACCCGGCCTTCGACGCGAACGGCCACGGCTTCGACTTCCGTGCCGACGGCGCCGAGGCGTACGAGGCCTTCGACCACCATGTGCACACCGTCGCCCCCGAGGGGACGCACGACGACGGCACCAAGGGGCTCGCGGTGCTCTTCTGCGACCTCGACGGCTTCAAGTCGATCAACGACCGGTTCGGGCACAACGCGGGTGACGCGGTGCTCATCGAGGTCGCCAGGCGGCTGTCCCAGTGCGTGCGCGACGGCGACACCGTGGCCCGGCTCGGCGGCGACGAGTTCGTGATCCTCGCCGATGGGCTCGGGCAGGCCGACGCCGCCGACCTCGCCGTACGGCTTCGCAACGAGATAATCCAGCCGATCCGCGCCGAAGGACGGGCCGTCCGGGTCGGGGCCAGCTTCGGCATCGGCTGGGCGCACTGCGGCATGACTGCGGACGAAGTGTTGAAGTCCGCCGACGAGCGGATGTACGTCGAGAAACGATCTCGTCCCAAACAACACAGACGCGCGGGTTGATCCCCAGGTCAGCGAGCTGATGCGATCCGAGTCACCCGTTTGGGCCATCAGGAGCGGGTAGGCTCGCCATTCTCACTACACGTATCGCATCCGTTTTCCGCACCTGCTGAGGAGTACCAAGGGATGACGTCCGGCAACAACGGCGCGAGCCCGCCCGAGGACGAAGACCCGTTCGGCTACCTCTACGCCGACGGCCAGGCCAACGGCGCCCAGCCGCCGTCCGGCGGCGGTTACGGCTACGGCTATCCGAACTCCGTCAACCGGTCGCGTTCGGTCGGCCAGCGGCAGTACGGCCAGCAGCAGGCACCGGCCGCGCCGAACGGTCCGTACGGCCAGGTCCCGCAGCAGCAGGCCACCTACGGTCAGCCCACCGCCCACTACTCGGCCCCCGAGACCTTCCCGGGCGGCGCCCCCACCAGCCAGCAGCCCATGCCCGGCTACAGCGGCGGCGGCGGCCGGAGCGGAGGCCCCAACACCAAGGGCCTGCTGATCGGCGCGATCGCGGTGGTCGCCGCGGTGGTCATCGGCATCGGCGTGGCGATGATGGGCGGCGACGACAAGAAGGACGGCACCAGCGACCAGGTCGCGACCAGTCCGACCGCCTCCCAGAGCTCGAAGCCGAGCGCGTCCAGCAGCAGCGGCGCGGCGAGCGACGAGTACCAGAAGACGATCGACGCGAAGGCGCTGCGCCTCGGTGGCGGTGCCGCCCTCGCCTCGGACGTCCAGGGCGCCCAGGCGGACGGCGGGATCTACGTCGGCAACCTGAACAACGTGGGCTCGTCGGTGACGTGGACCGTCAACGGCGTTCCCTCGAACGGCGTGTACACGCTGTTCGCGCACTACAGCGCCGCCGGTGACGACCAGTCGATGACCCTCACGGTCAACGGCAAGGTCTTCGGCACCAAGGTGGGCATGGACAACTACGCCCACGCCAAGGACGGCGACTTCGCCAAGGGCTGGACGACGACCTACTCCTGGCCGTCCCTCACCAAGGGCACCAACACCATCAGCATCTCGTGCGCGGACGGCGACAAGTGCAACGTCCTGCTCGACCAGGTGTGGCTCAAGGAGGGCCAGGTCAAGAAGTAGGGCGGCGGCGGTCAGGCCGCGCCGGTCTCCCCGGTCACCGTGACCTGCCCCAGCAGTTCCTCGTAGGCCGCGCGGTCGAACTCGCCGGCCACCGGGGCCAGTACGGTCGCGGCGGACAGGGCGACCGCGCGGGACAGCCGGTCCGGCCAGGGCAGGTTCTCCGCCAGGCCCGACAGCAGAGCCGCCACCACCGAGTCGCCGGCGCCCGTCGGGTTGCCGTGGACCGGGGTGGGCGGGCCGGCGCGCCAGCGTCCCTCGGGAGTCACGGCGAGGAGGCCCTCCTTGCCCAGAGAGGCGATCACGGACTGCGCGCCCCTGCGCCTCGCGTCCTGCGTCGCGCGCAACGGCTCGTGGGAGCCGGTCAGTTCGGCCAGTTCGTCGGCGTTCGGCTTGACGATGTCGGGGCGGGCGGCGATCCCGCGGCGCAGTGCCTCCCCGGCGGTGTCGAGCAGCACCGGCACCCCGGCCGCCTTCGCCGTGCGGACCAGGCCCGCGTACGCCCCCACCGGCACCCCCGGCGGCAGACTCCCGCACAGGGCCACCGCCGAGACCGAGGGGACGAGATCCTCGTACGCCTCCTGGAAGGCCGACCACTCCGCCGAAGTCACCGTCGGGCCCGGCTCGTTGAGCTGGGTGGTGTCGCCGGACCGCTCGTCGACGACGGCGATCGTGCGCCGCGTCGGGCCGCTGACCGGGACGAGCGCGTCCATCAGGCCCGGTACGGCGGCGAGTTGCTCCTGGACGATGCGGCCCGTCGCGCCGCCCGTGAAGCCGGTGACGGTGACCTCGTGCCCGAGCGCTGTGAGCACCCGGGCCACGTTGAGCCCCTTGCCGCCCGGGCGTTCGGCGACCTCGGTGATCCGGTGGCTGGTGTGGGGCCGCAACGCCGGTACGCGATAGGTGATGTCGAGAGCGGTGTTCAGCGTGACCGTGAGGATCACCTGTACCGACCTCCCCGCAGATGAAAGAGCCCGTTCAGTGTCCCAGGACACCGCCGCCCCCAACAGCGGGACACATCAGCCCAGTTGTGGATCGACCACCCATTCACCCCGGCGCATGACTCCCTTGAGGTCGAATTGATGGTCCAGGAGGACCAGGTCGGCGTCCTTGCCGGGCTCCAGCGAGCCGATCCGGTCGGCCATGCCCAGCAGCCGGGCCGGGTTGGCGGAGATCGCGGCGACGACCTCCTCCACCGGGAGCCGGTCGACGGTCACCGCCCGCTTGAAGGCGCGGTCCAGGGTGAGAGTGGAGCCCGCGATCGAGCCGCCCTCGACCAGGCGGGCGACGCCTTCGCTGACCTCGACCTCCAGCGGACCGAGCATGTAACGGCCGTCCCCGAAGCCCGCCGCGTCCATGGCGTCCGTGATGAACGCGACCCTCTCGGAACGCGCGTGATGGAACGCCAGTTGCAGTGCCGCCGGGTGCAGATGCGTGCCGTCGTTGATGAGCTCGACCGTGATCCGCTCGTCCTCCAGGAGGGCGGTGATGGGGCCGGGGTCGCGGTGGCCGAGGGGCGGCATCGCGTTGAAGAGATGCGTGGCGACGGTCGCGCCCGCGGCGATGGCCTCCACGGTCTGCTCGTAGGTCGCGTCCGTGTGCCCGATCGCCGCGATGACGCCGTGCTCGGCGAGGAGCCGTACGGAGTCGATGCCGCCGGGGAGTTCGGTGGCGAGCGTGACCATCCCGGCCTGCCCGCGCGCCGCGTCGATCAGCTTGCGGACCTCCGCCGGGTCGGGGTCGCGCAGGAGTTTCTCCGCGTGGGCGCCCTTGCGGCAGGGGGAGATGAAGGGGCCCTCGAAGTGGATCGCGGCGATGTCGCCCTGTTCGGCGAGTTCGCTCAGCAGGCCGGCGCGTTGGGCGAGGAAGTCCATGTCGCCGGTCACGGTGGAGGCGACGAGGGTGGTGGTGCCGTGGAGGCGGTGGGTGTGGATTCCCTTGAGGATCTCTTCGGGGGTGCCCGATGTGAACGAGGCTCCTCCGCCGCCGTGGTTGTGGAGGTCCACGAAGCCTGGGACGAGCCAGTGACCGGAGACGTCGGTCAGGTGGGAGTTCTCTGGTGCGGCGCCGGTGATGCGCGTGCCGTCGATGACAACTTGGCCGTTCCTGACCGTCCCCGTGGGCAGGACCACGTTGGCACCGGAGAGCACCAGGGGGGTTCCGGCCGTCGCGGGGTGCGGGTTCGTTGTGGCTGGTCGCGCAGTTCCCCGCGCCCCTGAGTGGGGTGCCATCAGGGAGTTACCTCCGTACCGTCGGTCTTGTTTAGGAGATCCCAGGCCAGGAGGCCGGCGCCCAGGCAGCCGGCCGTGTCGCCCAGGGCCGCTGGGACGATGGTCGGTGGCTTCTGGAAGGTGATCCGTTGCCGGACCGCTTCCCGTAGTGGTGTGAACAGGGTTTCTCCCGCCTCCGCGAGGCCTCCGCCGATGATCAGGGTGCGGGGGTCCAGGAGGGTGAGGGCGGTGACCAGGCCGTCCGCCAGGGCGGCCACGGCGTCCTGCCAGACCTGCCGCGCTTTCGGGTCCTCGGCGTCCACCGCCTTGGCGCAGTCCGCCGCGTCCGCCTCAGGGTTCCCGGTGACCGAGGCCCAGGCCCCGCTGACCGCGGCTGCGGACGCGTACCGCTCCAGGCAGCCGCGCTGACCGCACGGGCAGGGCAGGCCGTCCGGGCGTACGACGATGTGGCCGATCTCGCCCGCGAAACCGTGGGCGCCCGCCTCGACCCGGCCCGCGATGCCGATCGCGCCCGCGATGCCGGTGCCCAGGGGGACGAAGAGGAAGCGGTCGGCGCCCTTGCCCGCGCCGATACGGCCCTCCGCCAGGCCGCCGGTGCGGACGTCGTGGCCGAGGGCGACGGGGATGCCGTCGAGGCGGTCGGCGAGCAGTGCGCGCAGGGGGAGGTCGCGCCAGCCCAGGTTGGCGGCGTAGACCGCGGTGCCCTGGTCCTCGTCGACGATGCCGGGGACGGCGACGCCGGCCGCGAGCGCGGGAGCACCGAGATGCTCGGCGCCGTGGGCGCGCAGTTCGGCGGCGAAGTCGAGGATGCCGTCGACGACCGCGTCGGGGCCTCGCTCACGGCCGGTCGCGCGGCGCGCCCGGTGCAGCAGAGCGCCGTCCGCGCCGATCAGGGCCGCTTTCATCCCGGTGCCGCCCACGTCCAGGGCGATGACATGTCTCACGAGGAACAGTGTGACCCTTCGACCCGCAAGAGGTCTAGTCCACTTACGTGGTGTAGACCTGAGGGCGGAGATATGTATGACTTTTCGAAAGTTTTCGAACGTGAGTGTGGGGCGGTTGTCGGTGCGGCGGCGTAGGACGGAAACGATCGCGGCGGTGTCCGCACTGGGCATGACGGCGGTTCTGGGCGGCTGCGGACTGGGCGGCGGGCCGGACGAGGTGACGCTGAAGCTGGTCGCCGCCGACTATGGCGACGGCCCGGCCAACAGCTCGCAGAAGTACTGGGACGACCTCGTCAAGGAGTACGAGGCCAAGCACTCCGGCGTGAAGATCGACGTCAGCGTGTACTCCTGGACCGACGTCGACAGTAAGGTCAAGGAGCTCGTCGACGCCGGGAAGGCGCCCGACATGGCACAGATCGGCGCGTACGCCGACTACGCCGACAAGGGACTGCTGTACAAGGCCGACGACCTGATCGGGATCCGGGAGCAGGCCGACTTCGCCGGGCAGCTCGGCTCCGCGGGGCAGATCAACGGGATCCAGTACGGGATGCCGTTCGCCGCCTCCACCCGGCTGCTCTTCTACAACAAGACCCTCTTCGCCGACGCCGGGCTCACCCCGCCGAAGACGTGGAAGCAGCTCGCCGCCGACGCCGAGGCGCTCAAGGCGGACGGGGTGAAGTACCCGTACGCGCTGCCCCTCGGGCCCGAGGAGGCGCAGGCCGAGACCATGCAGTGGCTGCTGAGCGGAGGCGGCGGGTACGTCAACTCCGTCGGGACGTACGGCATCGACTCCACGGAGAACCTCGCGACGCTGACCTGGCTCAAGGACGACCTCGTCGGCAAGGGGCTGACCGGTCCCGTCGCGCCCGGGAACCTGAACCGGGCCACCGCGTTCTCGGCGTTTGCCGCCGGGGACGTCGGGATGCTCGACGGGCACCCCGCGCTGATGAAGATCGCCGCCGCGAAGGGGGTGAAGTTCGGGATGGTGCCGATGCCCGGCGTCGAGGGGCAGACCAAGAACGCCATGGGCGTGGCCGACTGGATGATGGCCTTCAAGAAGAACGGGCACGCCGAACAGGTGGGGGACTTCCTCGACTTCGTCTACAGCGAGAAGAACGTGCTCGCGTTCTCGCGGGAGTACGACCTGCTGCCGGTGACCAACTCCGCGTCCTCGGTCATGAGCGGGGACTCCCGGGACGCCGACCTCAAGCCCTTCCTCGATGCCCTGCCCGACTCCGAACTGCCTCCGGTCGGCAAGACGTCCTGGGCCTCGGTCAGCGCGGACGTCAAGAAGCGGATCGGGTCCGCGGTGAGGGCGGACGGGGATCCTGCCGGGGTGCTGCGGGCGCTGCAGCTGACCGCGCAGAACGCGGAGTAGTCGCTGTCAGTGGCGAGGGCTACGGTTTTCGGCATGGAGCATCCGGAGCTGGGCCGTAGGGAGCGGGACGTTCTCGCGCTGGAGCGTCGTGGATTTGCCGGGCCCGGGGCGAAGGAGCGGGCGATACGGGAGGAGCTGGGGTTGGCGCCGGTTCGCTACTACCAGCTGCTGAACGCGTTGCTGGATGATGCGCGGGCTCTGGCCTTTGATCCGGTGACGGTTAATCGGCTGCGGCGGGTGCGGGAGTCTCGGCGGTCGGAGCGGTAGGGGCTTTTTCTCGCCCCCGCCGCCCCTACCCGTCCCGTCCGCTTCCAGGGGGCTCTGCCCCCTGGACCCCCGCTCCTCAAACGCCGGAGGGGCTGAATTCACCCGAGGTGTTCCACCAGGGTGCTCAGTAGGGCCACCACGCCCTCCGGGCCCTTCACCACCAGGTCCGCGCGGTTGCTCAGTTCTGGCACCTCGTCGCTGCCGCTGCAGACCAGGAGGCCCGGGGTGCCGGTTGTGCGGAGGGCGTCGACCGCGGTGAAGGCCGGGAGGTCGCCCAGGTCGTCGCCGGCGTAGAGGACGGAGGCGGCGGACAGGTCGTGGACGTGGGCCAGGAGTGCCACTCCCTTGTCCATGCCGGGGGGACGGAGTTCCAGGACCAGGCGGCCGGGCTCGACGATCAGGCCGTGCTCGGTGGCCAGCGCGGTGAGGGGGGCGCGGAGGGTGTCGAAGGTCGCCTGGGGGTCAGGGGCCCGGCGGGTGTGGACGGCCACCGCCCGGCCGCCCTTCTCCTCGATCCACGCGCCGGTGCCGTCGAGGAGGGACGGCAGTGCGGCGCGGACCGCGGCCACGCCCGGGTGCGGTTCCGGGGCCGTGACCTTGCCCGTCGCCGCGTCCCAGCGCTCCGCGCCGTAGTGGCCGAGCACGGTCAGGTGCTCCAGTCCGGGAACGTCCGCGAAGCCGCCGTAGCGGACCGCGACCTCGGCCGGGCGGCCGGTGATCACCGCGACGGACGCCACCTTCGGGGCCAGGGCGGCCAGGGCCGCGACCGCCTCCGGGTGGGCCCGCGCCTGCTCCGGGTCCGCGACGATCGGCGCCAGCGTTCCGTCGAAGTCCAGGCCGATCACCGCCCTGCCGGGGTCCGCGAGGAGGGCCCGGAGGCCGTCCCGGCCGGCGGCGGTGCTGGGCGTCGGCAGGCTCATGCTCATCCGTTCAGTGCGTTCAACTGGTCCAGGAACCACTGCGCCGGCGGCAGTGCCGTCGCCGCCGCGGCCAGCCTCTTCGCGCGTTCGGCCCGCTCACCCGACGGCATCGTCAGGGCCTCGTGCAGAGCCGTCGCCGTCTGCTCCACGTCGTACGGGTTGACCACGATCGCGTCGTCACCCAGTTCCTCGTACGCCCCCGCCTCCCGCGACAGCACCAGCGCGCACCCCTCGTCGGAGACCACCGGCACCTCCTTCGCGACCAGGTTCATGCCGTCCCGGATCGGGTTGACCAGCGCCACGTCCGCCAACCGGTACGCGGCGAGGGAGCGCGCGAAGTCGTCCTTGACGTGCAGTACGACCGGGGTCCAGCCGGGCGTGCCGAAAGCGTCGTTGATCTCGTCCGCCAGCCGCTGCACCTCCGCCGTGTAGTCCCGGTACACCGCGAGGTCCTGGCGGGAGGGGTACGCGAAGGCCACGTGCACGACCCGCTCACGCCACTCGGGCCGCGACTCCAGCAGCCGCCGGTACGCCAGCATGCCCCGCACGATGTTCTTCGACAGCTCGGTCCGGTCCACCCGCACGATCGTCCTGCGGCCCTCGCCGATCTCCTCGCGCAGCGCCGCCATCCGCTCGTTCACGTCACGCCGGTGCGACCGCTCGCGCAGGAAGTCCGCGTCCGCGCCCAGGCCGTGCACGCCGATCTCCGTGTCGCCGAGGCCGCCCGTGAACTCCGTGGCGCAGGCCGTGAAGGCGTCCGCCCAGCGGCGGGTGAGGAAACCGAGCCGGTCGGCGCCCAGCATGCCCCGCAGGACCTGGGACGCGATGTCGTCCGGCAGCATCCGGAAGTAGTCCACCGGCGCCCACGGCGTGTGCGAGAAGTGGGCGATGCGCAGGTCGGGGCGCAGCTCCCGCAGCATCCCCGGCACCAGACACAGGTGGTAGTCCTGCACCAGGACCGCGGCCCCCTGCGCCGCCTCCTCGGCGAGCGCCTCCGCGAAGGCGCGGTTGTACGTCTCGTACGACGCCCACTGCCGACGGAACTCCGCGTCGAAGACCGGCTCCAGCGGGGTCTGGTAGAGCAGGTGGTGGACGAACCACAGCACCGAGTTCGCGATGCCGTTGTACGCGTCGGCGTGCACGTCGGCCGGGATCGCGAGCATCCGGACGTCGTCCTCGCCGACCCCCTGCCGTACCGCCTCGCGGTCGCCGTCGGACAGCGCCGAGCACACCCACAGCGCGCCGGCGTCCGGTCCGATCGCCGACAGACCGGAGACGAGCCCGCCGCCGCCCCGTTTGGCGTTCAGCGAGCCGTCCTCGCCCACTTCGTAAGAGACCGGGCCGCGATTGGACGCGACCAGCACCTGGTGAGCAGCGCCGTGCGTGGAAGCCATACGCCTCAACCTAGCCCGGTCCGGAACCGCTCAAACGTACGGTTGCGCTCAGTGGGGAGCCGTATACGGAACGCGTGCTCCGGTCACGCGACCTTCCGCTTCGCGTACTCCGCGATCTCCACCATCGGCGGCCGTTCCTCCGTGTCCACGGAGTACGTACGCGGCTCGAAGCCGTCCCGGCCCCGCTCGAACTGGGTGAGGGAGGGCCGGATCATGTGGCCGCGGGCCAACCGGAGCTGGGCGGTGCGGTAGATCGCGGCGGACATCCTCCCCAGGGCCTGGCCGTCCTGGTGGCGGTGCTTGCGCACACCCACGTCGACCTGGGCGAGGGCGTCCAGGCCCACCAGGTGCAGGGCGTCGACCAGCATGCCCAGCTCGACGCCGTAGCCGACGGGGAACGGGAGCTGCTCAAGGAGGCTGCGGCGGGCCGCGTACTCGCCGCCCAGCGGCTGCACGAAACCGGCCAGCTGCGGCCAGTGCATGTTCAGCAGCGGGCGCGCCATGAGCTCGGTGACCCGGCCGCCCTGGCCCGCGGCGCCGCCCAGGGGGCGGTCGTACATGCCCTTGACCAGGTCGACCTCGGGGTCGGTGAGCAGCGGGCCGACGATGCCGGAGACGAAGTCCGAGGAGAACTCCTTCAGGTCGGCGTCGATGAAGCAGACGATGTCCCCGCTGGTGGCGAGGAGGGAGCGCCACAGGACCTCGCCCTTGCCGGGCACGGCCGGGATGCGCGGGAGGATGTCGTCGCGGTGGACGACCCTCGCGCCCGCGGCGGCCGCCACTTCCGAGGTGCGGTCGGTGGATCCCGAGTCGACCACGACGATCTCGTCGACCAGCGGGACCTGCTGCATGAGGTCGTGACGGATCACGGAGACGATGTCACCGACCGTCTCCTCCTCGTTGAGCGCGGGCAGAACAACGCTGACCGTGCGGCCCGTGCCCCGTTTCGCCGCCATGATCCTGTGGAGCGGGCGATCGGTCACGGACCAGGAACGGGTGGCCAGCCAGCGCTCGACTTCGTTCAGCACAGTGCGCGGCTCCTCTGCGTGTGATCTACGTGTGATCCATCTCGCGGTTCGGACGTCTCTCTCAACTGTCCAGGCCGTCGGTTACAGTCTTGAACAACGCGGATGACCATCGCATGTCCAGGGTGGCTCCCCGTTCACAACTTCATACCGCTCATCCAGAGGGGCAGAGGGATACGGCCCGATGAAGCCCCGGCAACCCTCCAGTCGGTTCTCGTAGCGATCGCTGACGATCGTTTTCGCGAGGCTCCCGATTCGGGAAGGTGCCAAATCCGTCTCACGGCGAAGTGCGTCGTGAGGAAGATGAGGAAAGGGCCTCGCCTCCATGGCTGCGCAGACTGTTGCAAGCACCACCGAAACCACCGTAGACCTCGGTCCCGCCGCGGCGCTCAGCTGCCGCGAGTGCGGTCACCGCGTGCCGCTCGGCCCGGTCTTCGCCTGCGAGGAGTGTTTCGGCCCGCTCGAGATCGCGTACGACTTCTCGGCCTACGAAACCGAGGAGCTCCGCAAGCAGATCGAGGCGGGCCCCGCGAACATCTGGCGGTACGCCCCGCTGCTGCCCGTCCCCGCGGACGTGGCGGACAAGCCCAACATCAACCCCGGCTGGACCCACCTCGTCAAGGCCGACAACCTCGCCCGCGAGCTCGGCGTCACCGGCGGCCTGTACATCAAGGACGACTCCGGCAACCCGACGCACTCCTTCAAGGACCGCGTCGTCGCGCAGGCCATCGAGGCCGCTCGCGCCTTCGGCTTCACCACGCTCTCCTGCTCCTCCACCGGCAACCTCGCCGGCGCGGTCGGCGCCGCCGCGGCGCGGGCCGGCTTCCGTTCCTGCGTGTTCATCCCGCACGACCTGGAGCAGGGCAAGGTCGTCATGGCCGCGATCTACGGCGGCGAGCTCGTCGGCATCGAGGGCAACTACGACGACGTGAACCGCTTCTGCTCCGAGCTGATCGGCGACCCGGCCGGTGAGGGCTGGGGCTTCGTCAACGTCAACCTGCGGCCGTACTACGCGGAGGGCTCCAAGACCCTGGCGTACGAGATCTGCGAGCAGCTCGGCTGGCGGCTGCCCGACCAGCTTGTCGTTCCCATCGCTTCCGGCTCGCAGCTCACGAAGATCGACAAGGGGCTCCAGGAGCTGATCAAGCTCGGGCTCGTCGAGGACAGGCCGTACAAGATCTTCGGCGCGCAGGCCGAGGGGTGCTCGCCGGTGTCCGTGGCGTACAAGGCGGGGCACGACGTCGTACGGCCGCAGAAGCCGAACACCATCGCCAAGTCGCTGGCGATCGGGAACCCGGCGGACGGCCCGTACGTGCTGGACATCGCGCGTCGTACCGGCGGTGCGGTGGAGGACGTGAACGACGAGCAGATCGTGGACGCGATCAAGCTGCTCGCGCGGACCGAGGGGATCTTCGCGGAGACCGCCGGTGGCGTGACCGTCGGTGTCACGAAGAAGCTCATCGAGAGCGGTGTGCTGGATCCCTCGCTGACGACCGTCGTGCTGAACACCGGTGACGGTCTGAAGACGCTGGACGCGGTGGCGGGTACGGGTCTCACCGCCACGATCCGTCCCAACCTGGATTCGTTCCGCGAGGCTGGTCTCGCGTAGTCGCGTAGTCGCGTAGTTCCCCGCGCCCCTGGGTGCGCCACCTGACCGGAGGTCTAGAGCATGAGCGTTTCCGTCCGTATCCCCACCATCCTGCGTACCTACACCGGCGGGCAGGCCGAGGTGCAGGCCGAGGGTGCGACCCTCGCCGAGGTCATCACGGACCTGGAGAAGAACCACACCGGCATCGCGGCCCGCGTTCTGGACGACCAGGGCAAGCTGCGGCGGTTCGTCAACGTGTACGTGAACGACGACGACGTGCGGTTCGAGCAGGGGCTGGAGACGGCGACGCCCGACGGGGCCGGTGTCTCCATCATTCCGGCGGTTGCCGGAGGGTGACCGTATGACCGGTCATTACCGTCGGTAATGTCAATTACCGAGTGTTCATCCGATTGCCCCCTCCGCTAAGAAGCGGAGGGGGCAATTCTCTATGGTTGAGCACGGTACAGTTGGGGAAGCTGCGGCTCTCTTCATGCCGCACGCATATGAGTTCTTGCTTCACAGGCGATGAGAAGTAGCCAAACTGTGTGCGCCTTATGTGCGTTATGCGTCCTTTATGGGGCCCGACTTGCCCCGAATTCAGGCGAATTCTCGCTACATTCCGGACCCCTTCCGTCCAGAATTCTCGTCCGATTGACCTGTTGCAGACGGCAGTTGGACAGATACATTCAGCCGCGGTCGACGCGTTCCGGCGCACGCCCCCAACCATGTGGGGGGTGAGGTCTGACCCGGATCCGCGAAGTGCGGATCCGTGCAAGGGCCAGTAATAGGGGAGTTAGGCATGGCTCAGGGCACCGTCAAGTGGTTCAACGCGGAGAAGGGGTACGGCTTCATCGCGGTCGACGGTGGTGCGGATGTATTCGTCCACTACAGCGCGATTCAGATGGACGGCTACCGCACCCTTGAAGAGGGCCAGCGGGTCGAGTTCGAGATCTCGCAAGGTCAGAAGGGGCCGCAGGCGGACATGGTTCGTCTCGCGACTGGCTGAAGCACGCGCCGGGTAACAACAGCGTCGTTCTTCGTTCTTCAATCGGAGGGCTCGTACCCCTGGGGAGTCATGGGTACGGGCCCTTCGGCATGCGCGGGTTCGGTGGGGGCGGGCGTTTTTGCGCAGTTCCCCGCGCCCCTGATGCCTGCGGCGGCCCGTGCGGGTCCGGTGGGGGCGGGCGTTTTTTGCGCAGTTCCCCGCGCCCCTATCGCTGCGGTCCGGTGGGTGGGTCGGGGGCGGGGGGGGGGGGGGGGGGGGGGGGGGGGGGGGGGGGGGGGGGGGGGGGGGGGGGGGGGGGGGGGGGGCGGG
>NZ_JBIAKA010000021.1:196614-217042 GCF_042872225.1 Streptomyces sp. NPDC005374 | reverse complement strand
GCGATCCCCACCCTGATCGTGTACTTCGTGCTCCAGCGCCAGTTCGTCAGCGGACTGACCCTCGGCGCCAACAAGGGCTGACCGCCCTTCACTTGAAAGAGAACCACCGTGCCCCACCCCTTCACCCCGGTCGCCGCCGTGCCCGTGGACGCGCGCGAGGCCCGCGTCCACGAGGAGGGCTGGCAGTCCTGGAGCCCCAGCGGCGCCTACGCCCTCGGCGACCAGCCGTACCGCCCGACGAACGACAACTGGGCGACGGTCTGCTACCGACCGGGTGTCACCGTCCCCGCAGGCACCTTCCAGGGTGAGGGCCTGCTGGCGCTCGACCCGGGCGACGGATCGCCGGTACGGCTGTGGGCGGCGCCGGAACCCACGCGTGACGTCCCCTCGATCCGCCTGGTCGTCGAGGGCGACACCGCCGAGGTGAGCGCCGACGGTCCGGTGAAGGAGTTCACGGGCACGGACATCCAGGCGACGCTGGCCGAGTGGGCCGCCGGTCTCGGGGTCACGGCCCCGCGCCCGGCGCCCACCGTCTGGTGCTCCTGGTACGAGTACTTCACCGAGGTCACCGAGGACGACATCCACGAGAACCTCCGTGCGATGGACACCCTCGACCTGCCCATCGACGTCGTCCAGATCGACGACGGCTACCAGAAGGCCCTCGGCGACTGGCTCACCCTCTCCGGCCGCTTCCGCTCCCGCGCGGGCATCGCCGACGCGATCCGCGCCCGCGGCCGCCGCGCCGGCATCTGGACCGCCCCCTTCCTGGTCGACCCGGCCAGCGACCTTGCCGCCGAACACCCCGACTGGCTGGTCAAGGATCTCGACGGCGGCTTCCTGCACGCCGGCCGCAACTGGGGCCACGACCTGAGCGTCCTGGACACCACCCACCCGGAGGCGGCGGACTGGCTGACCGAGGTCTTCCGGACCCTGCGCGCCGAGGGCTACGACTACTTCAAGGTCGACTTCCTCTACGCGGGCGCCCTGGAAGGCGTACGGCACGGATCCGAGGACGCCCTCCAGGCGTATCGCGCGGGCATCGAGCTGATCCGCGAGGCGATCGGCGACGACGCCTACCTGCTCGGCTGCGGCGCGCCCGTCCTGCCCTCCATCGGCCTGTTCGACGCGATGCGGGTCAGCCCCGACACGGCCCCGCACCGACGCCCCGAGGCCGACGACTACAGCCAACCGGGCCAGGACCCGGCCGAGTTCACCGGCGTGGGCCGCCAGTGGCAGCACGGCCGGTTCTGGGTCAACGACCCCGACTGCCTGATGGCCCGCCCGTCCGTGGAGACCCGCGAACGCTGGGCCGCCCACGTGGAGGCCACCAGCGGTCTGATGGCCTCCAGCGACCGCCTGCTGTCCCTGGACCAGTGGGGCGTGGAGACAACGCGCCGCCTTCTCGGAGGAGTTGACCGATGATCCCCGAGGGCATCGCCTACGGCGGCGACTACAACCCCGAGCAGTGGCCCGAGGAGGTCTGGGCCGAGGACGTACGCCTCATGCGCGAGGCGGGCGTGAACATGGTCAGCGTCAACATCTTCGCGTGGGCGCTCCTCGAACCGCGCGAGGGCGAGTACGACTTCACGCGCCTCGACAAGATCCTCGGCCTGCTCCACGAGAACGGCATCGCCGCCGACCTCGCGACCCCGACGGCCGCCCCGCCGGCCTGGTTCTTCCGCAAGCACCCCGAGGCGCTGCCGGTCGACAGGGACGGCAGGAGACTGTCGTACGGCAGCCGCCAGACGTTCTGCCCGTCGAACCCGGCGTACCGCGAGGCCATCCTGCGGATCACGGGCGCTCTGGCCGCGCGGTACGCGGACCATCCGGCGGTCGTGATGTGGCACATCCACAACGAGTACGGCTGCCACAACCCGGAGTGCCACTGCGACGTGAGCGCCGAGTCGTTCCGGCGCTGGCTGCGCTCCCGCTACGGGGACCTGGACGCCCTCAACGACGCCTGGGGCACGACGTTCTGGAGCCAGTGGTACTACGACTGGGACGAGATCATCCCGCCCCGCGCCACCGGGGCCGTCCCGAACCCGACCCACCAGCTGGACTGGCGCCGCTTCTGCTCGGACGAGCTGCTGTCGCTGTACAAGGCGGAGCGGGAGGTGTTGCGGGAAGCGGCCCCCTCGGTGCCGGCCACCACCAACTTCATGGTGATGTACAACTTCGACGCCCTCGACTACTGGCGCTGGGCACCGGAGTTGGACATCGTCTCCAACGACCACTACCTGCGCTCCACCGACCCCGAGTCGGAGATCGACATCGCCCTCAGCGGCGACCTCGTGCGCTCGCTGGCCGGCGGCCCCTGGCTGCTGATGGAGCACTCGACGGGCGCGGTGAACTGGCAGCCCGTCAACAGGGCCAAGACGGCGGGGGAGTTGCGCCGCAACGCCCTCGCGCACGTCGCCCGCGGCGCCGACGGCATCGCCTACTTCCAGTGGCGGGCCGCGAAGGCCGGTGCCGAGCAGTGGCACTCGGCGATGCTGCCGCACGCGGGCACGGACAGCCAGATCTGGCGTGACGTGGTGGCGCTGGGCGCGGACCTCAAGGCGCTGGCGGAGGTCCGGGGCAGCTCGAGCCCGGCCTCGGTCGCCGTCGCCTGGGACTGGAACGCCCGCTGGGCCCTGGAACTCCCCTCCCAGCCCAGTGAGTCGGTCCGCTACCTGGACGTCGTACGGTCCTGGTACGAGCCGCTGTGGCGGTCCGGCGTGGCCGTGGACTTCGTCCACCCGTCGGCGGACCTGTCGCAGTACCGCCTGGTCCTGGCCCCCGCCCTGTACCTGGTGGACGACGCGTCGGCGGCCAACCTCAGCGACTTCGCGGCGGGCGGCGGCACCCTCGCCGTCGGCTTCCACAGCGGAGCCGTCGACACCAACTGCCATATCCGGCTGGGCGGTTACCCGGGCGCCTTCCGCGAGACGCTCGGCGTCAGCACGGACGAGCTGTTCCCGCTGCTGCCCGGCGAGACCGTCGCGCTCGACGGCGGCGGCACGGCGTCGCTGTGGTCGGAACGGGTCCGTCTGGCGGGCGCCGAGGCGGTGACGTCGTACACCTCGGGGCCGTTGACCGGAGTCCCGGCGGTGACCCGGCACCCGCACGGCGACGGCACGGCCTGGTACCTGGCCACCCACCCGGACCCCGAGACCCTCGCGGCACTGCTGGACCGCATCCGCACGGAGGCGGGCGTGGAGCCGGTCCGTCGGACGCCGGAGGGCGTGGAGGCGGTGCTGCGCCGGGGCGAGGACGCGGACTACCTCTTCCTGATCAACCACGGTGAGCGTGAGGCGACGGTACAAGTAGCCGCGCGGGCCACCGAGTTGCTGGGCGGCAAGGGCATCGACGGCGACCGGGTGACCGTGGCGCCGGGCGATGTGGTGGTCGTACGGGAAGCACGCTGAGCTGTCGCTGACGGCGGGGCGCGGCACCCCCCTCGGCTGCCGCGCCCCGTCCCCCCGCCCCCGCCCCCCCGTCCGGTGGTGGCTACTGGATGCTCTGGACCTCCGGAAGCGTGCCCGAGCGGGCTGCCCGGCCGTACCAGAGGGCGCTCGACTTGGGGGTCCGTTCCAGCGTCGTGTAGTCCACGTAGACCGCGCCGAAACGCTTCTCGTAGCCGTACGCCCACTCGAAGTTGTCCAGCAGGGACCACAGGTAGTACCCGCGCACGTCCGCGCCGTCGGCGATCGCACCGCGGACCGCGGCGAGGTGGCCGTGCAGGTAGGCGATCCGCTCCGGGTCGTGGACGCGGCCGTCGGGGTCGGGCTTGTCGTCGTAGGCCGCGCCGTTCTCCGTGATGTACAGCGGCAGGCCCGGGGCCTCGCGGGTGTAGCGCATGATCAGGTCGTGCAGGCCCGTCGGGTCGATCGTCCAGCCCATCTCCGTGCGCTCGCCCGGAGTCTGGTGGAAGGTGACGTCGTCCGCGCCGGGCCAGGGGGAGTGGCTGCTCGCGCCGTGGCCGTCGGCGCGCGGGCCGCTGGTGTCCGTGTCGGCCGCCGAGACCAGCGTGGGCGTGTAGTAGTTGAGGCCCAGTGCGTCGAGCGGCTGGTTGATCAGGGCGAGATCGCCGTCCTCGACGAACGACCAGTCGGTGATCAGCTCCGTCGCCGTGAACAGCGTCTGCGGATACGCCCCGTGCAGGATCGGCCCGTGGAAGACGCCGTTGGCGAGGTCGTCGATCTTCTGCGCCGCCGCCACGTCCGCCGCGTCCTGCGAGAAGGGCCGCACCACCGAGGAGTTGAGGCTGAGCGCCACCGAGTTGCGGGCCGGCATCGATGCCCGCAGCGCCGAAGTGCCCAGCCCATGCGCCAGGTTGAGCGTGTGCGCGGCCTTCAGCGAGGCCGCCGGGTCCGTGCGGCCCGGCGCGTGCACCCCGGAGCCGTAGCCCAGGAAGGCGCTGCACCAGGGCTCGTTGAGGGTGATCCACTGCTCCACCCGGTCGCCGAGGGCCTCCCCGACGATCTGCGCGTACTCGGCGAAGCGGTACGCGGTGTCGCGCTCCGGCCAGCCGCCCGCGTCCTCCAGCTCCTGGGGCAGGTCCCAGTGGTAGAGCGTGACGGCGGGCTTGATGCCGTGCGCGAGCAGCTCGTCCACCAGCCGGCGGTAGAAGTCCAGGCCCCGCTGCACGGCGGGACCGCGGCCGGTCGGCTGCACCCGGGACCAGGAGACCGAGAAGCGGTACGCCGTCAGGCCCAGGTCGGCCATGAGCGCCACGTCGTCGCGGTAGCGGTGGTAGTGGTCGACAGCGATGTCACCGTGCTCACCGCCCGAGGTCTTGCCGGGAGTGTGGCTGAAGGTGTCCCAGATGGAGGGCGTACGGCCGTCCTCCCGCACCGCCCCCTCGATCTGGTACGCGGAGGTCGCCGCGCCCCAGAGGAAGGCGGGGGGAAAGGTCACCGGGGTCGCCGGCGTTGCGGACTCAGGCATGGAAGCGCTCCCATTGAAGGTCGGGGGCCGAGTGAGGGGGGAAGGAGGAAGAGGGGGCCGAGGCGGCTGTGGCTCGGCCCCGAATGACGTACGGGAAAGGCCGGGTGACGGGGCGTCAGCCCTTGATCGCACCCTGCATGATGCCGCCCACGATCTGCTTGCCGAACAGGATGAAGGCGATCAGCAGCGGCAGCGTGCCGAGGAGCGCGCCCGCCATGATCACGGCCTGGTCGGGGACGTAGCCGGTGCCGAGCGAGTTGAGGGCGACCTGCACGGTCGGGTTCTGCTGGTTCAGGGCGATGATCGGCCACAGGAAGTCGTTCCAGGCGAACACGAAGGTCAGCAGCCCGAGCACGGCCATCGCGGGGCGCGCCGCCGGGAAGACCACGTGCCACACGACCCGGATGCTGCTGGCCCCGTCCACCCGGGCCGCCTCGATCAGCTCGGTGGGCAGTGCCTGCACCAGGTACTGCCGCATGAAGAAGGTGCCGAAGGCCGTCACGAGGGTGGGCAGGATGACCGTCTGGAGCTGGTTGGACCAGCCGAGGTCCGCCATCCACAGATACAGCGGTACGACCGCCAGCTGCGGCGGGATCATCATCGTGCCGATCGTCAGCAGCAGCAGAAAGCCCGAGAACCTGAACCGCAGTTTGGCGAAGGCGAATCCGGCCAGCGTGGAGAACAGCACCGTGCTGACCGTGATGGCGCCGGCCACGATCACGCTGTTGAGCATCGCGGTCCCGAGACCGGCCTCGTCCCACGCGGCCTGCATGTTCTTGAACAGGTTCCCGCCGAACCACAGCGGCGGCGGCGTCTCGGCGAGCCTGTGGTCGGTGCGCGAGGCCGCGATCGCCGTCCACACCAGGGGCGCCAGCGAGACGAGCGCGAAGAGCGTCAGGACGAGGTAGGTCACCGGGCCCGCGTGCAGCTGCTTGCCCGCACCCATCACCCGACGGGACCGGCGCCCCTTCACGGGCGCCTGAGGCAACGTCAGTTCGCTGGTGGTCATTGGGACTTCCTCAGACGTCGGGTGACCAGCAGGTTGATCGCGGCGATGATCAACAGGATCAGGAACATCGACCAGGCGATCGCGGACGCCTTGCCGAGGTTGCCGATGATCCAGCCCTGGTCGTACATGTACAGGCCGAGCGTCTGGTACTGGTGCTCGGAGCCGCCCTTGGAACCGCTGACCCCGCCGAACAGCAGGGGCTCACCGAAGAGCTGGGTCGCGCCGATGGTGGAGACGACCACCGTGAACAGGATGGTCGGCCGAAGCTGCGGGACCGTCACGTGGATGAACTGCTGCCAGCGGTTGGCCCCGTCGAGCGCCGCCGACTCGTACAGGTCGGCCGGGATCGCCTGCATCGCCGCGAGGTAGATCAGCGCGTTGTAGCCGGTCCACCGCCAGATCACGATCGAGGAGACCGCGAACTGTGAACCCCAGTCGGACTCACGCCAGTTGATCGGATCGATGCCGATGAAGTCGAGCAGCCAGTTGATCATGCCGCCGTCCCACGAGTACAGCAGCGTGAAGACGAGGGTCGCCGCCGCCACCGAGGTGGCGTACGGGGTCAGCATCACGACCCGCCACACGGTCGAGCCGCGCAGCCGGTAGTTGAGCAGGTGCGCCAGCCCGATCGCCGCCATCAGCTGCGGCACCGTCGAGATCACACCGATGGTGAAGGTGTTCTTGAGGGCGTTCCAGAAGAAGTCCGAGCTGAGCAGGTTCTGGTAGTTGTCCAGGCCCGCCCAGGTCTGGGTGTCCAGCGAGGACAGCTGCACGTCGTGCAGCGAGTACCAGGCCGTGTACATCAGCGGGATCAGCGAGAACGCCCCGAAGATGACGAAGAAGGGGGCGATGAACACGTACGGGGACGCCTTCATGTCCCAGCGGTACAGCCGGCTGCGCCAGGGGCTCTTGCCCTCGGGGGGTGTACCGCGACCTTGAGCGCCCCGGGCCGCGCCCGGCTGGGAGCCGGGCGCGGCCTCGGCGCTCGACGCGGGATGCGCGAGTGCCTGCTTGGAGCTCGTCACTGGCCGAGCACGTCCTTGATCTCGTTCGTGGCCGCGTCCCAGCCCTGGTCGGGCGTCTTGCCCTTCTGCTCGACCTGGAGGATGCCGATGTCGGTCAGCGCGGTGTTGATCGGCTGGTCCTTGACGCCGAAGATCTGCGCCGGGATCGTCTTGGCCGAGTCGGAGAAGATCTGCGTGATCGGCGCGTTGCTGAAGAACTCCGTGGTGGCGGCGGCCGGCTTCAGGGTCGAGTACGCCGACGGGGTCGACGGGAAGCTGGCCTGCTTGGCGAAGACCTTGGCCTGCTGCTCGGGCGCGGTCAGCCACTTGGCCAGTGCGATGGCCTCCTTCTGGTGCTTGCCCGCCGTCGGCACGCCGATGAAGGAACCTCCCCAGTTGCCCGAGGTCGGCGCGGCCGCCACGTCCCACTTGCCCTTGCCGGACTCACCGGACTTCTCCTGGATGTATCCGATCATCCAGGCGGGGCAGGCCACCGTGGCGAAGGAGGCGTTCGCGTAGCCCTGGTCCCACGGCTTGTCGAACTGCTTGAGCTTCGCCGACATGTTGCTGGTCGCCACGGACATCGCGACGTTCCAGGCGTTCTTCACGCCGGCGGACTTGTCCCAGACGACCTTGCCGCTCTTGTCGTAGTAGCGCTCGCTCTCGCCGTTGAGGACCGCGTTGTACACGGAGGAGGCGGAGTCCACGAACTTGGTGCCGCTCGGCGCCTTCTTCATGTAGTCCTTGCCGAGAGCGACGTACTTGTTCCAGTCGCCCTTCCACTGCGCGGCGAGCTTGGTGCGGTCCGTCTCCAGACCGGCCTTCTCGAACAGGTCCTTGCGGTAGCAGATCGCCATCGGGCCGATGTCGGTGCCGAGTCCGATGAGCTTGCCGTCCGGGGTGGTGGCCTGGGCGTTCTTCCAGTCCAGCCACTGCGACTTGTCGACGTCCTTGCCGAGGTCGACGAACTTGGAGCTCTGCGTCTGCACGGCCTCGGTGATGTTGCCGACCTCGATGGCCTGGATGTCGTCGGTGCCGGAACCGGCCTGCAGCCGGGTGAGGACCTTCGGCCAGTACACGTCGGTACGGGTGGTGACGTTCTCCTTGATGGTGATGTCCGGGTGCAGCTTCGTGTACTCGTCGTACAGACCGGCCTGCTTGTAACCGAAGACCCCGAAGGTGCCGACGGTCAGCGTGGTCTTGCCACCGCCGCCGCCGTTGTCGCCGGAGCCCGACGGGTCGCCGTCGTCCGAGTCGCCGGCACAACCGGCCAGCACCCCCGTGGTCAGTGCGGCGACGGCCGCCAGTGCCAACAGCCGGTGGGACCGGCGGGTAGTCGTGCGCATTGCGTCCTCCTGTTGCCTGACGTGCCGACCCCCCGGCCAACTGCGTTGTTGGGCCCGTTCGTTCATGCTGCGGCTCGGGCGGGGAACGTGCGGGATGTTTATGTGTCAGGTACCGTGGGAGCGCTCCCACAAGTGATGTGTTGAAGGTTCGCGGGTCGGAGCGAGGGTGTCAAGGGAGTCGACGCGGAGAGATGCGTTCAGTTATCAGCCCGTTAACTGGACCCACCTCAGCCCGTCCGGCGATTGAGGACGAGGCCCTTCGGGCCGAAGCGGCGGTGTGGGGGCGGCAGCCCCCGCGACGACCACTGGAACAGGCGGGACTGTTAAATTCCAGGCCAGCGTCAAGAAAACGGCGGGAAGGCGGAGCCCATGGCAAGCCACGGAGCGCGGAGCCGGAGCGGTGGCCGGCCCACCCTCGAGGAGGTCGCCGCGCGCGCCGGCGTCGGCCGGGGGACCGTGTCCCGGGTGATCAACGGCTCGCCCCGGGTCAGCGACGCCACCCGCGCGGCGGTCGAGGCGGCGGTGGCGGAGCTCGGGTACGTCCCGAACACGGCCGCACGCGCCCTGGCGGCCAACCGCACGGACGCGATCGCGCTGGTCGTGCCCGAGCCGGAGACGCGGTTCTTCGCGGAGCCGTACTTCTCGGACATGCTCAAGGGCGTCGGCGCCGAGATCTCCGACACCGAGATGCAGCTCCTGCTGATCTTCGCGGGTAGCGACCGCGAACGCCGCCGGCTTGCCCAGTACCTGGCCGCGCACCGGGTCGACGGCGTCCTGCTGGTCTCCGTCCACGCCGACGACCCGCTCCCCGACATGCTGGCCCAGCTGGAGATCCCGGCGGTGATCAGCGGCCCGCGCTCGGCCGGAGAGACGCTTCCCTCGGTGGACTCCGACAACTACGGCGGCGGCCGCTCCGCCGTGGAGCACCTGCTCTCCGGCGGCCGCCGCACGATCGCCCACATCACAGGGCGCCTCGACGTGTACGGCGCCCAGCGCCGCGTCGACGGCTACCGCGACGCGTTGCTCGACGCGGGCCACGAGGCGGACGAGCGGCTGATCGAGCCCGGCGACTTCACCGAGGAGGGCGGCCGTCGAGCGATGACGAGACTGCTGGCCCGCCGCCCGGACCTGGACGCGGTCTTCGCCGGCTCGGACGTCATGGCGGCGGGCGCCCGCCAGGTCCTGCGCGAGGAGGGCCGGAGCATCCCCTCCGACGTGGCCCTGATCGGCTACGACGACTCGGCCATAGCGCGCCACATGGACCCGCCCCTCACCAGCGTCCGCCAGCCCATCGAGGAGATGGGCCGCCGCATGATCGACCTCCTCCTCTCCGAGATCGCGGACCGCCGTCCGGCGGTCTCCCGGGGGCTGGAACGCCGACAGGTGGTACTGGCCACGGAACTGGTGGAGCGGGCGTCGTCCTGAGCAGGCGGCCACGGGTCGAACGGCGGCTTCGGGTCCCGACGGCCGGACAGCGAGCCACGCCCGGCAGCGTCAAGAGGTTGAACGCAAGGATCACCGCCCGCGGCCGCCCCGGGGGCCGTGGGCGAAGCGTTCCGTACCTTCCGCAAACAGGACGCGGGCCGGCATCCGGTGTCGTAGCCGGTCGGCTCAGCTCCTCTTGAAGTAGTGGCCCGCTTCCAGGTCCGGGATCAGCGCCGGGTGCTCCGGCCGCCAGTCGAGCAGCTTGCGGGTGAGTGCGCTGGAGGCCCGCATGCCGACGGAGGCGAAGCGGCCGAGCCAGCCGAAGTGGTCCGTCGCCTGCTCGGCGGTCAGGCTCACGACCGGCACGTCCAGACCCCGCCCGATGGTCTCCGCGATGTCGCGGAGCGGCACCCCCTCGTCCCCGATCGCGTGCAGCCGTACGCCCGCCGGTGCCGCCTCCAGGGCCAGCCGGAACAGGCGGGCCGCGTCGAGCCGGTGGACGGCCGGCCAGAGGTTGGTGCCGTCGCCCACCATGGCCGAGACGCCCTTGTCGCGGGCGATGTCGATGAACCTGGGCACGAAGCCGGTGTCGCCCTCGCCGTGCACGGTCGGCGGCAGCCGCAGCAGCGAGGAGCTCACCCCGCGTTCGGCCAGCGCGAGCGTCGCGAACTCCGAGGCGTGCCGGTGTTTGGCGGGGGAGTCCGGATCGGCCGGGTCCTCCTCCGTGCCGAGGCGCCCGGGCGCGGTCAGCAGCCCCGAGGTGACCACGAGGGGTTTGCCGGTGCCTTCGAGGACATCCCCCATGGCCTCGATCGCCCTGAGGTCGGCCTCCCCGGAGGCGGACAGGTTCGTGAAGTCGTGGATGAACGCGAGATGGGCGACGCCGTCGGTCGCTTCGGCCCCCCGGCGCAGACTGTCGAGGTCGTTCAGGTCGCCGCGGTGCACCTGCGCCCCCGCGGCCTTGAGAGCCTCCTCGGCCCGGTCCGAACGGGCCAGGCCCAGCACCTCGTGCCCGGCGCCGAGAAGCTCACGGGTGACGGCGGAACCGATGAATCCGGAGGCGCCGGTGACGAATACACGCATGGTGATCCTTCGCTTCGCTGTGACGAGTGGTGACGAAAGGTGATGCGTTCAGCGTGCGAGGAGGGGCTTACCGAGTCCAAAGCCTGTTCCGCATGGCGCAATACGGAACAGGCATCACCGCAGGTGGAAGGCTTACGTCAGGAAAACGGCCGTCGGTCCGGGGGTACGCTTCAGACATGACCGACCTCGACCTGCGCCTGGTCCGGTACTTCACGGCCGTCGCCGAGCACCGGCACTTCGGCCGGGCCGCCGACGCGCTGCACATCACCCAGCCGTCGCTGAGCCGGCAGATCCAGCGGCTGGAACAGGAGCTGGGCGCGCGGCTGCTGGAGCGGACCCCGCAGGGCAGCAGGCTCACCGAGGCGGGGGAGGTCTTCCTGCCCCGTGCGAAGGCGCTGCTGCGCTCGGCGGCACAGGCGGCGACCCTCACCCGGGCGGCCGCCGAGCCGAGCCGGATCACCATCGGGTACACGACGGGCATCATCGTCACCCCGGCGGTGCGCGCATTGCGTGCGCGCTTCCCGGACGCCGACGTACGGACCGCGCACATCGCCTGGGGCGAGCGGACGACGGCCCTGCCCGAGCTCAGGATCGACGTCCTGGTGACCCGGCTGCCCTTCCCGACCGACGGGGTGCAGGTGACGGTCCTCTACGGCGAGCCGCGGGTGCTGGTGCTCCCGGTCGGCCATCGCCTCGCCGGCAAGGAGTCCGTCACTCTGGACGACATCGCCGACGAGCCGCTGGTGCGGGTGGCCGACTCGGCCTGGAACGCGTACTGGCGCATCGACCCGCGTCCGGACGGCCGCCCGGCACCCGACGGTCCGCTGGCCGGCGCCCTGGAGGACAAGTTCGAACTCGTGGCCTCCGGACAGGCCCTGGCCATCATGGCGTTGCCCCGGGCCGGTGCGCTCCGTCCCGACGTCACCGCGGTCCCGCTGCACGGTGTCGAGCCGGCCCATGTCGTCCTCGCGACCCGCGCCGAGGACCGGAGCCGGCTGGTCGGGGCCTTCCGCAAGGCCGCGCGGACCTTCCTCACCGCCCCCGGCACGGACCCGGCCCCTGAAACGACTTCAGCGGGTGACCTTGTCTCCAAGGTCACCCGCTGAAGGATCAGGGTGAGTGACGGGACTTGAACCCGCGGCCACCTGGACCACAACCAGGTGCTCTACCAACTGAGCTACACCCACCATGTTCGGCTGTTCGGATCTCTCCGACCGGCCGAGAAAAAGTGTACAGGGTCTGAAGGGGTGCTCGCGCCCGGCTTTTACCGCCCAGGCAGGACGTGCTTGGCGGCGATCGTCTTCGCCGTGTCGGAGTCGGGTCCGGGCTGCGGGACGAAGATCGCCTCACGGTAGTAGCGCAGTTCGGCGATGGACTCGCGGATGTCGGCGAGGGCGCGGTGGTTGCCGTTCTTGTCCGGGCTGTTGAAGTAGGCCCGCGGATACCAGCGCCGGGCGAGCTCCTTGACGGAGCTGACGTCCACGATCCGGTAGTGGAGGTAGCTCTCCAGGGCGGCCATGTCACGGAGGAGGAAACCGCGGTCCGTGCCGACGGAGTTGCCGCACAGGGGCGCCTTGCCGGGTTCCTTGACGTGTTCGCGGACGTAGGAGAGCACCTGCTCCTCGGCGTCGGCGAGCGTCGTGCCGCCGGACAGCTCGTCGAGCAGTCCGGACGCGGTGTGCATCTGACGCACCACCTCCGGCATCGTCTCCAACGCCTGGTCCGGCGGGCGGATGACGATGTCCACACCGTCGCCGAGCACGTTGAGCTCGGAGTCGGTGACGAGGGCGGCAACCTCGATGAGCGCGTCGTCGGACAGCGAGAGGCCGGTCATCTCGCAGTCGATCCACACCATGCGATCGTTCATGCGAACACCCTAAGGCTGACGTCCGCTTTTGGGTGCCCCGCGTCGGCGTCGGGCACCCGGAACACCGGGCGGGCCCGGTGGCCCGCCCGGCGTCAGGACGTCACATTCCGCTGCGCTGCCCAGGCAGGCTCGCCCGGCTGCCGACGTACAGCTCGCGGCCGTTCTCCGAGGGCGGGCCCACGGGAGCCGGGGTGCGCCGGGTCTGCAGTGGGACCGGGCCGCCCTCCGGATGCAGCGGCACGGGCGCGCTGGGCGCGGGACCCGTCGGGCCCCCCATCGAACCGTCGCTCTCCACAGGCTTCTCGCTCTGCGGACGGCGTGCCCGGTACGCGGCCCGGTATGCGGCCGGGGACGAACCCAGCTGTCGCCGGAAGTGCCCGCGCAGTGCCACCGGTGAGCGGAAGCCGCAGCGGCCCGCGACCTCGTCCACCGAGTAGTCCGACGTCTCCAGCAACCGCTGTGCCTGCAGCACCCGCTGCGTGATCAGCCACTGGAGGGGGGCCGAACCCGTCAGCGAGCGGAACCGGCGGTCGAACGTACGACGGCTCATGTACGCCCGCGCCGCCAGCGTCTCCACGTCGAACTGCTCGTGGAGGTGCTCCAGCGCCCAGGCGACGACCTCGGCGAGCGGGTCGGCGCCGATCTCCTCTGGTAAAGACCTGTCGAGGTAGCGCTCCTGGCCGCCCGAGCGGCGCGGCGGGACCACCAGACGGCGGGCCAGCGCGCCGGCCGCCTCGTTGCCGTGGTCCGTCCGCACGATGTGGAGACAGAGGTCGATTCCGGCCGCGGTTCCGGCCGAGGTCAGTACGTCGCCGTCGTCCACGAAGAGTTCTCGTGGATCCACGTGCACCGACGGATAGCGCTTGGCCAGCGTCGGCGCGTACATCCAGTGTGTCGTCGCGGGCCGGCCGTCCAGCAGGCCGGCCGCGGCCAGGACGAAGGCGCCGGTGCACAGTCCTACGATGCGAGCGCCCTCCTCGTGCGCCCGGCGCAGTGCGTCGAGCGCGTCCTCCGGTGGCGGTGAGGTGATCGAGCGCCAGGCCGGCACGACGACCGTGCCCGCGCGTGCGATCGCTTCCAGGCCATGTGGCGCGGTGAGTTCCAGGCCCCCTGTGGTCCGCAGCGGGCCTTCTTCGCCGCCGCACACCAGTAGGCGGTAGCGGGGCACGCCGGCGTCCTGGCGGTCGATCCCGAACACCGACAGTGGTATGGAACTCTCGAAGATGGGGCCGCCGCTGAACAGCAGCACCGCGACGATCTCCTTGCGGCGTCGCCCGGAAAGCTTCCGGGCCGCGGCTTCCGGCGCGGCAGTGGAGTCGTGGCTCATACTGCTAAGCCCCCCTCGGTGGTCGCGGCGCCCCTAACTTGTCGGGCATGTCGCTCCAGCACGTTTCCCCTCGGTCCTGCACGAGTCCCCCGCCGTAAGACGTCAAGATCGAATCTACTGTGTCCCGTGGTGTCGGCGTGACCAGTTCGTCATCCGGCACATTGTCGACTTGGCAACTTGGCGTAAAGCATTCGATCACGAAGCGTTGCACTCGTGGGCCGTGCAGGGAAGTGCGCCTTGTGTCAGTGGCTAATCCACGTAGGGTGCGCAGGGCCCAGGAGACCCTATCCGTGCAGGTGGAACGGGGGTTGGAGGGTGGTTGGACCAAGGGACACGCGGAACGCGGAAGTTGGCTGAAAAGAGTCGGCCCAGGGTATGGAAACCGGTCAGTCGACCGGTGTGTTTCCCCCGGTGTGACGACCGCCTCGACGGGCCCCGGTGCCGCTCCTGTGATGGCGGCCACGGTGGGGCGCCCGTTCCTCCTGCGCCAGCCGGGCCGCGCCGCGCTCCGACTGGCGCAGGAGGATACGGCAGACGGCCGTGACGGCGGCGAGGCCGAGCGCGGTGCCCGTGGCGCCGGCGAGCGAGGTGCCGTACAGGACGAGGACCACGGGGACCAGGACGCAGCTGAAGGCCGCCCAGCGGACCACGTCCGTGGTGGAGTCCTCGGAGGGCGGTCGGTGTCCGGTCATCGTGTGCTCCCTGTGGCGTCTCCCCGCGGCGTGGCTCACGGGGGTCAACGCGCGTTCGACCGGTCGGTCACTGTGTCGAGGGGCCGTTCGGTGGGCACGGGTCCGGTCCGGGCGCAGGACCGGGCACGTGAATCCTGTGCAAACCGCCTGTACAGCGCAGCAACCATTGCGTTACGGGCGCCCCCTCGTGCATGCTCCCTGGAACCCCCACGCTCCGAGGGCGGGATCTGGGCCAAGGAGGCTTGCAGCCGTACCCTTGGGGGTATGGGCTTGGGAAGATGATTCCCGGACACAGCTCCGCCGCACACTGTCGTCCCTTCCGTATAAGGATCACAACGCCGAGACAGCTATGGCCGGTCACGAATTCTTCGAACCAGCGGACCGCAAGCGGCCTGTCGCCGACCCCACGGCGGCCGAGCCCCTGGCGGCGGAAGAGCCACGCCACTCCTGCGACCCCGCCTTCAAGCACGGCGTCGTCGTCGGGTTCGACGGCTCCACCTCCAGCGAGCGTGCCCTCGCGTACGCGATCGGCATGGCCCATCGCTCCGGCTCGGGCCTGATCATCGTCCATGTCGCGAACCGGCTGCCCACCACCGTCTGGGCCGGCTGCGAGCCACCGGTCTTCGTCGACGTGCCGGACCACCGCACCGAGGTGCTCGGTCTGGAGCTCGCCTGTGCCGAGTACCTGTCCGAGGTGCCCTGGATCCTCGTCGAGCGCGGCGGGGACATCTGCCACGAACTCGAGGAGGTCGGGCGGGAGTACGAGGCGGACGCGATCGTCGTCGGCTCCACCCACGGCCTCGTGGGACGCATCTTCGGGTCCGTCGCGGGACGGCTCGCCAAGCGGGCGAAGCGGCCCGTCATTGTGATTCCGTAACTCGCCGTTCTCCCAGGTGGGATGAGCGAATTTCCTCGTGCGCAGAGGTGTTTGTGCCCTTGTGAAGGGCATATATCGGTCACCGCACAACTGCACACGCACGAAGGGAGCCCGCCGTGGACAAAGACGTCTCCGCGGGAATCGCGACCACCACCGTGGTCGGCCGACTGGCCCTGGGTATCACCCTGTTGGCGTTCGGACTCGGCCACACCGATGTGATCAACGGCGTGACGGCGGCTGATGCCGTGTCAATCGCCCAGTACGTGGGGGGCGTTGCCCTCTTCGTCGCAGGACTGCTCGCCTTCCGCGACGGCGACTCCGTCGGCGGTACGGCGTTCTCGGCGCTCGGGGCCCTGTGGTTCACGTGGGCCGTATCGGCGGACCAGCAGGTCTCCGCCAACGCGGCGGGGTTGTTCCTGTTGCTGTTCGCCCTCGTGGCGCTGTCTCTCGCCCTCGCCGGCGGGGACCAACTCGCGCAGGGGACCTACGGGTTGTTCTTCGTCTCCCTCGTGCTGCTCGCGGTCGGTGTGTTCGCGGGCAACGACGGGCTGGGCAAGGTCGGGGGCTGGTTCGCCGTCGCCGCGGGGGCGGTTTCCTGGTACGCGGCGACAGCGGCGCTGGCCCACTGGCCGACGGTGCTTCCGAGGCGTGCGGCCGGCCGGGGCGTGACGGCCACCGGTTAGCTGCGCGGGCTGGGGAGTTGGGCGGTTCCCCGGCGACTGAGGCGGACCCCCCGTGCCAGGTGGCATCACGTGGGGGTCCGTTCCGTTGGGTGGCCTCTGCGGGTGCGTGGGGGCTGGTCGCGCAGTTCCCCGCGCCCCTGGAGGGCGCCCCTTCGGGGCGGCCCTCCAGGTAGCCGGCTACTCCACTGTTACCGACTTCGCGAGGTTCCTCGGCTTGTCGATGTCCCTGCCCAGGGCCAAGGCCGTGTGGTAGGCGAGGAGTTGGAGGGGGATGCCCATCAGGATGGGGTCGAGTTCGTCCTCGTTCTTGGGGACCAGGATCGTCTCGTCGGCCTTCTCCTGGTGCTGGTGGGCCACCGCCAGGATCCTGCCGCTGCGGGCCTTGATCTCCTCCAGGGCGGCGCGGTTCTTCTCCAGGAGGTCGTCGTTCGGGACGATCGCGACCGTGGGCAGGGCGGGCTCGATGAGGGCCAGGGGGCCGTGCTTGAGCTCGGAGGCGGGGTAGGCCTCGGCATGGATGTACGAGACCTCCTTCAGCTTCAGGGAGGCCTCGCGGGCCACCGGGTAGCCCCGGACGCGGCCGATGAAGAGCATCGAGCGGGCCTCGGCGTACTGCTCGGCCAGCTTCTTGATGTGCTCCTCCTGCTCCAGCATCTCGGTGATCTGCGCGGGCAGCCTGCGCAGGCCCTCGATGATCCGCTTGCCGTCGCGGACGGAGAGGTCCCGGGTGCGGCCCAGGTGCAGGGCGAGGAGCGCGAAGGCGACCGTCGTGTTGGTGAAGCACTTCGTGGAGACCACGCAGACCTCCGGGCCCGCGTGCACGTAGATGCCGCCGTCCGCCTCGCGGGCGATCGCCGAGCCCACCACGTTCACGACGCCGAGGACCCGGGCGCCCTTGCGCTTCAACTCCTGGACGGCCGCGAGGACGTCGTAGGTCTCACCGGACTGGGAGACCGCGATGTAGAGCGTGTCGGGGTCGACGACCGCGTTGCGGTAGCGGAACTCCGAGGCCGGCTCGGCGTCCGCGGGGATACGGGCCAGCTCCTCGATCATCTGGGCGCCGATCATGCCCGCGTGGTACGAGGTGCCGCAGCCGAGGATCTTCACCCGGCGGATCTGGCGGGCCTCGCGGGCGTCCAGGTTGAGGCCGCCCAGGTGCACGGTGGAGAAGCGGTCGTCGATGCGGCCGCGCAGGACGCGGTCCACGGCGTCGGCCTGCTCGTGGATCTCCTTGTGCATGTAGGTGTCGTGGCCGCCCATGTCGTAGGAGGCGGCCTCCCACTCGACGGTGGTGGGCTCGGCCGTGGTGCGGGTGCCCTCCGTCGTGTAGGTGCGGAAGTCGTCGGCCTTGAGGGTGGCCATCTCGCCGTCGTCGAGCGTCACGATCTGCCGCGTGTGGGTGACCAGCGCGGCGATGTCCGAGGCGACGAACATCTCCTTCTCGCCGATGCCGAGGACGACCGGGGAGCCGTTGCGGGCCACCACGATGCGGTCGTTGAAGTCGGCGTGCATCACGGCGATGCCGTAGGTGCCCTCGATCACCCGCAGGGTGTCGCGGACCTTGTCCTCCAGCTTCTCCGCCTGGGAGCGCGCGATGAGGTGGACGAGGACCTCGGTGTCGGTCTCGGAGAGGAACTCGACGCCGTCCGCCTCCAGCTTGCGCCGCAGGTCGGAGGCGTTGTCGATGATGCCGTTGTGGACGACGGCGACCTTGCTGTCGGCCGACATGTGCGGGTGGGCGTTGACGTCGGAGGGGGCGCCGTGGGTGGCCCAGCGGGTGTGCGCGATGCCGGTCGTGCCCTTGAAGCGGGCCGGGACCCTGGCCTCCAGGTCACGCACCCGGCCCTTGGCCTTGACCATCCTCAGGCCCGCCGTCTTCGGCGAGGTGACGACGATGCCCGCCGAGTCGTAGCCGCGGTACTCCAGGCGCTGCAGGCCCTCCAGGAGCAGGGGGGCGACGTCACGCTTCCCGATGTATCCGACGATTCCGCACATTGAGTTAGATATCCCTCAGCCGTAGACAATGCGGCGCAGTTGCCTGAGCGTAAGCTCCGGCGGGGCCACCGCCCGGTATTTCAGATCCGCCTCGATCCGTCCGAAGATCTCCGCGTTGACCAGGCCCTGGGCCTGGAGTTCACGGTGGCGGCGACGGACGAACTCCGCGGTCGTCTCGTCGAAGTAGGCGAGCACGTCCTGGATCACCCGCAGCGCCTCGCCCCGGCTCAGGGGCGTGGACCGCGTCAGATGATCAACGAGTTCGTCGTGCACCCGGTAGATCCTGAGGGACGTCGGCGGGTTACGCAAGAAATCTGCCCGATTTCGGGCAACGGCCTGTTAGAAAGCCTTGGGCGAACATTGAAGCTCTCATGAGTGGCTGTTCGCGGACTGTCCATACGGCGTCCTGCGGGCCGTCGCTCAAGGAGACGAGTTTCAGACGCCATGGACATTCCTCGCATGGGAGTACCGGACCAGCTCGCCGAGCGCATGAGCATGGCCGAACAGCACGAGTACCTGCGCGCGAGATTCTCGCGGCGCAACATGATCAGGGGCGGTGCCGTCACGCTGGGCGCCGTCGCGGGCGGTGCGTTCGTCCCGGGCGCCGTCGCCCAGGCCGCCACCCCCACCCGGACCTTCGCCTCCGCCGCCACCGTCGACGGCTCCCTGGTCGCCCCCTTCGGGCGCCACCTCGCCTTCGGCACCGACGCCCGCACCGAGATGACGATCTCGTGGCAGGTCCCGGTCGCGGTCAAGAAGCCCTTCGTCCGCATCGGTGCCCACCCCTGGGACCTCTCGCACAAGATCGAGGCCGAGGTACGCAGCCTGTACACGCCCGCCGGTGTCGGCGCGAGCGGCGACCACACGCAGTACTACGTCCACGCCAAGCTGACCCACCTGCGGCCGGGCCGGACGTACTACTACGGCGTCGGCCACCAGGGCTTCGACCCGGCCGAGCCGCACCTGGCCGGCACCCTGGGCACCTTCACCACCGCGCCCGCCCACAAGAAGCCGTTCACCTTCACGGCCTTCGGCGACCAGGGCGTGAGCTACCACGCGCTCGCCAACGACAGCCTGATCCTCGGCCAGAACCCGTCCTTCCACCTGCACGCCGGCGACATCGCCTACGCGGACCCGGCCGGTCAGGGCAAGGACACCGACACCGTCTTCGACTCGCGCACCTGGGACCAGTTCCTCGCGCAGACCGAGTCGGTCGCCAAGTCCGTGCCGTGGATGGTCAGCTTCGGCAACCACGACATGGAGGCCTGGTACTCGCCCAACGGCTACGGCGGCGAGGAGGCCCGTTTCACGCTCCCCGACAACGGGCCGGACAAGAAGCACCTGCCAGGCGTCTACTCCTTCGTCCACGGCAACACGGCGATCATCTCGCTCGACCCGAACGACGTCTCCTTCGAGATCCCGGCCAACCTCGGCATCTCCGGCGGCACCCAGACCAAGTGGTTCGAGTCGCAGCTGAAGAAGTACCGGGCGTCCAAGGACATCGACTTCATCGTCGTGTTCTTCCACCACTGCGCGTACTGCACCTCCACCGCGCACGCCTCGGAGGGGGGTGTGCGCCAGGAGTGGGTGCCGCTGTTCGAGAAGTACACGGTGGACCTGGTCATCAACGGCCACAACCACCAGTACGAGCGCACCGACGTCATCAAGGGCGACAAGGTCGTCAAGAAGCTCCCGATCGGCGAGACCGCGTACTCCGAGACCGAGGGCGTCGTCTACGTCACCGCGGGCGCGGCCGGCCGCAGCCTGTACGCGTTCTCCGCGCCGGACTCCTACGAGGGGCACCTGAACGAGGTCGACTCCGTCGCCTCCTTCATCAACACCAAGGACGGCAAGGTCAACGAGACCGTCACCTGGTCCCGGGTGCGCTACCTCAACTACTCCTTCCTGCGCGTGGACGTCGAGCCCGCGCCGCGGGGCCACTACGCCAAGCTGAAGGTGTCGGGCATCGCCGAGACCGGTGACCGCATCGACCACTTCACGGTGGCCCGCAAGGCGAAGTAGCCGCCCTCGGCGGGGCGACCGGAGGGGAAGGCATTTCCGGTCGCAGGTCCTTTTTCCTGTGTACGTCGACGGCGGGGGGGGGGGGGGGGGGGGGGGGGCCCCCCCCCCCCCGCCCCCCCCCGGGGGGGGGGGGCCCCCCCCCCCCCACCCCAAAAACAACCGCGCGCAG
>NZ_JBIAKA010000021.1:0-196604 GCF_042872225.1 Streptomyces sp. NPDC005374 | reverse complement strand
GGCCGGGTGCGCAAGCCCGGCCCGGCCCGCCGCCGTGGCTCAGTCGCCCTGGGTCCTGTCCAGGGCGTCGGCGAGTGCGTCGTCGAGAGTGAAGCGGATCGCCCTGCCGGCGGTCGCGGCCGACAGCATGCGGATCTCGCCGTTCGTGGTGCCCACGGCGATCGCGGGGTTGTCCTGGCAGATCAGCGCCAAGGTCCCGTCCCGGTAGGTCCTGAGGACGAACGCCTGGTCCTCGGGGTACGGGGCGCTGTCGCCCTGCTGGTAGGCGCACGGCCGCATCTGCATGGGATCGCCCACGGCGCGGTAGCCCGCGATGTCCAGACAGAACGTCGACGCCACGTGCTGGAGAGCGACGGCTCCGCCCCCGATGTCGACGACCCGCCACTGCTGTGTCGCGCCTCCGTCGCAGGGGGCCGGTGCGGGGGCGCGGTCCCGAGAGCCGGGCACGGCGGTGCCGACGCATCTCCCGGAGGCGTCCGCGCTCGTCAGTGCGATCGTGGCGAGCACGGACCCCGCGCCCGGGGAGGCCGAGGGCGAGACCGACGGGGTAGGCGAGGGCGCGGCGCGCGGCGGCCCGTAGGACCCGTAGGAATCGACGGCCGCACCCGTCTGCGTGCCGGACCACAGGCTCAGGGCCACGGCCGTGGCGACGGCGGTGACCACGACTGCCACAGCTATGGCGAGTACGGGACGACGGGGGGCGGGATCGGTGTGGAGGGACCCTGCGGGGGCGTCCGGTGTCCCCGGGGTGTCTCGTTCGGGCGGCTGCCCAGTGCCCGGCCCGCCCCTGACTCTCGAGCCTCTCGGGACCGCCCTGACCCACGAGCTCTGCTTGGCCCGCGCGCCCCTGACCGAGGGCATCGGAACCGTCCCGCCGGCGGCCCGCTCCGGTGCCGTCGGCTGTGCCGCGCGGTACGCGGGGCCGCCCCACACCAGGAGCCGGTCGACGAGCAGGGGCCGCAGCTCCCGCGCCGCTCCCGAGGTGAGCGTGCGCAGCAGCGCCATGTCGTGGGTGCAGAACTCGCAGGTATCCAGGTGCTGTTCGAGGTCCGCCGGGGTCTCACGGTGAGTGCCGCGGGCGATCGCACCGAGCATGCCGCCGTAGTGCACGCAGCGGGCGTCGGTCGTGTGCTCGGCGCGCAGCCGCAGGAAGGTGTCGGCGAGCCGGGAGCGGCCCGACTCGGCCAGCGACTCGGCGAACTCCCGCGAGGTGCTCAACACCCGTGCGGCGAAGTCCGGTTCGCCCTCCGCGAGGCACAGCCACAGCGCGGTGCGCGACTGGTCGGCCAGCTCCCCGAACGCCCGCAGCAGCAGCGCGTCGTGCTCCACCAGCCGCAACGTGTCCGTCGTACCGAAGGTCTCGCCCGCCCGCTGGGCCCAGTCCCGGAAGCCGGGGCGGAGGAGCCCGGAGCGGCCGTCCCGCCACCACCCGAAGGCCGTCCACCGCACGTCGGCGAGGAGAGCCGTACGCACGGCGGGCCCCTGCTGTCCCGACAGCACCTCGACGGCGAGCCCGGCGGCGGTGTCCGGCCTGCCGCAGAACGCGCCCGCGTAGGAGTGGACGGCCGCGACGTCCTGTGCCGGGATGTCGGTCGCCGCATCGTGCAGGACCTGCTGTGGCGTGTGCTCGGACGTCATCGTCTCGTCTCCAAGGAGCGCGGGCACGGCAAGATGTGGACCGTAGTGGCACTCACTATGACGAGGCTGTGCTCTCCGTCTGCTCAAAAGAGACGAGAAAAGCCGGAAAAAGACGGGGCCCGGGAGGACCGTACTCCCGGGCCCCGCCTGGCGGTTGGGCCGAACTACAGGCCGGCGATGGGGTTGTTCAGTGTGCCGACCAGCTGGAGCGCGCCCGACGGGTCCGCCAGGTCCACCATCTGCTTGTTGTTGCGCAGCTGGAGGCGGTTGAGGCAGGACAGGCCGAATTCGGGCGCGAACATGTCGTACCGCTCGAACTTGTCGGCGAGTTCCGGCACCGAGCGCTGGTAGTCGTGGGTGACCTCGGCGACCGTGCGCCAGAAGTCCTCCTCCTCCAGGATCCCCTCGGCGGCGAGGTTCGCGGAGAGGAAGCGGAAGAAGCAGTCGAAGACGTCCGTGAAGATCGACAGCAGCTTCTTGTCGTCCGGGACCTCGACCCGCAGCCGTTCGACCGCGGGCGGCAGCACCGCGTCCGGGTCCATGACGGCGATCTCCTCGGCGATGTCCTTGTAGATCGCGCGCTCGACCACGCCGTCCTTGAGGACCAGGATGACGTTCTCGCCGTGCGGCATGTACACCAGGTCGTAGGCGTAGAAGCTGTGCAGCAGAGGGGTGTAGTAGGCGCGCAGATAGCGGCGCAGCCAGTCCGTCGGGGTGAGCCCGGACCGCTCGATGAGCGCGCCCGCGAACGACCGGTCCTCGTGGTCGACATGGACCAGGGAGGCCATGGTGGCGAGCGACTCGCCGTCCTGGAGGGAGGGGACCGGGCTCTCGCGCCACAGCGCGGCCAGCATCTTGCGGTACGGCGAGTATCGGTCGGTGGCCGCCTCGTACTCCAGGTGCCGGTAGCCCACGGCGGCCCGCTCGCGGATGATCGACAGACCGGTGGACTTCAGCACCGGGTCGCCGTCGATGAGTGCGGCGAGCCAGTCGTTGATGGCCGGTGTCGCCTCCATGTACGCGGCCGAGAGCCCGCGCATGAAGCCCATGTTGAGGACGGACAGGGCCGTCTTCACATAGTGCTTCTCCGGGTGCGAGGTGTTGAAGAAGGTCCGGATGGACTGCTGGGCCAGGTACTCGTCGTCGCCCTCGCCGAGGCAGACCAGGAGGCCGCGGGCGATCTCGGCGGCGAAGGTGACGGTGAGCTTGTTCCACCACTGCCAGGGGTGGACCGGTATGAGGAGGTAGTCGGCCGGGTCCAGGCCCTTGTCGCGCAGGACGCCGTAGAAGCGCTCTACGGTCTCCTCGCCCAACTCCTGCCGTACGAACGGCTCGTACTCGATGCCGACGCCGGCCGTGAACGCGGCGCGCGAGCGGTGTGCGGCGAGCCAGACCAGGCGGACCGGGCTCGCGGCCTCGGGGGCGTACGAGAGGTACTCGTGGACGCCGAAGCCGAGGCGGCCGTTGTTGGCGACGAAGCAGGGGTGGCCCTCGGTCATGCCGGTCTCGATGTCCTGGAAGGAGCTCTTCGCGAGCTCGGCGACCGGGATCCGCGGCTTGGTGAGTTTGTAGCAGGTGCCCGAGAGGGTGGAGGAGATCTCCTCCAGGTAGACCGGCAGGATCTCGTCGCTCAGGCCCAGGGTCTGCTTCAGCTCGATGAAGAAGTCCAGGGCGGCCAGCGGGAGTTCGGCGCCGTCGCGGTGCCGGGTGATCGAGTCGGCGTCGACCTGCCAGTGATCCAGGGAGCGGCGGACGGCGGTGAAGTCGTAGCGGGTCTCTCCGTCGTCGCTGCGGACGACGTACTGGTCCTTGTCCGTCTCCTCGGGCTCGATCAGCCGCTCGTGCGCGAACTCGGCGAGGCCCTTGCGGACCAGCAGACGGTTGGCGGTCTCCCAGCGCTCGGGGGAGAGATGGGCCACGGCGTCGGTGAGGCTCATGCCGTCACCCCCGTCGCCGCGACGAACCGGTCCCGCGTGCAGAAGCTCAACAGGGCCGTTTTCTCCGGCTTCTGGATCTCTCGCTCGGGCACGAACCCCACCGCTTCGTTCAGGGCGTGGACGGCCTTGTTGGAGACGTCCGGCTCCACGACGACCCGCTGGACGGCCGGGTCCTCGAAGAGGTGGGCCATCACGGCGGTGATCACGGACCGGGTGAAGCCGTGCACGGGCCTGTCGGTCGCCGGGGTCAGGAAGTGCATGCCGATGTCGCCGGGCCGCGGCTCGTACAGGCCGACCAGCTCCCGGTGCGCGGGGTCGTACTTCTCCATCAGGAAGGCGGGGACGCCGTTCTCGTCGAGGCCGAGAGCCGCGTGGTGGTGCTCGTCGGCGGCGATGTCCATGTAGGCGCGCTCGACGTCGACCAGCGTGGCGTCCTGCATCATCCAGAACGCGGCCTTGGGGTGGGTCACCCACCCGTGCAGCAACTCGGCGTCCTTCAGAGGGTCGAGAGGGCGGAAGGTGAAGGTCATACGGAGAACTCCTGGAAAGCGATCGTCTTCTCGACCGGGTAGTACTCGGTGCCGAGCAGCTCGCGGATGATGTAGCTGTTGCGGTAGGCACCCATGCCCAGGTCGGGGCTGGTGATGCTGTGCGTGTGGACGCCGGCGTTCTGCAGGAAGACGCCTCTGCCGCTCACGTCGATCGCGTAGTTGCGGGACACGTCGAAGTTGCCCTGGGAGTCGTAGCGCAGGCGGTCCTTGACCGGTGCCAGGAACTTGGGTTCGGCGTACTTGTAGCCGGTGGCCAGCACCAGGCCCTGCGACTCGATCTCGAAGTCCTTCTCCTGCTCCTCCTGGCGGAAGGAGAGCGTGTACGTGCCGTTCTCGTGACGCGCGCTGTTCAGCGAGGAGTTGGTGAGCAGCCGGGTGGGGACCGGGCCGCCGAGGTTCTTCTGGTAGAGCAGGTCGAAGATCTCGTTGATCAGGTCGCCGTCGATCCCCTTGAACAGGCCCTTCTGCTCGGCGGTGAGCCGGTAGCGGGTGGCCTCGGGGAGCTCGCGGTAGTAGTCGACGTACTCCGGGGAGGTCATCTCCAGCGTGAGCTTGGTGTATTCGAGGGGGAAGAAGCGCGGCGAGCGGGTCACCCAGTTCAGCCGGTAGCCGTGGACGTCGATCTCGCCGAGGAGGTCGAGGTAGATCTCGGCGGCGGACTGCCCGGAACCGACGAGGGTGATCGACTCCTTCTTCACCAGCTCCGAACGCTGCTGCATGTAGCGGGAGTTGTGGATGAAGTCGCCGCCAAGCCCCTGGCAGGCCTCCGGGATGTACGGCGGGGTGCCGGTGCCGAGGACCAGGTGGCGGGCGCGGTACACGTCGCCGGCCGAGGTCCGCACGACGTAGACGTCACTCTCGTACGTCACCTCGGTGACCGTCGTGCCGAAGCGGACGTTGCTCAGCTTGTTCGCGGCCCAGCGGCAGTAGTCGTCGTACTCCACCCGCAGCGGATAGAAGTTCTCGCGGATGTAGAACGAGTACAGCCGGCCCTTCTCCTTCAGGTAGTTGAGGAAGGAGTACGGCGAGGTCGGGTCGGCGAGGGTGACCAGGTCCGACATGAACGGGGTCTGGAGGTGGGCTCCGTCCAGGAACATGCCGGCGTGCCACTCGAAGTCGGGCTTCGAGTCCAGGAAGATCCCGTCGAGTTCGCCGATGGGCTCGGTGAGGCAGGCGAGGCCCAGGTTGAACGGGCCGAGCCCGATTCCCACGAAGTCGTAGGTGGTGGACGGGTTTTCAGGACGCGCGGTCAAGGGACTCTCCCAGGTACTGCTCGGCGTGGCCGGCGATCAGGTCGAGGACGACGGACATGTCTTCGACCGTCGTCTCGGGGTTGAGCAGGGTGAACTTCAGGTAGTGGCGGCCCTGGACCTTCGTGCCCGCGACCACCGCGTCGCCGGAGGCGAACAGGGCCTTGCGGGCGTACAGGTTGGCGCGGTCGATCTCGGCCGGGTCGGTGACGGCGGCGGGGATGTAGCGGAAGACCAGGGTGGACAGGCTCGGCTGGACGACCACGTCGTAGCGCGGGTCGCCGGCGAGCAGCTTCCAGCCCTCGGCGGCCAGGTCGCAGACCTCGTCGAAGAGCTGGCCGACGCCGTCGGCGCCCATCACGCGCAGGGTCATCCACAGCTTGAGCGCGTCGAAGCGGCGGGTGGTCTGGAGGGACTTGTCCACCTGGTTGGGGATACGTTCCTGCACCATGCGGCGCGGGTTCAGGTACTCCGCGTGGTAGGTAGCGTGGCGCAGCGTCGAGGAGTCCCGTACCAGCACGGCGGACGAACTCACCGGCTGGAAGAAGGACTTGTGGTAGTCCACGGTGACCGAGTCGGCGCGCTCGATGCCGTCGATGCGGTCTCGGTACTTGACCGAGGCGAGCAGACCGCAGCCGTAGGCCGCGTCCACGTGCATCCAGGTGCCGTACTGCTCGCACAGTTCGGCGATCTCGGGCAGCGGGTCGATGGAACCGAAGTCCGTGGTGCCGGCGGTGGCGACGACGGCCATGGGGACCAGACCGTCCCGCTTGCAGCGCTCCAGCTCACGGGCGAGGGCGACGGTCTGCATGCGCTTGTCGTGGTCGACGGGGAGGGAGACCACGGAGTCCGGGCTCAGACCGAGGAGTTTGGCGGACTTCTTCACGCTGAAGTGGCTGACCTCGGAGGCGAAGATGCGCAGCTTGGCGAAGCTGTCGGTCTTGGCCTCCTCGCGGGCCAGGAGCAGCGCCTGCAGGTTGGACTGTGTCCCGCCCGAGGTGAACACGCCGTCGGCGACCGGGCCCAGGCCGATGCGCGCGGTCGTCCAGTCGATCAGCTTGCGCTCGATGAGCGTGCCGCCGGCCGACTGGTCCCAGGTGTCCAGGGAGGAGTTGACGGCGGAGAGGATCGTCTCGCCGAGCACGGCCGGGATGACGACCGGGCAGTTGAGGTGGGCGAGGTAGCGGGGGTGGTGGAAGTAGACCGCGTCGCGGAGGTAGACGTCCTCCAGCTCGTCGAGCACCGCCGCCGTGTCCAGCAGGGGCTTGTCCAGGTCGATCCCGTCGATGCGGGGGGCGAGGTCGTCGACGGTGACGCCGGTGAACGGCCTTGTGGTGGTGGCGAGTTTGGCCGCCACCCGCTCGATTCCTTCGGTCACGGAGCGGCGGTAGCTCTCCGCGGTCGTGTCGTTGAGCAGGTGCGAGCGCATGAGGGGTCCTCCGGTGGGGACGATCCGTGCGGGACTGGGAACGTGAGCGGGCGGGAACCACGGCTTCAACTTAGGTAAGCCTAACCTAATTAACTTCAACGAAACCCCACCCGGCCGTGACCGCCGTCACTCGACGGGAGTCACTCGGCCGCCCGCAGCTGCTCCTCGGTCATCCCCTGCCGCCAGTAGCCCACGAACGTGACCCGGCGCCGGTCGATCCCGCGCTCCCGCACGAAGTGCCGCCGCAGCTCCTTCACGCACCCGGACTCACCGGCGATCCAGACGTACGGCCGCTCTGCGGGCGGCAGTTGGGCGTCGCGAAGTGCGCCGAGGGACATGGGGGAGCACTCGGCATCCTCCGGGTTCCTGACGAGCCAGGTGATCTCGGCGTCGGCCGCGGTGGTCAGGTCCCGGATGTCCCCGGCGTCGCGCACCTCCAGCCAGGCCCGCGCCCGCTGCCCTGCGGGCAGTGCTTCGAGGATCGCCGAGACGGCGGGGAGGGCGGTCTCGTCGCCCCACAGCAGCACCAGGTCGGTGTCCTCGGGCGGCCGGAACCGGATGGCCCGGTTGTCGGCGACCGCCGGCCCGAGCAACTGGACCCTGTCCCCGGCGCGGGCCCGCGCGGCCCAGCGGGAGGCGGGACCGGCGGGTTCGTGCAGCACGAAGTCGATGTCGATCTCGTCGGGATCGCGGCGCAGGCCTCGGAGGGTGTACGACCGCATCACCGCCCGTATCTCGTCCGGCAGTTCACGCCAGGCCTGCCACCAGCCGTCCCCGAGCTCGACGGGAACCCCGGGCTCGGTCCGTCCTTCGGCGGGGAGGAAGAGGGACAGCGACTGGTCGTGTCCGTGCGAGTGGAACGCGCTCAGGTCGTCTCCGGTGAAGGTGACGCGGACCGAGGACGGGCCGAGCCGCCTCGTCCGTGCCACCTGGAGGGAGAAGAAACGGAACGGAGCGGCTACGGCCGTGGTCATGGGTACTCCTGAATCGACGTCAGGGATGCCTGTGGGGGGCGCGGGGCCCGACGGTCAGCCGACCTTCTTCGCGGTCTCGATCGCCTTCGCGAGGTTCTCCACCATCGCCACGCACTTGTCGTACGACAGAATCGGCTCGGGCGACCGGGAGATGACCTGCCCCGCCTTCACCGCGGGCAGCTTCTTCCATGTCGCCTCGGTGATGTCGGCCGGCTGGATCGTCGCCGTACGGTCGTCCATCACGATGATGTCGGCCGGGTACTTGTCGACGTTCTCCCAGCTCAGCGACTCGTACCAGCCGCCGGAGGCCTTGAGCACCGACGCCGACGGCTCCACGAAGTTCACGCCGAGGGCCTTGAAGTACTCCAGGTCGACGGAGAGGTTGGTGCCGGAGACGTAGAAGACGGACTCGGCCGCGGAACCGGCCAGCACCCTGATCTCGGGCCGGGCCTTGGCCGCCTTGCGCAGTCGCTCGGAGGCCTCTTCGAAGCGCTTCTTGGCGTCGGTGACCTTGGCGGCCGTGAGGTCCGCGCCGAGTGAGTCGGCGAGCTCCCACATACGGGTGAGCGAGGTGGTCAACTGGCGGTCGTAGACGGAGATGGCGACACTCGGGGCCAGCTTGGCGATCTTGTCCTTGGATGCCTCGGGGACGTACCAGAGGGTGCCGGCGCTGTCGAAGGTCGTGGTGAGGAGTGCCTGAGGACCGAAGGCCGCGTACGCCTCGACGTTGAACTGGTCCCAGACGTTGCCGAAGACCGTCAGCTTGCTGACGTCCATGTCGCCGGCCTGGACGTCGGCCTTGCCGTCCTTGGTCTTGGTCGGGCCGAAGACGCCCTTGATGTCGATGCCGTAGTCGTACAGCGCGGCGGCGACGCCGACGAAGGCGACGATCTTCGTGGGAACCTCGTCGAGCTTCACGGTCGTACCGCGGTCGTCCTTGAAGGACCAGGGGCCGGACTTGGCGGCCGTCGTCTCCTCGCTCGTGCCCTCGCTGCCGGAGTCGTCGTCACCGCAGGCTGCGAGCGCGGCGCCGAGGCCGATGGCTCCGCCCGCGGCGAGGAGGCCGCGGCGGGTGAAGTGGACGGCTCTTGCGTTGGGCATGGTGTGGCTGCTTTCGAGCGGGGCGGAGCGTCCGCCGGACTGTTCGAAGGTAGGTTAGCCTAACCTCAATAAGTCCAGAAGAGTGCCCCGCACCCTTCGTTCGGCCGGTCCTTCCGCGGGATGGTGTGCGGGAGGTGTCTGCTCCTCGCCCGGCGGACCACGCTTTCGCAGTCGTCCAGGATGCTCCCGACGGTCCCGTACTGGATCTTTGTCAGGTTGCCCTGGACACCCTTCACGTACGCGCGGAGTCTGAGGGTGACGGCGGTGCCGGAGGCCGATACCTGGGCGGCGCCCGCGCCGACACAGGCGAACCGCTTGAGCACCGCACGCCGCGCAACGCTCAGCGCCGCCGCCCCGTGGCAGCGGCACATCCGCGACGAGCACCAGCGCGAGTCCCAGGCCGCCGAAGACGATCAGCCCCCTCCGCGCCCGGCCGGCGCCCTCGATGACACTCACGTCGCCGCAGTGGGTGAGACCGACGGGGGAGTTTGTCCAGCGCGCACGACCTTCGATTTCCTGAATGACGCGGGTGAAGTTCCCCGAGGGCGAGATGTTTCTCGTTGATCGACGAGCATTTTCGAGGTGAGCGCGGCCGGCGTTCCGGGGCCGAAACCGCCAAGGAGTCGACGGGCTCGGCAGGAGGGAGTTCTGGCGCAATGACGCCAGACCATTGGCAGCCTCCTCTCGTGGTGTCACGATCTACCTTTGCCGCAGCTCGAGGAGACAGATATGAGAGCTTTCACCGCAGCTTTGACAGCGTCGGTCGCCGCCGGATTCCTGGTGTTCGCGGGCACACCCGCGCAGGCAGACGGATTCGACGACGAGACCATCCAGGGAGCCTGCCAGGGCAACACCGCCGAATTCAGATTCCGGCTGTACTACAACTCCGGTACGGCCGGCGCATACCGGGACTTCCGATATGCGGTCGGCAACTTCGGTTCGGTTCCGCTCACCGCCAGCGGAAACTACTCCCTCAAGTTCTGTCCCGGCACCGGGGCCGGGGCGGGTCAGGATGTGAAGAACAACGCGGCCTCGGCCCGGAACTCGCACACGTCGTACGGTGCTTGCGTCTATTACTCCAGCTGGTTCGACGGGGCCATGGATTCCATCGCGCCGGGTGTTCCGACGCCGCGGGCGCAGAACCTGGTCAAGACGTACAACGAGAACGCCTCTTTCCAGTGGTGCTGACCACCTCCCGTGTCAGGGGCGCACTCCGAGGGGCGCGCCCCGCCCTGGCGCTCACCCTCGCGCTGAGCCTCCCGCTGCTCGCCGCCTGCGGCGGGCAGGGCGGCGACGGCCCCGGCGCCGGGCGCTCCGACGGGCACGGCGCCGCGACCCCCGCGGCCACGTCCCCCGACCCCGACGATCCGGCCACCTGGGTGCTGCCGCTCCAGGCCTATATGCCGACCCCGCAGCAGAAGGACCTGCTGTTCGACGCCGTCGAGCAGGCCAAGTCCGCCTGTATGAAGCGGTACGGCATCGACTACCGGCCGGCCGGCAAGATGCCGGAGTACGGCCCGCGGACCCTCACCGACCGCCGCTACGGCATCCACGACCGCGAAGTCGCCGCGACCTACGGCTACAAGCCGGCCGGTGATGCCAAGGCCTACCAGGTGGAGACCGCCCGCCTGCTGGATGCCAACCGGCTCGGTCCCGAAGCGGAAGCGGTCATGACCGGCGTCGGCGCGTCGAAGAAGGTGCCCGAGGGCGGCTGTTGGTCCGAGGCCCGGCGCGAGGTCTACGGCACTCTGGACCCGGTCTCCACCCTCGCCAACGACCTGAGCAACGAGGCGTACACCGCGGCCGGGAAGAGCGAGCCGGTGCGGAGCGTGTTCCGCTCCTGGTCGCGGTGCATGGCAGAGAACGGTTACCGCTACGACGCCCCCTTGGACGCCCCCGGCGACCCGCGGTTCGCGGCGCCCGAGGCCTCCGAGGAGGAGATCGCCACCGCGCTGGCCGATCTCGACTGCCGCGCCCGCCATCGGGTCGCCGACGTCTGGTACGCCGAGGAGTCCGAGCTCCAGGAGAAGGCCGTGAAGCAGCATGCCGCAGAGCTGGAGAAGGACCGGGACATCCTCGAAGCGGCCGCCGGGGTGACGCCCCGTGGCGCAGAAAACGCTTCCTGATTTGGCGCATTTACGCCACCCAGGGCTGGGTGTTGTGGGCGCTTTTGACTGAATGTTAAAAAGACCTTGGGGCGGTCCAGAGGCTTAGAGTGATCCAAGAGGTACCTGAGGTTCCGAACCCGGGGGGTCAACTTGGATACTTCATCGCTCGATCACGCACATGTGGCCGATCTGGACGACATGGACATAGTCATCGTCCGTCTCCTGAGCCAGGGCCTGGGTGACGCGGCCATCGGCAGACGGCTGGGCATCGGACACCGGACCGTGCAGCGACGCGTCCAGCGGGTGATGAACCGCTGGGGCGTCGTCGGCCGGGTCGCCCTGGGGGCCCGGGCGCAGGAGCTGGGGCTGCTCGACAGCCGGTTGGTCGCCTGAGCTCAGCCCACGAGCCCCAACTCCCGTGCGATCAGCATCCGCTGTACCTCGCTCGTGCCCTCGCCGATCTCCAGGATCTTGGAGTCGCGCCACATACGGGCGACCGGGTACTCGTTCATGAAGCCGTAGCCGCCGTGGATCTGGGTGGCGTCGCGGGCGTTGTCCACGGCGATCGTGGACGAGTACAGCTTGGCGAGGGCCGCCTCCTTCTTGAAGGGTTCTCCGGCGACCAGGCGTGAGCCCGCGTCCCGCCAGGCGAGGCGGGCCGTGTGGGCCTTCATCTCCATGTCGGCGATCTTGAACTGGATCGCCTGGTTGGCGCCGATAGGCCGCCCGAAGGCCACCCGCTCCTTCGCGTACTTCACCGACTCGTCCACACAGCCCTGCGCGAGCCCCGTCGCGAGGGCCGCGATGGCGACCCGGCCCTCGTCGAGGATGCGCAGGAACTGGGCGTAACCACGGCCCTGTTCGCCGAGCAGGTTCGCCGCCGGGACGCGTACGTCGGAGAAGGACAGCTCACGGGTGTCGGAGGCGTTCCAGCCGACCTTCGAGTACGGTGCCGCGACCGTGAAGCCCGGCGTGCCCGACGGCACGATGATCGCGGAGATCAGCGGCTTGCCGTCCGGCTTGCGCCCGGTGACCGCGGTGACGGTGACCAGCCCCGTGATGTCGGTGCCGGAGTTGGTGATGAAGCACTTGGTGCCGTTGATGACCCACTCGTCCGTGTCCGGGTCCAGGCGGGCCGTCGTACGGGTCGCCCCGGCGTCGCTGCCGCCGTCCGGTTCCGTGAGGCCGAACGCGCCCAGGATCTCGCCCGAGCACAGCCGGGGCAGCCACTCGCGCTTCTGCTCCTCGGTGCCGAACAGGTGCAGGGGCATGGCGCCCAGGGAGACTCCGGCCTCCAGGGTGATCGCCACCGACGAGTCCACGCGCGCGAGTTCCTCAAGGACGAGGCCCAGCGCGAGGTAGTCGCCGCCCATGCCGCCGTACTCCTCGGGGAACGGCAGCCCGAACAGGCCCATGCGGCCCATCTCGCGGACGATCTCGTACGGGAACTCGTGCTGCTCGTAGTACTCGCCGATCTTCGGCGCGACGACGTCATGGGCGAACTGCTCGACCGTACGGCGGAGTTCTTCGAGTTCGGGGGAGAGGCGGTGGTCCATCTCGGATCACTCCTGGTGGGAGAGGGCGCGGACGGTGCGGGACGGGCTGGGTCGGCCCAGGTGTTCGGCCATCCAGGCGCTGGTGGCGACCAGAGAGCCGAGGTCGACCCCGGTGTCGATGCCGAGGCCCTGGAGCATCCACACGAGGTCTTCGGTGGCGAGGTTTCCGGTGGCGGACTTGGCGTACGGGCAGCCGCCGAGGCCTCCCGCGGAGGCGTCCACCGTGGTGACGCCGTGCTGGAGGGCCGCGTAGGTGTTGGCGAGGGCCTGGCCGTACGTGTCGTGGAAGTGCACGCCCAACTTCCCCACGGGGACGTCGAGTTCGCTCAGCAGCGCGCGTACGTGGCCCGGTGTCGCCACCCCGATCGTGTCGCCGAGGCTCAGCTCGTCGCAGCCCATGTCGAGCAGGGCGCGGCAGACCTTGACGACCTGCGGGACCGGGACAGCGCCCTCCCAGGGGTCGCCGAAGCACATCGAGAGGTAGCCGCGCACATGGACGTCCGCGGCCTTGGCCCGTGCCACCACCGGTTCGAACATCGCCAGTGCCTCGTCGACCGTGCGGTTGAGGTTGGCCTTGGCGAAGGACTCGGTGGCGCTGGCGAAGACGGCGACGCGGGTCGCGCCCAGCGTGAGGGCGCGGTCCAGGCCGCGTTCGTTCGGCACGAGCACCGGGAGGTCCACCGGGAGCTCGCTGATCTGCGGGAACAGCTGCTCGGCGTCGGCGAGTTGGGGCACCCACTTGGGGTGGACGAAGCTCGTCGCCTCGATCGTGGTGAGCCCCGCTTCGGCGAGGCGGCGCACGAACTGCGCCTTCACCTGCGTCGGCACGGTCGACTTCTCGTTCTGCAGACCGTCACGGGCGCCGACCTCGTGGATGCGGACGCGGGCGGGAAGCCCCGCCTCCGGTACGACCATGGGAAGGGTCATTTCTCGTCCTCCACCGGGGTGATGACCGCGAGCACCTGGTCCATGGCGACCGTCGTGCCCGGCGTGACGTCGAGCTCGGCGACGGTGCCGGCGTGCGGGGCGGAGATGACGTGCTCCATCTTCATCGCCTCGACGACCAGCAGACTCTGACCGGCGGCCACCTCGTCCCCGACGGCGACCTTCACGACGGTCACCGTGCCGGGCATGGGCGCGGTGAGCGAGTCGGCACCGGCGTGCGCGGAGCGGGTGAGGGACGCGGCCACCGGGTCGTGGTCCCGCACATGCCAGGCGTCGCCGTCACGGCCGATCCAGTCGGCGGCGCGATGGAAGGTGTGGCGGACCCCGTCGAGGGTGACGCAGACCTGGTCCTCGGTGACGGTGTGGGTGCCGCGCGGGACGTACTCCACGGGGTCCTGTACCCGCAGGTGGAATCCGACGGGTTTCGGGAAGCCTCCGATCCGCCAGCCGTTCGGCACCGAGAACGGGTCGGTCCAGCCCTCTCCGCGCGGGCGCAGCGCTTCGAGGCGGACGGCCGCCGCCGCCTCGTACACCTCTTCCGGTACGTCGGTGGAGACCAGGCCGTCCACCGCCCGCTCGACCAGCCCGGTGTCCAACTCGCCCTTCACCACGTCCGGATGGGCCAGCAGCCGGCGCAGGAACCCCGCGTTGGTCTGCACGCCCAGCGTCACCGTCTCCGCGAGGGCCGTCCGGAGTTTCCTGAGCGCGGTCGCACGGTCCGGGCCGTAGGCGATGACCTTGGACAGCATCGGGTCGTACAGGCTGCCGACCTCGGTGCCCTCGCTGAGCCCGGAGTCGGTGCGGACGCCGTCGCCCTGGGGTTCGTGGAGGCGGAGCACGGTGCCGCCGGACGGGAGGAAGCCCTTCGCAGGGTCCTCCGCGCAGACGCGGGCCTCGATCGCGTGCCCCGTGAGGACGACGTCCTCCTGCCCGTACGGCAGTGGCTCGCCCGCCGCGACCCGCAGCTGCCACTCCACCAGGTCGAGCCCGGTCACCAGCTCGGTCACCGGGTGCTCCACCTGGAGGCGGGTGTTCATCTCCATGAAGTAGTACGACGACGGATCGTTGCCCGGGACGATGAACTCCACGGTGCCTGCGCCCCGGTAGCCGCAGGAGCGGGCCGCCTGGACCGCCGCCTCGCCCATGGACGCGCGCGTGTCCTCGTCCAGCAGGACCGAGGGCGCCTCCTCGACGACCTTCTGGTGCCGCCGCTGCAGCGAGCACTCGCGCTCGCCGAGGTGGATCACATTGCCGTGGCTGTCCGCCAGCACCTGGATCTCGATGTGCCGGGGCCGGTCCACCCACCGCTCCACGAGCAGGGTGTCGTCGCCGAAGGAGGCGCGGGCCTCACGGCGGGCTGCGGCGATCTCCTCTTCGAGGACGGTGAGGTCCCGGACCAGCCGCATGCCCTTGCCGCCGCCGCCCGCGCTGGGCTTCAGCAGCACCGGGGCGCCCAACTCGCGGGCCGCCTCGGCGAGATCGGGGTCACGGCCGCCGGGCACGACCGGCACCCCGGCCGCCTCCACGGTCTCCTTGGCGCGGATCTTGTCGCCCATGAGGGCGATCGCGTCCGCCGGGGGCCCGATGAAGACCAGCCCGGCGTCGACGCACGCGCGCGCGAAGGCGGCGTTCTCCGCGAGGAAGCCGTAGCCCGGGTGCACGGCCTGGGCGCCGGTGCGGGCGGCCGCCTCCAGGAGCCGCTCGACGGACAGATAGCTCTCCGAGGCCGGCGCCGGTCCCAGGCGTACCGCCGTGTCCGCCTCCCGGACGTGCCGTGCGTCGGCGTCCGCGTCGGAGAAGACGGCCACCGAGCGCACGCCCAGGGAGCGCAGGGTGCGGATGACGCGGACCGCGATCTCGCCCCGGTTGGCGACAAGCACTGTGTCAAACATGGGTCCTCACATCCGGAAGACGCCGAACTGGGGGTCGCCCAGCGGCGCGTTGGCGCATGCGGTCAGGGCCAGGCCGAGGACCTGCCGGGTGTCGAGCGGGTCGATGACCCCGTCGTCCCACAGGCGGGCGGTGGCGTAGTAGGCGTTGCCCTGGCGCTCGTACTGGGTGCGGACCGGGTCCTTGAAGGCCTCTTCGTCCTCGGCGGGCCACGCCTCCCCGCGCGCCTCCAACTGGTCCCGCTTGACGGTCGCGAGGACCGACGCGGCCTGCTCTCCGCCCATGACGGAGATCTTGGCGTTGGGCCACATCCACAGGAACCGGGGGGAGTAGGCCCGACCGCACATGGAGTAGTTCCCGGCGCCGTACGAACCGCCCACCACCACCGTCAGCTTGGGCACGCGCGCGCAGGCGACCGCGGTCACCATCTTGGCGCCGTGCTTGGCGATGCCGCCCGCCTCGTAGTCCCTGCCGACCATGAAGCCGGAGATGTTCTGCAGGAACAGCAGGGGGATGCCGCGCTGGTCGCACAGCTCGATGAAGTGGGCGCCCTTCTGGGCCGATTCGGAGAACAGGATGCCGTTGTTGCCGATGATGCCCACCGGATGGCCCTGGATCCGGGCGAAGCCGGTGACCAGGGTCTGCCCGAACTCGGCCTTGAACTCGGCGAAACGGGAGCCGTCGACAACGCGCGCGATGATCTCGCGGACGTCGTAGGGGGTGCGGGAGTCGGTGGGGACCGCGCCGTAGAGGCCGTAGGGGTCGACCTTGGGCTCCACGGCGGCCTCGACGGACCAGGGCAGCGGCCCGCGCGCGGGCAGGGTCGCGGCGATGTTCCGCACGATCCTCAGGGCGTGGGCGTCGTCCTCGGCGAGGTGGTCGGTGACGCCGGAGATCCGGGAGTGCACCTCGCCGCCGCCGAGCTCCTCCGCGGTGACGACCTCGCCGGTGGCGGCCTTCACCAGCGGGGGACCGCCGAGGAAGATCGTGCCCTGGTTGCGGACGATGACGGCCTCGTCGCTCATGGCGGGGACGTAGGCGCCGCCGGCCGTGCACGACCCGAGGACCGCCGCGATCTGCGGGATGCCCGCACCCGACATCCGGGCCTGGTTGTAGAAGATCCGCCCGAAGTGCTCGCGGTCCGGGAAGACCTCGTCCTGCATGGGCAGGAAGGCGCCGCCGGAGTCGACGAGGTAGATGCAGGGGAGCCGGTTGTCGAGGGCGACCTCCTGCGCGCGCAGGTGCTTCTTCACCGTCATCGGGTAGTACGTGCCGCCCTTGACGGTGGCGTCGTTGGCGACGACGACGCACTCGCGCCCGCTCACCCGGCCGATCCCGGCGATGACCCCGGCGGCCGGGGCCTGTCCGTCGTACATGCCGTCGGCGGCGAGGGGAGCGAGCTCAAGGAAGGGCGAGCCGGGGTCGAGGAGGCCGTCCACCCGGTCCCTGGGCAGCAGCTTGCCGCGCGCGGTGTGCCGCTGCCTGGACTTCTCGCCCCCGCCCAGCCGGGCCGTGGCGAGCTTGTCCCGCAGCTCGTCCACCAGTGCCCGGTGGGCCGCCTCGTTGGCCTTCCAGGCCTCCGACGCGGGGTCCGCCGCGCTCGTCAGCTCGGGTGCCTGATCCATGTCCCGCGGTCCCCTCACCCAGTGATCTGCTGTTAATGAGCGTTAACCATCTCCCTCAGGTTAACGACCGCTAACCTCCCTGTCTAGAATTACTTTCATGGCCACCAGAACCGACGCCCCCACCCGTCGCGAGCAGATCCTCAAGGAGGCCGCGCGGCTGTTCGCCGAGCGCGGGTTCCACGGCGTCGGCGTGGACGAGATAGGTGCCGCGGTCGGTATCAGCGGCCCCGGCCTCTACCGGCACTTCCCGGGCAAGGACGCCATGCTCGCGGAGCTGCTGGTGGGGATCAGCGGGCAGCTGCTGACCGGCGGGAAGCGCAGGGTGGCCGAGTGGGGCGGTGACGACCCGGAGGCGCTGCTGGACTCGCTGATCGAGGGCCACATCGACTTCGCCCTCGACGACCGCCCCCTCATCACCCTCCACGACCGCGAACTGGACCGCCTGCGCGACAGCGACCGCAAGCTGGTCCGGCAGCTCCAGCGGCAGTACGTGGAGCTGTGGGTGGAGGTGGTCCGCGAGGTCTACCCGCCCCTGACCGAACCGACGGCCCGCTCCGCGGTCCACTCGGTCTTCGGCCTGCTGAACTCGACCCCGCACCTGGGCCGCCCGGGCTCCCTGCCGGGTCGCGGGGTGACGGCGGAACTGCTGCACCGCATGGCCCGGGGAGCGTTCGCGGCAGCGGGAGCCTGACCCCGAGCGTGACGAGCGTTACGAGATCCCCCCTGGACGCCCCTCCCTACCGACCGGTACCTTAATTCCTGAGCAAGCGCTTAGCCAAAGGGACCGCAACCATCAATTGCGCAACCCCCACGGCGAGCAACCACATCCGCGAGAGCGGCGCCGGTTTAGGCGCAAGAAGGGGTGGCGGCGGTGCGCCGTACTGTGTTCAACGAGGACCACGAGGCGTTCCGGGAGACCCTGCGGGCCTTCATCGAGGCCGAGGTCGTCCCGGTCTACGACGAGTGGTTCGCGGCCGGCCAGGCGCCGCGCGACTTCTACTACAAGCTCGCCGAGCTCGGCATCTTCGGCATCCGCGTGGACGAGGAGTTCGGCGGCGCCGGCATCGACTCGTACAAGTTCGAAGCCGTTATGTACGAGGAGACCGCCCGCGCGGGCGTCCAGTTCGGCGGCTCCGGTGTGCACGTCCTGCTCGGACTGCCGTACATCAAGATGCTCGCCACCGACGAGCAGAAGAAGCGCTTCCTGCCGAAGTTCGTCTCCGCCGAGGAGATGTGGGCCCTCGCGATGACCGAGCCGGGCACCGGCTCCGACCTCGCGGGCATGAAGACCACCGCCAAGCTCTCCGAGGACGGCACGCACTACGTCCTCAACGGCTCCAAGACCTTCATCACCGGTGGCGTCCACGCCGACCGTGTGATCGTCTGCGCCCGCACCTCCGCGCCCACCGCCGAGGACCGCCGCTTCGGCATCTCCCTCTTCGCCGTGGACACCAAGTCCGAGGGCTACTCCATCGGCCGCAAGCTGGACAAGCTGGGCCTGAAGACCTCCGACACCGCCGAGCTGGCGTTCGTCGACGTCAAGGTCCCCGTCGAGGACCTCCTCGGCGAGGAGAACAAGGGCTTCTACTACCTCGGCCACAACCTCGCCTCCGAGCGCTGGGGCATCGCCTTCGGCGCCTACGCGCAGGCCAAGGCCGCCGTCCGGTTCGCCAAGGAGTACGTCCAGGAGCGCACCGTCTTCGGCAAGACGGTCGCCACCTTCCAGAACACCAAGTTCGAGCTGGCCGCCTGCCAGGCCGAGGTGGACGCGGCCGAGGCCGTCGTCGACCGCGCCCTGGAAGCCCTCGACGCGGGAGAGCTGACCCCCGCAGAGGCCGCCAGCGCCAAGCTGTTCACCACCGAGGTCGCCCACCGCGTCATCGACCGCTGCCTCCAGCTGCACGGCGGCTACGGCTTCATGAACGAGTACCCGATCGCCCGCCTGTACGCGGACAACCGCGTCAACCGCATCTACGGCGGCACCAGCGAGATCATGAAGTCGATCATCGCGAAGGACATGGGCCTGTAAGCCGCGCGGAATCACCGGCCGGTACAACAGTTCCATGAGCCAGGCACTTCAGGACCTCCTCGATCTGCTCGACCTCGAGCAGATCGAGGAGAACATCTTCCGCGGCCGGTCCCGACCCGCCGTCGTCCCCCGCGTCTTCGGCGGGCAGGTCGCGGCGCAGGCGCTGGTCGCCGCCGGGCGGACGGTCCCCGAGGACCGGCTCGCCCACTCCCTGCACGCGTACTTCCTGCGCCCCGGCGATCCGGGCGCGCCGATCGTCTACACCGTCGAGCGCATGAACGACGGCCGCTCCTTCACCGCCCGCCGGGTCATCGCGGTCCAGCACGGCCAGCCGATCTTCGCCCTCTCCGCGTCCTTCCAGCGGCACGAGGAGGGCTTCGACCACCAGACCGCCATGCCGGCCGCCCCCGACCCGGCGACGCTCCCCACCAACGCGGACCGGCTGCGCGGCTACGACCATCTGGGCGCGGCGGTCGTGGAGAAGTTCCTGGAGACCCGCGAGGCGATCGACCTGCGCTACGTCGAGGAGCCGCCGTACGGGAAGTTCGGCGAACCGCGCGAGCCGCACTCGCAGGTCTGGTTCCGCACCAACGGCAAGCTCGCGGACGACCCGCTCCTGCACGTCGTCCTCGCCACCTACGTCTCCGACATGACGCTCCTCGACTCGGTCCTCCTCGCCCACGGCCGCGGTGGCTGGGCCGTCGGTGACGTCGTCGGGGCCTCGCTGGACCACGCGATGTGGTTCCACCGCCCCTTCCGCGCCGACGAATGGCTCCTGTACGACCAGGAGTCCCCGTCGGCCTCGGGCGGCCGCGGTCTCGGCCAGGCACGCATCTACACGCAGGACGGCCAACTGGCCATCTCGGTGATCCAGGAAGGCGTGGTCCGCGCGCCCCGGCGCACCTGAGTCCCGGGCGCGCGCCCTCGGGCTAGCGCAGCGCGGCCTCGCTGAGGAGGTACGCGGTCATCGGGTCGTAGTAGCGCGGGCTCACCACGTGGTCGTCGAGCGGGACCGTCACCTGGACCGTGCCCTCCGACTCGCCCACGAACAGGGCCGGGTCGTTGGAGTCGGCGTATCCGACGGAGTCCACCCCGTGCTGTCCGGCGTACCCCGCCCAGCCGTGGTCGGCGACGACCAGGTCGGGCAGCGGGCGGCCCTCGCGCTCCAGGGCGGTGAGGATGGCCTTCATCGGGTCACCGGAGTGGGTGTGCCACAGCGTCGCGCCGTGCTCAAGCACCGCCACGTCCGCGAACTGCATGACGTACCCCTCGTCCGTCTGCAGCCCGTCCGGGATGACCACGATCTCGCAGCCGGCCGTGCGCAGCGCGGCGGCCGTGGCGTGGTGCACGTCGAGAAGCCCGCCGGGATGGCCGGTCGCGAAGAGCACCCGCTGCTGCCCGTCCGCCGCCTTGCGCAGCCGGGCCGCCATCCGCTCCAGGGCGCCGACGGTCAGCTCGGGGTCGATGGTGTCCTGGCCGTACCGGTACTCCGCGTCGTCGTTGACCCCCACCCGCTCGGCCATCACCGCGAGCACGTCCTGCTCGTCGCTCCAGCGGTCGCCGAGCTCCAGACCGAGCCAGTAATGGCGGTTGCCGTTCGCCAGCTGGCGGTAGTGGGAGAGGTTGTTCTCACGCGGGGTGGCGACCTCACCCGCGATACGGGTCTTCACAAGGTGGTCGACGAGCTCGGCGCGGCTGGGTGTCCCGGGTATCGGCATGCCCCCATTCTGAAGCACGCCTTCACGGCATCACCGCGCATCCCGCACGCTGGGACGCGGGTCACGCGATCATGACCGGCGCAGCGCGAACCACAGCTCCATCCGTACGTCCGGGTCGTCCAGGTCCAGCTCCAGCAGCGCCCCGCACTTCGCGATCCGCTGCCGCACGGTGTTGCGGTGCACGCCCAGCGCGAGAGCTGTACGGTCCCAACTGCCGTGCAGGGAAAGCCAGGCGCGGAGGGTCTCGGTGAGGGCGGGCGCCAGCGGCGCCAGGAGGGCGCGCGCATGCGCGTCGGCGTCCGCCTCCGGCACCAGGCCGGCGAGGGCGGGGCGGGCCCCGTGCCGGACCAGGTCGACGCGGGTGGCACGGGCCCGGGCCAGCGCACGGGCCGCCTGGATGTCGGCGGCGGCCCACTGCCGGGGCTCGACGACGGCACTGGCCCCGAGCGTCCACCCGGCCTGCGGAGCCGGCTGCCGCTCGGCGGGGAGGAGCACGCGTACGACGTCCCGCGCCACGTCCACCAGCGGCGAGCCCAGCGCCGTACCCAGCGCGGAGGCGGCGACGGGGTCGGGAGCGGCGAGCGTGTCGGGCCGGGCGTGCACGACGACCCACTGCCCGGCACCGAGAAGGGGGGCCACCTCCTCGGGCGGGGCGCCCAGCAGCAGCCGTACGAGAGCGGACGCCCGCGCCGCCCCGGACCCGCTCTGCTGCTCACCGGTGAGCAGCGACAGCAGTACGGCCGCGACGGAGGCGATGGTGTGATCGCCGGGGTCGCGGTGGGGCGTGGCGACCCCGAGGACGAGACCGTGCCCGGCGCCGAGGGCGTAGGCGGCGAGGTGGATGTCGGCGGTCGTATGGCCGGCGGAGGCCGGCGTGCCGGGGCCGGAGGGGCGTACGACCTCGGCGAGTCCGGTCAGCGCGGTCCGGGCCGCGGTCCCCACCCGTCGCCCGGCGGACGCGACCTCCGCCCCGTCCGGCCCGTACAGCACCGCCCACCCCCCGACCCGGCGCGCCAGCTGCCGCAGCACCGACGGCACCGGATCGGGGCGGGACGCGGCCGCCGCCAGGCTCTGCTGGGCCTCGGTCACGCGCCGGAGTTCCGTGTGGCGGGCCTGGGCCATCAGCTGCCAGACCGCGCGGGCCACCCCGGAGAAGGTCGTCCGGGGAGGGACCTCCAGGAGTGGGAGCCCGTGCGCGTCGCAGGCCGCCACCAGGGCGGGCGGGACCGTGTCGTGCACCGGTGCCACGCCGAAACCGAGAGCCGCCCCGCCCGCCGCGACGATCCTCGACACGTAGTCGCCGAAGTACGTGCCGGGGTCCGCCGCCCCCGGGATGTGCACCCCGGCGGTCAGCAGCAGCTCACCGCCCAGCAGATACGGGTACGGGTCCGCCATCTCCGAGGTGTGCGCCCAGTGGATGACCGTGGCGGCGTCCGACGGCCCCGCGATCTGCCGCAGCGCGAGGTCCTCGCGGGCCAGCAGAGCGGCCAGCGGGACCGGCGGGGTGGGTGGGACAGCAGGGTCCGGCATGGTGGACGTTTCCTCCATCCCGTACCGCTCGAATGGATGAAACGTACACTTCGCAGCCGCTGTCCGGCCACCTACTGTCGACACAGACCGGTCGGTACCGAACAGAACGACAGAGGGAAGGCCTACGACCATGAGCTCCAGCGAGACGCCCCGCGGCCCCGTCGACTCCTCCCGCGTCCCCCGGTACGCCGGCCCCGCGACCTTCGCCCGGCTGCCGCGCCTGGACGAGGTCGGCCGGGCGGACGTCGCCGTGGTCGGGGTGCCGTTCGACTCGGGTGTCTCCTACCGGCCGGGCGCCCGCTTCGGCGGCAACGCGATCCGCGAGGCGTCCCGGCTGCTGCGGCCCTACAACCCGGCGCAGGACGCGTCCCCCTTCGCGCTGGCGCAGGTGGCGGACGCGGGCGACATCGCCGTCAACCCGTTCGACATCCACGAGGCCGTCGAGACGATCGAGGCGGCGGCGGACGACCTGCTCGGGACCGGCACCCGCCTGATGACCCTCGGCGGCGACCACACCATCGCACTCCCCCTCCTGCGCTCGGTCGCCAAGAAGCACGGCCCGGTGGCGCTGCTCCACTTCGACGCCCACCTCGACACCTGGGACACGTACTTCGGCGCGGAGTACACGCACGGCACACCGTTCCGGCGGGCGGTGGAGGAGGGGATCCTGGACACCTCGGCCCTCTCCCACGTGGGTACGCGCGGGCCGCTGTACGGCAAGCAGGACCTCACCGACGACGAGAAGATGGGCTTCGGCATCGTGACGTCCGCGGACGTCATGCGGCGGGGTGTCGACGAGATCGCCGACCAGCTCCGGCAGCGCGTCGGCGACCGCCCGCTCTACGTCTCCATCGACATCGACTGCCTGGACCCGGCCCACGCGCCCGGCACCGGCACCCCCGAGGCGGGGGGCATGACGTCGAGGGAGCTGCTGGAGATCCTGCGGGGTCTGGCATCGTGCAACCTGGTGTCGGCGGACGTCGTCGAGGTGGCCCCCGCGTACGACCACGCGGAGATCACGTCGGTGGCGGCCTCCCACACCGCCTACGAACTGACCACGATCATGTCCCGCCAGATTGCAGAGGCCCGCGCACAGTGACTCACGACCACGACCTGGTACTCCGTCCGACGGAGGCGCAGATTTCCGCTGCTCTCAACCCTCCTCCCGGCCGCATCGGCGGAGACCTGGTCGTGGAGACCCTGGCCGGACTCGGCGCGACGACCGTCTTCGGCCTGCCCGGCCAGCACGCGCTCGGCATGTTCGACGCGCTACGGCGGTCCGACCTCAGGTACATCGGCCTGCGGGTGGAGAACAACGCGGGCTTCGCGGCGGACGCGTACGGCAGGATCACCGGCGAGGCGGCCCCGCTGTTCCTGTCGACGGGCCCGGGAGCGCTGACGTCCCTGGCCGCCCTCCAGGAGGCGGCCGCCGCCTCCGCGCCCGTCCTGGCGATCAGCAGCCAGATCCCGACCGCCGGACTGGGCGGCGGACGCCACGGCTATCTGCACGAACTCCCCGACCAGTCGGCCTCGTTCAGGGGCGTGGTCAAGTCCGTCCACACCGTCCGCGCCCAGTCCCAGATCCCCTCCGCGATCGAGGCGGCCTGGAAGTCCGCGCTGACCGCCCCGCACGGCCCGGTGTGGGTGGAGATCCCGCAGGACGTCCTGCTGGCCCCGACCCCGATCCCCGTGGTGACGGGCGGCGACGCCTTCCCGGAGGAACTGCCTCCCCGCCCCGAACTCACGGCGCTGGCAGCCGACTTGCTGTCCAACGCCGCCCGCCCGGCGATCATCGCGGGCGGGGGAGTCGTACGGGCGGACGCGTCCCGCAAGCTGCGACAGCTGGCGGAGGCGTTGCAGGCCCCCGTCGTCACCACGCCCGGCGGCAAGGGCGCGTTCCCCTGGACGCACCCGCTGTCCCTCCAGTCCTGGATCGAGGACCGCCACACCACGGACTTCCTGGAGGAGGCGGACGTACTCCTGGTGGTGGGCTCGGGGTTGGGCGAACTCTCCTCGAACTACCACACGTTCAAGCCGCGCGGCCGGGTCGTCCAGATCGAGGCGGACCTCGGCAAACTGGAGTCCAACCACCCCGCGTTGGGCATCCACGCGGACGCACGTCTCGCGCTGCAGGCGCTGCTGGAGACGGTGTCGCCGAGGGAGGACACGCAGGCTCCGGAGCGGGTGCGTGAGGTGCTGGCCCGCGTTTCGGACCGTATCGCCACGCAGGAACTCACCCTGGAACAGGAGCTGTTGGCGTCGATCCGCCGGGCCCTGCCCTCCGAAGCCCTCTCCTTCTGGGACATGACGATCCTGGCCTACTGGGCCTGGTCGGCCTTCGACGCCAAGGGCCCCAACCGGATGCACTCGGCGCAGGGTGCGGGCGGCCTGGGCTACGGCTTCCCGGCGGCCCTGGGCGCGGCGGTGGCCGACCCTTCGGTCCCGGTCCTCGCGGTCTCCGGCGACGGCGGCGCCCTGTACTCCGTCGCCGAACTCGCCACGGCCCGCCAGTACGACCTGAACGTCACCTGGCTGATCGTCGACGACGGTGGCTACGGCATTCTCCGCGAGTACATGACGGACGCGTTCGGCGAGGCCACGGCGACGGCGACGGAACTGACCCGGCCGGACTATGTGGCGTTGGCGGAGTCGTTCGGGGTGCCGGGGGTGCGTACGTCCCCTTCGGCCCTCGCGGACGACCTGTCGAAGGCGCTCGCCTCGCCGGGGCCCTCGGTGGTCGTACTCCCGGCGCTGCTGCGGATGTTCGCGCCGACGCACCTGGACGGCTGACGGGCCATGCGCCCCCACCACCGACAGCGGGCACGCCGTCCGTGGGGAACGGCATGCCCGCGTCGGGGGATGTCACATGGCCGGCGTCCTACCAGATCGCCTCGACCCACTCCGGGTGGTCGATGAACGGGTTGCGGTTGTGCTGGTAGGTGTCGTAGATGACCTGGTTGCGCTTCTCCTCGAAGGCGCTGGGCGGGTCCGCCTCGCTCCAGGCCTTGAGGACGGAGAGCTTGCCCATGTACGGGTTGGAGCCGTTGCCGACCTGCTCGTTGGGCTCCAGGTCGGCGAAGCCGTCGTCACCCTCGTAGCGCACGGCCATGTAGAGGATCATGCGGGCCACGTCGCCCCGGTCCGCGGCGCGGGGCGCGAAGGAGTCGGAGTCGACGGTGCTGCCGCCGCCGTTGGTGACAGCGCTGCCGCCGTTGTCGAAGTCGAGGTTGCCGCGGATGCTGTTGACCTGGACGTCCGCCGGGCGCAGGTGGTGCAGATCGGTGCCGGGGCCGATCGCCTCGCCGAAGTCGCCGTGGGACTTGGCCCAGGTGTGCTCGCGGTTCCAGTCGCCGACGTCACCGCCGTTGAGGGACTTGGCGCGGGAGACGCCGCTGTACAGCAGGATCACGTTGTTGCTGTTGTTCGGGTCCTGGTCGGTGACCTTGAGCGCGTCCCAGACCGCGGCGTACGAGATCTTCGTGACGTTGGCGCTGATGATCGTGTGCAGGGACGACTTGAGGCTCGTCCCCGTCTTGCCGATCGCGTTCTTGTAGTAGGTCGCGTCATACGCGGTGGTCGTGGCGGCGGCCGGGGTCGAGGTCATGACCGGGGCGGCGAGCCCGACCAGCACGGCGGCGGTGGTGAGCGCCACCGACTTCCAGCTGCTTATGCGTGTCGCCAGCATAAAGGGGGTCCCATCTACGCGGGTTGAATGGAGGCGGCAGATGGGAGCGTGGCATGGACATGCAGCCGTGTAAATGGATGGCACGTGTCCATTGGGTGACCTGAAACGGCATATCGGGCCGTGTCTACGCGAGTTGACACGCGAAAACGGCCCCCGGTGCATGACCGGGGGCCGTTCGGGCGGCCGTTTTGCCTGGACTTGGTGTCCTGGACTCGGGTCAGCCGACGTCCGACGCGTCCAGGCGGTAGATGGTCGACGTGCTCGTCTGCGACGAAGAGCTGGAGGTCGAGCTGCTGCTCGTGCTGTAGTCGCTCTCCTTCAGCGCCGTGCCGTTCTTCTCAACCCAGCCGGAGATCTCCTGGTTGAGGCTGCTGTTGCCGCCCATGCCACCGCCGCCGAGCTGGATGTAGTGCAACTCGCCCTTCTTCACCAGCTCCTTGAGCTTGGCGAGGGTCATCGCCGCGTCGGAGCCGGTGAAGCCCCCCATGGAGATGACGGGCTGGTGCGTGCTGAGGATCAGCCGGCCGGCGCTCTGCGAGTTGGCCACCGCGAGCAGCCACGTGGCGCCGTCCTGATGCTTCTCCAGGTACGAGACCAGCGCGCTGTCGAGGCTGCCGCCCATACCGCCGCCGCCTCCGCCGGGGCCGCCGCCCGCCGCGTTGCCGGTGCCGGTCCCGCCGGGAGCCGTACCCCCGCCCGGAAGCTCCCCGCTCGTGCCACCCGGTGCGCCGCCCTGCGGGAGCTCACCGTTGCCGCCGCCGGGCTGCATCTGGCCGTTGCCGCCGGGGAGTTCCCCGCCTGCCTGGCCACCCTGCCGGGTGCCGTCCTGCCGGCCGCCGGGACCGCCGCCCGCAGCCCCGCCGAAGCCGCCACGGCCGCCTCCGCCGCCGGGACCGCCCATGCCGCCGCCGGTCGACGGCCCCGCCGTCGGGTTGGTGCCGCCGCCCATGCCACCGCCGCCGGAGGTGCCGAAGGCCGGCGAGGCCGCGTACGCCGTCGGGCCCGCGAGGGCCGCCACGATCGCCGCGGCGACGGACACGGCGAGCAGCCGCGCCCTGGTGCCGGAGTTCGCGGTGCGGAAGACGAACAGGCCCACGATCGCGAGGACCATGACCACGCCGACGACCGGCCACAGCCAGGTGTTCCAGCCGGTGGCCCGGCGCAGCAGCACGATCGCCCAGATGCCGGTGACCGCGAGCCCGGCCGGCAGGACCCAGGACCAGCGGGCGTCCGCGCCGCGGAAGGCTCGCCACAGCATGACGCCGCCCGCGCCGGTCAGCGCCGCGATACCCGGGGCGAGCGCGGTCGTGTAGTACGGGTGCATGGTGCCCTCGGCCATCGCGAAGGTCAGGTAGTGCAGCACCAGCCAGCCGCCCCACAGGACGAGCGCGGCGCGGGTGGCATCGGTGCGCGGGGCCCGCCCGCAGAGCGCCAGACCGGCGACGAGGGCGATGAAGGCGAAGGGGATCAGCCAGGAGATCTGGCCGCCGAGGGTGGCGTTGAACATCCGGCCGATGCCCGCGCTTCCCGCGAAGGTGGCGCCGCCTCCACCGGCTCCGCCGTTGCCCTCGCCGCCGAGGACGCGGCCCAGGCCGTTGTAGCCCATGATCAGGTTCCAGGCGCTGCCGTCGGTCGAACCGCCGATGTAGGGACGGTCGTCGGCGGGGACCAGGGAGACCGCGGTGGCCCACCAGAAGCTGGCGACCGCCAACGCCACCGCCGCGAGGGCCAGGTTGACGGCCTTCTTCTTCCAGCCGAGCTTCGACGCGTAGAGGTAGACCGCGAAGACGGCCGGCAGGGCGATGTAGCCCTGGAGCATCTTGGTGTTGAAGGCGAGCCCGAACAGGATCGCCGAGCCGATCAGCGGCAGCAGCCGGTCGGTGCGCACCGCGCGCAGGGCGAGGGCCGCGCCGCCGACCATGAGCAGGACGAGGAGGGTGTCGGGGTTGTTGTCCCGGTTGATCGCGACGGTGATCGGGGTCAGCGCGAGGACGAGCGCGGCGATGGTGGCCGCCACATGCCCGAAGACCCGCTTCACGGAGGCGTGCAGGATCCAGATCGTGCCGATGGCGGCCGCGATCTCGGGCGCCATCATCTGCCAGGTGCCGAAGCCGAGGATCCGGCACGACAGGCCCATGACCATCAGCGCGAACGGCGGCTTGTCGACGGTGATGAAGTTGCCCGCGTCCAGCGAACCGAAGAACCAGGCCTTCCAGCTCTGCGTGCCGCTGTAGACGGCGGAGCTGTAGAAGTCGTTGAGGCCGCTCCCGCTCAGGTTCCAGCCGTACAGGACCCCGGCGAGGACGAGGATCGCGATCAGCGCGGGCAGTGACCAGCGCGGGGCCTTGTCCGGCGGTGCCGCGGGTGGGGCGGGCGGCGCCCAGTCGGCGGACACGGTCTCGGCGTGGGGGTGGGGATCGGTGGCAGATGTCACCCGGGCATCGTGCGGAAGGGACTTGGGCGGGGGCTGTGACGCACCTGGCGCAATTCTGTGAAAGTGCCACGGGTCAGGTAACGACTCGCACAACCATTCCCCATGCGTACAACCATTCACTCGAACTCGCGAGTCAACTGGGCATGACTCGGGGGATAGCAAGACACGCGAAATGGATCGCCGCCGGCGCGCTGACCGCCTGCATCGCCGCCGCCACGCCGGCCGCCGCCGCGACCGCACCGGCCGTCAGCTGCACGTCCGCGAAAGCGGGCCTCGCCGACAAACTGAAGCGGGACATCACGTCCGCCGTCACGAACCGCTCCGGCACGATCGCCGTGGGCGTCTACGACCGTACGACCAAAACCACCTGCACCCTGCGCCCCTCCACCGCCTACGACTCCGCGAGCGTCGTCAAGGTGACCGTCCTCGGCACGCTGCTGTGGGACGCGAAGAAGCACAACAGGTATCTGACCGACCGCGAGAACACCCTCGCCAAGGCCATGATCACCAAGTCGGACAACGACGCGACCACCAAGCTGTGGAAGCAGCTGGGCATGACGAAGATCAAGGGCTTCCTCACCGCGGCCGGCATGACCCAGACCAAGCCGGGGGCGAACGGCTACTGGGGTCTGACCCAGATCACCGTCACCGACGAGCAGAAGCTGCTCAAGCTGGTCACCGCGGCGAACACGGTCCTGAGCGACAACTCCCGCGCCTACATCCTCAAGTTGATGGGCCAGGTCATCTCGTCGCAGCGCTGGGGCACGCCGTACGGCGCCGGATCGGGCATCTCCTGGCACGTGAAGAACGGCTGGCTCCAGCGCTCCACGCACGGCTGGCGGGTGCACAGCGTCGGCACCTTCAAGGGCGGCGGCCACGACTACACGATCACGGTGCTCACGCACGGCAACAGCACCATGAACTACGGCATCACGACGATCCAGGGTGTCGCGAAGGTCGTTCACCGCGATCTCGCGGCGAGCTGACGCCTGCCGGACTCCCGCGCGTCACCGTGCCGCTTTACGGTGACGCCATGCAGCTCAGAACCGTACTCGCGACCACCACCGCGGCCCTGGCGGCGGCGACCTGTCTCACCGTGGCAGGACCCGCCGCCGCCTCGGTCCCGGCTCCGGTGGGCCATGTCTGCTCGCCGTCCGTCTCCCTCGACCGTTTCTCCGACGCGCTCGACAAGACGACGTACGACGGCACCTTCGTCGGCAACCTCTCCGCGCTGGCGGTGGACCGGGACGGCTCGCTCGTCGCCCTCTCGGACCGTTCCGCGCTCTTCGACCTGGACGCGAGGACCCTCGCGCCGAGGTCGGTCGTCCCGCTCGCCGACGAGAACGGCGCCGCGCTGGACTCCGAGGGCCTGGTGGTCGACCGGGACGGCACCCGTCTGGTCACCTCGGAGACCGAGCCGTCGATCCGCCGGTACACGAAGGACGGCAGGATCCTCGACCGGCTCCCCGTGCCGGACTCCCTCCAGGTGGCCCCGGCCGGCCGTGCCACGTCGAACCAGACCTTCGAGGGCCTGACCCTCATGAACGGCGGCCGCACCCTCCTTGCCTCCATGGAGTACGCGATCTCCGGCGACACAGCCGGCATCGTCCGTTTCCAGACCTGGCAGCGGCACGGAAAGAGCTGGAAGCCCGGTGCCCAGTACGCCTACCGCACCGACGCCGCCTTCCTCGGCGTTCCCGAGGCCCAGGCCCTCCCCGACGGCCGCCTCCTCGTCCTGGAACGCGGCTTCACCTCCGGCGTCGGCAACACGGTCCGCCTCTACCTGGCCGATCCCCGCCGTGCCACGGACACCAGCGGCGTCGAGAACCTGACCGGCCAGACGGACGTGCACCTGATCAAGAAGACCCTGCTCACGGACATCGCGAGCTGCCCGGCCCTGGGCGCCACGGCCAAGCAGCCCCAGCCGAACCCCCTCCTGGACAACATCGAGGGCATGGTCGTCACCGGCCACGACAAGGGCCGCCTCAAGGTCCTCCTGGTCAGCGACGACAACCAGAACGCGGTGCAGACGACGCGGTTCTACTACCTGCGCGTCCGGGTCTGATCCCCGGACTTGTTGCGGAGGGATGAAATCCGGTTCCATCCGCGTTGGTGCCTTCCGGTAGATCAGGCGCACGGATCAGGCGCACGGATCAGACGAAAAAACCGGAGGGCACCCGAGTGACACCGCAACGGGGATGGGCACGACGACTGGCCGGGTACGCCTGGCGCTACCCCAAGGACGTCGTCCTGGCCCTGGGCTCCTCCCTCGCCGGTATGGCCGTCATGGCCGTCGTCCCCCTGATCACCAAGGTGATCATCGACGACGTCATCGGCGACCACAGCCGTGACATGGCGCCCTGGGCCGGAGCCCTGATCGTCGCGGCGGTCCTCGTCTACGCCCTCACCTACGTCCGCCGCTACTACGGCGGCCGCCTCGCCCTCGACGTCCAGCACGACCTGCGGACCGAGATGTTCGGCACGATCACCCGCCTCGACGGCCGCCGCCAGGACGAGCTGTCCACCGGGCAGGTCGTCGGCCGGGCCACCAGCGACCTCCAGCTGATCCAGGGCCTGCTCTTCATGTTGCCGATGACGATCGGCAACATCGCCCTCTTCGTGATCTCCCTGGCTGTGATGGCCTGGCTGTCGATCCCGCTCACCCTGGTCGCCGTGGCGGTCGCCCCGGCCCTGTGGTGGATCGCCAAGCGCTCCCGCTCCAAACTGCACCCCGCCACCTGGTACGCCCAGGCGCAGGCCGCCGCCGTCGCCGGCGTGGTCGACGGCGCCGTCAGCGGCGTACGCGTGGTGAAGGGCTTCGGGCAGGAGGACCAGGAGACCGGGAAGCTCAGGGAGGTCGGCCGCCGCCTCTTCGCGGGCCGGCTGCGCACGATCCGCTTCAACTCCCGGTACACCCCGGCCCTCCAGGCCGTCCCCGCCTTCGGCCAGGTCGCGATGCTCGCGCTCGGCGGCTGGCTCGCCGTCCACGGGCACATCACCCTCGGCACGTTCGTCGCCTTCTCCACCTACCTCGCCCAGCTCGTCGGCCCCGTCCGGATGCTCGCCATGGTCCTCACGGTCGGCCAGCAGGCCCGCGCGGGCACCGAGCGCGTCCTGGAGCTGATCGACACCGAGCCGTACCTGACGGGCGGCACCAAGGAACTCCCCGCCGACGCCCCGGCCACCGTCGAGTTCGACGACGTGTCCTTCGGCTACGAGGACGGCCGCAAGGTCCTCGACGGCCTCTCCTTCCAGATCCGCCCGGGCGAGACCCTCGCCGTCGTCGGCTCCTCCGGCTCCGGCAAGTCCACCGTCTCCCTCCTCCTGCCGCGCTTCTACGACGTCACCCACGGCGCCGTCCTCATCGGCGGCCACGACGTCCGCGAGCTCACCCTCGACTCGCTGCGGGCCGCGATCGGCCTGGTCCCCGAGGACTCCTTCCTCTTCTCCGACACGGTCCGCAACAACATCGCGTACGGCCGCCCCGACGCGACCCGGGAGCAGATCGAGGAAGCCGCCCGCGCCGCCCAGGCGGACCGTTTCATCGCCGAGCTCCCCGAGGGCTACGACACCAAGGTCGGCGAGCACGGCCTCACCCTGTCCGGCGGCCAGCGCCAGCGCGTCGCACTGGCCCGCGCGATCCTCACCGACCCGCGCCTGCTCGTCCTGGACGACGCCACCTCCGCCGTGGACGCGCAGGTCGAGCACGAGATCCACGAGGCCCTCAAGCAGGTCATGGAGGGCCGCACGACCCTCCTCATCGCCCACCGCCGCTCCACCCTCAACCTCGCCGACCGCATCGCCGTCCTGGAGAACGGCCGCCTCGCCGACCTCGGCACCCACGCCGAACTGGAGAAGCGCTCCGCCCTCTACCGCCGTCTGCTCACCGACCCCGACGGCCTCGGCGGTGTCTCCCCGGGCCACGCCCGCCCGGTCGCCGTGCAGGAGGACACCTCCGTACGCGACGAGCTGGACGCCGAGTTCGACGCCGAGCGCGGAGTCACGCCCCGTCTGTGGACCGGCGACCGCGAGCCGAAGGACGCGGCGCTGGCCGGCACTCCGGCCACCCCCGAACTCCTCGCCGAGGTCGACGCGTTGCCCCCGGCGACGGACACCCCGGACATCGACGAGGCACGCGCGGTCACGTCCGAGGAGTCGTACGGCCTGCGACGGCTGCTGCGGGGCTTCGGCGCCCCGCTGCTGGTCAGCCTGGGCCTGGTCGCCGTGGACGCCGGCATGGGCCTGCTGCTGCCGGTGATGATCCGGCACGGCATCGACGACGGTGTCTCCAAGATGGCGATGGCCGCGATCTGGACGGCGTCCCTCCTGGCCCTCCTCGCGGTGGGCGTCCAGTGGGCGGCCCAGATCGGCGAGACCCGCATGACCGGACGCACGGGTGAGCGGGTCCTGTACTCCCTCCGGCTGAAGATCTTCGCCCAGCTCCAGCGCCTCGGACTCGACTACTACGAGCGGGAGTTGACCGGCCGGATCATGACGAGGATGACGACGGACGTCGACGCCCTCTCGACGTTCCTCCAGACCGGCCTGGTCACGGCGTTCGTCTCGGTCGTCACGTTCTTCGGCATCATGGTCGCCCTGCTGGTGATCGACGTACAGCTGGCGCTCGTCGTGTTCGCGACCCTGCCCCCGCTGGTCGTCGCCACGTACTTCTTCCGCAAGGCGAGCGTGAAGGCGTACGAACTCGCCCGTGAACGCGTCGCGTTGGTCAACGCCGACCTCCAGGAGTCGGTGTCCGGGCTCAGGATCGTGCAGGCGTTCCGGCGCGAGCACGACGGTGGGGCGCGGTTCGCGGAACGCAGCGACAGCTACCGCCAGGCCCGCATCCGGGGCCAGTGGCTGATCTCGATCTACTTCCCCTTCGTCCAGCTGCTCTCCTCGGTGGCCGCGGCGTCCGTACTGATCGCGGGCGCGGGCCGGGTGGACGCGGCGACCCTGACGACCGGCGCCCTGGTGGCCTACCTCCTGTACATCGACCTGTTCTTCGCCCCGGTCCAGCAGCTCTCCCAGGTCTTCGACGGCTACCAGCAGGCGACCGTCTCGCTGGGCCGCATCCAGGAGCTGCTCCAGGAACCGACGTCCACCAAGGCCCCCGACGAACCGCTCGAGGTCCTCTCCTTGCGCGGCGAAGTGGCCTTCGAGGACGTGCACTTCGCCTACGCGGGCGACGAAGAGGCGCTCGGCGGCATCGAGTTGAGGATCCCCGCCGGGCAGACGGTCGCCTTCGTCGGCGAGACGGGCGCGGGCAAGTCCACCCTGGTCAAGCTGGTGGCCCGGTTCTACGACCCGACCGGCGGCCGGGTCACGGTCGACGGCACCGACCTGCGCACCCTGGACCTCACCTCCTACCGGCACCGGCTCGGCGTGGTCCCGCAGGAGGCGTACCTCTTCCAGGGCACCGTCCGCGACGCCATCGCCTACGGCCGCCCGGACGCCGGCGACGCCGAGGTCGAGGCGGCGGCCCGCGCGGTCGGCGCCCACGAGATGATCGCCACGCTCGACGGCGGCTACCTCCACGAGGTCGCCGAGCGCGGCCGCAACCTCTCGGCGGGCCAGCGCCAGCTGATCGCGCTGGCCCGCGCGGAGCTGGTCGACCCGGACATCCTGCTCCTCGACGAGGCCACGGCAGCCCTCGACCTCGCCACGGAGGCCCAGGTCAACCAGGCCACCGACCGCCTCGCGGGCCGCCGCACCACCCTCGTCGTGGCCCACCGCCTCACCACGGCGGCCCGCGCCGACCGGGTCGTGGTGATGGACCACGGCCGGGTGGTGGAGGACGGCACCCATGACGAACTCCTCGCGCGGGAGGGCCGATACGCCTCGTTGTGGCGGACGTTCGTGGGGGAGCCGGTCGAGGTGTCGCGCTGACGGTCGTGCAACCGTCCGACACATGTCCTGCGTCCGTACACCCGTACGCCCAAAGGCTGCGGAAGGGACGGCAGTGAAGAGTGGAGCGATACGGCGGCTGGCTGCGGGGCTGGCCGTTCTGACGGTGTCCGGACTGATCGGGGTGGCCGTGCCGGGGCAGGCGCAGGCCGCGGCCTCGTCGTGCGAGGGGCGCAAGGTCCGGTCCTTCCCCTTCTCCACCGGGACCGTGGAGGTGTACAAGCGAGGCGGCTACGCCTGTGCGATCACCCTCCCCGAACGCCCCGGAGTCCGGCAGCACATGCGGGTCAGCCTGCGGGTGTACGGGCTCCGGCCGGTCGAGGACGCCGGGCGGTACAAGTACCGGGCCGGCCCCGTCACCGTGCACGCCGGGCAGCGCAAGGTGTGGATCAAGGGCGCGGTGGGTCGCGGCACATACGACTCCGGGGGCTGGATCCGGCTCTGATCCCGTGATCCACAGAATTCCCACAGGGTTTTCCCCACGAAGGCGTCATCTCCCCTGGTGCGGACCGGACTTGCGCCGCTAGCGTCCGGCGCACAGCTGTACACACAGGGGAGGGTGCATGCGCAAGGCGCTCAGATGGCTTCTCACGCTGGTCGTGCTCATCGGCACGGTCGGTACGGCCGGGGCGGCCACCGCCGCCGAACCGGAGGCCTACGGCACCAGTGCCACCACCGACATCAAGGATCAGCTCCTCTCCATCCCGGGGATGAGCCTGATCGAGGAGAAGCCGTACACCGGGTACCGCTACTTCGTCCTGAACTACACCCAGCCGGTCGACCACCGGCACCCGTCCAAGGGCACGTTCCAGCAGCGGATCACCGTGCTGCACAAGGACGTCAGCCGCCCGACGGTGTTCTACACCAGCGGCTACAACGTCTCCACGAACCCCAGCCGCAGCGAGCCGACCCGGATCGTGGACGGCAACCAGGTCTCCCTGGAGTACCGCTTCTTCACGCCCTCCCGGCCCGACCCGGCCGACTGGAGCAAGCTGGACATCTGGCAGGCCGCCAGTGACCAGCACCGCGTCTTCAAGGCGCTGAAGAAGATCTACTCGAAGAACTGGATCGCCACCGGCGGCTCCAAGGGCGGCATGACCGCCACCTACTTCGAGCGCTTCTACCCGCGTGACATGGACGGCGTCGTCGCGTACGTCGCCCCCAACGACGTGGTCAACAACGAGGACTCCGCCTACGACCGCTTCTTCGAGAAGGTCGGCACCAAGGAGTGCCGCGACCGGCTGAACGCGGTGCAGCGCGAGGCCCTGGTCCGGCGGGAGCCGCTGGAGAAGAAGTACGCCGAGTACGCGGCCGCCGAGGGCTTCACCTTCACCACCGTCGGCAGCCTGGACAAGGCCTACGAGGCCGTCGTACTCGACTACGTGTGGGGCTTCTGGCAGTACAACCTGCTGGCCAACTGCGCTGACGACGAGCTGATCCCGGCGAACGCGAAGACCGCGACCGACGACCAGATCTGGAACTCGATCGACACGGTCTCCGGGTTCTCCTTCTACACCGACCAGGGCCTCGCGCCGTACACGCCGTACTACTTCCAGGCGGCCACCCAGCTCGGTGCTCCGACGATCCGCTTCCCGCACATCGAGAAGAAGTACGTCCGCTACGGCTACCAGCCGCCGCGCAACTTCGTCCCGAGGGACATCCCGACGAAGTTCCAGCCGTACGCGATGCGCGACGTGGACAGCTGGGTGCGCACCAACGCCCGGCACATGCTCTACGTCTACGGCCAGAACGACCCGTGGGGCGCCGAGCGGTTCCGCGTCGGCAAGGGGGCGAAGGACTCGTACGTCTTCACCGCGCCCGGCATGAACCACGGCGCGAACGTGGCCGGTCTGGTCGCCGACCAGAAGGCCTTCGCCACGGCCAGGATCCTCGACTGGGCGGGTGTCTCCGACACGGCCGTCGCCCGGGCGAAGCCGCTCGCGACGTTCGACAAGAAGCTGGACGTCCGGAACGCGGAGCGCGAGCTCACACTGCGTCCCTGACCCGCTCACCGCGCCCGGCCGTTGCTCACAGCGGCCGGGCGCACCCCACCGGCCGGGCCCCGCCGAGCTGGACGTACAGGGCCGTCGACAGCGGGCACAGGCTGCGCTCGGCGACCGCCTTCACCACCTTGAACTGCGGTTTCCTCGCGCCCTTGCCGTCGCACGCGGTCTCCCGGACCTGTCCGCTGCCCGAGCCGTACACGCAGTCGCCGACGATGGTCCGCGGCCCGCCCCCGCCGCCCGGGTCGCCCGGATGCGGCGGCTCCAGGTTGCGCATGCAGGCGTACCCCTGCGGCACCGCCCCGTCGCCGTCCTCGTCGGAGATCTGGCTCTGCTCGCTGATGTGCAGCACGAAGTCGGTGGTCGCCGGGCACGGCGGCCCGCCGGTGGTGGTGCCGTCGTGCCGGGCCACGACCCGTGCCGCCGCCCGCTCACTGGTGCAGGGCACCTCGGTGAAACTGGCCTTGCCGAAGGAACTGCACTCGTCGACCGCGAGGAACACCGCGCCGAAACCAGAGGCCCGGGTGGCGGTCGACGAGACCGAGGCGGCGGCGCCCGACCGCCCGTCGCCCCCTCCGCCGTCGGTGCCGGCCGCCGGCTGGCTGCACCCCGTCAGCAGGGCGGCGAGCAGCGCCGGCAGGACGCACACCACCCCCGTGGACCACTTCTCGCGCATCGCAATCCCCCCGGACTACCCCCGCCGTCCAGCGTGACCGTCGCGGCGGGGCCACGCCAGACGTGTGGGGTCCTTTGCGCCTTTCGGGGGTGTTGTGCGCGTTGCGCGGCGTACGGCGACTACGCCCCGCGCGCTATCGGCCGTACGACAGTCCGTACCCGACCGGGTACAGCACCTTCGCCGGATCGTCCGCCCGCTGCACCGGCACCGGCAGTCTCCCGCGCGGCGCCGCCTTGCCCGCGATCACCCGCGCGGCCGCCCGCAGTTCGACGTCGGTCCAGGAGTAGGACGCCAAGTACGCCGGGACGGTGGGCAGTTGCGCCACGTCGTAGGGATTGCGGATCGCGATCGCGATCACCGGCTTCCCGGTCGCCACGAGCTGCTCGACGAGGGTCTTCTGCGCTGCCGTGATGTTGTACGTCCCCACGATCACCGCGTCCGCCTCCTGAGCGGCGATGACGGCCCGGGCGACGGTGGCCGCCGAGGGTGCCGTACCGGTCGACAGGGCGGTGGCCGTGAAGCCCAGTTCGGTGAGGGCGGCGGCGAGGACGCCGGTGGGCGGGCCCGTCGTACCGGACGGTGAGGCGGGGTCGGCGCCCACGACGAGCAGCTCGCGGTGGGTGCGCCGGGACAGGGGCAGCAGCCGCTTCTCGTTGACCAGCAGCGTCGTGGTCCGCTCGGCGATCCGGTCGGCCGCCGCGAGGTGCGCGGGGGTGCCGACGGTCCGGGTGGCACCGCCCTGACCGACGTACGGCTTCTCGAACAGCCGCAGCCGGGCCTTGAGCCGCAAAATCCGCAGGATCGACTCGTCGAGCCGCGCCTCGGTGAGCTCGCCGTCCTGCACGGCCTTGAGGACGGCGTTCCACGCGACGTCCAGGGAGGGCGGGTTGAGGAGCTGGTCGACACCGGCCTTGAGGGCGAGGACGGGGACGCGGTCGTCGCCGTACTTCTGCCGGACGCCCTCCATGCCGAGGGAGTCCGTCACGACGACCCCGTCGTAGCCGAGTTCGCCGCGCAGGATGCCGGTGAGGATGGGGTGGGAGAGGGTGGCCGGGTCGCCGGAGGCGTCGAGGGCCGGGAACTGGATGTGCGCGGTCATGACCGAGTCGATGCCCGCGCGGATCGCGGCCCGGAAGGGCACGGCGTCCAGCTTCTCCCACAGTTCGCGGCTGTGGGTGATGACCGGGAAGCCGTAGTGGCTGTCGACGGCGGTGTCGCCGTGCCCCGGGAAGTGCTTGGCGGTCGCCGCGACCCCGGCGCCCTGGTACCCCCTGACCTCCGCGGCGACGAGCCGTGCGACCGCCTGGGGGTCGGCCCCGAACGAGCGCACGCCGATGACCGGGTTGGCCGGGTTGACGTTGACGTCGGCGACGGGGGCGTAGTTCTGCCGGATGCCGAGGGCCCTGAGCTCCTGCCCGGCGATGATGCCGAGGGTGCGGGCGTCGGTGCGCGAGCCGCCGGCGCCGACCGCCATCGCGCCGGGGAAGAGCGTGGCGGGCGCGCCGACCCGGCACACGATCCCGTGCTCCTGGTCGGTGGAGATGAGGACGGGCAGCCCGCGGGGCTGTCGCAGGGACGCCCGCTGGATCCCGTCGGACAGGTCGGCGATCTGGTGCGGATCACGGGTGTTGTGCGCCCAGGTGAAGTAGATGATCCCGCCCACCCGGTACTTCGCGATCATCTCGGCGGCCGTACGGACGCCGATCTCCTGCAGGTTGGCGTCGATGTCCGCCTGGTCGGGGGCGGTGGCGGAGTGGCCGTAGACCCGCATCACGAAGAGCTGGCCGACCTTCTCCGGCAGGGTCATCCGGGAGACGAGGGAGCGGAGCTTGTTGTCGTCGGCGTAGGCGGTCCCACTCACGGCGAGAGTGGCGGCGACGCCTGCCGTCGCGGCGAGGACGGTACGTCTGGAGGGCACGTGCGCTCCTTCCGGAGGTGATCCGCTGAAGGAAACTTCCGAGAAGTCACCAATAACCGGGAAGTTTCTGCCAGTCAAGGGAGTGCACAGTAACGCGACACCAGGCGCCTCTGACGGAAGGTCAGCCGGACTCCCGGCCGGTGGCGGCGCCGACCCGCCCGGCCGCCCGGGCCGACGCCCACCAGCAGACGGCACACAGCGGGAGCACGGCCAGCAGCGGCAGGAGCGGGACGTCCGCCGAGGTCCGGCCGGAGGAGAACGCGCTCCGGACGGCGGCGTTCGCCGGTGAGGCGGAGAGCACCAGCAGCAGTACCGAACCGATGACCAGGGCCGTCGCCCCGCCCGCCGTCGTGCGCACCAGCGGCGGACTTCCGGCCGCCCCGAGCGCACTGCCGGTCAGGACACAGACCAGCCCGGCGGCCACCCCGGCGCCGAGCACCGCCACCGGCGCCGCGCCCTGGGGCGTACGGCAGATCGGCCACGAGACCGCCGCAGCGAGCAGGACGAGCAGGAGGCCGACGGCCAGGGGGACGGCGAGCGCGGCGTGATGAGGACGCCGGGTCCCGGCCGCGGCGGCGAGACAGGCACGGGCGGCGGGCGGCTCCGCGGCCAGCTGGGAACGGGTGAGCCAGGCGAGAACGGGCACGGACACGGCGGCGTTCCAGCCGAGTTGACTGCCCAGCTGCGACTGACCGTCCAGCGAGATCCCGACGGTGCCGGCGTAGAGCAGTACGGGCGGGAGCCAGCGCTGGGAACGCAGGAGCAGAACGGCCTGGTAGCGGAGCAGCGCGATCACCTCTGACCTCCGCTCACCCGGCGGATGTGGACGCCCGGTTCGGCCAGGAGCGTGCGCAGCAGTGCGTCCGAGTGGGTCTCGTCCGTGTCCAGCCGTACGGCCCCGTCCGCGAGCCCGCTCACCGCCCGCACACCGGGGAGGGCGGCCAGGTACTCCGGCCCGCCCGTGACACCGGCGCAGTCGATCCGTACGACCGTGGCGGCGGCCTCCTGTGTCACGGTCACGGTGCCTCCGTCGACGGCCCAGCGCCGCTCGGTGCGGCCGGCGAGCCGGCCGGGATCGTGGTCGACGAAGACGACGGTCGAACCCTGAGCCAGCCGCTGCTCCACCGCCTCGTCCAGCGCGGCCCGCGAACCGGCGTCCAGCCCCGTCCACGCCTCGTCGAGAACCAGCAGGTCGGGCTCGGCGAGGAGCGCCTGAACCACCGCCACCTTCTGGCACGTCCCCTTGGAGAGCCCGGCCAGCGGCCGGCCGGCGTGCTCCCTGGCACCGAACCGCGCCAGCAGCTCCGCTCCCCGCCGCTCCGTCTCCGCGCCCGGCAGCCCGTGCACCCGCCCCATCAGCCGCAGATACTCCAGCGCCGTGAAGGGCAGCGCGGGCGGAAACCGCTCCGGTACGTACGCCGTGTGCGCCGGACGCCCGAGCACCTGTCCCCGGTCCGGCCTGGCTGCCCCCGCGACCACCCGCAGCAGCGTCGACTTCCCACCGCCGTTGGCACCCTGGGCCCGGACCAGCCGTCCGGGCGGTAACTCCAGGTGCACATCACGCAGCACCCAGGGCCCACGCCACCCGTAGCGCAGACCGACCCCCTGAAGTCTCACGCGGCCAGCATAGAAGGGGAGCGGATGCCGGGGGCGGCCTTCGCGCGGCCGGGAAGAGGACGCCGCCATCGGCGCTGTGGAGGGGGGCGCGCCGATGGCGGCGTGTGCTGCCGGCCGCAGTACGGAGGAGAGGGTTCGGTCAGCGATCGCAGCCAGCAGCGAGGCCGACGCCGCACCACGGTGACTCTCCGGCAACGTGCGGATTGGACGAGCGGGGACGGGGCGGGGTTCCCGGCTCGGCCCGGATTTCCCGAAGTTGGTGAGGCCGGGGCCAACGGGACGGATGAGCCGACGCCTTGGGCTGTCTGCGCACTCGGCGTACGGTCGGTGGATGAGCCAGTTGCTGCCGCTCCTGACCGTTCTCGCCGGACTCGCCGTCACCCTGACGCTCTGCTCCCTGCTGGCCCGGCACGTCCGTCGCCGCGGGACGGCGGGCGCGGGTCTGCGTGGGGCACTGGCGGCGCACGACGAGGTGTGGCACGGCACGGCGGCTGACTCGTACTACGAGATCCAGGCGCAGACGGACCGCAGGACGCCGCTGCCGGACGACCGCTGGAAGCGCCGCCCGCGCTGACCGCCGAGTGCGGTCCATCCCGTGGACGTCCTCGCGTCGGAGGCGGCCGTCGGGAGATCATGACGGGTATGCCCGCAGCCCACGCGCCCGCCCCGCAGTCCCTCTCCCTGCCCGGTTCGAAGTCCATCACCGCCCGCGCCCTCTTCCTGGCCGCCGCGGCCGACGGCGTCACCACCCTCGTACGCCCGCTCCGTTCGGACGACTCGGAGGGCTTCGCCGAGGGCCTTGTACGGCTCGGCTACCGGGTCGGCCGCGCTCCCGACGCCTGGCAGGTGGACGGCCGCCCGCAGGGACCGGCGGTCGCCGAGGCGGACGTGTACTGCCGTGACGGCGCGACGACCGCCCGCTTCCTGCCCACCCTGGTGGCGGCCGGCCACGGCATGTACCGCTTCGACGCGTCGCCGCAGATGCGCAGGCGTCCACTGCTGCCCCTGTCGCGTGCGCTGCGGGACCTCGGCGTGGACCTGCGGCACGAGGAGGCGGAGGGCCACCATCCGCTGACGGTACGGGCGGCGGGCGTCGAGGGCGGGGACGTGGTCCTGGACGCGGGCCAGTCCTCCCAGTACCTCACCGCGCTCCTCCTGCTCGGCCCCCTGACCCGCCGGGGCCTGCGGATCCGCGTCACCGACCTGGTGTCGGCGCCGTACGTCGAGATCACCATCGCGATGATGCGCGAGTTCGGCGTGGAGGTTGAAAGGGACGGTGACGTCTTCGTGGTCCCGCCGGGCGGGTACCGCGCCACGACCTACGCGATCGAACCGGACGCGTCCACGGCGAGTTACTTCTTCGCGGCGGCGGCGATCACGCCGGGCGCCGAGGTGACGGTCCCCGGCCTCGGCACGGGCGCGCTCCAGGGCGACCTCGGCTTCGTCGACGTACTGCGGCGGATGGGCGCGGAGGTGACCGTCGGCGCCGACGCCACCACGGTCCGGGGCACGGGCGAACTGCGCGGCCTGACCGTCAACATGCGGGACATCTCGGACACCATGCCGACTCTGGCGGCGATCGCGCCCTTCGCGTCCGCCCCCGTCCGCATCGAGGACGTGGCGAACACCCGGGTCAAGGAGTGCGACCGCCTTGAGGCCTGCGCGGAGAACCTGCGGCGGCTGGGCGTGACGGTGGCCACGGGCCCGGACTGGATCGAGATCCACCCGGAGGCCGCTCCCACCGGGGCTCGGGTGACGTCCTACGGCGACCACCGCATCGTCATGTCCTTCGCGGTCACCGGCCTGCGGGTACCGGGAATCTCGTTCGACGACCCCGGCTGCGTACGGAAGACTTTCCCCGGTTTCCACGAGGCGTTCGCGGAGTTGCGACAGGGCATCGGGAGTTGATCGGGCAGTGGGTTTCCAGCTGGAAGGGCCGGTACTGACAGGCGGGTTGGTGCGCCTGGAACCGCTCGGCCACCGGCACGCGGCGGACCTGGCGGTGGCGGTGGAGGAACAGCGGGGGACGTACGCGTTCACCTGGGTGCCCAGGGCCGCCGAAGTCGGTGACTACATCGACGCGCAGCTCGCGCGGGCGACGACCGGGCGGCTCGCGCCGTACGCACAGGTGTCGGTCGCGACGGGCCGGGCGGTGGGAGCGACCTCGTACTGGGAACCACGCTGCTGGCGGGCCGACGACCGACTCGACGCCGTGGAGGTCGGCTTCACCTGGCTCGCGGGACCGGCCCAGGGCACGGGCATCAACGCCGAGGCCAAACTGCTCCTCTTCCGGCACGCCTTCGAGGAGTGGCACGTCTCCCGCGTCGACCTGAAGACGGACGCCCGCAACGACCGCTCCCGCGCCGCGATCCAGAGCGTCGGCGCCCGTTTCGAGGGCGTCCTGCGCAACTGGTCCCGCTCCTGGGCACCGGGCGAGGACGGACGGCTGCGAGACTCCGCGATCTTCTCCATCACGGCGGAGGAGTGGCCGCAGTGCCGCAAGCGGCTGGAGGAGCGGGTGGCGGGTTTCGTGGCGCGGAGGGGCTGAACCGGTGCTGTTGCGGGATGTCACGGTGGACGACGTGGACGCCTACGTCCGGATGCGCTGCGATCCCGTCATGATGGCCGACCTCGGTGGGCCGTTGCCGCGAGAGGGCATGGCGGACAAGGTGCGCCGGGACGCGGAGGAGGCGGCGGCCGACCAGTCCTGGATCAAGATGATCGTCCCCGAACCGGCCCGGCCCGAGGTGGTGGCGGGGGCGCTGGCCCTCTGGTCCCACGACCTCGGCGACGGTCCCCTCTCGGAGATCGGCTGGATGGTGCTCCCCGAGTTCCAGGGGCGGGGCCTCGGCAAACGCGCGGTCAGCGCGCTGCTTCGACAGGCGTGGAACGCCGACCGCTGGGGCGACATCCACGCCTTCCCGGCGACAGGCAACGGCCCCTCGAACGGCATCTGCCGCTCACTGGGCTTCCGCCTCCTCGGCGAACTCGACATGCCGTTCGGGGACCGGCTCCTGCGCAGCAACCACTGGACGATCGCGAACCCTACGGGCGGTCGGCCGGCCGCGTGAGGACGCCTGCCCCGGAGCCGGTCAACTCCGTTCCGGACAGCTGTAGTTGATCCAGGACGGTCGCCAGCACCGGATCCCCCTCCGCCCCCGCCCGCACCGCCGCGAAGACGTGGCGGGACGGGGGCACCTCGTCCTCCGTCGTCAGCAGCGCCAGCTCCCGGTGGGCGTAGGCCGCGCGGACCAGGCGCGGGACCAGCGCCACCCCCTGCCCCGCCTCGACCAGCGCCGCCAGGGCGCCCCAGTCGTTCACGGCGTGCCGGATGTCCGGGGTGAACCCCGCCGCCGCGCACACCGACCGCGCCACCGCGCCGACGCAACTGCGGGCGTCCCCCACGATCCAGGCGTCGGAGGCCAGTTCACGCAGTGCGATCCGGCCGCGTCCGGCGAGGCGGTGTCCGACCGGGACGGCGATGTCCATCACGTCGGTGAACAGCTCGGCGCGGCTGTAGCGGGCATCGGTGTGCGCGGGTGCCGCCGCGAAATGGACCGCCACGGCCACGTCGACCTGGCCGGCGTCCAACGCCGTGAACAGATCCGGCGGTTCGGACTCGACCACGTCGACCCGGACCCGGGGAAGGCGTTCGGCGAGCGCCCGCAGCACGCCCGGCAGCAGGCCGAGGATCCCGCTCGACAGACAGCCGATCGTCACCGACCCCCGCCCACCCTCCCCGTACGTCTCCAAGTCGGCCCTCGCCCGCTCCAGTTGGGCAGCGATCACATCGGCGTGGGACAGCAGCACGCGCGCCTGACCGGTCAGCCGTACGCCTCGGCCGTTCTTCTCCGTCAGCGGTACGCCCGTCTCGCGGGCCAGCGTCGCGATCTGCTGCGAGACGGCGGACGGGGTGAGGTGCAGGGCCTCGGCCGTCCTCGCCAGAGAGCCCCGGCGCTGGAGCTCCCGGAGAACGGTCAGCCGACGCAGGTCGACGGTGAAGGGTTCACTTACCGGTTCCACCGCCAAAGATTAACTGGACCTGGCCACTGAAGGTCGGAAACCATCGGCTTCATGACCGCCTACCTCATCCTCCACGGCTGGCAGAACCACCGGCCCGCACCACACTGGCAGCACTGGCTCGCCGACCGCCTCACCGGCCTCGGCCACCACGTCACCTACCCCCAGCTGCCCGCCCCCGACGACCCCGACCTGGACACCTGGCTCACCGAGCTCACCCGGCATCTCGGTGACCTGCCCGCCGCGGGCGAACGCGTCGTCGTCGCCCACAGCGCCTCCGCCCTGCTGTGGCTGCACGCTGTCGCGCGCGGGCTCGTGAAGCCCGGCGGTGTCGATCGCGTGCTGCTCGTCTCCCCGCCGTCCGCGTCCGTCGTCGTACAGCACCCGGAGATCGCCGAATTCGCCCCGCCCGCCCTCGACTTCACCCTCCCCGGCCGCACCCGCCTGGTCGCCGGCGACGACGACCCGTACTGCCCGGAGGGGGCACGCCGGACCTTCGGTGAGCCGCTCGGCATCCCCACCGACATCCTCCCCGGCGCCGCCCACCTCGACCTGGACGCCGGTTACGGCTCCTGGCCGGCCGTACTGGAGTGGTGCCTGGACCCGGACGCGGACATCACACCCCGCCCATAGCCGAACCGCCCGCCGACGTGCCCGGCCACCGCATCACCGCGCGGCCCTCGTCAACGGCTCTCCTCGATCGCCGTACGGAGCTGGCGTACCGCCTGCTCCACCATGCTGTCGGCGAGGTTGCCGTAGCCGAGGACCAGGCCGTGGTCGGCGTGGTCGTCGGTGGCGTGATAGGCGGCCAGGTCCGCGACCGACAGCGAACGGGCGGCCGCCGCCCTGACCACGGCGGCGGTGTCCACGTCGGTCGGCAGCCGCAAAATGAGGTGGAGCCCCGCCGCGATGCCCGAGACCGGGGCGCCGGGCAGCTGCTCGGTGAGGGCCCGCACGAGCGCGTCGCGGCGGTCGCGGTAACGCTTGCGGCAGGCCCGCAGGTGACGGTCGTAGGCACCCGACTCCAGCAGGGCGGCGAACGCGAGCTGGTCCAGGACGGGTGGCGAGGTCGCCGTCTGGTCGGTCCGGTGCAGTGCGTCGGTCCAGCGTGACGGCGCCACCAGCCAGCCGATGCCGAGCGCCGGGGACAGGGTCTTGCTCAGGGACTTCAGCAGCACGACCCGGGAGGGGTCCATGCCCTGCAGCGCGGCGACCGGGCGGCGGTCGTAACGGAACTCCGCGTCGTAGTCGTCCTCCAGCACGACACCGTCCATCCGGCGGGCCCAGTCCAGCAGCGCGGCGCGCCGCTCGGGCACGAGCACGGTCCCCAGCGGGAACTGGTGTGCCGGAGCCGTCAGCACGGCCCGCAGCCCGGTGTGTCCGAGGAGGTCGTCGACGCGCAGGCCACCGCCGTCCGTACGGACCGGCACCGGCTCCATACCGGCGGCGACGATCACCTGGCGCAGCCGCGTCCAGCCCGGTTCCTCGCAGCCGACGGCGGTGATGCCCCGGGTGCGCAGGGCGTGGCAGACGCGCCGCACCCCGTCGGTCACGCTCATGCACACCGTCACGTCCTGCGCCGTCGTCGCGACGCCACGGGAACGGCCCAGGTACGCGGCGAGCAGCTCCCGCAGCCGCGGGTGGCCGCCGGGCGGCGGGTAGCCGAACTCCGTGTACGCCGCGTCCGTCACCTGCGCGCGCACGGCCTCCGCCCACCTGCGGCGCGGAAAGGCCCGCAGGTCCGGCAGACCCGGCGCGAGGTCGAAACGGGCCACGGGGACCCGGTGTGCCGCGGGGCGCCCGGAGTCGCCGTCCCGGTCGCCGGACCAGCGCACCCGGGTCGCGGAACCGCTGCGTGCCTCCAGGTAGCCCTCGGCCACGAGCTGGCCGTACGCCTCCGTCACCGCCCAGCGGGAACAGCCGAGGTCGGCGGCGAGCTGCCGGCTGGGCGGCAGAGAGGTACCGACCTCGACCCGTCCACTGCGGATCGCCGAGCGCAGCGCCCGCTTCACCCGCTCGTGCAAGGCGCCGTCGCCGGGCCGACCCAGGTCGATCAGGAGATCGCCCACCAGATTGGTCTGTGATACCCGCATGCCATTGGACGGTAGCAGCGAGCCGTTTCTCCCTACCTTCGACAGTGAGCTTCAGCAGACACGAGCAGTTCGAGCAGGAGGAAACCGTCATGGCCGCACTGAGGAAGTCGCTGTCCGTCGAGGCCGCACATCCGCTGTTCCAGGGCGTGTTCAGCGACTGGCAGGCGAAGGCCGGAGTCCGGTCCGCGCTGCCGGACGCACCGGTCGTCGCCGACGGCCCCCGGACCGGACGGCCGGTGCGACACCGGCCGCGGTCCGGCCGGGACGCCGGCCGGGGGCTTCGTTCATGGTTCCGCCTGGCCGCTACGACGGCTACGACGACTGCGCCGACTACGCCGAGTCGTTGAGCAGCCGGGCCAGGTGCTCGCGGCCCGCGCCCAGCAGCTCCTCCAGGGGCGCCGCGTTCTCGTACCAGCGCTTCTCGTACTCCCAGCACAGCCACCCGTCCCAGCCGTGCCGGGAGAGGACCTCCACGCAGTCCGCGAGCGGCAGGACACCGGCGCCGAGCGCGACCGGGGTGGTGTCCTCGGCGGACGCGATGTCCTTGACCTGCACGTATCCGAGATGCGGGGCGAGGGCCGCGTAGGTCTCGGAGGGCTGCTCGCCACCGAGCCAGGTGTGCATGACGTCCCAGAGCGAGCCGACCTGACGGTGGCCCACCGGACCGAGGACCCGGATCGCCTCCGCGCCCGTGCGGTGCGAGTCATGGGTTTCGAGAAGGATGCGTACGTCGAGGTCGCCCGCGTACTCCGCGGCCGTACCGAGCCGCCGGGCGGCCGTGGCGTCGGCCTCCTCGCGGGACTGGTCGGAGGCGGCACCGGGGAAGACGCGGACGAAACCGGCGCCGAGGTCACGGGCGAGGTCCAGGAGACGGTGGATCTCCTCGATCACGGGCTCGTCGTCGCCCGGCGCGGCCACGCGCGCGTACCCGGCGACACCGAGGACCTCGACTCCCGCCGCCTTGAACTCGGCCACCGCGTCGGCCCGTTCCGCGAGCCCGATACCGGGATGCACCGGCTCCTCCGGATGCGCGCGCAGTTCTACGCCGTGATAGCCGTGCGAGGTCGCGAGCCGTAGCACGTCGGAGAGGGGGAGGCCGGGGACACCGAGGGTGGAGAACGCCAGTTTCATGGGCTCTACTCTCGCCCGGTCGAGTCGGTGAGGTCCAGCCCGGGCGGGTGTGGCGCCGGTGAGTGGCTGAGCCACTCGCCGGCCGACTGGCTGGGCCACTCGCCGGCCGACTGGCTGAGCCACTCCCACCCCGCCCCGTTCATCGGCCGCCCCCTCACTCACCCGTACCGGTCAGGTCAGGTCAGGTCCAGCCGCCAGTCCTGGCCGTTCAGGTCCTTGCCGAAGGAGCGGTGTGGTTTCTCGGTGGTGAGGACGAACCCGTGGCGCTGGTAGACGCGGCGGGCGGCGGCCAGGACGTCGTTGGTCCACAGCACCAGGTCGCGGTAGCCGGCGCCGCGCGCGAAGTCGACGACCGCCGTCACCAGCCGGTCCCCGATGCCGAGCCCGCGCGCGTCCGGCTCGACGAGGAGCAGCCGCAGCCGGGCCGTGCCGGGCGTGTCGTCCCGTACGCACATCACGCACCCCACCGGCCGCCCGTGCAGCTCGGCGATCCAGACCCGTTCCAGACGCGGATCGTGGTCCTGCGCGAAGTCGGCGACGATCCTCGCGACCAGGCCCTCGTAGTCGGCGTCGAAGCCGTACTCGGCGGAGTACAGGGCCGCGTTGCGCGCCACGATCCAGCCGAGGTCGCCGGGGCCGGGCTCCCGCAGGAGGACGTCCTCGCGGCGGGGCGGGCGGCCGTCGGACAGCAGGGCGCGGACGGTGTGCATCGCCTCGGCGAGCCGGGGCCGTTCGGCGGGCGGCACGGTCGCGAGGAGCGCGCCCACGGACTCGTCGGCGCGCTCGGCGAGCAGCGCGGCGGTCTCCCGGCCGCGTGCGGTGAGAGTGACACGGCGTCGGCGCGGATCCTGTCGCGAGGCCGAGCGCTCGATCAGCCCGTCCTGCTCGAACTTGTTCAGGATCCGGCTCAAGTACCCCGCGTCCAGTGAGAGTTCGGTGCGCAGATCGGCCGCGTCGGTGCGCGGCGAGTGCGCGAGCTCGTACAGGACGCGGGACTCGGTGAGGGTGTAGGGGGCGTAGAGCTGTCGGCTGTAGTCGAGGGCGCCGATGACGTTCGTGTAGAAGCGGTTGAAGGCGCGGATGTCCTGGACGGTCATGATCGGTCGACCCCCGGATGCTTGACTCAGTCAGAGATATCGATGGACCGAGCGTAGGACGACCGCGGCCGCCGCGGCTACCCACGCGTCCGACCGGCATCTCGCGCGGGCCGGTGCACGCCCAGCCGCACGCCCGTCTTCCCGGCGACCGTGGACGCGAGCTGGAACGGCCGTGTACCGGCGCCTTCCGGGAGGACCGACCTGCCGCCAACAGCACTGGCATCACGATCCCGGGCCGGGCGCTCTCAGCCGCACGGATGCCGGGTCGTCGCCCGAGCGAATGCGGCCATCCGCCGGGCGTATCCGTCCGGGTCGCCGAAGTGCACCGCGAGGTGCTCGGCCCCGGCGGCGCGGAAGGCCTCGGCGGTGCGGGCGGCCTCACCGACCGTGCGGTCCGGGCCGTGCCAGTCGATCCGGGTGCCGGGGGACACCGTACGGCTGTCCGCCGTACGGGCCCGCAGGTACGCTAGCCGCTCGCCGAACGCCGTCGGGTCCAGGCCCACGCCCTGCCAGACGTCGGCGTACCGGGCCGCCCGGCGCAGAGCAGCGTCGGTGACACCGCCCGTCATCACCGGCACCTCACCGGCGGGGCGCGGCTCGAAGACGCCCGTCTCGAAGCCGTACCAGTGGCCCTCGAAAGGGCCACGGCCGACCCGGAACAGGTGCCGGAGCAGCGCGATTCCCTCGTCCGTGCGGGCCGCCCGGCTCCTGAAGTCGGCGCCGACGGCGCTGAACTCGCGTTCGTCCCAGCCGATCCCCACACCCAGGGTGATCCGTCCGCCGGACAGTTCGTGGAGGGTCGCGACCTGTTTGGCCACGACGAAGGGACTGCGCATCGGCAGGACGAGTACGGAGGTGCCGAAGCGGATCCGGGTGGTCGCGGCCGCCAGCCAGCCCATGGTCACCAGCGGCTCGAGAACCCCTCCGTACACCGGGCCGTACTCACCGGGCGGCAGGATGTGGTCGGGGAGCCACGCCGTGTCGTACCCGAGATCCTCGGCCCGCCGCGCCAGGTCGGTGAGTCGGCGCGGGTCGGTGCCCGCGGCCTCGTTCGGGAGAACCACCTGCAGCTTCACGTCCCCGCACCGTCCGTCCCGTCCGGGAGGGAGCGGAGAAAGTCCAGGACCGGCTTCAGCCACTCCTCCGGCCGCTCGACCATGACCACGTGGTCACTGTCGATCTCCGTGTACCGCGCGCCCCGGATCCCGGCCGCCAGGGCACGGGAGTTCATGGGCCGGACCAGGCTGTCGGCGGTCGTCGCGACGACCAGCGTCGGAACGGCGACCTCGGCCAGGTCACCGGTGATGTCGAGGGAGGCGGCCATGTCGATGTGCGGGCGCAGTGCGGGAGGCGTCTGGTCCCGCCAGCCGGGGAGGAGGCCGAGCAGGTGGTCGTCCGGCCGGGCGAATCCGGCGGTCAGTACCAGCGCGGTCACCCGCTCGGGATGGCGTACGGCGGCGCGCACCGCCACCTGCGTGCCGAGCGAGAACCCGAGGACCGCGAACCGTCCGACGCCGCGCCGTACGGCGGAGTCGACGACCGAGTCCGTGAGCTCGTCGAGATCCAGTGGGGCGTCGGCGACCGGGGTCGCACCCGAGCCGGGATAGTCCGGGGCGACGACGGTGTGGTCGGTGCCGAGGGCGGGCAGGACCGGCGCGAAGTTGCCTTCGATGCTGCCGGTGGCGCCGTGGGCCAGCAGCAGGCCCGGACCGGTTCCGGTGACGGTGGTGGCAAGGGCGGGGAATGAATCGCTCATGCGCCGTACGTTGACCCATCACACCGGTGTGAAGGTCAAGTCCCAGGCGTGGTGAGGAGAGTCAGTGCTGATAGGCGAGCTGTCACGGCGGACCGGAGTCGCGGCCCGGCTGCTGCGGTACTACGACGAACAGGGCCTGCTGTGCCCCGAGCGCGACAGCAGCGGATACCGCGTGTACGCGAGCGACGCCCCGTACGTCGTCGCTCGCATCCGGGGCATGCTGGCGGCCGGGCTGAACACCGAGGCGATCCGCGAGATGTTGCCGTGCGCCACGGGTACCGGCACCGACACCGGGCCGGGCATCGATCCCTGCCCGGAGGTGCTGCGCACGATGACCACGCACCTGCAACGCATGGACGCCGACATCGAGGAACTGCGCCGCCGCAGGGCCGAACTGGCCGCGTTCCGCGACGCGACCGAGGCACGGCAGGAGCGGGCGCGGGCCCACTGAGGGGGGAGTCGGCCGCTTTCCCTCCAAGGACATCTCGCCGGTACGGCGCGCACCGCATCGCGGGACCTGCGCGTCGGCCCCCGGCGAACAGGCCGGATGGCGGCCCGTCGGGCAGGGAAAGGACCTTGGAGGGACATGGACGGACGATGAAGGAGGCCATGGACGATGCGACACGGGCAGAAGACCGGAGCGGCAGTCACCGCAGGCACGACAGCGGCCTACGACGACCACGCGGACTGGTACAACGACTACATGTCGCCGTCCTCCGGCGGGGAGTTCTTCGACAGGGTTCACACCATGCTGGGCCAACTGCTGGGCCCGGGCGAGGGGTTCTGCCTGGACGTCTGCTGCGGCACCGGCGCCCACGCGGCCCCGGCGGCGGCACTCGGCTGGACACCGGTGGGCGTCGACCTCTCGCGCGGCCAACTCCGCCATGCGGTGAGCCGGTTGCCGGTGGTGGCCGGTGACGCGACGGCACTCCCCATGGCCGACGCCTCGGTGCCCGCCGCGATGTGCGTGCTGGCGAGCACGGACGTCCCGGACTACGCCGCCGTACTCCGGGAGGTCGCCCGCGTACTGGCCCCCGGCGGCCGGTTCGTGCACCTCGGCGTCCATCCCTGCTTCATCGGCGCCTTCGCCGACTGGAGCGGTGGGACGAGGATCGTTGTGGACGAGCGGTACGCCGACCGCTCCCACACCCTCGACTCGTGGAACCCCGCCGGCGTACGCGCCCGCATCGGCGCCTGGCACCTCCCGATGGCCGACCTGCTCAACGCCACACTCGCGGCGGGCCTACGCCTTGAGCGGACCGCCGAGACCGGATCGGGCGGGATCCCGAGCCTGTTTGGATTCGTGGCGGTGAAAGAACCCCTGGCGCGGCGGTGAAGGGATCCGGTCCCGTGACCAGGAGGGCCCGTCGAATCTCGATGGACAACGATCGCGCCGCCGACAGACTGAACCGATGACCGCAACAGCAGACGCCGGTGCCGACCTCCGCCTCTACCTCCAGGACGCCCGCGACTCACTCCTCCTGAAGCTCGAGGGCCTCTCCGAGTACGACGTCCGCCGCCCCCTGACCCCGACCGGCACCAACCTCCTGGGCCTGGTCAAACACCTCACCGGAGCCGAGGCGATCTACTTCGGCGAGACCTTCGGCCGGCCGCTCCCCGACGCACAGCCCCTGTGGATCACCGGCGCCGCCGAACCCAACGCCGACCTCTGGGCGACGCCGGACGAGACCCGCGAGCAGATCATCGACGGCTATCGCCGGGCCTGCGCCCAGGCGGACGAGACGCTCGACACCCTCCCACTGGACGCCTTGGGCCGCGTCCCCTGGCCCCCGCACTCCGAACTCACCCTCCACCGCATCCTCGTCCACATGATCGCCGAGACCCACCGTCACGTCGGGCACGCCGACGTCGTACGCGAACTCGTGGACGGGTCGGTGGGGCAGCGAGGGGAGGGGGACAACATGGCGCCGGGGGACGGGAGTTGGTGGGAGAAGCACCGCGAGCGGGTGGAGCGGGCGGCCAGGGAGGCCCCGGATTCGACCGGGGGCGGCCCGCTCCCCTCGAACGGGTGAAACGGCGGGTTCGCGCCGAGCAACCTGCTGCGACATCGAGCCAGGTCGGGGATGTACGGCGCGTCAACTGGACCCGTACCGTGCACCATTCGGACCAATGGCCTGAATTCACCGGTTCTCCACATACTGCTTGAATCCTTTTGGATCATCAAAGAGCTGGAGAACACGGTGAAAAAACGCTCCTCCGCGGACGGGGCGACGGTGCTCATCGTCGGTGCCGGACCCGCGGGACTGGTGCTCGGCAACCTGCTGCTGGCGGCCGGCATCGACTGTCTGATCGTGGAGCGGAGCAGCCGCGAACACGTGGAGCGGCGGGCCCGGGCGGGCTTCCTGGCGGCGGACACGGTCCGCGTCCTCGTCGCAGGCGGCCTGGGCGCCGGTCTGCTGGCGCGCGGCCGGCAGCACGGCACCTGTGTCTTCCGCAGCGAGCGGGGCGAGTTCGCCCTCCACTACGGCGATCTCGGCCGGGGAGAAGCCCATACCGTCTATCCGCAGCAGGAGTTGGTGACCGATCTGGTGGCCGAGTTCCTGCACCGCGGCGGCGACCTGCGGTTCGGGACGCCGGTGAGCGAGGTGGGCGGACTGGACGGTGAACGGCCGTGGCTCGTCGCACACGGCGCGGACGGTACGCCGTACCGGCTGACGGGCCGGTACGTCGCCGGGTGCGACGGCCGGCACGGGGTGAGCCGCCGACTTCCGGCGGACGCGGTGCGCTCGCACCGACGCCGGCACGGGGTGTCCTGGCTCGCCCTGCTCGTCGAGACGCCCCCCGCGCTGCCCGCGGTCACCTACGCGGTGCACGACCGGGGCTTCGCCGGCCACATGGCCCGCACGCCGTCCGTCACCCGGTACTACCTCCAGTGCGAGCCGGGCACGGACCCCGGCTCCTGGAGCGACTCCGCCATCTGGGAGGAACTCGATCTGCGGATGCGGGCGGAACGATTCGGCCCGCTGCGCCGGGGACCGGTCCTGGAACGCGCCGTGGTCGACCTGGAGTCCGACGTGCTGGACCCCATGCAGTACGGGCGGCTGTTCCTGGCGGGCGACGCGGCGGGCCTCATCAGTCCGTCGGCGGCGAAGGGCGCCAATCTCGCCGTCATGGCCGCCGAGACCCTGGCGCAGGCGTTCGCCGCCGCTCTCCACCTGAGGGACGAGGAGCCGCTGGCCCGATACTCGGCCACCTGTCTGCCGAGGATCTGGCGCGCTCAGGAGTTCTCCCACTGGATGATCGGCCTGCTGCACGCGCCCCGCGGGGACGACGAGGAGTCACGCTTCCTCCGCGCCCTGCGCGACTCCCGCCTGGAGAACCTGCGCACCTCGCCGCCACAGCAGCACTCCTTCGCCGACAACTACGTGGGCGTCTAGGCCGGGACGAGGACGAAGAGGGGGACGCCGACGGAGACCTAGTCGGACGAGGTCACCCCGTTTCCACCCCCTCCAGTTCCACCCTCACCCCCGACCGTCCGTCGCCGTCACGTCCGTCACCCACGACCAGAGGACACCCATGCCCATCGCGTCCGCGCCGCAGCGCTGCCTCCCCCCGGCGGACCTCGACCGCATCGAACAGGCCGCCGAGTTCGTTCGTCGAAACGACACGGCAAGCGCCCTCGACGCCCTGTTGCCGGCGCTGACCGCCGAGGAACGGCAGGAGCTCGGCGGCCGGCTCCGGCTGGCCCACACCGCCCTCCTCGTCTTCCCCCACACGCTCGCGGGGCTGTCCGAGGAACTGTCCGCACGGGGCCTGCGCGCGGACGGGACGACTCCGAGCGTGGTCGTCCGCGGCCGGCTGGCCCAGCGCTACGGCCGACCGGCCGGCAGCCTGCCGGTCGGCATCCTCAGGGCATCGGTGCCGGACACCCCGGACGGGACCGGCGAGATTGAGATCTTCGCCCTGGAGGTGCCCCACGGCTCGGATCTCGCGACCGTGGCGGCGGCCGAACGCGCGGCCGGCCACGAGGCACACACCGCGTTCGAGGTCCTCGCCCCCACACCGGTGACCGTGCACGGACTGGCGGCCCTGCTGGTCGACCGGGCCGGAGCCCTCGCAGACAGCGGCGGCCACAACCCGCACGAGAACTCCACCGTGCTCTACTTCCGCACCGGCGATCACCGCATCGAGCTCTACATCCCCGGCAGGCACCCCGAACTCCTCGCCGCCCACCTGCGCCGCTCCAACGCGAGGCCGGGCACGGCCGACGGCCACCCCAGGGACCGTCTGCTGCAGCTGATGACGGGTGCCTGGGCCACCCAGGCGATCGCCGTGGCCGCCACACTCCGGCTCGCCGACCACCTGGACAACCACCCCGGCGCCGACCTCGCGCTCCTCGCCGGACTGACCGGCAGCCACGCCGACAGCCTGGGCCGGCTGCTGCGGTACCTCGCAGGATTGGGCCTGGTGGCGGTGGACCCGGACGGCGCGTATCACCTCACTGAGCTGGGCGCGCCGTTGCGCACCGACGCCGCCGAGTCCTTCCAGCCGCTCGCCGTGCTCTACGGCGACCCGTTCTACCGCTCCTTCGGACGGCTCCTGCACTCCGTGCGGACCGGTGAGGAGGCGTTCGCCTCACTCTTCGGCGAGCATCACTTCGCGTACTTCGCCCGCCGCCCCGAACTCGCCGACCTCTTCGACCGGGCCATGGCGGCGAGCGCGCCGATGTTCGCCCCCGTGGCCGGACTGGTGGACCTGAGCGCCCACCGCGTCGTGGTGGACGTCGCCGGCGGCAACGGCGAACTCCTCGGCCGCCTCCTGCGCGCGGCCCCACACCTCAGCGGCGTCCTGCTGGAGCGGCCCCACGCCGTCGAGGCCGCCGAGAAGGCCTTCGCCACGTCCGGCCTGGCCGACCGCTGTCGGTTCGTGGCGGGGGACTTCACGGCCGAAGTGCCCGAGGGCGGTGACCTGTACATGCTGTCCCGGGTCCTCCACGACTGGGACGACGCCCGGTGCCTGGCGATCCTGCGCCGGTGCGCCCGGGCCATGGCTCCCGACACCGAACTCCTGGTGATCGAGCGGCTCCTGCCGACGGACGGCCGCCTCTCCCTCGCCGTTGCCTGGGACGTACACATGCTGTGCAACGTGGGAGGCCGCGAGCGCACGGAGGAGCACTACCGCCGACTCCTGGACGAGGCGGGCTTCGAGTTCGCCTCGTGCCACGAACTCCCTCTGCAGGCGGCGCTCCTGCGGTTCCGGCGTCGGTGACGTCGCGAGGAACCATACGGCGCACCCGGCGGCTCATCCAGCTTCCCCAGCTCATGCGGGCGGCTGATCCGACTCGCCCGGCGCATGCGCCTCGTGCGGCTCATCGAGTGGGGGCAGCGCCCTCTCGACTCCGGGCCACGCAGTCTCAGCCCGTCCGGCGTTTGAGGACGAGGCCCTTTCAGGGCCGAAGCGGGGTCTGGGGCGGCAGCCCCAGCACCTCACCCCCGAGGAACCCCCGAAGACCCCCGAACCATCAGCTCCCCCCGAACCGTCGCGATCCCCCCGGGCGGCGGCTCCTCCCGCCCCATCGCGATCCGTCCCGCCCTGGCCCCCGCCTCCGCCAACGGCAGCCGCACCGTCGTCAGCGCGGGCACCGCGTCGATGCTGAAGGGCAGATCGTCGAACCCGGCGACGGACACGTCGTCCGGAATCCGCAGCCCGGATTCCCGCAGGGCCGCGCACGCCCCCAGCGCCACGGAGTCGTTCGCGGCGACGACGGCCGTCAGTGACGGATCCCGCCGCAGCAGCTCCAGCGTGGCCTCGTACCCGGACCGTCGGTCATAGCGGCCGTAGACGGTCCACCGCGGGTCCTCGGTGATCCCGTGCGCCTCGAGGGCCGCCCGGTGTCCTTCCAGCCGGTGCCGGGTCGTCGTCCGTTCCTCCGGCCCGGCGATGTACCCGAGCTTCCGGTGTCCGAGCCCGATGAGGTGTTCGGTCAGCTCGCGACCGCCGCCCCGGTTGTCGAAGGTCAGCGCGACCGCCCCGGCCTCCGGCGCCGGAGGCCGCCCGCACAGCACGATCCGCGTGCCCGCGTCCGCCAGCTTCCGCAGCTTGGCGGACATCGCGGCCTTGTGCGGCGCGGCCTCCGTCGCCCCGCCCGTCAGGACGACCGCCGCCGCCCGCTGCCGCTGCAGCAGGGTCAGGTAGGTCAGCTCCCGCTCCGGGGAGCCCCCCGTGTTGCACACGACGCCGAGCCGCTCGCCGCCCGCGCGCCCGCCGGGCCCCCCGATCTCGGACTGGATGGCGCCGGCCATGATCCCGAAGAAGGGGTCGGCGATGTCGTTCACCAGGATCCCGACGAGATCCGACGTGGCGGCGGCGAGGGAGCTCGCAGGACCGTTCAGCACGTAGTCCAGCTCGTCCACGGCCCGCAGCACCCGCTCACGGGTGTTCGCGGCCACGGGATAGTTCCCGTTCAGTACGCGCGACACCGTCGCGGGGGAGACCTGGGCGCGGGCCGCCACGTCCGCCAGGGTCACCGTCATCTCGTCGTCCTCCGGTCGCGCGCCGCAGCGCATCTCAGTCGTACTCCGTCGTACACGCGGACACCGGGGCCCCGGTTCCGGGCCGACCTCGGGGTCGGCCCCTCGGATCGGCCCGGTGTCGCGGGGTCCGGCGCGCCCTGCCCGCGGGGGGATCCCATGACCCCGCCCGCTCGGGCCAGGAGGAGCCGTCCGTCACAGCCCACCTGATCCGAAGACCGACCCTAAGCCCATTAACCTCAGTTGTTCGCCCCCTCGAACAACTCACCCCTGCCATGGTCTTGTCCAGACCGCTGGTCAGAGGCTAGCTTCTTAGGAGATAGAAAGCGCTTGCTGTAACGCTCGTCAGTGGGGGGCGTGCGCGGCGCGCACAACCGCGTACGACGCCTATGAAGGGAATGACGTGACACGCAAGACGGTGCGTATCGCCATGAACGGTGTGACGGGGCGCATGGGCTACCGCCAGCACCTCGTCCGGTCGATCCTCGCGATCCGCGAACAGGGCGGGCTCGATCTCGGCGACGGCGACGTGCTGTGGCCCGAGCCGATCCTCGTCGGCCGCCGCGAGCACGCGCTCAAGGCCCTCGCCGAGCAGCGTGGCCTGGACCCGGCCAATATCTCCACCGACGTCGACGCGGTCCTCGCCGACCCGACCGTCGAGATCTACTTCGACGCGCAGGTGACCTCCGCGCGCGAGGGGGCCATCAAGAAGGCGATCGCCGCCGGCAAGCACATCTACACCGAGAAGCCCACCGCCACCGGCCTCGACGGCGCCCTGGAGCTGGCCCGCCTCGCCGAGGCGAAGGGCATCAAGCACGGCGTCGTCCAGGACAAGCTCTTCCTCCCGGGCCTGCTCAAGCTGAAGCGCCTCATCGACGGCGGCTTCTTCGGGCGGATCCTCTCGATCCGCGGCGAGTTCGGCTACTGGGTCTTCGAGGGCGACTGGCAGACCGCCCAGCGTCCCTCCTGGAACTACCGCGCCGAGGACGGCGGTGGCATCGTTGTCGACATGTTCCCGCACTGGGAGTACGTGCTCCACGAGCTCTTCGGCCGCGTGAAGTCCGTCCAGGCCCTCACCGCCACCCACATCCCCGAGCGCTGGGACGAGAACGACAAGCCCTACGACGCCACCGCCGACGACGCCGCCTACGGCATCTTCGAGCTCGACGGCGGCGCCATCGCCCAGATCAACTCCTCCTGGACCGTCCGCGTCAACCGCGACGAACTCGTCGAGTTCCAGGTCGACGGCACCGAGGGCTCCGCCGTCGCCGGTCTGCGCAACTGCCGCGTCCAGCACCGCAGCGCCACCCCCAAGCCCGTCTGGAACCCGGACATCCCCGCCACCGAGGTCTTCCGCGACCAGTGGCAGGAGGTGCCCGACAACGCCGAGTTCGACAACGGCTTCAAGGCCCAGTGGGAGCTCTTCCTCAAGCACGTCTACGCCGACGCCCCCTACCAGTGGGACCTCCTCGCCGGCGCCCGCGGTGTCCAGCTCGCCGAACTGGGCCTCAAGTCCTCGGCCGAGGGCCGCCGCTTCGACGTCCCGGAGATCTCGCTGTGACGATCCGACTCCCTTCCAGCGGTGGGGGGTTCAAGGCGTACGAGCCCCGCAAGGAACCCCTCGCCGCCACCCCCGGCACCCCCTTCACCTCCCGTACGGTCTTCTCGGCGGCGCACGTCGTCGCCGACCCGTTCGCCGACTCGACGCCGGACTCCCCGGCCGCCGTCGACTGGGACGCCACCCTCGCCTTCCGCCGCCATCTGTGGTCGCACGGCCTGGGCGTCGCCGAGGCGATGGACACCGCGCAGCGCGGGATGGGCCTGGAGTGGGCGGGCGCGGCCGAGCTGATCCGCCGCAGCGCCGCCGAGGCCAAGTCGGTCGGCGGTCTCATCGCCTGCGGCGTGGGCACCGACCAGCTCACCGGCCCGGCCACCCTCGCGGAGGTCCGCGCCGCCTACGAGGAGCAGCTCGCCCTCGTCGAGGAGTCCGGCGCGCAGGCCATCCTGATGGCTTCCCGGGCGCTCGCGGCCGCCGCCAAGGGCCCCGAGGACTACCTGGAGATCTACGGCCACCTCCTGCGCCAGTCCGCGGAACCGGTCGTCCTGCACTGGCTGGGCCCGATGTTCGACCCGGCGCTCGAGGGCTACTGGGGGTCCAGTGACCTCGACACGGCCACGGACACCTTCCTCGAGGTCATCGCCGCCCACCCCGACAAGGTCGACGGCATCAAGGTCTCGCTCCTGGAGGCCCAGCGCGAGATCGACATCCGCCGCCGCCTCCCGCAGGGCGTGCGCTGCTACACCGGCGACGACTTCAACTACCCCGAGCTGATCGCGGGCGACGACCAGGGCTTCAGCCACGCCCTGCTCGGCATCTTCGACCCGCTGGGCCCGCTCGCCGCCGAGGCGGTCCGCGTCCTGGACACCGGCGACGCCAAGGGCTTCCGTGAACTCCTCGACCCCACGGTCGAGTTGTCCCGCCATCTCTTCCAGACACCCACCCGCTTCTACAAGACGGGCGTGGTCTTCCTCGCCTGGCTGGCCGGCCACCAGAGCCACTTCACGATGGTCGGCGGCCTCCAGTCGGCCCGCTCCCTCCCGCACTTCGCGCGCGCCTACGAACTCGCCGACGGCCTGGGCCTGTTCCCGGACCCGAAGCTCGCGGAGGAGCGCATGAAGAACCTGCTGTCCCTGTACGGAGTGACCCAGTGACCGGCGACCTGTCCCGCTTCTCCATCAACCAGATGACGGTCAAGCAGCTGTCACTGCCCGAACTGGTCGACGCCTGCCGGGAGTTGGGCATCGGCAACGTCGGCCTGTGGCGCGATCCCGTCCAGTCGTACGGCGTCGAGGAGACGGCCAAGCTGGTCCGCGACGCGGGCCTCACGGTCACCACCCTGTGCCGCGGCGGTTTCTTCACGGCGATCGACCCGGCGGAGCGGGCCGCCGCTCTGGACGACAACCGCCGCGCTGTCGACGAGGCGGCGACGCTGGGCACCGACACCCTGGTGCTGGTCTCCGGCGGCCTCCCGGTGGGCTCGAAGGACCTGCACGGTGCCCGCGAACGCATCGCGGACGCCCTGGCGGTCCTGGGCCCCTACGCCGAGGAGCATGGCGTGAAGCTGGCCATCGAGCCGCTGCACCCCATGTACGCCTCCGACCGCTGCGTGGTCTCGACGCTCACCCAGGCCCTCGACCTGGCGGAACGCTTCCCCGCCCAGCAGGTCGGCGTCACGGTGGACACGTACCACATCTGGTGGGACGACAACGCGCCCGCGCAGATCGCCCGCGCGGGCGCCGGCGGCCGTATCCACACCTTCCAGCTCGCGGACTGGACGACCCCGCTGCCCGAGGGCGTCCTCAACGGCCGCGGCCAGATCGGCGACGGCTCGATCGACATGCGGGAGTGGCAGCGGTACGTCGAGGCGGCCGGCTACACGGGCGCCATCGAGGTCGAGCTGTTCAACGACGCCCTGTGGGCCCGGGACGGCCGCGAGGTCCTCGCGGAGACCGCGGAACGGTTCGTGGTCCACACCGCGTGAGGTGATCGCGGGGGCGGAGACGGACAAAAAAATTCCAAAGACCCGTACAACCCTTTCCCCACCTGGCCGGTCGTACATGGCATCAGGACTTCTGGAGGGGGATCCGGGGGGATCGCGGGGGTTCTGACGGGGAGGGAAAAGCCGAAGGGGTCCGGTCGTCAGACCGGACCCCTTCGAAGTACCCCCGTGGTGGCTCCGCCGCTGGTCAGCTCTTGCCGAGCAGGCGCCAGATCTGGTTCTTCTTGGTGGTCAGGGTGCTGCCGGTGTCGCAGGTCCACTGGTGGACGAGGGCGCCGGGCGCGGTGGAGACGGTGCTGACGTCGACGCACTTGCCGCTGTGCACGGCGACCAGCTGGTAGTCGTGGCTGTTGCCGAGCGCCGTCACCGCCCTCAGCGTGAACCGCTGGTTGGTGCCGTTGAGGCAGGTCCACTGCTGGACGGCGGCCCCGTCGGCCGTGGAGAGGCCGGAGACGTCCAGGCACTTGCCGCTGGAGTGGTTGACGACGGTGTACGTGTCGGTCGTGCCGGAGACGGGGTGGAAGTCGAAGAGCTGCTCCTGGCCGGTACCGCAGGTGTTCTGCTGGTACTGGGTGCCGTCGGCGGTCGACCGGGCGGGGTCCTCGAGGCAGAGCGAGCTGTGCTGGGCGACCGCGGTGGAGGAGAAGCCGGTCGAGGCGCCGATGTGCAGGCTCGCGGGGGCGAAGGAGACCTGGTCGAGGTGGGGTGCGGAGCTGGAGCGCATGGGCTGTCCGATGTCGCTGCCGCCGCCGGAGTAGACGAGACCGATGGTCGTGCCGTCGTAGTTGTAGAGCTGCGAGGCGGTGAACTTGACGCTGTTGGCGCCCTTGGTGAGGGTCACGGGGACGGTGTAGTCCTCGAACTGGTTCCAGTGCAGGGTGCTCGCGAAGTTGACCCGGGTGGAGCTGCCGCCGTTGACGCTGACGTCCGCGTGCTCGGCGTACAGGTCCGGGTTGTAGTGGTTGGAGGGCAGTTCCTCGGCGTTGGCGTATCGCATGGTCATGGCGTAGGTGCCGGCCGAGGGCGCGTTGACGTTGAGGGTGAGGGAGTTGGCGGTTCCGTTGCCTATGCCGGTGACGACACCGCCGTTGGCCTGCGTGTAGGTGGTGTCGATGGCCGCGGTGCCGGTGAGGGTGCCGCTCTCGGCCTGGTAAGTGACGACGTTTCCGGTGGTGACGGCGTCGGAGGCGCTGAACGGCGTGACGGCCAGGTCGTCCAGGGCCAGGGTGCCGCTGCTGCCGGTGACCTTGACCTTGTTGATGCCGCTGTTGAGGTACACGCGGTTGGTGGAGGTGGACCAGGCTCCGGTCGTCGCGCCGGAGAGGGTCTGGTCGTCGGCGGCCTTGCCGTTGACGGTGAGTGAGGCCTGGCCGGTGTTGCGGTAGCGGGCCGTCAGGTCGGCGTATCCGTCCCGCTCCGAGTAGACCCAGAAGGTCGCGGACTTGCCGGAGGTGAGGTTGACCGCGCCCGCGCCGGACTGGCCCTGGGAGGTGTAGCCGACGGTGGCGCTGTCGGAGAGGTTGGCCTGCTCGGCCTCGTAGAGCGTGGTGCCCTGGACGGAGGCGTCCTGGTACCGCAGGTCGATCTTGTCGATGATGGCGTCGCCGACGGTTGCCGCGCCGTTGTCGCCGGTGGTGGCGAGGGTGATGGTGTGGCTGCCCGCGGTGAGGTGCACGGTGGTGTCGCTGTGGCCCCACACCACCCACTGGAAGCCGACGGGTATGTCGATCCTGGTCGAGGCGCCGCCGTCGACCCGCGCGTACACGTTCGTCGGGCCCTTGACGTCGGCGTCCTTGGCGTAGCTGTTGCCGAACACCGACAGGTCGTAGTCGCCGGTGGTGAGAACGTTGACGGGGAAGGAGATCACCGTGGTCGAGCCGGTACGCAGCCCTCCGACGTCCTTGGTGCCGGAGGTGGCGAACTTGCCGACATTGCCGGTCGTGCCCTCGGTGTTGATGTTGTAGCCACTGCCGCTGAGGGTGGCGTTCTCGGCCTCGTACGTGCCCGACCAGGTGGTGTCGGAGGCGGTGCTGCTCCCGGTGCCGCCCGGGGAGACGATCACCTCGTAGGCGGACATGGCGTCGAGGGTGAGGGGCAGGGTGATCGAGCCGTCGGAGCCCACGGCGACGTCCGCGTCGAGGAGCCGGGTCGGGGTGGCCGCCGCGCCGATGTAGCCGCTGTAGCGGTCCTGGAACACGCTGACGTGCACGGTGCTGCCGAAGACCGCGGGGTCGATGTTCTTGATGACCGTGCTGGAGTCACCGCTCGTGCCGCCCCCGGCGAGGATGACCCGCGCCTGCTTCTTGGCGGTGTCCAGGCTCGCCAGGCCCTGGAGGGTGTACGCGGCGTTGGCGCCGGTGCTGGTGACCTTGATGGTGTTCCCGCTCATGGAGCTGTACCAGTTGTACAGCCACCACTGGGCGTTGGGCGTGTTCTGGGCGGCGGCGGAGTCGCCGAGGTTGCCGTTGATGTTCCAGTACGGCAGGTTGCCGTCGATCTTCTCGTCCTCGATCGCCGCGATCCACTGGACCATCTGGCCGGGGTCGGTCAGGTGGTAGCGGTGGGCGTACTCGTTGAGGTTGACGGTGATCGGCGAGGTGATCCCCGTGGCGGTCTCCGCCGCGCGGTAGGAGTCGACGGTGCTGCGGACGTCCGCCGGGCTGCCCAGGGTGTGCCAGGTCACCACGTCGGGCAGGCAGTTGTTGGCCTTGCAGTAGGTGAGGAAGCCCCTGAGGGCGGAGTCGGAGTAGCTGGAGATGTTGGGTCCGGCGAGCCGCGCCTGGGGCCAGATGCCCTTGATGAAGGTGTAGGTCTGGCGCCACTCGGCGTTGAAGTTGGCCAGCGCCGTGGCGTTGGTGCGCATGCCGCTGAACCAGTTCAGGTCGGGCTCGTTGTAGGGGATGAAGACGATGTGGCTCGCGTAGGGGCTGGCCATCGCCTGCTCGACCTGGGTCTTCAGGGTCGCCTGGTAGGCCGCGTAGCTCGCGCGCTCGTAGTTGGCCCGGTAGACGTCCGTCATGTAGATGAAGATGTCCCCGCCGCCGCTGTCGGTGAAGGGCTTGGCGATCTCCAGGGCGTCCGAGCCGGGGTGCTGCTGACCGTCCTGGTACTTGGTGTTGGTGGTCTTCAGCCCCATCCCCTCGATGAGGTTGTCCGTCGGCACGTCCGGTCCGTACAGGCCGTACAGCGCCCCCGAGGCGCCGCCGCGGAAGGCCCCGGTGGTGGTGCCGAGATCGACGGTGAGGGTGGGGGTGGCGGCGGAGGCCGGCGTTGCCATCGCGGTGGTGACGCCGGCGATGACGGTCAGCGGGAGCAGCGCCTTGGTGATGCCGTGGAGAAGGCGTCTGGTGGTCGAGCGTCTTTGCCCGATTCGTGGCATGTGCTTACGTCCCTTCAGGGATGCGGCTGGTCGGTGCTGCGCCGGCCCCCGTGCCGGACGTGTGGATGGGTCGTCGCTCGTCGGTCAGGCGACGGTGGTGTCGGCCGCGGCCCGCGCACGGCGCTGTCGGTGGTCGCGGGCGAGCATCAGATAGCTGCTCGCGGTCCAGGTGTAGGCGCGGTCGCGGAGTCCCTCGCCGGTCAGCGCGTCGAAGTTCTCGGCGAAGCCGGAGATCTCGCACAGGGCGCGGAAGCGGGCGCTGATCTCGTCCGCGAGCCGGTCGTGCCCGGCGCGGCGCAGGCCGTCCTCGATGAGGACGGTGGCGGGGGCCCAGATCGGGCCGCGCCAGTAGCCGTCGGGCTCGTAGTGGGGGGAGCCGGGGTGTTCGGTCGCCAGGCCGTACGCGGTGAGGTGGGCTTCGATCCGTTCGGCCAGTTGGTTGTGGACCTTGGCGGGCAGACGGTCGCCGAGCACGATCGGCATCAGGTCGAGCAGGCTCTCGCTCGGGGAGAGGGCTCCGCCGTGGGCCGGGCGGCTCAGGAACCGTTCGCCGTCCCACAGTTCGTCCAGCAGGGCCACCTGGAGGCCGTCGGCTGTCTCGGTGCGGCGCCGGGCGTCGTCGGCGAAGCCGAGTTCGCCGGCCAGCCGGGCCAGTTCGTCGAGCTGGAGGATCAGTGTCGCGGTGAGGTCGGCGGTGACGGCGAGGCGTCCGGGGTCGAAGGTGGTGGCGTTGTCCCAGCCGCTGTCGTTGCCGTGCTGGTAGTGGGGCAGGGTGGTGCCGGGTGCGCGCCGTGCGGTGAGCCAGAAGTCCGTCCAGCGGGTCAACCTGTCGTACGCCTGGGCCAGTTGGGCCGGGTCGAGAGGTTCGGTGAGCCGTGTGCGCAGGTGGCCGAGGGCCCAGCCGTGGATGGGCGGTTTGACGAAGTTGTAGAGGACCTCGGAGTGGGTGACGGAGTCGGGCAGGGCCCCGCTCTCGTCCTGGTGGTCGAAGGGCAGCTGGAACTGGTCCCAGGCCAGTTCGGGGCAACCGGGGGCCAGGGCAAGGGCGTTGAAGCAATGGTCCCAGCTCCACACCTTGTCCATCCAGTGCTTGGACATCAGGACACCGGGCCGGGTGACCTGGCCGGCCGGGCGCACGGTCGCCGACCACACCACGTAGGCGGCGAGTTCGGCGGCCGGAGTGTCGGCCGAGCGCCAGGGGGCGACCGTGTCGGCGAAGTCGGCGAACGATCGCCGCGCGGCCTCCATGACCTCGCCGAACGACGCCGGGGAGCCGTAGGGCCGACGCGCGCTGTCGAGTTCCTCGACCGCGACCTCCCACGATCCGTCGGCGTCGGCGGCGACCGTGAGTCCGCGGTCCCCGGCGCCCAGGGCCTCGGAACCTGACACCTCGGCGACCGTGCCGGACAGCACGGTGATCCGGTAGCGGCGCCCGGTCTCGTAGGAGGTGAACGTGTGGGCTCCGTCCACCGGGTCGCGGTAGAAGTAGGTGCCGCTGAACGGGGTCAGCGCCGGGGCCGCGGCGGCAACGCGCAGCGACAGACCCGTACCGCGCAGTCGCACGGTGTCCGGGGACTCGTAGGCGAGGTCGACGCGGCCGTCCGTGCCGGTCCAGCTGAGCAGGCCCGGAGTCGCCTCGACGCGGGTCTCGGCGCGGTCGCCCGTCGCCGCGTCGAGGGGGACCAGGCGCAGGACGGCGTGCATGCCGTTCTGGTGCGAGACGAGGTGGAGGTCCTCGGCGTACGTCTTCTCCGCCACCACGGGAGAGATGCCGAACCAGGATCCGTGCGTGCTGAAGGGGATGTCGTGGACGGAGAAGGCCGGTCCGGACGGGGCGGCGGTCATGGAGGCGGTACTCGTTTCTTGAGGGGGGGCGGTCGGTGGTCTGCCGGGTGGTGTGTCAGTCCTTGACGGCACCGGCGGTCACGCCTGCGGCGACGTAGCGCTGGGCGAGGACGAGGATGACCGTGGCGGGCAGGGAGGCCACGACGGCGGTCGCCATGATGGCGTTCCACTGCTGGTTGTTGTTGCCGATGTAGTGGTAGATGCCGAGGGTGATGGGCTCGTGCGCCCCGCCGTTGGCGAGGGTGCTGGCGAAGATGAAGTCGGACCAGGACCACAGGAACGCGAACAGGGACACCGTGACGATCGAGTTGCGGCTCATCGGCAGGACGATGGACCAGAAGGTGCGCAGGGCCCTTGCCCCGTCCATCTGCGCGGCCTGGATGAGTTCGCCGGGGATGCCGGACATGAACGCGGTGAAGATGAGGACGGCGAAGGGGACGGCCAGGGTGGAGTCGGCGACGATCAGGCCGGGGACGGACTGGAGCAGGCCGAGGTTGAGGTAGATGGCGTAGAAGCCCATCGCCATGATGATGCCGGGGACCATCTGGGCGACCAGGAGGAGGAAGCTGAGGGCGCCTCCGCCGCGTGGGCGCAGTTTGGCCAGCGCGTAGCCGGCGGGTGCGGCCAGCGCCACGGTCAGTACGACGGTGCCGAGGCCGATGACGAGGCTGGTGCCGAGGTAGGGCAACTGCTGGTCCAGGACGGCCCGGTAGCCCTCCAGCGTGCCGTGGGCGGGGAACAGGTCCGGCGGGGACTTGCGCATGTCCTGGTCGCGGGTGAAGGACACGTTGAGCATCCAGTAGACCGGGAAGAGCATGGCCGCGGTGAGCAGGACGCCGACGGTCGTCTTCCACCATGGACGGCTGGAACCTGGGTTCATGACAGCGCCTGCTTTCGCTGGACCTTCAGGTAGATCAGGCCGAAGACCAGGGCGGCGACCACGAGCAGGTTGCCGACGGCCGCGCCGGGGCCGAAGGCGGGCAGCAGGTTGCCGAAGCCGAGCTGGTAGGACCAGGTGGCGAAGGTGGTGGAGGAGTCGGCCGGGCCGCCCTTGGTCATGATCCAGATGATGTCGAACACCTTGAGGGTGTAGACGAGACCCAGCAGCAGGGTGATCGCGGAGACCGGGCGCAGCAGCGGGAACGTGATGCTCCAGAAGCGCCGCCAGGCGTTCGCCCCGTCCAGGGCGGCGGCCTCGTAGAGGCTGGTGGGGATGGACTGCAGGCCGCTGTAGAGGACGACGAGGTTGAAGGGGACGCCGATCCAGATGTTCGCGATGATCACCGAGGCCAGTGACCAGGACGGTGAGGTCAGCCAGTTCACCGGGCCGATGCCGATGGCGTGCAGGGTGGCGTTGACGATGCCGGACTCGCTGTTGAGCATCCACGACCAGGTGGACGCCGACACGATCAGCGGCAGCAGCCACGGCACCAGGAACAGCGCCCGCAGGGTGGCGGAGAGCCGGAAGTTCTGGTTGAAGAAGACCGCCAGCGCCAGGCCGATCGCGTACTGGAAGACCAGGCACACGGCGGTGAACACCACGGTGTGGAGCAGGGCGGGGGCGAAGGTCGGGTCGTCGAAGACCTTCCGGTAGTTCGCCAGACCCGTGAAGGGCGCGTCACCCTGGACGAAGGAACGGACGGTGTAGTTGCGCAGGCTCAGGTCGAGGTTGCGGTAGAGGGGATAGGCGTAGAAGAGGGCGAGGTAGAGGGTCACCGGGGTGAGGAACGCCCAGGCGGTCCACTGGGGAGAGGCGGGACGGCGCCGGGTCGTGGTGCGGGCCGGGGGCGGGGCGGCGGTCGCCGCCCCGTTCCCGTCGCGGACCGGCAGCGCATCCGGCGCTCGTGTCGTGCGGTTCATCAACGGGCCTCTGGCACTGGTTACTTGGCTGCGGACTGGGCGGCCTTGAGCGCGTCCTTCGGCGACTGCGACCCGCTCAGCGCGGACTGGACCGCCTTCCACAACTGCTCGGAGATCTTGGGGTACTTGGTGCCCAGGTCGTCACTGGTGCGTCCCTTGGCGGCCCTGACCGCGTCGACCCACGGCTTCAACTCGGCGTTCGCGGCCACCTGCTTGTCCTGGACCTCGCTGGTGGGGGCCACGTAGGACAGCGTCGTGTCGGTGTCGAGCAGGTTCTGGCCGTTGGTCAGGCAGGACACCAGCTTCTGCGAGGTGGCGTAGCGGCCGGTGTCGTCCTGCACCGGGAGGGTGACGAACTCACCGCCGGTCGGGGCGGCCGCGCTGCCTCCCGTGGCGGCGGGGACGGGGATGACGCCGTACTCGAAACCGGCCTTCTTGGCGTTGGCCAGCTGCCAGGTGCCGTTCTCCGCGAAGGCGTAGTCGCCGCTCGCGAACTCCTGCCAGCTGGTCGTCTGGGTGTTGTTGATCACCGAGTTGGGGGCGTAGCCCTTGTCCAGCCAGTTCTTCCACAGCGACAGCGCGGAGACGGCCTGGTCGGAGTCGAGTGCGGTCAGCTGGGCACCCGAGCCCCAGTACCAGGGCAGGAACTGGAAGCTGCCCTCCTCGGTGCCGATCGCGGAGAACGTGATGCCCTTCTTGCCCGCACCCTTGACCTTCTCCAGGGCCGCGGTCAGCGACTTCCAGTCCTTGACCGAGGCGATGTCCACGCCGGCCTTCTTCAGGACCGCCTTGTTGTAGTAGAGGGCGAGCGTGTTGGCGCCGATCGGCGTGCCGTAGGCCTTGCCGCCCGACTGGCTGGCGGCGAGGAGGTTGGGGTCGACCTTGGAGGTGTCCAGCTTGTTGTCGTCGGTCGTGGTCAGCACGCCCGCCTCGGCCAGGGTGGAGACGACCGGGTTGTCGACGATGAGGACGTCCGCGGAGTTGCCCTGCTGTGCGGCCAGCAGCGCCTTGTTCGTCAGGTCGCTGGTGTCGAACGCGGTCCGCTTGATCTTCACGCCCGCCGTGGTGCCGCACTTGTCCAGCAGGTCCGTCCAGGCCGAGCCCTTGGCGAACTGCGGGTACGGGTCCCAGACCGTGTACGTGCCGCTGTCCGCGGCCTTCGTGGAGGTGCCGCCTCCGGAGGAACACGCGGTGGCGCCGGTGGTGACGGCGGCGACGGTCAGGACTGCGGCGGTGAGACGCCGTCTGGCGGATCGGTTCATGGTGGCTTCCTCATGGGTTGTGGCACAGGTGTGCCCTGGGATCGGCACAGGAGTGCCCTGGGAGGGGTGAATGCGGGCCGCTGGGCTCGCCGGACCCGGGCGACGGGTCGCTCAGCCGGGCGGGATGGGGTGCGGAGGGTGAAGCGGTGGGCGCGGGCGATGGTCAGGGGGCATGCGGTTCAGGGGTGCATGCGGTCAGGGGTGCAGGGGTTGCCGGGGCCAGGAGCGGGGTCGGCGGGCCTTGTCCCGGCGGGCGCGGTGCTCGCTCGCAAGGAGATCGGCGGCGCGAGCAGGTGGTGCCGGGCCGGTGCGGCGGGGTCGTCGAGCCGCTTGACCAACAGGTCGACGGCGAGGCGGCCCATCTGTTCCGCCGGCACGTCCGCGGCGGTGAGCTGCGGGGTCACCGTCTCCGCCCAGCGGCCGGCCACGACTCCGGTGACGGAGAAGTCGCGCGGCACATGGCGACCGGCCTGGGCCAGGCCGCGGTAGAGACCGCCGAGCGCGGACTCGTTCAGCGTGACCAGCGCGGTGGTGGCCGGGTCGTCGTGCAGGATCCGCTCCAGACAGGCGAGGCCCGAGGCGGCGTCGTCCTCGCAGCAGTACGTCCGGACGGTGAGCCCGCGTTCCGCCGCGGCCTTGGTGAAGCCGTCCAGACCCCGGTGGGCCGACTCGTAGCCGGCCCGCAGGAGCTGCTCGGGCCGGTTGACGAAGGCGATCCGGCGGTGGCCGAGGTCCGCGAGGTGGTGGACGCAGGCCGCCGCCAGTGCCGTGTGATCCAGTCCCACCCACCAGGTGCCCTCCGGGCGGGCGGTGCGTCCGATGGCGACCGAGGGGAAACCGACCGCGGTGAGGTGGTCGAGCCGGTCGTCCTCGAGCCGGATCTCCATCAGGATCGCGCCGTCGACCCGCCGCTCGCCCAGCAGCCGCTGGAACGAGCGGTCGCTGTCCATACCGCTGGGAGAGAGCAGCACGTCGTAGTCATGGGCCGCGGCGGCCTCGGTGACGCTGCCGATGAAGTCCAGCTGCATGCCGGTGTAGTGGTTCCCGGCGGGCGGGAAGACCAGACCGATGGTGTTGGTCCGGCCGTTGGCCAGGGCCCGCGCACTCGCGTTGGGCTGATAGCCCAGCTCGTCGATGACCCGCTGGATCTTGTCGCGGGTCTCCTCGGACACGGGGCGCTTCCCGCTCAGGGCGTACGACACGGTGCTCCGCGAGACACCGGCCCGCTGGGCGATCTCACCGATGTTCACGGGGACTCCTTGCCGACATGGGTCGAACCGGTTCGAGGATTCCGGGGAACGAATCCGGCCAGATGCCGATCGTCGAACCGGTTCGCGTGAAGTGAAGGTAGGAGCAACCCGGGCGGGTGTCAACGCCTCGAGTCAAAATTCTCGTAACGGCCCGGAAACCTCGGTGTGTCGAGGTGCATTGTCTTGTTTGGCCGAGTGTGCCTCTGTTTGCCGACGGGCCGGATGCCTGAATCTGTGGACCACGGACGCCGTGACCCTGCCCGGACGGTCGGCCGTGCGCGGCCGGGGAAGTCGGTGTCGGGGGGTATTGCCGACCGGTTCCCCCTGCTAGCGTGATCGAACCGGTTCGATGAATTGCCGCGGGGAACGACTGCTGTCGAGGCGGCACCTCTGTCGTCGTCCCCTGCGCCGGTTACGTCCGCCGCCCGGAGCTCCCCCTCCGGGCGGCAGGCTGCCACCGAGCGACCGTCGCGCTCGTACGCGGCGGCTGCAGTGCTGATCCGGCACAGCAGGGATCGGCCTCGTATGTACGGGACGGATCGGATCGAATCGGATCCAGTGTCCGGGACGTCACGGGATCCTCAGTGCGACAACGAAGGACAAACATGGCAGGCGGTGCCGCGGTGCCAGTCGCCGTCACCGGAGCGGGCGCCGAGATCCCCGGCCCCGCGCCCGCTACGGGCCCCCGATGCCGATGCCGATGCCGGCTCGGACGACGGGCAACGGGGGCCGAGGCCAGGCTCGCGGTCAGGTGACCGTGAAGTCGCCCGCTTCCGGTACTGCGCGCACCGGCGGCGTCGGCACGGATACCGCGCCGCCGCGCCGAGGGTGCCGCCGACGCGCTGCGCCTTTGCCGTGAAGGGCGGGCCAGCTGGCCCGCCCTAGAAGAACACTCCGCACCTGAGCAGCACGTTCGCGTACGGCTGTGCCTCGCCTGTGCGGACGATGAGCCGTGCGGTCGCCGACAGCTCTTTGAGCTTCTCGTGGGAGGCCATGTGCAGCTCAGGGAAGCGGCCGTTGGGCCTGCCTTAGAAGAACACCCCGCACCTGAGCAGCACGTTCGCGTACGGCTGTGCCTCGCCCGTGCGGACGACGAGCCGGGCTCCCGCCGACAGTTCCTTGAGCTTCTCGTGGGAGACCAGGTCCAGCTCGGGGAAGCGGGCGTCCAGCAGATCCGCGGCCGCCGGATTGGCGCCCCGCACCTCGTCCGCCGCCGTCGCCCCCTCCACGACCAGCTCGGCGAGCAGCCCGTCGAGGACCTCCGCGAACGACGGCACCCCGGCCCGGAAGGCCAGGTCCACCACGCGCGGCCCGTCGGGGATCGGCATACCGGCGTCACACACCAGCACCCCGTCCCCGTGCCCCAACTCGGCCAGGGCGCCCGACAGATGACGGTTCAGTATTCCGGCCCGCTTCACAGCGCCTCGACCTCCTCCGCGGTCGGGAAGGAGTCCTGCGCGCCCTCCCGGGTCACCGCGACCGCCCCGACCCGGGACGCGTACGAAGCCGCCTCCGCCAGGGACGCGCCGGCCCCCAGCCGGAACGCGAGCGCCGCCGTGAAGGCGTCCCCCGCACCCGTCGTGTCCACGGCGTCCACCTTCACCGACGCCACCCGGGTCACGTCCCCGGAGGAGGTCGCCACCAGCGAGCCCTCCGCGCCCAGCGTCACGACCACCGACCTCGGCCCCTTCGCGAGGAGCAGCCGCGCCCAGTCCTCTGGCACGTCGCTCACGCACGCGTCCCCGAGGATCACCTTCGCCTCGTGCTCGTTGACGATCAGCGGATCGCAGGCCACGAGAACCTCCGTCGGCAACGGCCGCGGCGGCGACGGGTTCAGCACGAAGCGGCTGTCCGGCGCCAGGTTCCGTACGACCTCCACGACCGTCTCCAGCGGGATCTCCAGCTGGGCCGACACCACCCGGGAGGCGTGGAAGAGGCTGGTCGCGGCCCGTACGTCGGCCGGGGTGAGCCGCCCGTTGGCACCCGGCGACACCACGATGCTGTTGTCCCCCGACGGGTCGACGGTGATCAGCGCGACGCCGGTCGGCGCCCCGCCCACCAGCACGCCCACCGTGTCGACCCCGGACGCCCGCAGCGAGTCCAGGAGCAGCCGGCCGTGCCCGTCGTCGCCGACCCGGGCCAGCAACGCCGTGTCCGCGTCCAACCGGGCTGCCGCGACCGCCTGGTTGGCGCCCTTGCCCCCCGGGTGCACGGTGAGGTCCGAGCCGAGCACCGTCTCGCCGGCCCCTGGCCGCCGCTCTACGCCGATCACCAGGTCGGCGTTGGCCGACCCTACGACCAGTAGGTCGTAGTCGTACATGGATTGACTCCCCTAGTCGGTGCCCCGGGGCGGGCGGCCCGTACCGGAACCGCCCGCCCACCCGTCGTCGTCAGCCCGTGAAACCGGCCACGTTCTCCTTCGTGACCACCTTCACCGGCACCTTGATCGTCTCCTCGACCTTCTTGCCCTCGAGGGCCTTGAGCGCGTTGTCCACAGCGATCCTGCCCAACTGCGAGGGCTGTTGTGCCACGGACGCGTACAGCGTGCCGTCCTTCACCGCTTTCAGGCCGTCGGGCGTGCCGTCGAAGCCGACCACCGAGACCGACTTGCCGGCCTTGGAGCCCAGCGCCTTGATCGCGCCGAGCGCCATCTCGTCGTTGGCGGCGATGACGCCCTGGACGTCGGGGTGGGCCTGGAGCAGGTTCGACATCACGTCGAGGCCCTTGGTGCGGTCGAAGTCGGCGGGCTGCTGCGCGACGACCTGGATGCCCGGGTAGGCCTTGAGACCCTGCGCGAAACCCTGCGCGCGCTCACGGGCGGCCGACGTACCGGCCTGCCCCTGCAGGATCACGATCTTGCCCTTGCCGCCGAGCTTCTCGCCGACCGTCTTCGCGGCGAGCTCGCCGCCGGCGATGTTGTCGGAGGCCACGAGGGCGTCCACCGAGGCCTTGTTGACGCCCCGGTCCACCGCGATCACCGGAATCTTCGCCTTGTCGGCCGCCTTCACGGAGTTGCTCGCCGCGTCCGAGTCCACCGGGTTGACGATGATCGCGCCGAGGCTCGAACTGGTGAAGTTCTGCAGCTGGTTGGCCTGCTGGGAGGCGTCGTTCTGGGCGTCCGTGACGGTCAGGTCCACGCCGAGCTTCTTCGCCTCGGCCTGGGCGCCCGCCCGGATCTGCACGAAGAAGGGGTTGTTGAGGGTGGACAGCGACAGACCGACCTTGGGGTTCCCCGTCGAGGACGAGCCGTTGTGCAGGAAGGAGGTGGCGCCGACGATCGCCACGGTGACGACGGCCGCGAGCCCGTACGTCGCCGCCTGGCGCCCCTTGCCGCCCTGCGAGGCACCGGTCACCGGGGTCGCCCCGGCCTTGCGGCGCAGGGTGTCCAGGAGGACCGCCAGGGCGATGACGACACCGATGACGACCTGCTGCCAGAACGCGGACACGTTCAGCAGGTTGAGACCGTTCCTGAGGACCGCCAGGATCAGCGCGCCGATGAGCGTCCCGGACGCCTTGCCGGTGCCGCCGGCCAGGGAGGCACCGCCGATGACGACGGCGGCGATCGCGTCCAGCTCGTAGCCGTCGGCGGCCTGCGGCTGCGCGGACGACAGCCGTGAGGCGAGCACGACACCCGCGACGGCGGCGAAGACACCGGACATCGCGTAGATGGCGAGCTTCTGCTTCTTCACCCGCAGTCCGGAGAGGCGGGCCGCCTCCTCGTTGCCGCCGATCGCGTACATGGAGCGGCCGATGTACGTCCGGCCGAGCACGAAGGCCGCGAGGAGCCCCATGCCGACCATGACGAGCACGGGCACCGGCAGCCAGCCGCCGAGCGTGTCACCGAGGTGCGAGACGGAGTCGGGGAAGGCGATCGGGGAGCCCTCGGAGATCACCAGCGACAGACCGCGGGCCACCGAGAGCATGGCCAGGGTCGCGATGAACGGGGGCAGCTTGCCGTAGGCGATCAGGAAGCCGTTGACCAGACCGGCCGCGATGCCGGTGACGACGGCGAGCACGACCGCTATGAAGACCGGCACGCCGTGTGACGTCGCGCTCCAGGCCAGCACGGTGGCCGACAGGGCCGCCACCGAGCCGACCGACAGGTCGATGCCCGCCGAGACGATCACGAAGGTGACGCCGAAGGCGAGGATGGCGGTCACGGCCGCCTGGACACCGACGTTGAGCAGGTTGTCGGTGGTGAGGAAGTCGCCCGACAGCGCCGACATGGCGATGACGAGGACGATCAGCGCACTGAGGGCGCCGTTGTCGAGGAGCAGTCGGCGCAGGTTGCCGGCGGCGCCACCGGCGCCCGTAGTGCTCGGATGCGTGTCAGCGGCCACGGCCGGCCTCCACTTCGGTAGTAGGTGTGCTGACGGCGAGTGCCATCACGGAGTCCTGCGTGGCGTCGGCGGCGTCGAGTTCGCCGGCGATCCGGCCCTGGGCCATCACCAGCACCCGGTCGCTCATGCCGAGCACCTCGGGCAGATCGCTGGAGATCATCAGGACGGCGGCCCCTTGGGACGTCAGCTCGTTGATGAGCTGGTAGATCTCGACCTTGGCGCCGACGTCGATCCCGCGCGTCGGCTCGTCGAGGATCAGGACCTTGGTGTCGGCGAGCAGCCACTTGCCGATGACGACCTTCTGCTGGTTGCCGCCGGACAACGTACGGACGTGCTGCTGGAGTCCGGCCATCCGCACACCGAGCTGCCCGGCGATCCGCGCGGCGGCCTCGCGCTGCCCCTTGAGATCGACGAGCCCCGCGCGCGTGGCCGTCCGCATGGTCACCAGGCCGAGGTTCTCCTCGACGGTCTGGTCGAGCACCAGGCCCTGGCCCTTGCGGTCCTCGGGGATCAGACCGATACCGGCCGCCATGGCGGCGCCCACGTCGTGCCCCTTCAGGGCCGTCCCGGAGACCTTCACGGTCCCCTCGTCGTACGGGTCCGCGCCGAACACGGCCCGCGCCACCTCGGTACGGCCCGCTCCGACCAGCCCGGCGATGCCGACGACCTCACCGGCGTGCACCTCGAAGCCGATGTCGTGGAAGACACCGTCGCGCGTGAGGCCCTCGACCTTCAGCAGGGCCGCCCCGGTGTCACCGCGCTCGCGCGGGTACTGCTGCTCGATCGACCGCCCCACCATGAGGCGTACGAGCTCGTCCTCGGGCGTGGCGGCAGGGACCTGCCCGACGGACCTACCGTCCCGGATGACGGTGACCCGGTCGCCCAGGGCGGCGATCTCCTCCAGGTGGTGCGTGATGAAGACGATCCCGACGCCGTCCTCGCGCAGGGTGCGCACGATCGCGAAGAGCTTGTCGACCTCCTCGGAGGTGAGCACCGCGGTCGGCTCGTCCATGATCAGCACGCGTGCGTCCAGACTGAGCGCCTTGGCGATCTCGACCATCTGGAGCCGGGCGATGCCGAGTTCGCGGACACGCGCGCGTGGCGACACATTGACCCCGACGCGCTTCAGCAGCACCTCGGCGTCGGCCTCCATCGTCTTCCGGTCGATCATCCCGAGGCGGCGCGGCTGCCGGCCCAGGAAGATGTTCTCGGCGACCGTGAGGTCGGGGACGAGGTTGAACTCCTGGTAGATGGTGGCGATGCCCAGCCGCTCGGCGTCCTGCGCCCCGCGGATGTGCACCTCCTCGCCGTCCACCAGGACCCGGCCCTCGTCCGGGTGATAGGCGCCCGACAGCATCTTGATCAGCGTGCTCTTGCCGGCACCGTTCTCGCCGAGCAGCACGTGCACCTCGCCCCGGCGCAGGTCGAAGTCGACGCCGTCGAGCGCGACCACGCCGGGGAAGGACTTCCGAATGCCCTCGATGCGCAGCAACTCGTCCTGGTTGCTCACGGCTTGCTCCTGTTCGTCACGGGGTTCACTACGACGTTCTGTGGGGCGGGCTCACCGCAGGAGCGGCGAACGACGAGACGGGCGGGGAGGATGACGGACTCGGGGTGCCGTCCCTCGATGCGGTCGACGAGCGCGCGCACGGCGGCCCGTCCCAGCTCGCCCGTCGGCTGGGCGATCGCGGTGATCGGCGGATCGGTGTGCACGAACCACGGGATGTCGTCGAACGCGGCCAGAGCGAGGTCCCCGGGAACACGCAGCCCACGCGCGCGTACGGCGTCCAGCGCGCCGAGCGCCATCAGGTTGTCGGCGGCGAAGACGACCTCGGGCGGCTCGGGCAGGTCGAGGAAGCCCTCGGTGACCCGCCGCCCGCTCTCGGCCTGGAAGTCGCCCTGGCCGATGTAGGCGTCGGGCAGGTCGAGGCCGTACGCCTGAAGGGCCTCCCTGAAGACGGTCACGCGCTCCTGGCCGGTGGTGGTGGCCGCGGGGCCCGCGATGATCGCGAGCCGCCGGTGCCCGAGCCCGTGCAGATGGGCGACGAGATCCCGTATCGCGGCCCGCCCGTCGGCCCGGACGACCGGCACGGCCACACCGGGGATCCAGCGGTCCACGAAGACCATCGGCGTCCCCGCGCGCACGGCGTCCAGCATCAGCGGGGAGCCGCCGTCGGTGGGGGAGACCAGGAGGCCGTCGATACGGCGGTCGAGCAGGTTCCGTACGTGGTGGTCCTGCAGGGCCGGCCGCTCGTCCGCGTTGCCGATGATCACGCTGTAGCCGAGCGCGCGGGCCTCCTCCTCCACGGACCGGGCCAGCTCCGTGAAGTAGGGGTTCATGACGTCGCTGATGACCAGGCCGAGGGTGTGGGTCTGGTCGGTGCGCAGGGAGCGGGCGACGGCGTTCGGGCGGTAGCCCAGCGCCTCGACGGCGGCCAGCACACGCGTGCGTGCGTCCGCGCTGACCGACGGATGGTCGTTCAGAACGCGCGACACCGTGGCAACGGACACGCCCGCCTCGGCAGCGACATCCTTGATGCTCGCCATCGCCGCTCCACCTCCTCGTGGATCCTTCGTGGAATCGATTACATCCACGCGATGCAGAAGATTGGAATCGATTACACGACGCTTGGCAAGACCCCGAGACCGGATCGTGACGTCGCGGGCCGCGCGAGGACGGAGCACGGTGGAGGGAGCAGGAGTCGTTCCCTCGAAGGGCCACGGTGGGCCGGAGCGGAGGAGTCATGACAGCGGCCACTCACGATGACGTCGCCGTCGCTCTCGCGGGCGACGGGGTGGAGATACGCACCCAGCCCATCGGCGGCGGCATGTCCGTCGGCTATCTCCGGTTGCCGCAGGGCACGGACATGGGACCCGCCCTCAAGGGCCTCGACGGCGACGCCTGCCAGTGCCCGCACTGGGGCTACCTGCTGAAGGGCCGGCTGAAGATGCTCACGGCGTCCGGCGAGGAGGAGTACGAGGCGGGCCAGGCCTACTACTGGGGTCCCGGCCATGTCCCGGTGGCCCTGGAGGACTGCGAGTTCGTGGAGTTCTCGCCGACCGAGGACTTCCAGCAGGTGATCGACCACGTGAAGGGACAGGCCGGCTGAACTGTCGGTGCCGGGCGGTACCGTCGGATCATGTCCAATCAGGCGGGGGCTTCCACGGGCGAACGACGACTGGCCGTAGCCGAGGGTGTCCTGGAGCGGATCACATGGTTTTGACAAGTCGGTGATCGGGCTGGAGCTGCTCCCGCTGTCAGACCTGGCCGGTACCGTCGGATCATGTCCAATCAGGCGGGGGCTTCCACGGGCGAACGACGACTGGCCGTAGTCGAAGGCGTCCTGGAGCGGATCACGTACGCCAACGAGGAGAACGGCTACACGGTCGCCCGGGTCGACACCGGCCGGGGCGGCGGCGATCTGCTGACCGTCGTCGGCGCGCTGCTCGGCGCCCAGGCGGGCGAGTCCCTGCGGCTTGAGGGGCATTGGGGCTCCCACCCGCAGTACGGCAAGCAGTTCACCGTCGAGAACTACACGACCGTCCTGCCGGCCACCATCCAGGGCATCCGCCGCTATCTCGGCTCGGGCCTCGTCAAGGGCATCGGCCCCGTCTTCGCCGACCGCATCACCCAGCACTTCGGCGTGGACACCCTGACGGTCATCGAGGAGGAGCCGAAGCGGCTGATCGAGGTCCCCGGCCTCGGCCCCAAGCGCACCAAGAAGATCGCCGACGCCTGGGAGGAACAGAAGGCGATCAAGGAGGTCATGCTCTTCCTCCAGAGCGTCGAGGTGTCCACCTCCATCGCCGTGCGCATCTACAAGAAGTACGGCGACGCCTCGATCTCCGTCGTGAAGAACCAGCCCTACCGGCTCGCCTCCGACGTCTGGGGCATCGGCTTCCTCACCGCCGACAAGATCGCCCAGTCCGTCGGCATCCCGCACGACAGCCCGGAGCGCGTCAAGGCGGGCCTGCAGTACGCCCTTTCGCAGTCCGCCGACCAGGGACACTGCTACCTCCCCGAGGAGCGGCTGATCGCCGACGCCGTCAAGCTCCTCCAGGTCGACACCGGCCTGGTCATCGAGTGCCTGGCCGAACTCGCCCTGCCCGACGAGGACTCGGGCGAGCCCGGGGTCGTACGGGAGAAGGTGCCCGGCCCCGAGGACGGCTCGGAGCCCGTCACCGCGATCTATCTCGTCCCCTTCCACCGCGCCGAACTCTCCCTCTCCGCCCAGCTGTTGCGCCTTCTGCGCACCGACCAGGACCGGATGCCGGCGTTCCGTGACGTGACCTGGGACAAGGCGCTGGGCTGGCTGAGGTCCCGCACCGGCACCGACCTCGCCCCCGAGCAGGAGGCCGCGGTCAGACTCGCGCTCACCGAGAAGGTCGCCGTCCTCACCGGCGGCCCCGGCTGCGGCAAGTCCTTCACCGTGCGCTCGATCGTGGAGCTGGCCCGCGCCAAGAAGGCCAAGGTCGTCCTCGCCGCCCCGACCGGCCGGGCCGCCAAGCGCCTCGCCGAGCTCACCGGCGCGGAGGCCTCCACCGTCCACCGCCTGCTGGAGCTGAAGCCCGGCGGCGACGCGGCCTACGACAAGGACCGCCCGCTCGACGCCGACCTGGTGGTGGTCGACGAGGCGTCCATGCTGGACCTGCTGCTCGCCAACAAGCTGGTGAAGGCGGTGCCGCCGGGGGCGCACCTGCTGTTCGTCGGGGACGTCGACCAGCTGCCCAGCGTCGGTGCCGGAGAGGTCCTGCGCGACCTCCTCGCCGACGGCGGCCCGGTCCCCGCGGTGCGTCTCACGCGCGTGTTCCGCCAGGCCCAGCAGTCCGGTGTCATCACCAACGCGCACCGCATCAACGCCGGACAGCATCCCGTCACCGACGGCATGGACGACTTCTTCCTGTTCGTCGAGGACGACACGGAGGAGGTCGGCCGGCTCACCGTGGATGTGGCGGCCCGTCGGATTCCGGCCAAGTTCGGACTCGACCCGCGCCGGGACATCCAGGTGCTCGCCCCCATGCACCGCGGCCCCGCGGGCGCCGGCACGCTCAACGGCCTGCTCCAGCAGGCCATCACCCCGGGCCGCCCCGACCTCGCGGAGAAGCGGTTCGGCGGCCGGGTCTTCCGGGTCGGCGACAAGGTCACCCAGATTCGCAACAACTACGAGAAGGGCGCCAACGGCGTCTTCAACGGCACCGTGGGCGTGGTCACCTCGCTCGATCCGGTCGACCAGCGCCTCACCGTGCTGACGGACGAGGACGAGGAGGTCCCGTACGAGTTCGACGAACTGGACGAGCTGGCACACGCGTACGCGGTGACCATCCACCGCTCCCAGGGGAGTGAATATCCCGCGGTGGTGATCCCCGTCACCACCAGTGCATGGATGATGCTTCAGCGGAACCTGTTGTATACGGCGGTCACCCGGGCGAAGAAGCTGGTCGTCCTCGTGGGCTCCCGCAAGGCGATCGGCCAGGCGGTGCGCACGGTGTCGGCGGGGCGGCGTTGCACGGCGCTGGACTTCCGGCTCGCCGGCCGGTGAGGCCCGTCAATGTCGAGCCTTCACAAAAAATGATCGATCAAATGAGTCATGTGGGTCACAGAGCTCTTCCGGAAGGGGCAGGGGAGGGGCAGGATGGGCGAGTTGGCGGCACTCAGTGCCGCCGATACGCCCAACGGCCGACCCCGAGTGCACTCTCCTGCGCCAAATGGGGGATGGTAGAGACAGTCAGGGCAACCTCGAAGAAGAGGCACAACGTCGGTGAGGGATGACGTGAGCGACAACTCTGTAGTAGTGCGGTACGGCGATGGCGAGTACACCTACCCGGTGATCGACAGCACCGTCGGCGACAAGGGCTTCGACATCGGGAAGCTCCGCGCCCAGACCGGTCTGGTCACCCTGGACAGCGGCTACGGCAACACCGCGGCCTATAAATCCGCCGTCACCTATCTCGACGGCGAGGCCGGCATCCTCCGGTACCGCGGCTACCCGATCGAGCAGCTGGCCGAGAGCTCGACCTTCCTGGAGGTCGCCTACCTGCTGATCAACGGCGAGCTGCCGAAGGCCGACGAGCTCACCGTCTTCCAGAACGACATCACGCAGCACACCCTGCTGCACGAGGACGTCAAGAACTTCTACCGTGGCTTCCCGCGCGACGCCCACCCGATGGCCATGCTGTCGTCGGTCGTGTCCGCGCTGTCCACGTTCTACCAGGACAGCCACAACCCCTTCGACGAGAAGCAGCGCAACCTCTCGACGATCCGGCTGCTCGCCAAGCTTCCGACGATCGCCGCGTACGCGTACAAGAAGTCGATCGGTCACCCGTTCGTCTACCCGCGCAACGACCTCGGTTACGTCGAGAACTTCCTGCGCATGACCTTCTCGGTCCCCGCCCAGGAGTACGACCTGGACCCGGTCGTGGTCGCGGCCCTGGACAAGCTGCTCATCCTGCACGCCGACCACGAGCAGAACTGTTCGACCTCCACGGTCCGACTCGTCGGCTCGTCCCAGGCGAACATGTTCGCCTCGATCTCCGCCGGCATCAACGCCCTGTGGGGCCCGCTGCACGGCGGTGCCAACCAGTCCGTGCTGGAGATGCTGGAAGGCATCCAGGCCTCGGGCGGCGACGTCGACTCCTTCATCCGCAAGGTGAAGAACAAGGAGGAGGGCGTCCGGCTGATGGGCTTCGGCCACCGGGTCTACAAGAACTTCGACCCGCGCGCCAAGATCATCAAGGCTGCGGCGCACGACGTCCTCTCGGCCCTCGGCAAGTCCGACGAGCTGCTGGACATCGCGCTCAAGCTGGAGGAGCACGCGCTCTCCGACGACTACTTCGTCTCGCGCAGCCTCTACCCGAACGTCGACTTCTACACAGGCCTGATCTACCGCGCCATGGGCTTCCCGACCGAGATGTTCACGGTCCTCTTCGCCCTCGGCCGCCTCCCGGGCTGGATCGCCCAGTGGCACGAGATGATCAAGGAGCCGGGTTCCCGCATCGGCCGTCCGCGCCAGATCTACACGGGCGTCGTCGAGCGCGACTTCGTGCCGGTGGAAGAGCGCTGACACCTTGCCGGTGGGCGCGCAGTACGCCCAGGAGCTTTGCCGCTTGAGGAGCGTGGGCGGCTGCGGGCCGGTTGTGGCTGGTCGCGCAGTTCCCCGCGCCCCTTGGGCGGGTGCAGTACACGTTTGTTGAAATGAAAAGCGGAAGGCGCCCTGGCGACGGTCCCCCCACGGGCCGGCGTCCAGGGCGCCTTCCCATGTCCCGGTGCGGATTCCCCCCACGGGATCCGGCCGGGCGTCTGAGAGACCAGCGCCTGAATTCGCTGTCTTTCCGTTACTGCTGGTACTGCCGTTGAGCAGAACGAGCAAAACTGCTCGTACTACTCCGTGTGCGATCTGCCGGGACAGCGCACGGTCGGGAGGGCCGCTCAAAGCTTCCCTGCGCGCGTGCCCCGGCAACGCATCCCCGAGGAAGTCCCCCAAGACATCCTCGGATGCCAGTCCACGCCCCCCAAGACGCTTCCTGACATCGCCAACTTAGACCGTCGAACCCCTTAGATGGTTACGTTCACATCACTGTGATCTGCGTCTCTTGCAAATGTCCGTTAGGTACGCAAGGGCCCGGGTACGACGATCGGGACCCGAGCGTAAGGACGATGCGCGAGTCTTGTGAAGAGCTTATGTGAGCGTGGCCCGGGACTCCAGAGGGGTCCGTCAAAGGAATCCTCAATGAAACGCACGCAGCCGCAGGCTGTTGGTCACCACGAACACCGAGGAGAACGCCATCGCGGCCCCCGCGATCATCGGGTTCAGCAGACCCGCCGCGGCCAGCGGCAGCGCGGCCACGTTGTAGCCGAAGGCCCACACGAGGTTGCCCTTGATCGTGGACAGGGTGCGCCGGGAGAGCCGGATCGCGTCCGAGGCCACGCGCAGATCCCCGCGCACCAGCGTCAGGTCCCCGGCCTCGATCGCCGCGTCGGTCCCGGTTCCCATCGCCAGACCCAGGTCGGCGGCGGCGAGCGCGGCCGCGTCGTTGACCCCGTCGCCGACCATCGCGACGACACGGCCCTCGCCCTGAAGCCGCCGTACGGCAGCGACCTTGTCCTCGGGCAGCACCTCGGCGACCACCTCGTCGATACCGACGGCCCGGGCCACGGATTCGGCCACCGCCCGGTTGTCCCCGGTCAGCAGCACCGGCGTGAGGCCCAGCGCCCGCAGTGACCGCACCGCCTCCGCGCTGGTCTCCCTGACCGTGTCGGCGACGGCCAGGACGCCCCGGGCCACGCCGTCCCACCCGACGACGACAGCCGTACGACCGTCCCGCTCGGCCTCCTCCTTCGCGCGGGCCAGCTCGGCGGGCAGCACGTCGAACAGTCGCCCCACGGCCACCTCGCGGCCCTCCACGCGCCCGCGTACACCCTTCCCGGGCACGTTCTCGAACCGCTCGGCCTCAGGCAGCGGCCCGACCCGCTGCTCGGCGCCCACGGCGACCGCACGGGCGACGGGGTGCTCGGAGGCGTGCTCCAGGGCGCCCGCGAGCCGCAGCAGCTGCTTCTCGTCGGCGTCCTCGACGACGTGGACCTCCTGGAGGGTCATCCGGCCCGTGGTGACCGTGCCGGTCTTGTCCAGGACGACGGTGTCGACGCGCCGCGTGGACTCCAGGACCTCGGGCCCCTTGATGAGGATGCCGAGCTGGGCGCCGCGCCCGGTGCCGACCATGAGCGCGGTCGGTGTGGCGAGCCCCAGGGCGCACGGGCAGGCGATGATCAGCACGGCGACCGCGGCGGTGAACGCGGCGAGGGTGTCCCCGGTGGCGCCGAGCCACCCGGCGAAGGTGGCGACCGCGATGAGGATGACGGCCGGCACGAAGACCGCGGAGACCCGGTCCGCCAGCCGCTGCACCTGCGCCTTGCCGTTCTGCGCGTCCTCCACCAGCCGCGCCATCCGCGCGAGCTGGGTGTCCGCCCCGATCCGGGTCGCCTCCACGACGAGCCGCCCGCCGGCGTTGACGGTCGCGCCGGTGACGACATCGCCGACGCCGACGTCCACGGGCACCGACTCACCGGTCAGCATGGACGCGTCCACCGCGGAGGCGCCCTCGACGACCGTGCCGTCGGTGGCGATCTTCTCCCCGGGTCGTACGACGAACCGGTCCCCGACGGCCAGCCGCTCCGCCGGGATCCGCACCTCGCGCCCGTCCCGCAGTACGGAGACGTCCTTGGCGCCCAGCTCGAGCAGCGCCCGGAGAGCCGCCCCCGCGTGGCGCTTGGCGCGGGCCTCCAGATAGCGGCCCAGCAGGATGAAGGCGATGACCCCGGCGGCGACCTCGAGATAGATCGTCGAGGCGCCGTCCATGCCGCCGACGGTCAGCGCGAAGCGTTCCCGCATGCCCGGCATCCCCGCGTCACCGAGGAACAGCGCCCACAACGACCAGCCGAACGCGGCGAGGGTCCCGACCGAGACCAGGGTGTCCATGGTGGCAGCGCCGTGCCGGGTGTTCGTCCAGGCGGCCCGGTGGAAGGGCCATCCGCCCCAGACGACCACGGGTGAGGCGAGGGTGAGCGCGAGCCACTGCCAGTTGTCGAACTGGAGGGCGGGGGCCATGGAGAGCAGGATCACGGGGACGGCGAGGGCGACGGAGACGAGGAGTCGCTGCCGGAGGGAGGCGAGCTCGGGGGCCTCTTCCTGCGCGGGTGGCGAGGGCTCCTCGGCCGTGTACCCGGTCTTCACGACGGTCGCGATCAGATCGGCGACCTCTACCCCGGCCGGATAGCTGACCTTTGCCTTCTCGGTCGCGTAGTTGACCGTGGCCGTGACCCCGTCCATGCGATTGAGCTTCTTCTCCACGCGAGCGGCACACGAGGCACAGGTCATCCCGCCGATGACGAGCTCGACTTCGGGCGCTGTGGGGGAGGGCATGTTCAAACTCCGAGGACGATGATCAGGGGCGCGGGGAACTGCGCGACAAGCCGCAACGGGCCGTCAGTCGCCCGACGACCCACCACGGCACTTCATGAGGCGCTTCTCAAGCCTTGCCGACGAGCTCGAACCCGGCCTCGTCCACCGCGGCCCGCACGGCTTCCTCGTCCAGTGGCACCGAGGAGATGACCGTCACCTCGCCACTGGAGGCGACCGCCTTCACCGAGTCGACCCCGTCGATCTCGGAGATCTCGCCGGAGACGGCCCCTTCGCAGTGGCCGCAGCTCATCCCGCTCACCTTGTAGACGGCGGTGACGGAACCCGTGGTGTCGGTCTGTGCGGTCATGTCGTTCTCCTCATGAGTCATGAGAGGCGTGCAGGGTCTATGGTGCACACCCTATACCCCTAGGGGGTATTTCTCCAAGAAGGGTCCAGCGACGCCGACGACCGTACCCACAGCAGCCCCCAGCCCACGATCACCGTCCACAGACCGTGCCCGAAGGGGGCGAGTACCCCGCACGGCATCTCCGTCTCCAGCAGGTGATGAGGCTGACGGGCCACCCAGAGGCGCGGGGCTGTATCGATATGCGGCTCCGCCGCGGGGCGCGACCAGCCACGATGAACCCGCGGACGACAACGGCGATGGGATGGAAGATGCGAGCGGTTCTCTTCGAACAGTACGGCGACCCACTGGAGGTACGTGAAGTCCCCGACCCCCACCCGGCCCCCCATGGAGTCGTCGTCCGCGTAGAAGCCACGGGCCTCTGCAGAAGCGACTGGCACGGCTGGCAGGGCCACGACCCCGACATCACCCTCCCGCACGTACCAGGCCATGAACTCGCCGGCACAGTCGAGACAGTCGGCCCCGGCGTAAGCAACTGGCACGCCGGCGACCGGGTGACCGTCCCCTTCGTCTGCGCCTGCGGCACCTGCGCGTCCTGCGCCGCGGGCGACCACCAGATCTGCGAGCGCCAGACGCAGCCCGGCTTCACCCACTGGGGTTCCTTCGCCCAGTACGTGGCACTGGACCACGCCGACGTGAACCTCGTAGCCGTACCGGAGGAGATGTCCTTCATCACGGCGGCTTCCCTGGGCTGCCGTTTCGCCACCGCGTTCAGGGCGGTGGTGCAGCAGGGCAGGGCCGGCCCGGGGGAGTGGGTCGCGGTGCACGGCTGCGGCGGGGTGGGCCTGTCCGCGGTGATGATCGCGGCGGCTTCGGGAGCCCGGGTGGTGGCGGTGGACGTGTCACCCCGAGCCCTCGCCCTGGCAAGGAAGTTCGGGGCGACGGAGTGCGTGGACGCCACGGCCGTGCCCGACACCGCGGCGGCGATCCGGGAGCTGACCGACGGTGGCGCCCATGTCTCCCTGGACGCCCTCGGCTCCCCGGCGACCTGCGCAGCATCCGTCAACTCCCTGCGCCGCCGCGGCCGGCACGTCCAGGTCGGTCTGCTGCCCTCGCCGGACGGCACGACCCCGGTCCCCATGGCCCGCGCGATCGCCCTGGAACTCGAACTCCTCGGCAGCCACGGCATGGCCGCCCACACCTATCCGCCGATGCTGGAACTGGTCCGGGCGGGCATCCTGCGGCCGGACCTGCTCGTCACGTCCACGATCACCCTGGACGCGGTCCCGGACGCCCTGGCCGCGATGGGCACGGCACCGGGAGCGGGGGTGACGGTCATCGAGCCGTGGCGCTGAGCGCGGCCCAGTCGCGGTCGAGCACGGCCATGAGCACCTCGTCGACCCACTCGCCGTCCCGGAACTCGACCTCCCGCCGGATCCCCTCCACCACGAACCCGACCTTCTCGTAGACCCGCAGCGCCCGGTGGTTGGAGGAGTAGGCCTCCAACTGGATCCGGTGCAGACCGAGCCGCTCGAAGCCGTACCCGACGATGAGACGGGTGGCCTCGGTGCCGAGCCCGCGGCCACGTCCCCGGGGGCCGATGAGCGTACGGAACGTGCAAGAGCGGGCCTCGCTGTCGACCTCGTGCAGGACGACCTCGCCGACGAGTTCGCCGGTGGCGCGGTCGGTGACGGCGAGGTCGAGCCGGTCGGACCGGTCGGACCGGGAGCCGTACCAGGACCGCAGCCGCTCCAGGGTGAGTTCGCCGGAGGCCGCGCCGGTGAAGCGGACGACCTCGGGGTCCTCGATGATCTCCGCCATGACCTCGGCGTCCGCCTCCGTGAACGGCCGCAGCACGGTCCTGTCGCCGGTCAGCACGGGTTTGACGGAGAACGCGCTCATGGCCCGACTGTGCCAGAACCCGACCTCGCCGCGCCCCGGGATTTCCGGGGCGCGACGAGGCCGGGCCCGGCCGTCAGTCCTCTCTGCGCCCCCGGTTGCCCGGCCTGGACGCGACCCACGTACGCACGGTGTCCGCGTACCAGAAGGGCTTGCCGCCCTCGACATGGTCGGGCGGCGGCAGCAGCCCGTGCTTGCGGTACGACCGCACGGTGTCCGGCTGCACACGGATGTGCGCCGCGATCTCCTTGTACGACCAGAGCCTTCGGTCGGTCATGGGGTGCACCTCCTCGCGCGCACCACGGCGGCGGCCGGGAACGGCCGTCGGGGGTACCGGGCGCTGCGCTGGCGATCACAAAGCCTGTGCCTCGTGAACGACGCACGGTGACTGTCGGTCAGGGCCTGTGTGCCGGGTGTGACAGGCAACCCGCGTACACGCGACATGTGTGACACGGAGGTGGTGTTTGTGACAGAGGTGACGCAATGGCGCACGCGGGCGTGAGGGCGCGGCGCGTTGACATCGGGCCCGCCCCCGGTCTCCGACGACCCCGCTGAGGGCGGGCCGGACCCGCTGCGCCGGGCCCGGCCCGCCGGTTCCCCCTCGGCCCGCCGGTTCCCCCGCTCCCCGAGTTGCTCCCCGGGTCAACCGGCCGGACGCGCACAGCGTGCAGTCAGGCGGGCCCGCCGGTCTTGGAGAAATCCGCACCCGGGCCCGATGTCGCGGAGGGCGGCCCGGAAGCGAGGACGAGGCTTGTCGCCTCCCCGGTCATCCGGTCGCCGGGCGGCGCGGCGGCGAACGGCAGCCGCCTGGCCGTCGTGAACTCCCTCGGCGTGCACCCGGTCATCGCCTTGAACTCACCGCTCAGATGCGCCTGGTCGTAGAACCCGCAGGCCGCCGCGGTCTCCGCCTGCCCGCGCCCCGCGGCGAGCAGCCGCCTGGCCCGCTGCAACCGCAGGACTCTCGCCGCCGCTTTGGGGCCCAGTCCGATCTGCTCCCGGAACCGGTTCTCGAGATGCCGCACACTCCATCCCACCTCCTCGGCGAGCCGTCGTACCGGCATGGCGCCGCCCGTCCGCACGAGCTCCGCCCACGCCCGCACCACCCGGGCTGAACAGGGCGTACCGGCGTCCCACCACCGCGCGAACACATCGTCGAGCAGCCGGAACCGCTCCTCCCAGGACGGCAACGCGGCCAGCGCGCCGGCGAGTTCACCGACCTGCCGGTCCAGGGCGTGGGGGAGGGTGTCGGGGTCGACGGTGCGATTGGCGAGTTCGTGCTGAGGGGTGCCGAAGAGCGTGAAGGCGGCCCAGGGGGCCAGCATCACCTCGACACCGGCCAGACGTCCGCCGTGCTCGCCGACGGCGGGTGTGGTGGTGGGCCCGCAGTAGACGGAGACGAGGGTCTCGGGGGGGTGCCCCGCACGACTGATCCGCACGGGCTGATCGAACCCCAGTAACAAGGTGGCGGCCCCGACCGGCGCCTCAAGCCGCCGCCGGGGCCGATCCATGGCCAGCCGGACCCCGCGATAGCTCAACACCCCGGGCCGCAGCCGAGGATGAGGAGCCCCGAGGGCGAACTCCCAGAACCCGCCGGGCCCACGCCCGGTACGGACCAACACCATCGCCCCAGCTTTTCAGCCAACGGGCCACAGCAACACCCTCAGGGACGCGGGGCTGTGTCGATATGCGGCTCCGCCGCGTGGGCGCGACAAGCCCCCACCGGCCCGCAGCCAAAAACTACGCCCCGCAGGACCGCAAAAACGCCCGAGTTCGCTGCGCAATCGGCAACGGCCGATCCGGCTCACACGGATACATGTCCTGCTCGACGATCGCGAACAGATCCACGTCCAGCTTCTGGGCCGCCTCCAGCACTGGACCAAGCGCCGGCACACCCGAAGGCGGCTCACACATCACACCCTGCGCCACAGCCGGCCCGAACGGCGTCCCCTTGGCGCGCACGTCCGCGAGGATCTCCGGGTCCACCTGCTTGAGGTGCAGATACCCGATCCGCGACCCGTAGGTCTCGATCAGCTTCACGCTGTCGCCGCCGCAGTACGCGTAGTGCCCGGTGTCCAGGCACAGCGACACGAGGGAGGAGTCCGTGGCGTCCAGGAACCGGACGACGTTCTCCTCGCTGTCGATGTGGGTGTCGGCGTGCGGGTGGACGACGATCTGAAGGCCGTACTCCTCCTTCACCCGCTGCCCCAGCCGCTCGGTCAGCGCGCTGAGATTGCGCCACTGCTCGGGCGTGAGCGTGTCGGACTCCAGGACCTGGCCCGTCTTGTCGTCCCGCCAGAACGACGGGATCACGACGAGGTGCTTCGCCCCCATCGCCTGCGCGAGCACCGCGTTGTCCGCGACATGCGCCCAGGTCTTCTCCCACACGCTCTCGCCGTGGTGGAGGCCGGTGAAGACGGTGCCCGCGGACACCTTCAGGCCCCGGCGGTTCACCTCTTCGGTGAGGACCGCGGGATCGGTCGGGAGATACCCGTACGGCCCCAGCTCGATCCACTCGTAACCGGAATCCGCGACCTCGTCGAGGAAGCGCTGCCAGGGGACCTGCTGAGGGTCGTCGGGGAACCACACACCCCATGAGTCGGGAGCCGACCCGATCCGGATGCGGGACAGTGAGGGCTGAGGGGACAACGACGTCATGCCGGTCAGCTTCCGTTCGGACAGCAAGCGCTGTCAAGGTCTCGTCCGAATGTCTGGACAAAACATTGACAGGGCGCGCCGTCCGGGACTACAAACGCCGGGAGAGCCGACGCAGGTACGAAGGGAAGCCGATGGCGTACGACCTGATCACCATGGGGCGGATCGGTGTGGACCTGTATCCACTCCAGACCGGTGTCCCGCTGCCGCAGGTGACGTCCTTCGGCAAGTTCCTCGGAGGATCGGCGACGAACGTCGCGGTCGCCGCGGCACGCCTGGGACGGCGGACCGCGGTGATCTCCCGCACCGGCGACGACCCCTTCGGCACCTATCTGCACGAGGCCCTCCAGGGCTTCGGCGTGGACGACCGCTGGGTCACCCCGGTCCCCGGCCTGCCGACCCCGGTCACCTTCTGTGAGGTCTTCCCGCCGGACGACTTCCCGCTGTACTTCTACCGGCAGCCCAAGGCCCCTGACCTGGAGATCGACGCCCACGAGCTCGACCTCGACGCCATCCGCGAGGCGAACATCTTCTGGGTCACCGGCACCGGCCTGAGCGAGGAGCCCAGCCGTACGGCGACGCTGGCGGCCCTCGCCCACCGCGCGAAGGCCGGCACCACGGTCTTCGACCTGGACTGGCGCCCGATGTTCTGGAACGACCCGGCCGCGGCCCGCCCCTTCTACGAAGAGGCCCTGCGCCACACCACCGTCGCCGTCGGCAACCTCGACGAGGTCGAGGTCGCGACCGGAGTGCGCAAGCCCCGCGAGGCGGCCCAGGCGCTGCTGGACGCCGGTGTCGAGCTCGCGGTCGTCAAGCAGGGCCCCAAGGGCGTCCTCGCCGTCGACAGCAAGGGCAACGAAGCCGAGGTCCCGCCGCTGCCCGTGAACGTCCTCAACGGTCTCGGCGCCGGCGACGCCTTCGGCGGCTCCCTCTGCCACGGCCTGCTCGAAGGCTGGGACCTGGAGAAGATCATGCGCCACGCCAACGCGGCCGGGGCCATCGTCGCCTCCCGCCTGGAATGCAGCTCGGCGATGCCGACGACCGACGAGATCGAAGCCGCGATCGCCGCAGGAGCCGTGAAGTGACCGTCGACATCGCGGAACTCGTCCGCCTGCGCGCCGAGCGCCCCGAGGCGGTCGCCGAGGCCGCGGCCCGCCGTACCCGCAGGCCGCTCCTGGGTTCGAGCGGCCGCCTGATGATCGTCGCCGCCGACCACCCGGCCCGCGGGGCCCTCGGGGTCGGTGCCGACAAGTTCGCCATGGCCAACCGTGTCGACCTGCTCGAACGCCTCTGCCTGGCGCTCTCCCGCCCCGGCGTCGACGGCGTCCTCGCCACCGCCGACATCCTGGACGACCTGCTCCTGCTCGGCGCCCTCGACGGCAAGGTCGTCATGGGCTCGATGAACCGCGGCGGCCTCCAGGGCGCCAGCTTCGAGCTCGACGACCGTTTCACCGGCCACCGCCCCGAGGACATCGAGCGCCTCGGCTTCGACGCCGGCAAGCTGCTCCTGCGCATCGACTACAACGACCCGGGCTCCCTCACCACGATGGAGTCCACGGCCCGCGCGATCGACGACATGGCCGCCCGCCGGCTCCCCGTCTTCGTCGAGCCGTTCATCAGCGGCCGCACCACCGAGGGCAAGGTCAGGAACGACCTCTCCGCCGAGGCCGTCACCAGATCCATCGCCATCGCGTCGGGACTCGGCGGGAGTTCGGCGTACACCTGGCTCAAGGTGCCCGTCAGCGACAACCCCGACGACATGGCCGACGTCATGGCGACCTCAACCCTGCCCGCCGTGCTGCTGGGCGGCGAGGTCGGCGACGACCAGGACGGCGCGTACGAGAAGTGGCGCGGCGCCCTCCAACTGCCCACCGTGCGCGGCCTGGTGGTCGGCCGTTCGCTGCTGTACCCGGCGGACGGCGACGTGGCCGCCGCCGTGGACACCGCCGTAGGACTGCTGTGAGGGCCGCCGCATGACACAGAACGAGCTGTACGTCCCCAAGGGCGGTTCCGCGGGCGCCCAGTACACCGTGGACATCGACCCCAAGCGGGCCGGCTGGACCTACAGCAGTCTGCGCGTCGTCGAGCTGGCACCCGGTGGCACACACACCTTCACCGCCGGTGACAGCGAGTGGATCGTGCTTCCGCTGGAAGGCGGCTGCACGGTGGAAGCAGACGGGAAAGAGTTCCAACTCCTGGGCCGGGAAAGCGTGTTCGCCGGAGTCTCCGACTTCGCGTACGTGCCCCGGGACGCCCAGGCAACGATCGCCTCCGGCGTGGGAGGCCGCTTCGCCCTGGCAGGAGCGAAGTGCGAGCGACGACTCCCCGCCCGCTACGGCCCCGCGCCGGAGGTCCCCGTCGAAGACCGCGGCAGCGGCACGCAGTTGCGGCATGTGCGCAACTTCGCCTCCGCCGACGCCTTCGACTGCGACAAGCTCATCGCCGTCGAGGTCATCACCCCCGGCGGCAACTGGTCCTCGTACCCGCCGCACAAGCACGACGAGAACCGGCCCGGCGTGGAAGCCGAGTTGGAGGAGATCTACTACTTCGAGATCGACGGTCCGAACGGTTTCGGCTACCAGCGCGTATCTCCCTCCCGTGAGGGCGGATCCGACGTCCTCGCCGAGGTCCGCTCCGGCGACGCCGTCCTCGTCCCCGACGGATGGCACGGCCCGTCCGTCGCCCAGCCCGGCCACGACATGTACTACCTGAACGTCATGGCGGGGCCGGGTGAGACGCGGGAGTGGCGGATCTGCTTCCACCCGGACCACACCGAGGGGTACCGATGACGATCCGCCTGACCGTCGCGCAAGCGCTGGTCCGTTTCCTCGCCGCCCAGTACACCGAACGCGACGGCGTACGGCAGCGTTCGATCGCCGCGACCTGGGGCATCTTCGGCCACGGGAACGTCGCAGGGCTCGGCCAGGCGCTCGTCGAGTACGCCGACGACATGCCCTTCCACCAGGGCCGCAACGAGCAGTCCATGGTGCACGCGGCCGTGGGCTACGCGCGTCAGTCGAACCGCCTCTCCGCACACGCGGTGACGACGTCGATCGGCCCCGGCGCCACCAACCTGGTCACCGGCGCCGCTCTCGCCACGATCAACCACCTCCCGGTCCTGCTGCTCCCCGGTGACATCTTCGCCACCCGCGTCGCCGACCCGGTCCTCCAGCAGCTCGAAGTGCCGTACGCAGGCGACATCAGCGTCAACGACAGCCTGCGCCCGGTGTCGAGGTACTTCGACCGCGTCATGCGCCCGGAGGCCCTGATCCCGGCGGCCCTGCAGGCCATGCGGGTCCTCACCGACCCCGTCGAGACCGGCGCCGTCACCCTCGCCCTCCCGCAGGACGTGCAGGCGGAGGCCTACGACTGGCCCGAGGAGTTCTTCGCCGAGCGCACCTGGGCCGTACGGCGTCCGGGTGCCGATCCCGCCGAACTCGCCGAAGCGGTACGGGCGATCAGGTCGGCCCAGCGCCCCCTGATCGTCGCCGGCGGCGGAGTCCACCACAGCCGCGCCGAAGAAGCGCTCGCCGAGTTCGCGAGCGCCACCGGCATCCCGGTCGCCTCCACCCAGGCCGGCAAGGGCTCCCTGCGCCACGACCACCCCCAGGACGTCGGCGCCGTCGGCCACACCGGCACCGCCACCGCCAACGAACTGGCCCGCCAGGCCGACCTGGTGATCGGCGTCGGCACCCGGTACACCGACTTCACGACGGCCTCCGGCACGCTGTTCGCCGCCGACGACGTCCGCTTCCTCAACCTCAACATCGCTGCGTACGACGGCCACAAGCTCGCCGGCCTGCCGCTGGTCGCGGACGCCCGCAGCGCCCTGACGGATCTCACCGGCGCACTCGGAGCGCACGCCCACCGCGTCACCGACACCTACGTCGACGAGTACACGCTCGACAAGGAACGCTGGGAACAGCGCGTCGACGCCTGCTACGAGGCCGACGAGCCCGACATCAGGCCGACCCAGGCGCAGGTCCTCGGCGCCCTGGACGCCCTGGCCGACGAGTCGGACATCGTCATCAACGCGGCCGGCTCCCTCCCCGGCGACCTGCACAAGCTGTGGCGCGCCCGGTCGAGGGACCAGTACCACCTGGAGTACGGCTACTCCTGCATGGGCTACGAGATCCCGGCCGCGATCGGTGTGAAGATGGCCGCTCCCGACCGCAACGTCTGGGCGCTGGTCGGCGACGGGACGTACCTGATGATGCCGACGGAGATCGTCACGGCCGTACAGGAGGGCATAGCCATCAAGCTCCTCCTGATCCAGAACCACGGCTACGCCTCCATCGGTGGCCTGTCCGAGTCGGTCGGCGGCGAGCGGTTCGGCACCGCCTACCGCTTCCAGTCCGACGACGGCACCTACACGGGCGCCCCGCTGCCCGTGGACCTGGCCGCCAACGTGGCCAGCCTCGGTATGCGCGTGCTGCGCGCGAAGACCGTACGAGACCTCCGCGCCGCACTCGAAGAGGCGCGGGCCGCCGACACTCCCACATGTGTCTACGTCGAGACCGAAACGGCCGACACAGTGTCGGGCCCGCCTCCGGCGCAGGCCTGGTGGGATGTACCTGTGGCCGAGACCGCGACCCGACCGTCCGCGGTGAAGGCCCGTGAGCTGTACGAACGGCACGTCTCAACCCGACGCCGCCATCTGTGAAAAGGAGTACTCGGTCATGACGAAGATCGTCAACCACTGGATCGGCGGCAAGACCGTCGAAGGCGCGTCGGGCAACTACGGGCCGGTCACCGACCCGGCCACCGGCGCGGTCACCACGAAGGTCGCGTTCGCCTCGGTCGACGAGGTCGACGCCGCCGTAGCCGCCGCGAAGGACGCGTTCCAGACCTGGGGCACCTCCTCGCTCGCCAAGCGGACCACCATCCTGTTCCGCTTCCGGGCGCTCCTGGAGGCGAACCGCGACGCGATCGCCGAGCTGATCACCGCCGAGCACGGCAAGGTGCACTCCGACGCGCTCGGTGAGGTCGCGCGCGGCCTGGAGATCGTCGACCTGGCGTGCGGGATCACCGTGCAGCTGAAGGGCGAACTGTCCACCGAGGTCGCCAGCCGCGTGGACGTCGCCTCGATCCGCCAGCCGCTCGGTGTCGTCGCGGGCATCACGCCGTTCAACTTCCCGGCGATGGTCCCGATGTGGATGTTCCCGATCGCCATCGCGACCGGCAACACCTTCGTGCTGAAGCCGTCCGAGAAGGACCCGTCGGCCTCCTTGAAGATCGCCGAACTGCTGGCCGAGGCCGGTCTGCCCGACGGTGTCTTCAACGTCGTCCACGGCGACAAGGTGGCCGTCGACCGCCTCCTGGAGCACCCGGACGTCAAGGCCGTCTCCTTCGTCGGCTCGACCCCGATCGCCCGCTACATCCACACCACCGCCTCCGCGAACGGCAAGCGCGTCCAGGCCCTGGGCGGCGCCAAGAACCACATGCTGGTCCTCCCGGACGCCGACCTGGACGCGGCGGCCGACGCGGCCGTCTCCGCCGCCTACGGCTCGGCGGGCGAGCGCTGCATGGCGATCTCCGCGGTCGTGGCCGTCGGTTCGATCGGCGACGAGCTCGTGGACAAGATCCGTGAGCGCGCCGAGAAGATCAAGATCGGCCCCGGCAACGACCCGACGTCGGAGATGGGCCCGCTGATCACCGCCGTACACCGCGACAAGGTGGCGTCCTACGTCACCGGCGCGGCGGCCGAGGGCTGCGAGGTCGTCCTGGACGGCTCCGGCTACACGGTCGAGGGCTTCGAGGACGGCCACTGGATCGGCATCTCCCTCCTCGACAAGGTGCCGACCACCGCCAAGGCCTACCAGGACGAGATCTTCGGCCCGGTCCTGACCGTGCTGCGCGTCGACAGCTACGACGAGGGCATCGCCCTCATCAACGCCTCGCCGTTCGGCAACGGCACCGCGATCTTCACCCGGGACGGCGGCGCCGCCCGCCGCTTCCAGCTGGAGGTCGAGGCCGGCATGGTCGGCGTGAACGTCCCGATCCCGGTCCCCGTCGGCTACCACAGCTTCGGCGGCTGGAAGGACAGCCTCTTCGGCGACCACCACATCTACGGCAACGACGGCACGCACTTCTACACCCGCGGCAAGGTCGTCACCACCCGCTGGCCCGACCCGGCCGACGGCCCCACAGGCGTAGACCTGGGCTTCCCCCGCAACCACTAGGCGCTCCGCTGCGTCGGCGGGTGCGGGTGGTTCGTGGTTGCTCGCGCAGTTCCCCGCGCCCCTCAAAGAGACGGCCCTGCGGGCCGACAAAAGCGGGGCGCAGCCCCAGCTTTCCAGGGGCGCGGGGAACTGCGCGACAAGCCACAACGCACCCGCACCCGGCATCTGTACGGACGAGACCGAGCTCGTAGCCATACCGCACTCGCTGTACGCCACGGACCCCCCTCCACCCCCAGGATGGCGAGGAGTTCAGCCCTCGGTAGATACGTCCCCGACAGTTTCACCCCGTACCGTTGAAGCATGGATCTTCGACGCCCCCGGAGGCCGAAGCGGTGGATCGCCGCCACGGCCTCCGCCGTCGTCCTCGCCGCAGCCGCCGGGACATGGACAGCAGCCGCCTCCGACGACCCCCCTGCGGTGCACCGCGCGGACCAGGTCATGTCCATCGACGGCGTCCGCATCGACACCTCGTACTTCACGACGCCCGGCACCGAAAAGCGCCCCGCGGTGCTCATAGGCCACGGCTTCGGCGGCAGCAAGAACGACGTACGCCAACAGGCCCAGAGCCTCGCCCGGGACGGCTACGCGGTCCTCACCTGGTCCGCGAGAGGCTTCGGCAAGTCGACCGGCAAGGTCGGCCTCAACGACCCCAAGGCCGAGGTCGCCGACGTCAGCAAACTGATCGACTGGCTGGCGAAGCAGCCCCAGGTCCAGCTCGACAAGCCCGGCGACCCCCGAGTCGGCGTCACCGGCGCGAGCTACGGCGGCGCGATCTCCCTCCTCGCCGCCGGCTACGACCACCGCGTGGACGCCATCGCCCCCGAGATCACGTACTGGAACCTCGCGGACGCCCTGTTCCCGAACGGCGTGTTCAAGAAGCTCTGGGCCGGCATCTTCGTCAACAGCGCGGGCGGCTGCGCCAAGTTCGAGCCGCAGATCTGCGCGATGTACGAGCGCGTCGCCGAGTCCGGCACCCCGGACGCCCAGGCCGAGAAGATGCTGGACGAGCGGTCCCCGTCGGCCGTCGCCAAGGACATCAAGGTCCCCACGCTCCTCGTCCAGGGCCAGACGGACTCCCTGTTTCCCCTGAACCAGGCCGACGCCGCCGCGAAGGCGATCCGCGCCAACGGCGCCCCCGTCGACGTCGACTGGATCGCCGGCGGGCATGACGGCGGCGACATGGAGACGAGCCGCGTCCAGTCCCGCGTGGCCAACTGGTTCGACCACTACCTCAAGGACGACAAGGGCGTCGACACCGGCCCCGCCTTCCGCGTCACCCGCACCCTCGGCACCGGTACGAGCGACGGCGAACCCCGCCTCACCGGCGTCACCGCCGACACCTACCCGGGCCTGGAGAGCGACGACCGCGAGATCGCCCTGACCGGCCGCCGCGAACAACAGGACTTCGCCAACCCGGCCGGCGCCAGCCCGCCCGCCGTCTCGGCCCTCCCCGGCCTCGGCGGAGGCGGTCTCTCCCAGCTCTCCTCCCTCGGCGTGGGCGTCTCCCTCGACTTCCCCGGCCAGTTCGCCGCCTTCGAGTCGGCCCCGGTCAAGGACGACCTGCAGATCACCGGCTCGCCCACGGTCACCGTCCACGTGAAGTCGACGAGCGACGACGCGGTCCTCTTCGCCAAGGTCTACGACGTGGGCGCGAACGGTCAGCAGACGCTGCCCTCCCAGCTCGTCGAGCCCATCCGGGTCGAGGGCGCGAAGGCCGGCAAGGACGTCACCATCACCCTCCCGGCGATCGACCACGAGATCGACGACGGCCACCGCCTCAAGCTGGTCCTCGCCTCCACGGACCTCGGCTACGCCTCCCCGGCGACCCCGGCGACGTACACCGTCTCCCTGAAGGGCGACCTCCACGTCCCCACGGCCCTCAGCGAGAAGAACGCCCAGGCCCCCCTGCCCGCCTGGGTGTGGTGGCTGCCCCTGGCCGGCGCGCTGCTCGCCCTCGCCCTGGTGGCCACGGGCCGCCGCCGTACCACGGCCCCCGCCGCCCCCGACCCGGAACTGGCCGAAGTCCCCCTCCAGATCACCGACCTGAGCAAGCGGTACGCCAAGTCCGCCGACCGTTACGCGGTCCGCGACCTCTCCTTCCGCGTCGAGAAAGGCCAGGTCCTCGGCCTGCTCGGCCCGAACGGCGCGGGCAAGACGACCACCCTGCGCATGCTGATGGGCCTCATCAAGCCGGACGGCGGCGAGGTCCGCGTCTTCGGCCACGCGATAGCCCCCGGCGCCCCCGTGCTCTCCCGTGTCGGCGCCTTCGTCGAGGGCGCGGGTTTCCTCCCGCACCTGTCGGGCCGCGAGAACCTGGAGCTGTACTGGCAGGCCACCGGCCGCCCGCCCGAGGACGCCCACATGGACGAGGCCCTGGAGATCGCCGGTCTCGGCGACGCCCTGGCCCGCGCGGTCCGCACCTACTCCCAGGGCATGCGCCAGCGCCTCGCCATCGCCCAGGCCATGCTCGGCATGCCCGACCTGCTCATCCTCGACGAGCCGACCAACGGCCTCGACCCGCCGCAGATCCGCGAGATGCGCGAGGTGATGATCCGCTACGCGGCGGCCGGCCGCACGGTCATCGTCTCCAGCCACCTCCTCTCGGAGGTCGAGCAGTCCTGCACCCACCTCGTGGTGATGGACCACGGACAGCTCGTCCAGGCGGGCCCGGTCGCCGAGATCGTCGGCTCCGGCGACACCCTCCTGGTCGGCACGGCCGAACCGGTGGAGGAACCCGTGGCCGAGAAGGTGGCGGCCCTGCCGGGCGTGGAGTCGGCGATCACCACCGACGACGGCCTGCTCGTACGGCTCGACGCCGACGGCAGCGCACAGCGCCTGGTCGCCGAACTGGTCCGCCTTGAGGTCCCCGTGACCTCGGTGGGCCCGCACCGCCGCCTCGAAGACGCCTTCCTCACCCTGATCGGAGACTCCGCATGAGCAGCACCTCGACCGTGCGCGCGGAGGTCGCCGACGGCTACCGCGCGGGCCGCACCCTGCCCGTCCGGGTCGAGCTGGTACGGCAGTTGAAGCGCCGCCGCACCCTCATCATGTTCGGCATCCTGGCCGCCCTGCCCTTCGTCCTGCTGATCGCCTTCCAGCTGGGCGGCGGACCGGGCTCGGGCAACAACCGGGTCAACCTGATGGACACGGCCACCCTGTCCGGACCGAACTTCGCCGCGGTGAACCTCTTCGCCTCCGCGGGCTTCCTGCTGATCGTCCCCGTGGCGCTGTTCTGCGGGGACACGGTCGCCTCGGAGGCCAGCTGGTCCTCCCTGCGCTATCTGCTCGCGGCCCCCGTGCCGAGGGCCCGCCTCCTCTGGTCCAAGCTCGTCGTCGGCCTCACCCTCAGCCTCGCCGCGATGCTCCTGCTCCCGCTGGTCGCCCTCGCGGTCGGCACGGTGGCGTACGGCTGGGGCCCGCTGCAACTGCCCACCGGCGGCTCACTGGAGGCGGGCACCGCGGCCCAACGCCTGCTGATCACGGTGGCGTACATCTTCGTCTCCCAACTCGTCACCGCCGCCCTGGCGTTCTGGCTCTCCACCCGGACCGACGCCCCCCTCGGCGCGGTCGGCGGCGCGGTCGGCCTGACCATCGTCGGCAACGTGCTCGATCAGGTGACGGCCCTCGGCGACTGGCGCGACTTCCTCCCCTCGCACTGGCAGTACGCGTGGCTGGACGCCGTACAGCCGAAGTTGCAGTGGTCCGACATGATCCAGGGCACCTCCCTTTCGGTAACGCTCGCCCTGGTGCTGTTCGCCCTGGCCTTCCGGGGTTTCGCCCGCAAGGACGTCGTCTCCTAGGTCAACGGAGGATCACCCACCGGTCTCGACGGACCCCCGCCGTGCCCCCTTCGAGACCCATCCGCAACGCTCCGTCACGCACGTTCCGCCCCCCGGTGCCGTCACAGTCACAGACGTCGACGTCAACAGGCCCAGGGGGTACGGACGATGGAGCGACAGCGAACACGACAGGTGATGCTCGCCCTCACACTGGCGGGCGGCCTGCTGCTCACCGGCTGCAGCGGGAGCGACAGCGACGGCGCGAGCAGCGCCGACGGATCGAAGGGCGGCTCGTACAACCCGGGCTTCCCGGCCCCGAACCAGCCCCAGGGCGAAACGGACTCCGACGAGTCCCGCGGCGACTACACCACCCCGTCCCCCGACTACCTCTCCACCTTCGCCCTCGACGTCGACACCGCCTCCTACGGCTACGCCCGCCGCACCCTCGCCGAGGGCCGCCGCCCCGACCCGTCGACGATCCGCCCCGAGGAGTTCGTCAACAGCTTCCGCCAGGACTACGACCGCCCCGACGGCAACGGCTTCACGGTCACCGTCGACGGCGCCCGCACCGACCGGGACGACTGGTCGCTGGTCCGCGTGGGCCTGGCCACCAGGGGCGCACCGGCCGACCCGGACGAACGCCCGCCCGCCGCCCTCACCTTCGTCATCGACATCTCCGGCTCCATGGCCGAACCAGGCCGCCTCGACCTCGCCCAGCAGTCCCTCGACACCATGACGGAACGCCTGCACGACGACGACTCGGTCGCCCTTGTCACCTTCAGCGACCAGGCCGAGACCGTCCTGCCGATGACCCGCCTCGGCGGCCACCGCGGCCGGATCCACGAGGCGATCGACGGTCTGGAACCGACGTACTCCACCAACCTCGCCGCGGGCGTCGAGACCGGCTACCGGACCGCCGTGAAGGGCCTGCGCGAGGGCGCCACCAACCGGGTCGTCCTCATCTCCGACGCCCTCGCCAACGACGGCGACACCAGCCCCGACTCCATCCTCGACCGCATCGACACCGCCCGCCGCGAACACGGCATCACCCTCTTCGGCGTAGGCGTCGGCAGCGACTACGGCGACGCCCTGATGGAACGCCTCGCCGACAAGGGCGACGGCCACACCGTCTACGTCTCCGGCGCCGACGACGCCGAGAAGGTCTTCTGCGAGCAACTCCCGCAGAACATCGACCTCACGGCCCGCGACGCCAAGGCCCAGGTCGCCTTCGACCCAGAGAACGTCGCCTCCTTCCGCCTCATCGGCTACGACGACCGCCGCGTCGCCGACGACGACTTCCGCGACGACCGCGTGGACGGCGGTGAAGTCGGCCCCGGCCACACCGTCACCGCCCTCTACGCGGTCCGCACCCGGCCCGGCGCCGACGGCCACCTCGCCACCGCGACCGTTCGCTGGCAGGACCCGAAGACCCGCGCCCCGCACGAGGAGTCCGGACAACTCGACACCCTGGACGACTCCTTGTGGGATGCGAGCCCCCGCTTCCAGGTGGACGCGGTCGCCGCCTACTTCGCGGATGCCCTGCGCGACAGCGGGAGTCGGCTCCCCGGCCGCCCCTCCCTGAGTGAACTGGCCGATCGCGCGGACCACTTGGCCGACACCACCGAGGACAAGGCGGTACGCCAACTCGCCGCCACCATCCGCGAGGCCCGGCACCTCGCGGAGTAGCGGCCGGCCCCATTGACCTTTTCCTACTTGTGAGTAAGTTGACCACCCAGTCGGAGCGGACCGGGGAGCCACGATGGGCGTACGCAAGGATCTGAAACGGGCGAAACAGCGCACCGACCTGGCGAGTCGCTCCAGGGTCGAGACCGTCAAGGACGACGCCGGAACCGTACGGGAGGCCCGGGCGCCGGCCCTCGCCGCGCCCTTGGCCACCGGAAGCATCGCCGACCTCCCGTTCACCCACGCGGCCGAGACCCCCGACACCGTGATCCTGCACCGCAGGGAGGGAACCGGCTGGCGCCCGGTCACCGCCCAGGAGTTCGCCCGTGAAGTCACCGCCGTGGCCAAGGGGTTGATCGCCGCCGGTGTCGAACCGGGCGGCCGTGTCGCCGTGATGTCCCGCACCCGCTACGAATGGACGGTCCTGGACTTCGCGATCTGGGCGGCCGGCGGCCAGACCGTCCCCGTCTACGCCACCTCCTCGCCCGAGCAGGTGGAGTGGATCGTCCGCGACTCCGGCGCCCGGCACATCGTCGTGGAGACCGCCGAGAACGCGGACACGGTCGCCGTCGGCACGGCCGGCCACGAGGAGTCCCCCCACTCCTGGCAGCTGGACGCCGGAGATCTCACCGGCCTCACCGCCCTCGGCCACGACCTCCCCGACGAGGAGGTCACCAAGCGCCGCGCCGCCCTGACCCCCGACACCATCGCCACGATCTGCTACACCTCCGGCACCACCGGCCGCCCCAAGGGCTGCGTCCTCACCCACGCCAACCTGCACGCCGAGGCCGCCAACACCGTCGAGCTGCTCCACCCCGTCTTCGAGGCCGTCACCGGCCAGGTCGCCTCGACCCTGCTCTTCCTGCCGCTCGCCCACATCATGGGCCGCACCCTGCAGATCGCCTGTCTGATGGCCCGCATCGAGATCGGCCACTGCCCGAGCATCAAGCCCGACGAACTCCGGCCCGCGCTCAAGGAGTTCCGCCCGACCTTCGTCGTCGGCGTCCCGTACCTCTTCGAGAAGATCCACGCCACCGGCCGCGCCACCGCCGAGAAGATGGGCCGGGCCGCCTCCTTCGACCGCGCCCACCGCATCGGCGTCCGCTTCGGCGAGGCGTACCTGAACAAGTTCCTGGAGACCGGCAAGGGCCCGGGGCCCGGCCTCTACGCCGCCTGGGCCCTGTACGACCTGCTGGTCTACCGCCGTATCCGCGCGGAACTCGGCGGCCGCATGCGCTACGCCATCAGCGGCGGCTCACCCCTGGACCGCGACCTCAACCTGTTCTTCTCGGCGGCCGGAATCATCGTCTACGAGGGCTACGGCCTCACCGAGACCAGCGCCGCCGCCACCGTCGTCCCGCCGCTCGGCCCCCGCCCCGGCACGGTCGGGCAGCCCGTCCCCGGCACCGCGATCCGCATCGCCGACGACGGCGAGGTCCTCATCAAGGGCGGGGTCGTCTTCGGCTCCTACTGGAACAACCCGCAGGCCACCGACGCCGTCCTGAAGGACGACTGGTTCGCCACCGGCGACCTCGGCGCACTCGACGAGGACGGCTATCTCACCATCACCGGCCGCAAGAAGGACATCCTCGTCACCTCGGGCGGCAAGAACGTCTCCCCGGCCGTCCTGGAGGACCGCCTGCGCAGCCGGGCCCCCGTCGGCCAGTGCCTCGTCGTCGGCGACAACCGTCCCTTCGTCGCCGCCCTGATCACCCTCGACCCCGAGGCGATGGCCCACTGGCTGTCGGTCCGGGGACTGCCCGCCGACACCCCGCACGCCGTGCTCGTCCGGGACGAACGGCTGCGCGCCGACATCCAGCAGGCCGTCGACCACGCCAACGCGGCCGTCTCCCGCGCCGAGTCGATCCGCGCCTTCCGGCTGGTCGAGGGGGAGTTCACCGAGGACAACGGCATGCTCACGCCGTCCCTGAAGGTCAAACGGCACGTGGTCACGGCGGCGTACGCGAAGGAGATCGAGTCCGTCTACCGCACGTGAGGCACCTGCCGTGGTGCCCGGACACGCGAAACGGCGGACCACCGGAGGACCGGTGACCCGCCGTCGCGGAGGAGCGACAGCTCAGCTGCCGTGGGCGCCGTTGCCGGACAGGGCCGAGATGTCGTCCAGGATGTGCGACAGCGGCTCGTCGCCCTTGGCCTGGGTGCTGTTCTCGACACACTGCTGGTTCTGCGGGGCCGACAGGACCGGGACGTCCTGAACGAGGCCGACGGCGGCGACGCCGACGAGGCCCTGGAGGTTCAGCTTCGCCGGCAGACCGACACAGGGCTTGTTCAGCGAACCCTGGACCAGCGAGAGCTGCGGGCTCATGTCGCCGAAGGTGGCCGAGTTGCCGAACTCCTGCGAGGCACCGTTGCCGCTGAAGGACGTGGTGCCGTGGTCGTTACCGATGGCAAGCGCCTGGGGAGCGGCCGCAGCCGAGACACCAGCGATGGAGGCGGCGACAGCGGCGGTTGCCCACAGCTTCTTCATGTTCATTCCCTTTCGAAATGCGGACTCCGGGGAGGAGCTGCATGATCGTCAACGCGTGAACCCCGGTCGGGGTTGCGTTCTTTGCCCCGATTGGCCCAGCGCGCGCACAGGCCCCGTCAGCGCCCCTCAGCCACAGGCGTAAGCGCTCCCGCGCACGGTGACCGCACGCGTCATGCGCGGCGGGTCGTACGGCTTGGGTTGCGCGCCCGCCTTGAGCAGCGGCTGGTCCTTGCGCAGCTTCGTGAACATCGCGTCCGCCTTCGCCCGGTCCCAGGCCAGCGTCGAACCGATGTCCGGCCGGGTCGGGTTGAATCCGGCGACCGGCACCGTCGCGAACTCGGTGTTCTTCGCCGGCACCTTGTGCAGCGCGGCCGCCAGCTCCAGCAGATCCCCGGCGGAGAAGCCCTGGTCGACGCGCGCTGACCCGAGCAGCGTGCGCACCACACGGGCCGCCGCCACCGGGTCGGTCAGCAGGCGCTTGGCCTGGAGCCCGCGCAGCGCCTGCACCAGGAACCGCTGCTGACGCTGGATCCGTCCGAGGTCGGCCGCCTGGTCCACCTTCCGGGAGCGGACGTACTGCAGCGCCTTTCCGCCGCCGAGCCGGTGCTTGCCCGGCTTCAGGTCGAGCCTGGTGGCAGGGTCCTTGAGGCGCCGCGCGGTGCACACCTCGACACCGCCGACCTGGTTCACGGCGTCGATGAAACGCCGGAAGTCCACCTGGAGGTAGTGGTCGAAGTCCATCCCGGTCATCGACTCGACGGTGGCGACGGTGAGCCTGGGCCCACCCTCGGCATACGCGCCGTTGATCTTCGACGGACGTGCGGGGCGCTTCGCACCGGTGGCCTCGTCGCGGTGGGCCGGGATGTCGGCGTAGGAGTCCCGGGGCAGGGCGACGACGCTCACGCGGTCCCGGCGGGCCGACACATGGACCACCATCAGGACGTCAGTGCAGTCGCAGGCGAAGCCGCCGGCGTGAAACTTGTGCTTCTCGGCGGCGGAGATGGTGTCCCGGCCGTCCGTGCCCATCAGCAGGATGTTCGTGCCGTGCGCAGCGGGGGCGGCCGGCGCGGGCGGCACGGCGCCCGGCAGCAGCAGGGCGGAGGTCGCGAGGACGACCGAGGAAAGGGTTCTCTTCATCGTCACGCGACGCAAAGTAGATCAGCGGGCCGCCGTTGATACGGCGGCCCGCTGACGGGGACTTGAGAAACCAGCCCCAGGGCTCATCGGCCCACGGTGAGCGACAGCTCAGCTGCCGTTGGCACCGTTGCCGGACAGGGCCGAGATGTCGTCCAGGATGTGCGACAGCGGCTCGTCGCCCTTGGCCTGGGTGCTGTTCTCGACACACTGCTGGTTCTGCGGGGCCGACAGGATCGGCACGTCCTGGAGGGCGCCGACGGCGGCGAGGCCGACGATCCCCTGCAGGTTCGCCTTCGCGGGCAGGCCGATGCAGGGCTTGTTGAGCGAGCCCTGGATGAGAGCCATCTGCGGGCTCATCTTGCCGTAGGTGGCGGAGTTGCCGAACGACTGCGAAGCGTGGTTGCCGCTGGCCGACGTGGTGCCGCTGTCGTTGCCGATGGCCATGGCGGGGGAGGCGGCACCGACGACGGCCGCGGCGACAGCGGCCGAAGCCAAAACCTTCTTGATCACGTGAGTAGTCCTTTTCTGGAGAGACCCCGTCCACCGGAGCGCTCTGGTCAACTGCCGCGGGGCCGCTTGGTTGCTGCTGTTCACTCCGATGGCCCACAGGCGACTTTTGTCGACTGCACGCCGCGTGCGGCCCGTTCGGGTGACGGGTCGAAACCAATCGGGCCGTCGCCGGTTGATGCGGAAGCAGGACGGTGCGTCCGTGCCCAGGAAAGGAAAGCGAAATGCTGAAGAAGGCAATGGCCTCGGCGGCGATCGCCGCGTCCGTCATCGGTGCCACGGCGGCGGCGGCCCCGCAGGCGCTTGCCATCGGCAACGACCATGGCACCACGTCGGCCAGCGGCAACGGTGCCCACAGCGCGTTCGGCAACCAGGCGACCAAGGGCGACATGAGCCCGCAGGCCACGCTGGTCCAGAGCTCGGTCAACAAGCTCTGCGTCGGCCTGCCCGCGAAGGCGAACCTCCAGGGCATCGTCGGCCTCGCCGCCGTCGGCGCCCTCCAGGACGTGCCGATCCTGTCGGCCCCACAGAACCAGCAGTGCGCCGAGAACTCCACCCAGGCCAAGGGCGACGAGCCGGCCTCGCACATCCTGGACGACATCTCGGCCCTGTCCGGCAACGGCGCCAACCGCAGCTGATCCGCCGCCTCGAAATCGCCCGGGTGAACACCCGGGCGATTTTTTGTTGATACGGCGTCAATTTCCTTTGTGGATACTCGGATGAAGCGTTTTGCCGAAGGCGTTCGAGTGAATTACCCGGCGACACACGTTCCGCAGTTTCCTTTGCTGTCTATCCCTCGTTCTACAGCTGCAGGTCATGGTGCGAGCCGTTCCGACTGTGCTCGCTCGGTTTCGACCGTCATAGAGGCATGACCGCAGAGAAGGGAAATCTCATGAAGAAGACCGCTGCTGTCGTCGCGGGCGCGATCATGGCCCTCGGCATGGCCGCCCCGGCCTTCGCCGACGCCGGCGCCGAGGCTGCCGCCATCGGTTCCCCGGGTGTCCTCTCGGGCAACGTCGTTCAGGTTCCGATCCACGTGCCCGTCAACGTGTGCGGCAACACCGTGAACGTCATCGCCCTGCTGAACCCGGCGTTCGGCAACCACTGCGTCAACGACTGACGACGTAACGCATCAGCCCCCGGCTGTGCACTGGCCGGTCCCGGACGTCTTCCAATCGTTCGGGGCCGGCTTTTCCCACTTCTTCAAGCAGGAAGACAACGAGATTGCGACAGACCCTGAGTAAGGGAATGGTCGCGGCCGCCGCCGCGACGAGCATTCTGTCCCTGTGCGGCAGCCCCGCGATCGCCGACTCGCTCGCGGGCGGGGCAGCCAAGGACTCGCCGGGCGCGCTGTCCGGCAACACCGTGCAGGCGCCGCTCGAGGTGCCGGTCAACGCCTGCGGCGACTCCGTGGACGTGATCGCCGCGCTCGACCCGGCGTTCGGCAACTCCTGCGCGAACGGCCCGGCGTCGCACAAGGGCGGCTCCCACAGCCGCCACGGCGGCCACGGTTACGGGGACGACGACCACGGTTACGGCGGCGGCGACGACTGCGACACCGACAGCGGTTATGGCGGCCACGGCGAGGACTGCGGCGAGGAGACGACCCCTCCGACGAAGCCCCCGACCACCCCGCCCACCAAGCCTCCGACGAAGCCCCCGACTTCGCCACCCACCAAGCCCCCGACGTCGCCGCCCACCACGCCGCCGACTGGACCCCCGACGGGACCGCCGACCTGGCCTCCGACGGGCCCGCCCACCTCGCCCCCCACGACTCCGCCGACGAAGCCACCGACTGGGCCTCCTACGTCGCCGCCGACCACCCCGCCGACGAAGCCCCCGACGAGTCCGCCTACCTGGCCTCCGACGGGACCGCCCAGCACACCTCCGACGTCACCCCCGACCGGGCCGCCGACCTGGCCTCCGACGGGGCCGCCCACGACGCCCCCGACGACGCCGCCGCAGTTGCCCCACACCGGCAGCAGCGGTGAGGCCCTGCTGGCCGCCTCGGGTGCCAGCGCCGCGATGATCGTGGCCGGGGCCGTCCTGTACCGACGAGGCAGAGCCGCGTCCCGTCGGTAGGACCGCGCCGGGTGCCGGGCGAGTCGACCGCCCGGCACCCGCGCCTGCTCCCTGCTCCGTCAGCGGCGCACCGAGTCCACCGCTCCCCGTCCCTGCCGGCTCCCCGGCACCCGGACCGCCCCTGCGGCCGGCGGCCCCTCGTGCAGTCGCCTCCGTACTCCCCGTACCAGCGCCCCCGCCGTGTACGTCGCCCCGTGCACGAAGCGCATCGCCGGGCCGTACCCCGACGCGGTGACCAGTCCGGCCATGAAGAGCCCGGGGTACGACGACTCGAAGTCCCGCCCGATCTCCGGCGCCCCGTCGGCCACCGCGGCCAAGCCCCCGCGCAGTTCCTCGGACAGCGGCGTCAGCCGTTCCCGGGTCGCGCTGAACCCCGTCGCCGCGATGACGTGCCCGGTCTGGACCGGGCGCACCGCACCGGCCCGGTCCACCACGTCCAGCCGTACGCCCCCCGCCGCCGCGCGGGCCGCCGTGACCTCCCGGCCGAGCAGCACCTCGACGCTGCCCTCCACCCGCTCACGCACCCACCAGGCACCCGCGGGTCCCAGCGCGGTGGCCGCGATCCGGGCCCGGGTCGTCTCGGGGAGGCGGTGGAAGAGACCGGGGCGCTCGGCATAGAACCAGTTGCGCCAGCCGCAGCCCAGGCCGCTGTGCGGGGAACGGGCCGACTGCCACCAGGGGCGCTCCCAGGGCGGCGGTACGTCGTTCCAGAACAGCCGGTCCGCGCGGGCCAACACCCGTGCGTGCGTGCCCTGTTCAGCGAGCAGCGCGGCCGTCTCCAGGGCGGCCTGACCGCCGCCGATCACCGTGACGTCCCCGCCGCGGAAACGGTCGAGCGCGCTGTGGTGGCTGCTGTGCGAGACCAGGGCGGGATCCAACTCGCCGAGAACTCCCGGGACTTCGACGAAGGGCATGACCCCGACGGCCAGGGCGACCGTGCGGGCGTGCAGAGTCTCACCGTCCCCGGTGACCGCCTCGAAGCCGCCCGGGCAGGGAGAGATCCGGACCACCGTGCGCTCGTCCACCTCGGGCACGGCGTTGCGGGCGAACCACAGTCCGTACGCGGCGAACATCTCCACCGGGATCGGTTCCCCGTGCCGGGCCGCCACGCCCTGACCCGCGCAGTACCGGTCCAGGGTCCAACTACCTTCCGGAGAGGAGAGGTTGGAGGCCCACGGTTCCGACTTGAGGAACATGCCGCGGGGCATGTGGTCGCGCCAGGACGCCATGGGCCGGCCGAAGACCTTCAGTCGCAGTCCCGCGGCCGCCGCGTGGGACGCGATCGACAGCCCGTACGGGCCCGCGCCCACCACCAGCAGGTCGTACATCAGCAGCTGCTCGCTTTCTCGTCGCCGGGCAGGTCGGAGAGCCCGGCCGGACCGGTCAGTTCGGTGAGGTCGGTGAGGGACGGCACGGGCGCCGCCCCCTGGCGGACCACGTGCGCGGCTTCCCGGTACCCGCGCCGCGTGCACATGCGGCGCGCCCGGTCGAGCAGGCGCCGGGACACATGGCGGCCCCACAGCGCCCACATCGCCCAGCCGGGCCCCCGGTCGTCCGCCGCGTGCCACGCGAACTCGCGTCCGCCGGGCGCCGGGCGCAGCGCGGTCAGCGGCGCGTAGTTCTCCACCACGAACGCCCGTCCCGGCAGCGGCGTCCCGTCCGGCAGCGGCCGGTGGGTCAGGTCCAGGTGCAGCGCGCGTACGACGTCGAGGCCCGCGGAGTCGGTGAAGAGCCGGAACTGGGCGCCGGGTCGCGGGTTGAAGTCGAGCAGGTGGTAGTCGCCCGTCGTGCCGCAGCGCCGGAAGTCGAGGTCGAGGATGCCGCGGTAGCCCAGCGCGCCGGCCAGCCGCTCGGCGAGCGAGCGTACCCGCGGGTTGGACCGCCAGTGCCCCACCGCGGTCAGCCCGGCGGCGCGCGGCCAGGACTGTTCCTTGACGCCCGGGCCGCCCGCGCGCATCACGCCGGAGCGGTCGGCGTACCCGTGGAAGAACCAGTCGCCGTCGGGGCCGGGCGGCAGGAACTCCTGGAGCAGCAGACGGCTGCCCGCCTCCGCGGAGCGCAGATACAGCTCGCGGGCCTGCTGTGTGGACCGCACCACCACCGTGCTGCGCAGGCCGCCCTCCGTCGGCAGCAGCCAGGGCCGGCTCCACTTGGCGACCACCGGCAGTCCCAGCCGCCAGGCCATGGCGGACGCCTGCTCGGCGCTCTCCGGGATCAGCGTCTCCGGGTGCGGCACCCCCGCCGCCGCGCACACCTCGGCCAGCTCCGCCTTGTCGGCCACCCGTTCGGCCAGTGCCCCGGGCTGCTGCGGCAGCAGATACGTGGGGGTCAGTTCCTCGCGCAGCGCGCCCACCGCGACGGCACTCGCGTCGTCCATGGGGATCAGCACGGCCGGGTGCGGGATCCGGGCGGCCACCCGGCGCAGCACGGCGGCGATGTCATCGGGCGACGCGCCCGGGCGCGGCGGGGGATGCAGCTGCCGTACGAAGCGGGAGCCCCGGACCGGGCTCCCCGTGCAGTCGGCGACCACGTGCACGTCCACGCCCGCCCTGCCGAGCGAGCGCACGGCACCCATCGTGCCGTGGTGAAAGGGGTTCCGGTCGATCCGCAGCAGCACGGCGGGGACTCGGGTGTCGAACAGCGACACGGGCTATTCCTTCGGGTCGGTTCACTCGTGCGGACCAGGGCGCCACTCGAAAGCCGTAAGCGCGGTGGCGGAGTTCATATCGATATGACTGAGTGTCAGTTATCTGAAAAACGCAAGAGTGCGGAAAGGAGCGGGAATGGACTCACAGCAGCGAAGGACTCGTACCGGACGGCTGGCGTTCATCGCGGTGACGGTCGCCGCGTCGGCCGCCCTGGCGTCGGGTCCGGGTTTCGCCGCGGGGGTGGTGCGGGCCGATGATCCTCCCGCTCCGACCGCGGTCGTGCCCGTCCCCGAACCCCCGGGGACGCCCGTCGTGCCAACCGGGCCGACGCCCGCGCCGGGCGATGTCACCCCGGTGGAGCCCGTCCCGCCGGTGGACGTGAAACCGGTGGAGCCCGTCACGCCCAAGGACCTGCCCGCCTTCGGCGCCTACCTGGACTACGGTGCCGGCGGCATCACGCGCATGGCCGAGCTCAGCCGCTGGCTGGGCAACGCCGACCTGCGCGTCGGCCACACCTATCTGCCCGGCGACCGGTGGAGCAACATCGAGGGCAGGCCGAACTTCCTCGACTTCTGGGCGGACTGGCGCACCGGACGCGCCGACCGGATGTTCGTCCTCAACGTCCCCATGCTGGAGCGCAACGAGGACAACGTCTCCGACGCCGAGGTCCGCTACCTGCTCCGTCAGGGCGCGGCCGGCCGGTTCGACGAGCACTACCGCACCCTCGCCGAGCGCCTGGTCGAGCTGAAGGTCCCGGACACGGTGATCGTGCTCGGCTGGGAGATGAACGGCACCACGTACACCCATCGCTGCGGTCCGGACCCGGTGGCCTGGAAGAAGTACTGGAACAGGATCGTCACCACCATGCGGTCGGTCCCGGGCCAGAAGTTCAAGTTCGACTTCACCCCGACGCGCGGCCGGGACGCCATTCCGTGGACCCAGTGCTATCCCGGGGACGACACCGTCGACATCGTCGGCATGGATTCCTACGACCAGCCGTCGGGACTCACTTTCGACGAACAGATCAAGGAGCCCTACGGCCTTCAGGAACACGTCGATTTCGCGAAGGCCCACGGAAAGCCCATCTCGTATCCCGAATGGGGGCTTTTCCGCAACGGTGACAACGCCGAGTACATGAAGCGCATGCTCGCCTGGATGGACGAGCACAAGCCGCTGTACAACACGCTGACCGACTACTGCCCGCACGGCGTGTGGCAGTGCTCGGCCAACCCCAAGTCGTCCGCGGTCTACCGGTCGGTGCTCTTCGGCCGTACCGGTGAACCGACCACACCCACGACGCCCACCACACCCACGACGCCGCCCACCGAACCCACGAAGCCGCCCACCGCTCCCACGACCCCGCCGACCTGCTCGCCGCTGGATCTGGGCAAATGGGTGGAGTACTGGATCGGCGGGAAGCTGTGCCTGCGCTTCGACTGGTTCTCGCGCAACCGCTAGCCCCGTCGGCCGGTGGCGGCAGGCCCCCTCAGGACCTGCCGCCACCGGCATGTTCCCTCCGCCCCTTCCAGCGCAGCAGCAGTTCCTTGCCCCGCCGCCGCGCGGCCACGTCACAGACGACCGCGGTCAGCAGCGGGGCCGTGTGGTTCAGGGCCAGCAGCAGCCGCTGGTTGACCACCGGTTCGGGCCGCCAGTGCTGCTTGTACGGCTCGTTGCCGCGCAGCAGGCTCAGCGTGCCGCGGTCGCCCGCGCGGGTGTGCTCGGTGCACGCGTCGAGCAGCATCACCGCCACGTCCGCCTTCCGCTCCCGCAGCCGCGGATGCGCGCCGTACAGATAGCCGCCCGCCAGACGCCGTGACAGCAGGGTCAGATCGACCGCCACCACGTCGTCGTCCAGCCGGAACTCGGTGACCACCGCGTCCCCGGAGCGCACCATCGGTCCGACCGAGCGCACCAGGTGGTCGCGGAACCGCGGCCGCAGATGCTCCGACGTCACCTTGCGTCCCTGCCACTGCAGCTGATGCAGCTCGATGAGCCGCCCGAGCGCCGAGTCCACTCCGTCCGGGTGTACGACATGACGCTCGACCCCGAGCGAGGTCAGCTTGCGCAGCTTGGCGCGCACCCGCTGCTGGGCCTTCGTGGACGGCAGTCGGGCGACCAGCTCGTCCATCGGCACGGCGGGCAGCTCCAGGCACACCGAGTCGCCGACCCGGCGCCTGGGCCCGCTCCAGTGGTCGTAGATCCGCTCGGCCGCGCCGCCCGGGCGCACCTCGCGGAAGTCGACCAGCGCGGTACGGGCAGCCCGGGCGAGGCCCTCGGTGAGCGCGGCCACCGCCTCCTCGCCCCGCTCGTCGTCCAGCAGGACGTCCCCGTAGTCGGAGATCGCCCCGCCCAGCGGCACGAGGGACGGCACCGGGCGGCCCACCCGCATCAGCGGGGCGACGGCGACCAGTTCGCCCTCGTGCCGGACCAGCACCAGGCGCAGCCGCCCGGGCCTGCCGTACGACAGCCACCAGGAGTGCAGCCAGGGGTGGCTCTGGAACGGGGTCGCGGCCTCGCAGCGGCGGTACAGCCCGGCCCACTCCGAGCCCAGTTCGGCGAAGGCCCGCTCGTCGGTGACGAGGTGGGTCGTGTACGTCACAGCTGGCCGTGGGCTTCGGCGGCCACGGCCGGGGCGGGCACCGAGGCAGGGCGGCCCTGGTCCCGGCCGGCCCCGGACCGGCGCGGCCGGGCGAGCAGCACCAGACCGCCGAGCAGCCCGCCCGCGCTCGCGCCGACCAGGCCCGTCACCGCCGGTGAGGCCGAGGACGGTTCGGCGGGCTTGGTGGCGCGGGCGAACTGCTGGAGCTCGACGTTGGTGGCGTTCTTGGTGTCGTTGGCGTGCCGGGTCAGCGCGCGGGAGACCGCGTTGGCCATGTCGGCGGCGACGTCGGGGCGGGAGGAGGTCGCTGTGATGGCGACCATCGGCGCGTCGGGCGAGGTCGCCGCCTGCACGCTCGACTGCAGCGTCTTCACCGGCACCCCGGCCCACACCTGGGCGTCCCCGAGCACCGCGACCTGCGTGGCGACCCGGCCGTAGGCCTGCGCGAAGCCGAGCGCGGACGCCGAGTCGGACTTCTCGGTCGGTACGGCGACGACATACGCCGTGGCCGTGTACGCGGGCGGCTTGGCCACGCCGTAGACGCCGCCGAGCAGTCCGCCGGCGAGGACGCCGGCCGCGATCAGCGACCAGGAGGGGAGGGCCTTGGCGCGGGCCAGGGCGGGGCGGCGCGGTGCGGCGGGGTGCTCGGTGGTGGAGGTCGTGGAGGTCATGGCGAACTTGCTCCCTGGGGTGGAGGGGACACGGAAGGGGCGGCCACGGCGGCCGCGTAGACGTTCATCAGCCGGGCGGCACTGCGGGTGATGCTGTAGTGGTGGGCGGCGTCGGGCGCGATGCGCGGACCGGAGTCCTGGGCGCGGGTGGCCGCGACGGCACGGGCGAACGCGCGGGTGTCGCAGGCGACTTGGCGTGCCGCTCCCGTCGTCTGTGGCGGCAGGTCCTCGATCGCCGGGCAGGAGACGTAGAGCACGGGCAGCCCGGCCGCCAGCGCCTCCACGGCCGCGAGCCCGAAGGCCTCCTCAGGACAGGGGGAGGCCAGCAGGTCCATCGCCGAGGTGAGGGAGGGCAGGTCGGGACCCGGGGAGCCGTCGGGGACGTAGGGGCGTTCGCCCGTGAACAGGACCCGGTCGGCCACGCCCGCCTCGTGCGCGGTGCGCCTCAGGACGTGTTCCTCGGGGCCGCCGCCGACCAGCAACAACCGGAAGATGTCCGGGAGTTGGGCCAGGGCTCGGATCAGGACGTCGAAACGCTTACCGGGCGCGAGGCGTCCGATGCCGCCGATGACGTACGCCGTCTCGGGCAGGCCCAGGAGCCGCCGCGTGTGCAGCCTGCGCGCCGGGTCGAAGCGGAAGCGGTCCAGGTCGATGCCGTTGGGGACGACCTCGATCCGGGGCGCGGGCACGCCCCAGCGGCGCAGCCGGTCGGCGACCGTGGGGGAGACGGCGACCGTGGACCGGCCCAGCCGCTCGCTGGCGAGGTAGAGCCCGCGCACCCCCCGGGTGAGTCTGCGGCCCTCCATCTGCGAGTCGCCCAGGGAGTGTTCGGTGGCGACGATCGCGCGGACCCCCGCGAGCCGCGCGGCCAGACGGCCGTAGACGCAGGCCCGGTAGAGGTGGGTGTGCACGAGGTCGTAGCCGCCGGAACGGATGTGCCGGACCAGGCGGGGCAGGGCTCCCAGGTCCCGGTTCCCGGCCATCCCGAGGTGCGTCACCCGCACGCCGTCGGCGATCAGCCCGTCCGCGACCGGGCCCGGGTTGGTCAGCGTGACGACCTCGCAGTCGACCGGCAAGTGTCCGACCAGCAGCCGCAGTTGCTGCTCGGCACCGCCCACGCCGAGCCCAGTGATGACATGGAGGGCCTTCACCTCAGATCCCCTCGACGGGGCGGCGGCGCAGCCGGTGCAGCCGGTACTTGAGGAAGAGTCGTACGGCGGTGTCGTTCTGTCCGATGTGGACGCGGGGCAGGGCGAGGGGGCTGTTGATCTCGCCGGGGTCGATGGCGCAGGCGTAGGTGTAACCGGCCTCCCGTACGGTGTCGACGACGCGCTGGTCGAGGGTGCCGTACGGGTAGCAGAAGCCGGTGACGGGGGAGTCGGTCAGCTCCTCCAACAGCTTTCTGCTGTCGGCCACTTCACTGTGCAGCGGGATGTCCTGCGCCTTGGTCAGGTCCACGTGGGTCAGCCCGTGCGAGCCGATCTCGATCCCCGCCGCGGCCGCCTTGCGGATGCCGTCGGCCGTCAGCAGCGGCTTGCGCGGACCCAGCGGGTCCCAGGCGTTGTCGCCGCCGAGCCTGCCGGGCAGGACGAAGAGGGTGGCGCCGCAGTCATGGCGGGTCAGGACGGGCAGGGCGTGGTCGAGGAAGTCGGCGTATCCGTCGTCGAAGGTGAGCCCCACCAGGCCCGTGCGGCTGGGTGCGGCGAGGAGCTCGGACACCGAGACACCCCGCAGACCGCGCCGGCGCAGCCACGACAGCTGGCGGTCGAGGCGGTCGGGCGTGACGGTGATGCGGTACGGGTCGTCGGAGCAGTCGCCCACCGAGTGGTACATCGCGATCCACGGGATGGATTCAGGGGGTGCGGCCATGAGTGAGCCTTCGTGTGACGGAGCGGACGGACCGGACTACGGGTTCCAGGCCCTGGGAGCCAAGGGCCCGGGCGAGCAGGAAGAAGACGACGAGGACGGTCGCCGCGCCGGTGACCAGGCCGGTCGGGGCGGAGTCGGTCCGGCTCGCGACGAAGGCGCCCGCAAGCGCCGCGACCACGGCCGCCCGCACCGGCCTGCTGAGTTCGGCGAGCACCTGCCGGGTGCGGATCGGGACGCTGCGCCGGCGCATCCCGGCGAGCAGCAGGGCGGCTGTGACGGTGATGCCGGAGGCGTTGGCGGCGGCGATCCCGAGGACACCCCAGGGGCCGACCGTCCAGGCGCCGACCCACGAGGTCACCACGATCCCGGCGGCCATCGCGGAGACCGGGTACCAGGTGGGGCGGCCCGCCGAGAAGTAGGAGCGGACCAGGCAGCCGGTGACCGTCTGGCCGAGCAGTCCGAGTGCGTACACCCGCATGACGTCCGCGGTGGCGGAGGTGTCCCGGGCGGTGAACGCGCCTCGCTGGAAGAGGAGTTCGACGATCTGCGGGGCGCACGCGATCACCGTGGCCGCACCGAGAAGCACCACACACACCGCGAGCGCCAGGTCCCGCTCGACCCGGGTACGGGCCCGCTCGATGTCACCGTCGGCGAGGGCGCGGGCGACCACCGGGAAGGTGACCGTGCACAGCATCAGCGAGAGGGTCATCGGGATCTGGGCGACCTTCTGCGCGTAGTTCAGGTGCGAGATGGCGCCGGCGGGGAGGGTGGAGGCGAGGAAGCGCTCGATGAGGACCTGGGACTGACGGCACAGCGCGAAGAGCAGCACGGTGGCGACGAGGGCCACGGTCACCGCGCGCTCGGCGCTCTCGACGGGCTCGGTCTGGACGGCGGTTCGGCGGTGGCGCAACTGCCGTACAAAGGAAGGGAGTTGGATCAACGCCATCAGTCCGCTGCCCACCGCGACCCCGAGCGCCGCGGACCGCACGCCCCAGTGCCCGCCGAGGGCGTACATCGCCGCGATGATGCCGGCGTTGTACGCCACGTAGATCGCCGCCGGTGCCACGAACCGGCGGTGGGCGCGCAGGGCCGCGCTGAAGTATCCGGTGAGTCCGAAGCCCAGCACGCACAGCGCGGTCAGACGGGTGCAGTCGACGGCGAGCGCGGGGTCGGGCAGACCGGGCGCGAGGGCCTCGACCAGGTAGGGGGCGGCGGCGACGATCAGCGCGGAGACGGCGACGAAGGCGAGCGAGAGACGGGGCAGGGTCGTCGCGACCAGGGAGCGGACCGGGTCGCCCGGGGCGCCCTGCGCTCGCCGGGCCAGCGCCAGACTGAACGCCGGGATCAGCACGAACGCCAGCCCGTCCTCGATCAGCAGCGTGGACGCGAACTCCGGCACGGTCCACGCGACGAGGAACGCGTCGGTCTCGCTGCCGGCCCCGAAGAGCCGGGCCAGGGCCTGATCGCGGACCAGGCCGAGGAGGGCGCCGGCGATGGACAGCACGGCGGTGACGAGGGTGGCCTTGGCGAGGAACTTCCGTGAGACAGGAGTGAGTTCGCTCGGTTCCTGGTCGGGACCGCGGGCCGGGGGAACGGTTGGCGAACCGGTCGCGGGTGTCCGGGAGGGGGTGGAGGGTGTCACCGTCATCGCGTTCCGGCCTTCTCGGCCAGCGCCCACCACGCCACCAGCCCGAAGCACACCGCCGTCAGCACCGTCGAGGGCCCGCCGATGTCGGCGTACGCGAAGTCGGTCAACTGCCAGACCAGCAGCCCGCAGGCGACCAGCGCGCAGTCCAGACCCGGTCCCGACCGGCGGACCCGGGCCAGCCTGCGCAGACCGCACACCAGCAGGGCCAGCCAGCCGCCCGCCAGTGCCAGCAGCCCGATCAGGCCCTGTTCGGCGAGGATCAGCAGATACATGTTGTGCGGGGACAGCAGCGGCTGCTTACGGAACGCGGCACCCGCGCCCTCCGTGTCGCTGCCCGCGGACAGGGCAAGCGAGGCATGTGCGTCCCGGTGCTCCGGGAAACCCTTCAACCCCACACCGGTCAGCGGGTGTTCGCGCCACATCCCGACCGCGGCCGCCCACATCGTGTACCGGTCGGTGACGGACTGGTCGGGCGTGTCGGTGACCTGCGTGATGCTGTCGACCCGCTCCTGGAGCATCGCCGAACCCACCCCGAAACCACCGACGAGGATCACGCCCAGGGCGGCCACCACCGCCCCCACCTTCAACGCCCGCCCGAGACCGGCCAGCACCAGCTGCACGACGATCGTCACCACGGTGGCGATCCACGCGCCCCGGCTGAAGGACAACGCCAGCGGAACCAGCAGCGCGAGCGCGCAGCCGGCGGCAACAGCCCGCTGCCGTACCGGAGTCCGCCCCAGCGCCAGCCCCACCGCGCACACCAACCCGAAGGACACGACGGTCGCCATGCCCATCACGTCCTGCGCCCCGAAGGTGCCGACCGCCCGGATCTCCTCGCCCTGGTAGGAGGCGCCGGTCCCGGTCAGGAACTGGTGGACACCGATCGCCCCCTGCCACACCGCGAGCCCCACGAACGCCCAGGCCAGCAGCCGGAAGTCGGCCCGGCCGCGGATCAGCAGCAGCACGGCCGCCGGTACCAGCACGAAGATCTGCAGGTAGCGGCCCATGCCGGTGAGCCCGGCGCCCGCCGAGGACGCGCCCATCGCGGCGACGGCCAGCCCGACCACCGGCAGGCCCAGCAGCACGGCGGCCGTACCCGACAGCGGGCGCCGCCGCTCCCGCACGAGCCGCAGCACGCAGGACAGCACCACCAGCGCGGAGACCGCGTCGGCCGGGCCCGCGCCGCCCTCACCGCCGGGGCCGATGGGCAGCGCGAGGAGGCCGATCACCGCCAACACCGGCAGGACCGGGGGAAGTTCGCGAACCCGGGGCAGGGTAAGGGCGTGGGTCATGGCGGCTCAGCTCCCCGTCGGACGCACGAGCGCGGCCGCGGTGCGCAGCAGGATGCAGATGTCCTGCCACAGCGACCAGTTGTCGATGTAGGCGTTGTCGAAGCGGGCCCGGTCCTCGATGGAGGTGTCGCCGCGCAGCCCGTTGATCTGGGCGAGACCGGTGATGCCGGTCCGCATCCGGTGCCGGGCTGCGTAGCCGGGATAGGTCTGGCTGAACTTCCCCACGAAATACGGGCGTTCGGGCCGCGGACCGACCAGGCTCATGTCGCCCCACAGGACGTTCCACAGCTGGAGCAGCTCGTCCAGCGAGGTCTTGCGCAGGAAGCGGCAGAACCAGGACATCCGGATCTCGTTCGCCACGCTCCACCGGGTCGCGGCCTCGTGCTCGTCGACCGGGCGGTGGGTGCGGAACTTCAGCAGGGTGAACGGCTTGCCGTCCTTGCCGATGCGCTCCTGCCGGAAGACCACACCCCGGCCGTCGGTGAGTCGCAGCACCACCGCGCACAGCGCCAGCAGCGGACTGACCAGCAGCAGCAGGGTCCCGGACACGGCCACGTCCAGCGCCCGCTTGCCGACGCTGCCCCGCCGCCGGCCACCCATGTCCAGACGGCGGCAGGAGAATCCGGCGAGCTGGTGCCGCGTCGCGTACGACGGGGAGTCCGCGTCCACCTCCCACACCGCGCAGCCCGACTCGGCGAGCGCCCGCAGCAGCGGCCCCTGTTCGGACCGTACGGAGGGATGGACGGCGAGGACGTCCCGTACGCCGTTCTGGATGAGGGCGCGCTGGACCTCCTCGCCCGTCGTCAGTACGGGCAGACCCTCGGCGCCGTCCGGCTGGTCCGCCACGACACCCACCGGCCGCACTCCGCAGCCCGGATGACGCTGCACGGCGGCGGCCACGCGCTGCGCGGTGCCCACCGGGCCGACGACGAGGGCGGCCCGCGGACGGGCCAGCCGTGCCGTGCGGCGGCGCCGGTGCACGATGCCGCGGCCCGCGCAGGCCACCACCGACTGGATGAGGAAACCGCCGGCGAGCGTGCCGGTGCCGAGGGCCAGGTCCGGGTCGTAGGCGGCGACGAGCGCCGCGACCGCGAGCCACGCCACCGCGATCCGGCCGCAGACGGTGGGCAGTTCGTCGAGGATTCCCGGCACGGGGCCGGGCAGCTGCGGGCGCAGCAGTATCGACGCGGCGACCAGCAGGGCCGCGAGCATCGGATGGCGCAGCGCCTCGGCCATCGCGGAGGCGCCGATCAGTGCGGCGAAGACATCGGCCGCGAGCAGCGGCACCGGCGAGGCGGGCCGGGCCGGGGGCCGACGCAGCGGGAACCGGAAGCCGGTGGTGGTGCCGCGTGGCGGCATGAGCGAGACGGGCGAGAATCGCAGATTCCGTGGCTGCCCGCCGGGCGAGGGGACGGTACTTTCCGCGGTCACGAGTGGATGGACTCCCTGTACTCGGTGGGCGCGAGGCGCCCTGCGAACTCGCCGCCGAGGAGCTCGCGGTACACGTCCGCCACCGCCCCGGCCGTGTGCCGTACGTCGTGCATGGCCAGGACGTGCCGACGCCCCTGGTGGCCGAGGGACTCGCGCAGAAGCGGGTCGAGCAGCAGATCGGCGACCGCGCGCGCGAGGGCGGCCGGATCGCCGGGCGGTACGAGGCAGCGCGGGGCGAGGTCCGGCGGCAGGCTCTCCCGGGCACCGTCGACGTCCGTCACCACCACCGGCCGCCCGCACGCCATCGCCTCCAGCGGCGCCAGCGCCATGCCCTCCCAGCGCGAGGGCAGGACGACCAGGTCGGCGGCCTGGTACCAGGGCACGCTGTCGGCGACGGACCCCGCGAACACCACGGACCGCGGTGACCTGTTCCTGAGGGCGTCGGCGTCCGGCCCGTCACCGACCAGCACGAGCCGTGCCCGCGGCACCCGCGCCAGGATGGCCTCCCAGGCCCGCAGCAGCACGTCCTGCCCCTTCTGCCGGCACAGCCGCCCCACGCACATCACGAGCGGGGCCGCCGGATCGACCTCGGGCAGCAGCGTCGCGCGGACGGTGCCGACGGCGGCGGGGTGGAAGCGCTCGGGCTCGATGCCGTTGGGGATCACGCTCCAGCGTCCGGAGATCCCGGCGCGCACGCCGGTCGCGCGCTCCGCCTCGCTCACACACACCACCCGGTGCGCCCAGCACGCCCCCTCCCGCTCCCAGCGCAGCGCGAGCGCCGAGGTGAGTCCGCCGACCGCCTCGAACGACCAGGCGTGCGGCTGGAACACGGTCGGGATCCGCCCCCGCACCGCGAGTCGGCCCGCGAGCCCGGCCTTCGCGCTGTGCGCGTGCACCAGGTCGGGCCGCACCCCGTCGATCACCCGGGAGAGCCGCCGTACTTCCTGAAGCAGCGAGGGACCGGGCGAGCGGGTCGCCTGCCAGGGGCGCACGTCGGCGCCGAGCGCCCGGAGCGCGGGCGGGAGCGGACCGTCCGGACAGGCGACCGTGACGTGCAGGCCCGCCGCGAGCTGGGCCCGCGCCAGGTCCGTCACCACCCGGGCAACCCCGCCGTCCACCGGCTGGGTGAGGTGCAGGACCCGTGGCCGGGGGTCGGTGCCTGACTGGTGCATGCGCGGTTTCCTCGCTCACGGGTGGTGCTCAAGAGGGGCGGGAACGCGCCTCACTTGCGGGCGTCGACGGCGGCGAAGAGCACACCGGCCCACACCGCGTCGCGCTGGGAAACGAGCCGGAAGGCCAGCTGGTCACCACCGGACCCGAGCGCCTTGCCGAGATCGAACACATCCGAGTCGTAGCCGAGGGTGTTCGAGTACGAGGGCTCGCGCGGCGCAGGGGCTGGTCCGGGCTCGCTGATGGTCGAATTCAGTACGTCCGTACGGGGGTTGGCGGTGTCGGTGAGGGGTCCCCCCGGTCGGCCGTCGGTCGAAAGAGTGAACGAGTCACCCATGCGGCCCCGGTCGCCGTCGTAGGCGACGAGCCCCACGCGGCCAGTGGCCCCCTTCGGGAAGGGCCCCCGCATCCTCATCTCGACGCCGGACCCCAGAGTGCCGAACCCGTCCCAGAGCGCGAGGTGTCTCAGGGGCTCGCGCGGGTTCTCGTACGCCGCCACGAGCGTCCATCCGCCCCACGCGCCGGCGGCCGACCTGCCCATCGCCACATTGACCTGGGCCACGGTGTACAGCCCCGAACCGCTCTCCCGCACCAGCTTCGTGACGTCCGCCGAGGCCTGGAAGGCGTCCGCGTCCCGGGTCACCCGGTGGCCCACGGGCGTGTCGGCGAGGACCGCCTTGTACTGGCCGCCCGGCTCGGCGATGAGCACCCGCCCGTTGTCCTTCGGCGGCTTCTGCTCGCCCACCCTGAGGTTGCCGCCCCAGTACAGGCGCGCGTACGTGACCCTGGCGCCCGCCGGCAGCCGGACCTCGGCGCGGGAGGAGTTGTAGGTGTTCGGGTCGCTGTCGACATCGACGTAGAACATGTCGAAGTCGCCGTTGGCGGCCCGGCCCGTCCGGGCGGCGGGGCAGGCGGCCGTCGTCGTACGGCAGCTGATCGAGGTGTTGGCCGCGCGGACCACACCGCCGTGCTGGAGCGCGTGATAGCGCTCGGCGAACGGGATGCTCTGCCCGTCCGGGGCGGGCGGCGCGGCGGCTACGGCGAGGAGGGCCAGGGAGACCGCCAGGGTGCGACGCAGCAGCGGACCCGGGGATTGACGCATGACCGGCGTTGCCCTTCCGGAAAGTACGGCCCCTATGCGTGCGATGTGCCGCCTATAGGGGTGTTTCAGGAGATCCGCAACACTAGCCGCTATCCGTATTAATCAGCTGAAAGCCGACAAGTGTGTCGGAATGGCGGAGCGGCGGCTCTCGTGAGATCACCCCATTGGGGGCACAACCCATGGGCGCGTCGCGCGTTGACACAGCGCCGGGCATCCCCGCCCGGATGTTTTGTGTCAACCCAAGGAGCACCTCCCCATGTCGCGTATTGCGAAGGGCCTGGCCCTGACGACTGTTGCCGCCGCCGCCGTTGCGGGCAGTGCCGGCCTCGCTGCCGCCGACTCCGGCGCGCAGGCCGCCGCCGCCCACTCCCCGGGTGTGCTGTCGGGCAACGTCGTCCAGGTTCCGGTTCACATCCCGGTCAACGTCTGCGGCAACACCGTCAACGTGATCGGCCTGCTGAACCCCGCGTTCGGCAACACCTGCGTCAACGACTGACGTCGGCGTCGTCCCCTTTGCCGGCCGGGCTCCCGTGACTCCATCACGGGAGCCCGGCCGGTTCTTGTTTCCCCTGACCCGTTGCCCCGAATGGGGGTCGGGCGCCCGACGCGGTCGGCTGCGCTTGACATGCCCCTCACCAGGGAGAACGCCAGGTTGACGCGGCGGGCGCGATTGCGTTCGGTATTCGCTCGGTTGCAGAGCGCGGTGGGCACTTCCACGGTGGGCACAAGATCCTCGTGCTTCGAAAGGAACACCCATGCGTGGTCTGTCCGTCCGGCGTATCGCCTCCTCCGCCCTCTGCGGCGCCCTACTGCTGGGGCTCGCCGGGCCGGCCGCGGCGGCGGCCGAGACCGAAACGGCGCGCGAACGCGTCCAGGCCGCCTCGCGGGCGCCCGTCCCCGGTGCGGACGGGCTCCTCGCCCAGGTCCAGGGCCTGGGCAATCTCGGCGCGGTGCTCACTCCGGTCACCGATCTGCTCAACGCCGTGCTGAAGGCCGACAGCGGTCAGCTCTCGCCCGAGGAGGCGACCAAGCTCGGTGACGCCGTGAAGGACGCCATCGCCAAGGTCACCGCGGCGGCTCCGGCTGCTCCTGCGGTTCCGGCCGCTCCGGCAGTTCCTGCGGCTCCCGCGGTACCGGTGGCTCCGCCGGCCGCGACGCTGCCCACGAGTGCGCTGCCGGCGCTTCCTTCGCTCACCAAGAGCGCCGACGACTCCAAGGCTGCGTCGGCTGCGTCGGCTTCGTCCGCGAAGCTTCCGGCCGACCTCGTCGCCGACGCGCTGGCCGCTCTCCAGAAGGCGGTCGACACCCTTCTCAAGGCGGTCACCTCCGGCGACGTCACACAGGTGGTCCCGGCGGTCACGGGCGTGCTGACCGGGCTGGTCAACGTCCTGGCGGCCACGCTGCTGGGCGGGAACCTGCCGCTCCCCAACCTGCCCGGGCTGCCGGCGCTGCCGAGTCTGCCCAGCCTGCCGACGAGCACACTGCCGACCAGCTCGCTCCCGACGAGCACGTTGCCCACGAGCACGCTGCCCACGAGTTCGCTGCCGACCTCGGGTCTGCTGCCGGCGTCGTAAGGCCTCCACGTTCGAACCATCCCGTTGTGCCGGTCCTTTCGGGGCCGGCACGACGGCTTTTTCATGAAAGCCCAATTACGTCGCGCGGGGTTTCCGTAGCGCGCAGAGATCGTTGGGCACGGCGTCCGAATTCCCTCTGGTGACGTGAGTTGCCGAAAGAAAGGAACCCGATGAAGTCCCTGAAGGCTGCCGCCGTAGTTGCCGGTTCCCTGGCCCTCGCCGGTGCCGCCGCGCCCGCGTTCGCCTACAACACCGCCGACCTCACGCCCACCAGCCTCAACGGCGCCGTGAACACGCTCACCAGCGGCCGGCTCGAGCCCGCCGACGTGATGCCGCTCCAGCACCAGTCGGACGCGCTCGACACCGAGAACAAGGACTCCGTGCTCAACACCGTGAAGGGCGCCACCACCACCCTGAACTCAGGCGGTCTCCTCGGTGGCCTTCCGCTTCAGAACTGACCTTCCTCTCGTTCCGTCAGGGCCGGTGTCACACCGCAAGGGACCGGCCCTGTCAGCCTGTTCGACATGCGTCCCTCGTTCGTGTGGAGCGGGCGCGGGCACTCGCCCGGTCGGGTGAGAAGGCGGCCGGAGGCGATCCGGTGCGTCGATAAGGTCGCGCGGTGACCTCAACCTCAAGCGAAACCCGCCCCTTCCACGCACCCGATCTGGGCACGCTGGTCGTGATGGCCTGGAGCGGCGAAGCCCCCGACGGCGACATGCCCTACCTCCTCGCCTACTCCCTCGGCGACGGCGCGGCCGGCCCGGAGGGCTCGACGGCCGCCGTCGAGGCACTGCTGGAGAACAACGACCTGCCCGTCGGCGGCGACCTCGTCGACGGCAAGGCGCGGCCCAGCCTCCCGGTCAGTCTGCTTGTCGAGGCCGGCACCGCCGTCGTCACCATGCCGGGCTTCAACGCCCAGTGCGTCCCGCCGCCGGAGTGGCTCGCGGCGGTCGAGGAACGCGGCTTCTGCTACTTCGTGTTCACCACCCGCCCCTGGCCCGAGGCCGAGCCCGGCAAGCCCGTCGACCCCGAGGCGCTGGCCGCCTTCGCGGGTGCCGAGGAGACGCTGAACGAGGCGGCGCACATCGTGCTGTCGCCCCGCAACCTGCGCGGCTGATGGAGCGGACCGCAGGCGGCAGTCGCGGGTCCGCCGCACTGCTGGTGATCACCCTCGACAAGTTCAAGCTGCTGGAGGACCCGGACTTCACCCCGGGCCGCAGCCTGAACCCGGTGGTGTCCTGCGGCGGTGTCATGAAGAGCGACCAGGCCTCGGTTTTCGGGTTTCCCCACCCGATGCTGGGCCTGGTCCCTTCAGCGGTGCCGTCGACGCAGTCAATTCCTGTCCGCGGCAAGCGGGTTGAGGGCGTTTCTCGCCGAATTCACCTGGGTGCTGCCGCTGTTGCACGTCCGGATCGCCGGTGGGACTTCTGGACGAGCTGATTGCCGTACGTCTGATTACTGCGGCAGACGGGGGAATCTTGTACTGGTCTCCGGCCCGGAATCGTTACGGGGGAAGGACGTTGAGCTTGCCCCTTCCTGCTTCCCGCTTCTCCGATTCCCGAAAGGCACCGTACCTGAGATGAAGTCGACCACCCGAGGAACCATTGCCGCCGTCATCACGGGCGTAGCGGCCGCGGTGGGCGCCGCGACCCCCGCCGCCGCGGTGGCCACGGTTCCGGTCCCCGTGCCGCTGGAGGGCGTCGAGAACTCCCTCAACATGCAGCTGCCCAAGCTCGGCGCGGAGCTTCCGCTGCTGACGCCGGGCGCACCCGAGGGCCCGCAGTACGTCGAGGGGCGGCTCATCCCCGAGCGGGTGCTGCCGCAGGTGCCGGTCGGCGGTGCGCTGCCCGGAGCGGGCCTGCGCGCGCCGCTGCCGCATCTCCTCGGCGACGACTTCGACCACGTCGGCGTCGGGGCCCCCGCCTCCGACCTGCGGACCCTGGCCCCGGGCCTGGACGTGGACGCCCCGCTCACCGCGCCCAACCCCGACAACTACGGCCTCCCGGACGCCAAGCTCCCCCAGGTGGGCGTCCTGGCTCCCGTCCTCCAGACGGTCCCCGGCGCGGACCTGGTGACGGGACCGGGTCTGTAGGACCGACCTGTCGGACGGGCCCGGGCGCTGCTGCCCGGGCCCGTCGGTTTTCGCGGCCCTTCGACGGTGACCGAGAGGGGGGTGCGGCGGTTACCGGTAGGGACAACCCGAACCGGAGGAGCAGCGATGGTCGTGAGTGTCGGCGCAGCAGCGGTGGGCGCGGGGCCCCGGGGGGCGTCGCGGAAAAGAGGCGGGCCCGCCCGGGTGAGCCGGCGGGGCCTGCTGCTCGGACTGTTCGGACCGGTGGCCGTCGCAGCGGCGTTCGTCCCGGTCGTGGCCGCCTCCCGCTCGCTCCGCGTCGCCGAACCGCCCGCGGACATCGCCTTCGACGAGACCTACCGGGGCCGCCGCATCCGCGGCATCCGAACCACCGTGGTCGCCGCCGCGGACGGATTCCTCGGCGACGCCCGGTGGCACGTCACCGTCGACGGGCGGCCGCTGCACCTGATGCGCCGCGCCGATGGCACCTGGCTGAGCATGGTCGACCACTACCGGTCGTACGCCACACCGCTCGACGCCGCGCGTGCCGCCGTCGACGAACTCGGCCCCGGGCGGCAACTGCGTGACGGAGGACAAGAACACATGGGGGGAGACCATGGCGTACACGCGTAAGGACGTCAGCACACTGACCGCAGGCGAGAGGCGGCGGTTCGTGAAGGCGATGCTGGAGGTGAAACGGCGCGGTGAGTACGACCAGTTCGTGCGCACCCACATCGAGTACTACAACTCCGACGGCGAGGAAGGCCTGCGTACGGCCCACATGGCGCCCTCCTTCCTGCCCTGGCACCGGCGCTTCCTGCTGGACCTGGAGCGGGCCCTGCGCCGGGTCGACTCGTCGGTGACCATGCCGTACTGGGACTGGACCCGCGACCGTACGACGACGTCGGCGCCCTGGACCAAGGACCTCCTCGGCGGCAACGGGCGGCGTTCGGACCGTCAGGTGATGACCGGGCCGTTCGCCTTCGCGAGCGGCAACTGGACCCTCAAGGAGGGTGTCACCGACGGGGAGTTCCTCACCCGGGACCTCGGACGCGCGAGCGCGCCCCTCGCCCTGCCGACGAAGAGCGAGCTGGAGGGGGCGCTCGCCGACCCCGTCTACGACGTCTCGCCCTGGGACTCGACGGTGACCAAGGGGTTCCGCAACAAGCTGGAGGGGTGGGGGAGCGGGCGGGGCAGTGCCGCCTGGCGCAACCACAACCGGGTGCACCGCTGGGTGGGCGGGGCCATGGTCGGCGGCGCGTCCGTCAACGACCCCGTCTTCTGGATGCACCACGCCTTCATCGACCTGTGCTGGTACCGCTGGCAGCGCCGGCACAACGGCGCCCGTTATCTGCCGGCCAGGCCGCCGGGCCCGGCGAGCGACCAGCACGAGCGGGTCGTGGCACGCAACGAGAAACTGCCCCCGTGGGATGTGACGCCGGATCAGCTGGAGGACGTCAGCGGGATCTACCGGTACGCCTGAGCCGGTGCGCCTGAGTCCGCCCGCCGACGCCGCGGACACGGCAGCGGACATGGCAGAAGCCCCGGCGCTCGAGGTGCCGGGGCTTCCGTGTCGCGTACGGACGATCAGCCGCCGTAGCCGCCGTGTCCACCCGGGCCGGGGTTGCCCTTGTGGCCACCGTCGTTGAGGCAGGTGTTGCCGAACGCCGGGTTCAGCAGGCCGATCACGTCGACGGTGTTCCCGCACACGTTGACCGGGATGTGAACCGGGACCTGGACGACGTTGCCGGACAGGACGCCGGGCGAACCGACGGCCTCGGCCTGGGCGCCCGCGTCCGCCAGCGCCAGGCCGGCGCCGCCGATGACCACGGCACCGGTGCCGAGGGCGACAACCGCTGCCTTCGCGATGCGAGACATCACGTTCTCCTTTTGACTCGGGGGGTGCGGCGGCAGGACACGCCGTCGCACTTCCCCTTCAACGCGCCCACTCACTCCTGGTAACGGCGTTCATGTGGGGATCACCCTTTTTGGACAGGAGATCCGGGGACCGCTCTCGCGTGCGAGGGAAAATCGCTCGGGCCGGTCGGGGGTGCTCCACTAGCCTCCGGACATGGCTACCGACACCGAACCCGTCGACCAAGTGATCCGTCTGTTCGCCGAGGAGAAGCGCGTGCGGGCCTTCGCCGCCGTGGCCCTGGGCGCCGGCAGCCCCGCGGAGGTCGCCCGGGCCGCCGGACTGTCCGCGCGGGAGACCGCCGTGGCGCTGCACCGGCTGGGCGAGCAGGGCGTGGTGGAGGAGGGGGCCGACGGGGCCCTGGGGGTGGCGTACGGCTTGTTCAGGGAGTACGCGCGGGAGGCGACGCGGCAGGCCGACACGGGTCCGGCTTCGGGCGAACCGGTGCTGCGGACCTTCGTCCGGGACGGGCGGCTCGTCCGGCTGCCCGCTCAGTGGACCCGCAAGAAGCTGGTCCTGGAGCACATCGCCGAGCAGACCTTCGAGCCCGGCGTCGAGTACCCGGAGCGGATCGTCAACGAGAAGCTGCGGGCGTGGTGCGAGGACAGCGACGACATCGACCATGTGACGCTGCGGCGGCACCTGGTGGATCTGGGTCATCTGCGGCGGAGCGAGGGCATCTACCGCCGACCGCTCTCAGGGGAGCCGTCGGACGGGTGAACCCGCCAGGTACGCCTGGATGTTCTCGACGGCCTGGCCGTAGTACGTCGTGTAGTTGGCCCGCGAGACATAGCCGAGGTGCGGGGTGGCGAGCAGGCGTGGTGCTGTGCGCATCGGGTGGCCGGCGGGGAGGGGCTCGGTGTCGAAGACGTCGATGCCCGCGCCCGCGATGCGGCCCCCGTGCAGGGCGGCGAGGAGCGCGTCCTGGTCGACGATCGCCGCGCGCGAGGTGTTGATCAGGTAGGCGGTCGGCTTGAGGAGGGCGAGTTCGGCGGGGCCGAGCAGGCCTCGGGTGCGGTCGCCCAGGGCGAGGTGGACGGAGACGAAGTCGCTGTCCGCGAGGAGCTCTTCCTTGGACGCGGCTCGGTGGACGCCCACTTCCTCGGCACGCTCCTTGGTGAGGTTCTGGCTCCACGCGCTCACCTCCATGCCGAAGGCGAGCCCGATCCGCGCCACCGGGCCGCCGATCTTCCCGAGGCCGAGCAGCCCGAGCCGGCGCCCGTGCAGGTCGGCGCCGACGGTGGACTGCCAGGGACCTTCCGTGCGCAGGGCGTTGCTCTCCTCGACGATCCCGCGGGCCAGGCCCAGCAGCAGCGCCCAGGTCAGCTCGACCGGCGGGGTCGAGGAACTCGCCGTACCGCAGACGGTCACGCCGTGGGCCTCGGCGGCCGCGTAGTCGATGACGGTGTTGCGCATGCCGGACGCCACGAGCAGCTTCAGGCGGGGCAGGCGGGCGATGAGGGAGGCGCGGAACGGGACGCGCTCGCGCAGGGTGACCACGATGTCGGCGTCGGCGAGGGCGGCGGCCAGGGCGTCGTCGTCGGCGAAGTGGGTGTCGTGGAAGACGACTTCGACCCGGTCCGCGAGCGCCGACCAGTCCGCGGACTCGGGCGCCGCGCCCTGGAAGTCGTCGAGTACGGCACACCGCAGACGCATGTCGGTCCCCTCCCTCGCCCGGACCCGGCCGGGTCCGGGCCAGATGATCGACTCTACGCCGCGGCACTGTCAGTGGCGGTCGCGCGGGATCCCGGTCGGGGCCCGTTCGCGGCTACTGAGGGCGCCGGTGTGGGGGGCAGGGGGAAGCGGGGCCTGGTCCTGCCGAAGCGGACACCGGGGACGAAATGCGAGGGTGACGGCCGGGTTCTTACGGTGGCCGACGATCATTTCGGCCAACTTTGCCGCCGTGTGGCGCCCCCGGCAGGACTCGAACCTGCGGCCAAGCGCTTAGAAGGCGCCTGCTCTATCCACTGAGCTACGGGGGCCGGGTGTGGTGGCCTCTGTCGTGGGTGCCCGGGTGTGGGCGGTTCCGTGACGTTGCCGGGGACAAGGATAGGGCTCCCACGACCTTGTCCCTGTTGCTTCGCCTCCGTGGCTCAATGTGGAGGTTCGGTGAAGCGGTCCTGATAATCGCAGGCAGGTACGAATCGTGCATCGCTTTTGGCGCCTCACGCACCGGGTGTTGTGCACTCGTTATGCCTGGACTGTGCCTACGTCCCAGTCATCCCTTCCATCCCTTGTGTCCTGTCGGCGCGCAGACATGCTCATATGCTTCAGAAATCCCCTAAAATTGGGCATTCTTCGCATGTGGTGACCTTGGACGTACGGCCTCAGCTGCTCGACGCACTCTCCGCCCTGCGCGACCGTGTCGCCGCCGCACGCTTCCCGCTGCCCCTGGCGGGGGCCCCACGCGCGCGTGCCAACCGCGACGAACTGCTAGCCCAGCTAGACGACTACCTGGTGCCCCGGTTGAGAGACCCCGAAGCCCCGTTGCTCGCCGTGGTGGGCGGTTCCACCGGGGCCGGCAAGTCGACCCTCGTCAACTCCCTTGTGGGACGGCGAGTGAGCGAGGCGGGCGTGCTGCGGCCCACCACGCGGACACCGGTGCTGGTCTGCCATCCGGAGGACCATCACTGGTTCAGCGGAATGCGCGTACTGCCCGACCTCACGCGCGTGTGGGTGCCGGACCAGGAGCCGGGGGACGACCTCCTGCTGCCCGGCGAGAATCCCGCTCGCGTGCTGCGCATCGAGACCGCGGACACCCTCCCGCCCGGCCTCGCACTCCTCGACGCGCCCGACGTCGACTCCCTGGTCGCCGACAACCGTGTCCTCGCCGCCGAACTGATCTGCGCGGCCGACGTCTGGATCATGGTCACCACGGCCGCCCGCTACGCCGACGCCGTGCCCTGGCATCTCCTGCGCACCGCAAAGGAGTACGACGCCATGCTGGTGACCGTCCTCGACCGGGTCCCGCACCAGGTCGTCTCCGAGGTCTCACGGCAGTACGGTGCCCTGCTCACCAAGGCGGGCCTCGGCGAGGTGCCCCGGTTCACGGTGCCGGAACTGCCTGAGTCGGCCTGGGGCGGGGGACTGCTGCCGGCCACCGCGGTGGCACCGCTGCGGGCCTGGCTCGCCCACCAGGTGCAGGACCCGGCGGCCCGGCAGCACGCCGTCGCCCGTACGGCCCACGGCGTGCTCGCCTCCCTCAAGTCCCGGATGCCCGAGCTGGCCGGTGCGGCCGCCGCCCAGTACGCGGCCGCGCTGCGGCTCACCGCCGCCGTCGACGGGGCGTACGACAGCGAGTACGGGCGTCTGCGGGGGAGGCTCCAGGCCGGTGCCGTGCTCGCCGGGGACGCCCTCAAGCGCTGGCGGGCCTTCCCCCTCGACTGCACCGCCACCGAGCTCATGGACGCCCTTGTGGAGAGCCTGGGCGCCCTCCTGCTGTGCGCGGTCACCGCTGCCGACGAGCGCGTCGACGAGGCCTGGCGGCGCGAACCGGCCGCGGGCGCACCGGAGCTGACGAACCGTGAACCGACTCTGGAGAGCGCCGAGCACCGGATCGGGATGGCCGTACGGCGCTGGCGGCGGGAGCTGGAGGAGTACGCCGAGGAGGAGGTTCGCGACCTCGACCGCGGTGTCGCGCCCGACCCCGAGACGATCGCCGCCCTTGTCGCCACCGCGCTTCTGGGAGGTCGCCGGGCACGGGTCGCCGGTGAGGGGCTCGCCGAGCGGATCGGCGCCCACGGGGCCCTCAGGCTGCGTGACCGGGGCGGACGGCTGCTCGCCGACCACCTCGACCGGGTCGTGCACGCCGAGCGCGAGCGCCGGCTCGCTCCGCTCGACGCCCTCGACGTACACCCCGAACCCCAGGCCGAACTCATCGCCGCGCTGTCCGTACTTCAGAAGGAGAGGTGACCGATGACCGCCGTCACGGATCAGGACCACACGGAGCGGGCGGGGGACGCCGTACCGGGACATTCGGGGGAGGGGGAGGGACCGACCGAGAAGCCGCTGCCGGAGGGCGGGACGGATCCGGAGGGAGAGGACGAGCACGCGCGCGTGGGCTCCGGTGACGGGCGGGACGACGCCGGGCACGCGCGTGGGGAGGCGAGCGGTGATCGGGTGAACGCCGACGTGGAGGCGAGCGCGGAGGCGGGGTGCGCCGGCGCGGAACAGGGCCGCCCGCGTGCCGAGGCCCCACACGCGCGAGCGGAGACGGGTGACGGGCCGGCCGAGTCCGGTGACGGGTGTGCGGAGGAAGGTCACGGGCGTGCTGAAGAGGGGCGCGCACGGGCCGGGGCCGCTCACGCGCGCGCAGCGGCCGGGTCGGTCGCCGAAGGGGTGCCCGGCGCCGAGCCGCCCGGTGATGGCGACTCCGGCGGTTCCTGGGACGACGGGCTCATCGCGCGGCGGGTCACCGCCGAGACCGAGCAGGTCGCCGTCGTGGAGGTCCGCGGCCACAACGCGCCCCCCGCGGCCCCACTGGCGTACGACGGCTCCCTGCGCTCGCGCCTGGAGGCGCTGCGGGAGCTGATCGGGCTCTCGCGGACCCGGCTCGACAGCCGGACGCTCGCCGAGGCCGGCCAGGTCCTGGACGAGGCGGCCGCCCGGCGCAGACTCTCCGGGCAGCACACCGTCGTCGCCGTCGCGGGCGCGACCGGCAGCGGCAAGTCGCAGCTGTTCAACGCGCTCGCCGGAGTGGCCATCTCCGAGACCGGTGTGCGCCGGCCCACCACCGCCGCGCCGATCGCGTGCAGTTGGAGCGACGGCTCGGCCAGCCTCATCGAACGGCTCGGCATCCCGCCCCGGCTGCGGCGGCGCCCGCTGCAGACCGCCGAGTCGGAGGCCCAGTTGCGCGGGCTCGTCCTGGTCGACCTGCCCGACCACGACTCCGCCGCCGTCCAGCACCGCGAGCACGTGGACCGGATCCTGGCTCTCGTCGACGCCGTCATCTGGGTCGTCGACCCCGAGAAGTACGCCGACGCCATGCTGCACGAGCGCTATCTGCGGCCCATGGCGGGCCACGCGGAGGTCATGTTCGTCGTCCTCAACCAGATCGACCGGCTGCCAGGGGAGGCCGCCGAACAGGTTCTCGACGATCTGCGGCGGCTGCTCGACGAGGACGGGATCGCGCTCGGGGAGTACGGCGAACCGGGCGCCACCGTGCTCGCGCTGTCGGCGCTCACCGGGGACGGCGTCGGCGAACTGCGCGAGGCGCTCGGCCAGTTCGTGGCGGAGCGCGGGGCCCCGGCGCGGCGGATCGCGGCCGATGTGGACGCGGCCGCGTGGCGGCTGCGGCCCGTCTACGCGACGGCGCGGCGCACCGGGCTCAGTGAGGAGGCGCGCGACGACTTCGCCGCCCGGCTCGCGGACGCGGTCGGTGCCACGGCGGCGGGCGAGGCGGCCGAACGTGCCTGGCTGCGCAACGCCAACCGTGCGTGCGGGACGCCCTGGCTGCGGCTGTGGCGCTGGTACCAGGACCGGCGGGAACCTCCCACGGGCCGCCTGCAGGTGCGCACCCAGGCGGACGAGGAGGCGACCGCGCGGCAACGCGTCGAGCAGGCCGTACGGACACTCGCCGACCGGGCTTCGAGGGGCCTTCCCGCGCCCTGGGCGCAGGCGGTGCGCGAGGCTGCCGTACGCGGCTCCCAGGGGCTGTCCGAGGCGCTGGACGAGCTGACGGCCCGGGCCTGGCTGCCGCCGGGCAGGCCGCCGCGTCCGGGCTGGTGGCCGGTGGCCGTGCTGGCACAGGCGTCCATGACGCTCCTCCAGATCGTCGGCGGGCTGTGGCTGGGGGGCCAGATCGCCGGGGTCATGGCGCCGAACCTGGGGGTTCCGGTGCTGCTGATGGTGTGCGGCATTATCGGCGGCCCGCTCGTCGAGTGGAGCTGCCGGATCGCGGCCCGGGGGCCCGCACGACGGTACGGCGTGGACGCGGAGCGGCGGCTGCGGGAGGCGGCGGCCGGGTGCGGCAGGGCTCGGGTGCTGGATCCGGTGGCGGCGGAGCTGCTGCGCTACCGGGAGGTCCGGGAGCAGTACGGGAGGGTCGTCGGGGTGGGGTGAGGGGTGTTCGTGTGGGCTGGGTCCCTCGTTCGGGTGGCGGAGTTTTCCACAACCCGTGGGCGGTGCACAGGGCTCAGCGGGCTCGTCCCGGCGGAGGCAGTCTGGCTTCGCGGCGATCGCGGTGACGCGGTCGGCACGCAGACAGCAGCAGCCGTACGGGACGGGCCCGTACGCATGTCAGGGAGGGGTTCCCCGAGATGAACGAGACGATGATCTGCGCGGTGGGCAACGTGGCGACGCAGCCGGTGTACCGGGAGCTGGCGACGGGAGCTTCGGTGCGGTTCCGGCTGGCGGCGACCGCGCGCTATCTGGACCGCGAGAAGAACGAATGGACGGACGGGCACACCAACTTCTTCACGGTGTGGGCCAACCGTCAGCTCGCCACGAACGTGTCCGCATCGCTCAACGTGGGTGATCCGGTGGTCGTCCAGGGCCGGTTGAAGGTGCGTTCGGAAGTGCGCGAGGGGCAGCCTTCCTGGACCTCGGCCGACATCGACGCGGTCGCGATCGGACACGACCTCGCGCGCGGCACCTCGGCCTTCCGGCGCACACAGCGGCCGGAGAACACCGTCACCGGTACGAGTGCGCAGCCGGAGCCGGTCTGGGAGACATCGCCGGGTGAACCGGCGGACCAGCAGGAGCCCGTCGCGGTGGCGTGACGTCGGGGCGGGGCACTCTGTTCTCCGGCTCCGGCTCCGGCTCCGGCTCCGGCTCCGGCGCTGACCGAAGTACGGCTTATCGGCGAATGCGTTCCGGAAACCTCCGGTCGATTTGTCGATAGGCCATGCCGGTGGGGGGCTTCGGCGATAACGATTCCGAGTCGGATCGATCTTCCGACCGCCTCCCGGGAAGAGGGGCGCAGCAGCGTCCCTAGGATGCCGAACACAGCTCTCGGGGCTACTGATTCTGCTGGTGGGACCGCCACCGGACCGCCACCCCGCTCGTCAACGGGTCCTGCTCGAAGGGGAATTCCGTGTTTCCTGCGTTCTCTGCGCTGTCCGTGCGCGGACGGGGGGCGGCTCGCCTCGCCGCCGTCACGTTCGTCTCCGGCCTGCTCGCCGTCGGTGCGACGGTGGCCGCCGCCGGCTCGGCGTCCGCGGAGGGGACGGCACAGAACCAGAGAGGGGCGACCGCCACGATAGGAGCTCTGAAGACCTACGGTGACGCGGTGATACACGGCACCGACGGTGATCTGCAGGTGTCGGCCGGGCTGTTCGAGATGTCGGTGGAGGGCGGCGGCACCCTTCAGACGTACTGCGTCGACCTCTACAACCCGACGCAGAAGGACGCCAAGTACCACGAGACCGACTGGAGAAGCACCTCACTGGGCGTCAACAAGGATGCCGGGAAGATCCGTTGGATCCTTCAGAACTCCTACCCCCAGGTGAACGACCTCGCGGCGCTCGCCGCCGAGGCCGGCATCTCCGTGGGCCTCACCGAGCAGGACGCGGCGGCCGGGACCCAGGTCGCGATCTGGCGTTACTCGGATGCCGCGGACGTGGACGCCGCCGACCCGGAGGCCGAGAGGCTCGCGGACTACCTGGAGAAGAGCGCCCGTGACGTCGCGGAACCGGCGGCGTCGCTGACGCTCGACCCGCCCGCCGTCTCCGGTCACCCCGGTGAGCTGCTCGGCCCGGTGACGGTGCACACCAACGCGGCCGGTGCGACGGTCGTCCCTCCGGCGGACGCGGCCACGAGCGGGGTGCGGATCGTCGGCAAGGACGGCAAGCCGGTGACGTCCGCGAGCAACGGCAGCGAGCTCTACTTCGACGTCCCCGAGGACGCGGCGGCGGGCTCGGCCGACCTCACCGTCCAGGCCTCGACCACCGTGCCGGTGGGCCGCGCGTTCGCCTCCGAGAGCCGCAGCCAGACACAGATCCTCGCCGGCTCCAGCGAGTCCACGGTCTCGGCGACGGCCGGTGCGACCTGGGCGAAGCAGGGTGCCGTACCGGCCCTCTCCGCGGCCCGCAACTGCACCGTGGGCGGCCTGGACATCACGGCGACCAACCAGGGCGACGAGGAGTTCGGGTTCGAGCTGATGGGCACGGAGTACGCCATCGCGGCGGGCGAGTCCCGCACGGTGACGGTCCCGCTCCAGGAGGACCAGGCGTACGACTTCACGATCAAGGGCCCCGACGGTCTCGCGACGCGCTTCACCGGGGTCCTCGACTGCCGCACCCGTGGCGGTGACACGGGCGTCACGACCCAGACCCTCAGCGAGCCCAGCCCGGCGACGGTGGCGGCACCCTCCGCCGACGTCAACCTCGCCGAGACCGGCGGTTCCGCCACGACCCCGCTGATCGCCGGTACGGCCATCGCGCTGGTCGTGATCGGGGGCGCGGCCCTGGTCCTCACGGGCAGGAAGCAGAACGGGACGCAGGACTGACCGCGGCGCGTCGGTGACGGGCAGAATGGCGGCATGACCAAGCCAACCGCACGACCGGCGCGTCACGCCTCCTCGGCGTCCCTGCTGTCCCTGTGGTCGCACGACTCGGTGCTGTCGATCGGCTCGGTGGGTTCGGTGCTGTCCATCGGATCCGTGGGCTCGGCCCTCTCGGTCGGCTCGATCGGCAGCGCCCTGTCCGTGGGGTCCATCGGATCGGCCCTGTCCCTGGTCTCGGCGGGCTCCTGGCTGAGTACGGGGTCGCTGTTCTCGGCCCAGTCGAAGTGGTCGGTGCTGTCGTGGCGTTCGTCGCACGGGCTGATGCGGTCCGCGGGGGCGGCGGGAGCGATAGGGGCGGTGGCGGTGGTCGCGGCCGGCGCCGTGCTGCTGGCCGTGCGTGGGGCCGACGACTAGTCCCGGGTGCCGTTCAGGAGGCCTGCGTAACTGCGGGCCTGCGCGCAGGCGTTGCGGTGCCAGTCGGACTGGGTGCGGTGTTCCTCGGCCAACGGGGGCTCTGCGGTGACGAGTTGGTCGTAGACGGTGGCGATCTCGTCGTGCACGTCAGCGATGGCGAGCCGGTTGGCCCGTACCGCGTCCGCGTGTCCGCGGTGGGCGTCGACCACGCTGGGGTCGCCGCCGAGAGGCGAGTTGACGGGGCCCTGGGCGTGCAGCGCGCTGTATGTCTCGTTGAGCTTCGTGACCCGCGCGTCCAGTTCCGTGCGCCGGGTGTGCAGGGCGGAACCGCGCACGCGCAGGCTGGCCTCGTACGCGTGGGACCCCGGGAAGCGGACCGCGTCCAGACCTGACGTGACCGCGTGCGGCCGGTCGGGACGCAGCCCGGCGTACCGGGTGTCGGCCTCGGTCGCCACGTCGAGCGTCTTCAGATGCGGTGGCAGCGCGCTGCGCCCGATGGCCGCCCAGGCGTGCACATCGCCGTACCACTTCTCGTGGGCGGACTGCCGGGTCACGCCGGCGACCTCCCCGATCTCGGCCCAGGTGGTCCCCCGCTCCCGCTCGGCGACCACGGCCTCCCGCACCACGTCCTCCGTCCGACGCTGCAGCTTCAGAGCGGTACGCAGCAGGTCCCCGGGCGCGGGATGCGGCTCCACCGGCACGGCGTCCAGCACGGCGTCGGCGAGCTGCCGCAGCGTGAGCGCGAGGGCGACCCGTGACTCGTCGCGGGGGGACAGACGGTGCAGCTCGGGGGTGGGTGGGGTGGAAGAGCTGTGGGGCGTTTCCGGGGCGTCGGGCATCTTGTCAGGCTATCCCTGACAGGAGTCCGGCTGGGAGATGTTCGTCCAGGTCAGGACCTGACGCTGAAACCCCAGGTCACAGCTCCCCGGCCAAACGGGTTACCACCCAACGCTGGACCTCAGGCAAGATGGGGTGTATCTGCCCACTGCCAGATCTCAAGTTGCCGGACGGTTTCTCTTGGCTGAGTACATCTACACCATGCGCAAGACGCGTAAGGCGCACGGCGACAAGGTCATCCTTGACGACGTGACGCTGAGCTTCCTGCCCGGCGCGAAGATCGGTGTGGTCGGGCCGAACGGTGCCGGTAAGTCCACCGTTCTGAAGATCATGGCGGGGCTCGAGCAGCCGTCGAACGGTGACGCGTTCCTGTCGCCCGGGTTCAGCGTCGGCATCCTCATGCAGGAGCCCAAGCTCGACGAGTCCAAGACGGTCCTGGAGAACGTCCAGGACGGCGCCGCCGAGATCATGGGCAAGCTCAAGCGCTTCAACGAGGTCGCCGAGCTCATGGCGACGGACTACTCGGACGCGCTCCTTGACGAGATGGGCAAGCTCCAGGAGGACCTGGACCACGCAAACGCCTGGGACCTGGACGCGCAGCTGGAGCAGGCCATGGAGGCGCTGGGCTGCCCGCCCGGCGACTGGCCCGTCACCAACCTCTCCGGTGGCGAGAAGCGCCGCGTCGCGCTCTGCAAGCTGCTCATCGAGGCCCCGGACCTGCTCCTCCTCGACGAGCCCACCAACCACCTCGACGCCGAGTCGGTGAACTGGCTGGAGCAGCACCTCTCGAAGTACGCGGGCGCCGTCGTCGCCGTCACTCACGACCGGTACTTCCTGAACAACGTCGCCGAGTGGATCCTCGAACTCGACCGCGGTCGCGCGATCCCCTACGAGGGCAACTACTCCACGTACCTGGAGAAGAAGGCCACCCGCCTCAAGGTCGAGGGCCGCAAGGACGAGAAGCGCGCCAAGCGCCTCAAGGAAGAGCTGGAGTGGGTCCGCTCCAACGCCAAGGGCCGCCAGACCAAGTCCAAGGCCCGCCTGGCCCGTTACGAGGAAATGGCGGCCGAGGCCGACAAGATGCGGAAGCTGGACTTCGAGGAGATCCAGATCCCGCCGGGCCCGCGTCTGGGCTCCATCGTCGTCGAGGTCAACAACCTCTCGAAGGCGTTCGGCGACAAGGTCCTGGTCGACGACCTCTCGTTCACGCTGCCGCGCAACGGCATCGTCGGCATCATCGGCCCGAACGGCGCGGGCAAGACCACGCTGTTCAAGATGATCCAGGGCCTCGAGCCCGCGGACTCGGGCTCGGTCAAGATCGGCGACACGGTCAAGATCAGCTACGTCGACCAGAGCCGCGCCAACATCGACCCCAAGAAGACCCTGTGGGCCGTGGTGTCGGACGAGCTGGACTACATCAACGTGGGCCAGGTCGAGATGCCGTCCCGCGCCTACGTCTCCGCCTTCGGCTTCAAGGGCCCGGACCAGCAGAAGCCGGCCGGCGTCCTGTCCGGTGGTGAGCGCAACCGCCTGAACCTGGCGCTCACGCTCAAGGAGGGCGGCAACCTGCTGCTCCTCGACGAGCCCACCAACGACCTCGACGTCGAGACCCTGTCCTCGCTCGAGAACGCCCTGCTGGAGTTCCCCGGCGCGGCTGTGGTCATCTCCCACGACCGCTGGTTCCTGGACCGGGTCGCGACCCACATCCTCGCGTACGAGGGTGACTCCAAGTGGTACTGGTTCGAGGGCAACTTCGAGTCCTACGAGAAGAACAAGGTCGAGCGGCTCGGCGCCGACGCCGCGCGTCCGCACCGTGCCACCTACAAGAAGCTGACCCGGGGCTGATCGACCTTGCGTCACCTCTACCGCTGCCCACTGCGCTGGTCCGACATGGACGCCTACGGCCATGTCAACAACGCCGTCTTCATCCGCTACCTGGAGGAAGCCCGCATCGACTTCCTCTTCCGGCCGGACAAGGACTTCCAGCAGGGGTCCGTGGTGGCGCGCCACGAGATCGACTACAAGCGGCAGCTCGTCCACCGGCACCACCCGGTCGACATCGAGCTGTGGGTCTCGCAGATCAGGGCGGCGTCCTTCACCATCACCTACGAGGTGAAGGACGACGACCTGGTCTACGTACAGGCCTCGACGGTGGTCGTGCCGTTCGACTTCGAGGCGCAGCGGCCGCGCCGGATCACCGCCGAGGAACGCGAGTTCCTGGAGGGGTACCGGGACGACACCAAGGACGAGGCCGTCGCCGCATGACGGCGCTCCACCTCGCCGACGAGGGGGAGGCGGCCGACCTCGCGGCCTTCCTCTCCCGGCTGCTCCACTACGACCGCTCGGCCGCGGTACGCCTCCAGGGCGCCGGGACCGCGCTCGCCGTCTTCGGGCGGCCGCCGTCCTTCGAGGTGCTGGCGATCCGGGCGGTGCGGCTGGCGAAGCCGTACGAGAACGGCCTGGACGTCACCCTCGACGTGACCGTGTCCGCCGGTGAGCTCCTGGAGTCCGTCGACGAGGCGGCGGGTACGGCTGTCGTGCCCGACGCGGTGACCGGGCCGCCGTGGGCCGGGGTGCTGCCGCCGCGCGGTGACTGGCGGGCGGTGGCCGGGTTGCCGACCGCGGACGCGCTGCGGGCGCTCGTCCGGGCCGGGGTCGCCGAATTCCGGTCCCGTACCGAGGAGTTGGGGCCCGAGGAGCGTACGCGGGCCGAACTCGACCGGATCGGGCGGGAGATCTGGTCCCGGACCGTGGGGGACACCCGGCTTCCGGTGCGGGCCGTGCACGCGGCCCAGTCGCTGGGGTTTCTGCGGCCCGGCGGGGAGTGGGCGCTGTTCGCGTCCGGGGCGTGGCTGCGGCTGCGTACGCCGTATGGCTCGATCGCCGTACGGCAAGGGGGACTTGGGGCTCTCGGCGTCAGCGTGCGCTGATCGGCCGGTCCCGGGTACCGGCCGGTGTGGTCGTCGGGCCGTACGCCTCAGCGGTCCGGCTCCGGTTCTCAGGTGCTGTCCGCGCATGTCCGGCGGTCCTGCGGGGTGACGGAGAGCTGCGCCGTCGTACTCGGCACGGGACCCCGCAGGTCCGCTCGCGCGGGTTCAGTCGGCGGTGTTCACCATCGAAGCGGCCGCGTACGTCAGGTAGTTCCACAGCTGCGTCTCGTGCTCCTCGGACAGACCGAGTCCGTCGACGGCGTCCCGCATGTGCTTCAGCCAGGCGTCGTGCGCCGCGCGGTCCACGGCGAAGGGGGCGTGACGCATCCGGAGCCGGGGGTGGCCGCGGTTGTCGCTGTACGTCGTCGGACCGCCCCAGTACTGGATCAGGAACAGCACGAGCCGCTCCTCGGCCGGGCCGAGATCCTCCTCCGGGTACATGGGCCGGAGTATGGGGTCCTCCGCGACTCCCTCGTAGAAACGGTGGACGAGGCGGCGGAAGGTCTCCTCCCCGCCGACCTGCTCGTAGAAGGTCTGCGTCTGCAGCGTGCCGCGCCGGATCTCTTTCACATCACCCATGGTCTCAGACGGGGTGGACGAGGACTCAAGGCTTAGGACCTCTCCCGCCAGGGTGCACAGTGGACACATGGGCACGCACGCTCTCGACGGAGACCTCGCCGGACTCGCCGCCTCGGCGCGGGCCGCGCTCGTGCGGGAGATCGACGCGAGCGGGGCCTGGGCGGCCGACCCGGCGTGGCGGGAGGCCTTCGAGGCGGTTCCGCGGCACCTGTTCGTGCCGTACTACTACGTCGGAGTCCCAGGGGGCCACGAGCGGCGGTGGGGCGAGAGCCCCGACCCGCGTGCGCGGGAGCGCTGGCTGCGCGGGGCGTACGCCGACGCCCCGCTGGCCACCCGGCTGCGCGACGGCGAACTCGTCTCCTCCAGCAGCCAGCCCTCACTGATGGCGATGATGCTGGCCGAACTCCGGGTGCGGGACGGTGACCGGGTCCTGGAGATCGGCGCCGGCACCGGCTACAACGCGGCGCTGCTCGCGCACCGGCTCGGTGACGACGCGCTCGTCACCACCGTCGACCTGGAGCCGGAGATCACCGAGGCGGCACGCGGGCACCTGGCCGCCGCCGGGTACCACCCCGTGGTCGTCACCGGCGACGGCGCACGCGGGGTGCCCGAACGCGCCCCCTTCGACCGGATCATCGTCACCTGCGCCCTGCCGTCCGTCCCGACCGCCTGGCTCGCGCAGTGCCGACCCGGCGCGCGGATCCTGACCCCGCTGGCCACCGGCCTGATCACCCTGACGGTGGAGAAATCCGGGGCGGCGGGGGCGACCGGGGCCAGCGCGTACGCCGAGGGGCGCTTTCTGCACACGCCCGCCTACTTCGTGCCGTTGCGCGGCGCAGGCCGCTACGCAGGGGGCGCCGTAGAGCTGGACGGGGTGCCACGCAGGGCCCGGGAGAGCGAACTGTTCCGCTTCCTGCTGGCCCTCAGCCACGGCAGCCTCGCACCACGGGAGGCGTACGCGCTGTGGGAGCGGGAGGGGCAGCCGCCTCGGGAGCGGTACGGCATCACGGTCGCCGGAGAACGCGAGTGGGCGTGGCTGGACGAACCAGAGGGGCCGTATGCGTGGCCCCTCCGGTGACGTCACCGTCCTCTGCTAGCCCCGGCGGATCGTGATCGTCGTCCAGGCACCCACGTGCACCCGGTCGCCGTCCTGGAGCGGCACCGGCACGAAGGGGGTGATCGGCTCCTCGCCGCCGTTCACCGTCGTGCCGTTCGTCGAGTTCTGGTCGACGACCGCCCAGGAACCGTCCGGCTGCTGCACCAGCACCGCGTGCTGGTGCGAGACGCCCGGGTCCTCCGGCGGCACCGACAGGTCGACGTCGGGGGTGTCACCGGTGGAGTGCCGACGGCGGCCGATGGTGACCTGGTTGCCGGTGAGCGTGCGCTGCTGCTCCGGGGAGTACGCGGGCAGGTTCAGGCCCGCGGCCTCGGGGCCGGAGCGCTGCATCATCGCCATGAAGTACTCGCGGTCCGGGCCGATCGTCGCCGTCCAGGTCGTCGACTGCTGGGGGAAGGACGGGCCGGGGGGCGCGGGCGGGGCCTGGGTGGCCCCGGGCTGGGGGTAACCGTAACCACCGGGCCCACCAGGTCCACCGGGGGCGGTGGAGGACGGCGGGGAGATGACCCAGTCGTCGGCGCCGCCGCCGAAGGGCGAGCCGCCCTGCTGTGGCCGGCCGGTCTCCTGCGGGAAGGCCGGCGGGGCGGACGTGCCCTGGGCCTGGAAGCCCTGTGGGGCGCCGCTCGTGGCACCGGGGCCGCCGGGGGGCGGCGGGACCGGACGGGAGGGGTCGGCGCCGAAGTTCGGCGGACCGCCGGGCCCGGAGGGACCACCGGGTCCGGGGCGGGACGGGTCGCCGGGGAAGCCCTGAGGACCGCCGGGACCGCCCTGCCCACCAGGGCCGGGCTGCGTGGGGTTGCCGGGGAAGCCCTGTGGGCCACCGGGCCCACCGGGGCCGGGCTGTGTCGGAGGGCCACCGAAGCCCTGCGGACCGCCGGGGCCACCTGGGCCGGCGGGTCCGGGCGGAGCCTGCGTGGTGCCGGGCTGGGGGTAGCCGTAACCGCCGGGGCCGCCACCAGGACCACCGGGGCCACCAGGACCACCGGGACCGGGCTGCGGGTACCCGTAGCCGCCGGGGCCACCAGGACCGGGGCCGCCGGGGCCACCCGGCCGTGACGGGTCCCCGGGATAACCGGAAGGTCCGGGGCCGCCGGGAGCACCAGGGCCGCCGGGGTAACCGGAGGCGCCGGGTGCACCGGGACGCCCGGGGTCTCCCGGGAAGCCTTGCGGGCCGCCAGGACCACCAGGACCGGAGGGGCCGGGGCCGCCGGGCCGTGACGGGTCGCCGGGATAACCGGAAGGTCCGGGGCCGCCGGGCGCACCGGGGCCGCCGGGGTAACCGGAAGGACGGGAAGCGTCGGGGGCACCAGGGCCACCCGGCCGCGACGGGTCACCGGGGAAGCCCTGCGGACCCCCAGGACCGCCGGGGCCGCCCCCAGGACCGCCAGGACCGCCGAAACCGGAACCGGGGCCGCCGCCAGGGCCCCCCGGGCCCGGGCGGCCCGAGGGCTCCGAGCCGAAGGGGATCGGTTCTGCGGGCCGGTTCACCTGGGACGGGCGTGAGCCCTGGTACTCGTACGAGTCACCGCCGCCGCCGAAGGACGGACCGGGCCCGGGCGGCTGCTGCTGGAAGTGCGAGGGCGGGCCCCCGGAGCCGGCCGGCGGGCGCGGGGCGGCCGGGGTGTACGAGGTCGCCGTGTTCGTCAGGAAGTTCCACCGGCACTCCTCGCAGAAGGGCGCGCCGCCCTCGCGGGGCGTGCGGCACTGCGGGCAGAGCTCCGGCTCGGCGTCGGGCACGGCGGACAGATGCGGACGTCCACCGGGCTGGCCGCCGGGGCCACCGGGACCGCCGGGCGGCGGGAAGCCGTAGCCGCCCCCACCCTGACCGGGCGGCGGCGGAGGGGGCGGAGGCACGGCACCGGCCATGCGGTGACCGCAGACCTCGCACCAGTCGTCGGAACCCGACTGGTGTCCGTTCGGGCAGGTCGGCATGTCGGCGCTTCCCCCTCTCGGATCAGGGAACTTCTACGTCGGTAACTGTGGGAAAACCGTCTACTTCTTTACACGAACTGTCTTTGTCGACCGTGTCTCGAGAGTCATCTCGTCGGCCTCCTCGACCTTCGCCTTCAGTCGCACAGTACCTGTCGTGGCGTCGACCACGTCGACCACCTTCGAAAGCAGTTTCGCAGTATCGGCGTTCCCCGAGTCGTTCGCGAGCTGGACGGCCCGGCCCAGTTTGGCCGTCGCTCCATCCATATCGCCCGCTTTGCGGAGATCCAGGCCCTGTTGGATGGCTTGTGCCAGTTCGGCCTGGCCCGTGTAGTGGGCGACCTGGGGGTTGATCGACGTCGAGGCGACCATGTCGTCGGTCCAGACGGCCCGTACGAGACCCTGCGCGCCCAGGTTCTGGGCGGTGCCGTCGGGCTGCGGGACGATCAGGGAGACCCGGGCCGCGAGCATCTCCTGGCCCAGGTGGGCGGCCGGGACCTCGACGCAGACGTGGTAGTCACGGGACTCGTCTCCCCAGGAGCCGGTGGGGTAGTCCCCGGCGCGCGGACCGGCCTCGGTGCGGCGGTCGGTGAGTTCCTCGACGGTGGGCGCGACCTGCTTGACGAACTTGATGACGGTGCCGACCGGGGTCCACACGCGCAGGGCGACGTCGGCGACCTCCTTGCCCATGGCCGTCTCCATCATCTGCGTGAAGTCGGCGGCGAGACCGGCGGGGTCGGCGACGATGTCGGCGGTGCCGAGCAGGGCGGAGGCGATCCCTGTGACTTCTTTCACTTCCCAGTCGGTGCCCACGCCGCGTGCGTCGCAGGTGAAGCGTCCGGCGCAGGTGTCGAGGGAGGCCTTGAGGTCCTCGGGCGACTCGTGTTCGTTGCGGCCGTCGGTGAGCAGGATGCCGTGGCGTATCGCGACGTCCGCCGAGGACAGCAGGCGGTCCGCGAGGCGCAGCCAGGTACCGATGGCCGTACCGCCGCCCGCGCTGAGCTTGCGCAGGGCCTGTTTGGCCTGGTCGCGCGTGGTGGCGTCGGCGACCGCCAGCCGACCGCCGCCCGGATACACCTCCTTGGCCACGTGCGTGCCCCCGATCACCGCGAAGTGCACGCCGTCGCGCAGGGTGTCGATCGCGGCGGCCGTGGCGTCGCGGGCGTTGCGCATCTTGGTCGACGGGTAGTCCATGGAGCCCGAGCAGTCGACCATCAGCGCCACCGCCGCGGACGGGGCCTGTCCCGCCGACCAGAGGTGGGGTGCGCCTACCGCGGCCCCGATGGTGCCGCCGCCGGTCGCGGTCACCGTGACGATCGCGTTGACCTCGCGGCCGCCCTCCGGCAGGTACTCGTTCTGGTAGACGTCCATCGAGAACTGCGGCACGTTCGACTTCGAGAAATTGGCCATGCGTGCTCAAATCCCCCTCGAGAACCCCACCGCAGTGAGGCGATGACTGATCGCGGACCGGTCCCCTCCGGTCCGCCGAGGCCCCCCGTGTTTACGGCCTCAGGCCGATCCTGCCCCCTGCGGAGGGGTCGGGAACGGAGCGACCGCCACTGTTACGTTGTCGTGGCCCCCGCGGTCCAGGGCGTGACCGACCAGGACCCGGGCGCTGTGCAGGGGACGCGTGGCGGCGTCGGGCGGCACGGCCTGCGCCATCTCCTCGGCCGCCTCCGCGTAGTTCCACAGGCCGTCGCTGCACACCACCACCACACCGGGCCGGTCCGGCTTGAAGGAAGCGGTGTGCGGGTCGAGTTCGTAGGCGTCCGCACCGAGCCAGCCGGTGATCGCGTGGGCGCGCTCGTCGGCGTACGCCTCCGCCTCGTTCATCAGGCCCGCGGCGACCATCTGCGCGGCCCACGAGTCGTCCTCGGTGAGCCGGGCCGGGGGTGAACTGCGGTCCGTGGGCACCCAGTAGACCCGGCTGTCGCCGACCCAGCCCACGACCAGCAGACTCGGGGTGACGACGGAACCGACGATCGTGCACGCGGGCGCGTTCTGGTGCGGCTGGTGCTCGCGGGCCGTGGCGGGCTCGTTCGCCAGGGAGTTGACCGCGCGGGAGGCGGCGACGATCGCCTCGTGCATGGCTTGCTGGGGGTGCGTGCCCTGCGGCAGGGCGGCCACCAGCGTCTCGGACGCGGCCCGGGACGCGGCCAGGGAGGCGTCGTCGGGGCGGGTCGCGGAGGACACGCCGTCGCAGACGACCGCGAAGGTGGCCGGCGAGCCGTCGGGCAGCACGCTGGTGCCGAGGGCGAAGGCGTCCTCGTTGCGGTGGTGGCGCAGACCGCGGTCGCTGACGGCGGCGATCGGGCCGGCCTCCTGCTCCATGTGGTCGCGCTCGCGCGGCTGGGCGTGCCCGCAGTTCTCGCAGTAACCGTCGTCGTCGACCCGGCCCGCCCGGCAGGCCACACAGCTCGTCGGCGACGCGGCGCCCTCGGCCGGGGCGGCCGCTTCGGAGGCCATCCGCGGATCGGGTGCCTGCAGGAGGTACTCGTCGGGCTCCGGCTGCCGGTCGAAGCGCACACCGGAGACGGGGGAGACCGGCGATCCGACGACCGGACCCGACCGGGGCGGGGGCGGTTCGTGCCCGCCGGACTCGGTGCTCCGCAGGTCGGCGGGCAGGTGGAACTCCGCCGGCGGGTGCGGGACCCCCGGCCAGGGACCGCCCGGCGGCGCGCCGTTCATGGCGATGGTCGGACTGTCCGCGGGCCGCGCCGGTACGGCGGACAGGTCGTATCCGCACGCACCGCAGAAACGGTCGCCCGACTCGACGGGTTCCTCGCAGCTCGGGCACCGGGACAGGGCGGTCTGCTGGGGCATCTGCGACATCAACTACACCCACGTCCGGGGGCGGTAACGGTTGGCTCGTTCCACCAGGTCGATCCTCTCCTCGCCGCCCTGCGCGAGCCGGGCCAGCGTCCGGTACGAACGCTCCAGGCCGAAGCGCAGTCCTCGCTCGTCCAGTCCGCTGCCGAGCAACGCCCGTTCCCCGGCGGCGGGGGCGACGGCATCCTGGCCACCGGAGAGTATCCAGTCCAGGGCCGCGCCCAGCACCTCCGCGGACAACTGCTCGCGACGCGCCGGATCAAGGCCGTACGCGTCCAGCGCCTCGACCTGCCCGGCGGCAGCGGTCAGGTCGTCCAGGAAGGGTACGTCCCCCGCGGTGGTGGTGCGCCCACGCAGCCGTGCGCGGACGGCCGCCACGCGGGCGGCGGTGTAGTGGATGGAGGACTCCGGCACAGACTCCAGCGTGTTCACCGCGCTACGGCGGTCCCCGGTCGCGAGTTGCACGCGCGCGAGGCCGAACGCGGCGCTCACATAGCTGGGGTCGGTCGACCAGACCAGGCCGTAGTACTCGGCGGCGTTGTCGAGCTGGCCGAGCACCTCCGCGCACAGGCCGAGAGCGAGCTTGGGGGCGGGTTCGCCGGGGAAGGCGTCGTAGATCGCGTCGAAGGCGAGCGCGGCGGCCTCGTGGTCGCCGGTGACCAGGGCCGCGACGCCCCGGTACCAGACCACCCGCCAGTCGTCGGGCCGTTCGTCCTCCAGGTGCCGCAGCGCCTCGTCCGCGGTGTGCGTGTCGCCGTTCTCCAGCCAGGCCCGCACCTGCCGCAGCCGGGTCTCCGCGGACGCCGCCGGCGCGGCCGCGAGGGCGCCGAGCAGCTCGGCGGGCGCGGTGGTCATGAGCCCGGCGAGGAAACCGGCGTTGGGGTCGGCGGGGTCGACGTGCGGGACGGGCAGCGCCAGCGCGGCGAGCGGCGCGTCGGCCTGCTTGACGAGGCTCCCGGCGGCGGTGAGGGCCTTGATGCCGGTGACGATCTCGGGGCCGGTGGTGGCCTTGCCGCGCGCCGGAGTCACCCGGCCCCCCAGCCGCGAGACCTCCCCGTCCAGCTTCGGGAACAACTCCGTGTCGGTGACCCGGACTTCGGGGCCGAAGAGGGTCGACAGGGACGGCCTGGCCCGTCCTGTCTGCAGGGAGACGACCTCGCGCAGGACGCCCGTCAGCTGTTCCGCCATCTCCTGGGCGGACGCGAAGCGGCGGGCCGGGTCCGGGTCCGTCGCCCGCACCAGCAGGCGGTAGAACGACTCGTACCGGCGGAAGACCTCGATGTTGTCGGGGTCGGGGAGCGAGTCGGCGAAGACGTTGGTGTAGCCCTGGAAGTCGAAGGTCAGCACGGCCAGGGTGCGGGCGACCGTGTAGAGGTCGGAGGCGACCGAGGGGCCCACCTCGGCGACCTCGGGGGACTGGTAGCCCACCGTGCCGTAGATGGCCGACTCCTCGTCGTCCATCCTGCGCACCGCGCCCATGTCGATGAGCTTGAGCTGGTCCTCGGTCTGGATGGCGTTGTCGACCTTGAAGTCGCAGTACAGGAGGTTGCGGCTGTGCAGGTGGCCGAGCGCCTCCAGGGCCTCGATGCCGTAGGCGCAGGCCTGCTCCACCGGTAGCGGGTCCCGCTTGCCGCCGGTCGTGCGGCGGTCGTTGGCGATCTCCTTCAGCGACTTGCCGCCGACGTACTCCATGACGATGTAGCCGTCGAGCGAGCCGGTGCGCTGGTCGAGGTGTTCCACGAAGTTGTAGATCCGCACGATGTTGGAGTGCTCGATCTCCGCGAGGAAGCGCCGCTCGGAGATCGCCGCGGCCATCGCGTCCTGGTCGCCGGTGTCCAGCAGGCCCTTGAGGACCACCCAGCGGTCGGACACCGCGCGGTCCACGGCGAGGTAGACCCAGCCCAGACCGCCGTGCGCCAGACAGCCCGCGACCTCGTACTGGCCGTGCACGATGTCGCCGGACTTCAGCTTCGGCACGAAGGAGTACGGGTGGCCGCACTTCGTGCAGAAGCCCTCCGTGCGCCCCTTGTGGTCCCCGCGCGAGCGCCCGACCGGCGCCCCGCAGTCGGAGCGCGAGCAGAACCGCTTGCGCTCGGGCACCTCCGGGTTCTCCAGGACCATTCCGCGCGGGTCGGGCCGCGGCACCCCGGGCACCTCGACGAGCCCGGCGCCGAGCCTGCCGCGGCCGGTCGAACCGGCGGACGAGCCGGAGCTGCGCACCGACACCGAACGGCCCGTCGACTTGCCGGAGACCGCGCGCGACAGCCGCCCCGACACCGAGCGCCGTGACTTCGACGAGTGCGAGGTCGTACGCGTGGAACCGCGGCCGGTGGCACGTGAACTGCCGCTGCCCTGCGAGCCCTTGCCGCTGGGCACCGAGCCGGACCGGCCTCCCCCGGAACCCCCGCCCGAGACGACCGGCGCGAGTCCGCAGGTGTCGCAGTACAGCTCCCCACCGCCCATGTCCTCGTACGAGCCCTCGCAGCCGGGCCGCTGACAGGACTGCTCCGCCTGACTCATGACGTCACTGCACCCCCTTGGTCACTCACGCTCCGGGCCCTCCACGGTCCTCGGGCCCGCTCTGCTGCGGCACCCGAGGGGCGGCCAGCAGCTCGGCGACCGCGTGCTGGTAGCGCAGCACGGTCTGTTCGGCGACCCGCAGGTCGCAGGGCGCGCTCCACAGCATCCGCCGGGCCGCGTCGTACCGCTCGATCAGGAACGGGTCCTCGGCGAGGCCGTGCCGGGCGACCTTCGCCTTGTACGCGTCGAGCCGGCCGCGCAGCTCCGCGCGGACCGCGAGCGGCTGGGTGACCGCGGTCAACGACTCGCGGGCGCGCAGCAGTTCGTCGTCCGCCTTCTGCTCCAGGGACTCCAGGAGCGGGGACAGGCGGTGCCACTGGGCGTGTCTGCGGTACTCGGCGGCCGTCGCCAGCTGCTCCTGCAGCACGGTCGGCGGCCCGCCGACGACCGGCACCTCCGTGGCGGCGATCTTCGCGAGGACCTCGCCGCGCGCGGTGCGCGCCTCGGCGAGGGTGCGGTCGGCGCGCGAGAGCACGTCCCGCAGCCTGACCAGCCGGGCCTCCGCGTCCTGGCGGACGGTGAGCACCGCGTCGATCTCCCGGCGTACGTCGTCCAGGGCGCGTGCCTCACGGTCGTAGGCCGTGGTGTCGGGCCTGCCGCCGCCGGGTGCCGAACTGCCCTGCGCGCGCTGCCAGAAGGCGAGCGGGTCGGAGATCACCTGCTCGCGCAGCGAGGTGAGCGTGCGGGTGATGCGCTCCAGGTCGTCGCCGGCCGGGTGCTCTCCCGGGCGGACGCCGACCGAGTGCGCGAGCCTGCGGGTGCGCTGGAGTTCGGCGGCCAGCAGGTCTATCCGGGCGGGCAGCGCCGACCACACCGCGTCGGCGGCGACGACCATGTCCAGGCTCGTCGCGTACAGCTCGTTCATCCGCTCGACGAGCGTCACGAGCGAGAACCGCTCGCTGAGCTTGCCCGAACTGCCGTGCAGTGTCGGCGCGTTGGCCGTGGCGGTCGCCGAGCCCGCGACGGTGATCCCCTCGCCTCGCAGCAGCTCCGTCAGCTCCACCAGGTCCTCGCGGCTGGACCAGCGCCGGCGCGAGCGGATCTCGCGGGCGGAGCGCAGAGCGTCCGCGTATGCGTCGAAGTAGGCCCACAGCAAGGTGATCGAGGCGTCGGCGGAGCTCCAGCGCTCCTTGGTGACGCCGGTGAGGGCGGCGCCTTCGAGGAGTCTGCGGCCCGCATGGTCCTGGAGGGCGAGGAGCGAGGTCTCGATCGCCTCGTGCTCCGCGCCGAGCCGCGCCAGCGCACGGTCCACCTCGTCCCGGTCCATCACCGGCCCGGGGGGTCCCGTGACGCCCATCGATCACCTCTCGCTGCTGAAGGGTTGCTGGGTGGTTGCTGTCCTTGCCGGTCCGTCAGCTCTTGCGCAGGTACTGCGGTGGCGGCGGCTCCGACTTCGCCGGGTCCTCGTTCAGTGTGGCGGACAGCCACCTGTCGTACGAGGCCTGCCAGCCGTCGGTGTCCTTGCGGTAGTCCACCAGGATCTGGTTGACCCGGCGGACCAGGTCGTCGGCGTCGCTCTTCATCGCCACGCCGTAGTACTCGGTGGTGAAGGGCGCGCCCTCGAGCTTGACCGTGGGGTCCTGGGCGGCCTGGCTGGCGGCGAGCGCGCCGTCGGTGATCACGGCGTCGACCTCGCCGAGCTGCAGCCTGACCAGGCAGTCGAGCTGGTTGGGGACGGGAGGGTAGATGACGGCGGAGGAGACCGCCGGCGTCTTCGCCCTCTTGTCGTCCACCAGCTTGGTGTTCGCGGTGGAGCCCTCCGCCGTGCAGACCCGCTTCTTCGCCAGTGTCGCGTTGTAGCCCGTGATGCCGGAGGACTTGGGGGCGAGGACCTGCTGGCCGGTCTTGAAGTACGGCGCGGAGAACGCCACGTCGGCCAGCCGGGAGCAGTTGATCGTCATGGTGCGGACGACCATGTCGACCCAGCCCTTCTGTATGGCCGGGATGCGCTGGCTGGTGGGGATCGCCTTGAACTGGACGGCGTTCCGGTCGCCGAGGATGTCCTCGGCGATCCGGTGCACCAGGTCGATGTCGAAGCCCTCCAGGTCGGCGCCGGGGCCGCCGTTGGGGTTGCGGTAGCCCCAGCGGTAGCTGTTCTGGTCGACGCCGACGATCAGCTTGCGCTTGTCGCCGGTGCGGGCCTTGATCTTGTCGATGGTCGGGCCGTCCGCGCTCGACGGGGACAGCGTCTGCCTCTCCGGATTCGCCTTGATCGCCGGATCGTCGCACGGCTTGTCGCCCGCCGCCTGCTCGGCGTGGGCCAGCCCCGGGCCGCCGGTGCCCGTACTGCCGTCGCCCTGCGACCGGCTCAGCGGCAGCAGCAGTGCGAAGGCGAGCACCAGGGCGCAGACGGCCGTCATCGCCCCCACGCCGCCCCAGCCCCTCAGACCGGCCCGTACCCGTGCTCGCGTCGTCATCGTCACTCCCCCTCTCACCGGTACTCCGACAGCCTGCGCCCGATGCCCAGCACCGCGCCCGCCGCGCCCAGGACGGCCAGGACGGCGGCGCCCGCCGACAGTCCGGTCATCGCGCCCAGGCCGTCGTCGGCCGACCGCCGGAACTCGGCCTCCTCGTGGGTCAGGGCCGTGGAGAGGTTGGTGTCGACGCTGTCGAAGCACTCACCCGTCGCGTCCTTGTCGCCGATGATCCGGTCCAACGCCGCTTCGTAGTTGCCGAAGTCGTCCTGCTGGCGCGCCAGGCCGTGGCGCTCCTTCCACACCTTCATGTTGCCCTGGGCCGCGGTCACCGGCTTCTCGCCGCTGCTGTCGTCGGCGAGCTTCGACGCCTGGGCCAGGCCCTTGCCGAGGGCGGCCATGTCCTTGTCGAAGTCGTAGTCGTAGGCGTCGTGGGTGACGTCGTTGCCCTGCTTGTCCTTGACCGTGATCGTCTCGGCGCCGCGGGCCACCAGCGTGAGGTTCTCGTTGCCCCGCGCCTTCAGGGAGGCGATCCGGGCGTCGTGCAGCACGTTGAGCGAGCGCACCCCGTGGTCGTAGGAGTCGTTGAGGCCCGCGCGGGCGACGGTGTGGCCGACGACCAGCCACAGCAGCACCACCGTGGCCGTCGCGGTGGCCGCGACCAGACCGTGGTTGAGGATCCGGTTGGTGCGCCGGTAGTTGCGGTGCTGCGCCCAGGCGAGACCGGCGAGCGCGAGGACGCCGAGGCCGATCGAGGCCCACGGGTAGGGCGTGGCGTCGGCGTAGTCGGCGCGCAGCCGCTGGTTCTCGCTGGTGTAGAGGTTCTGCGCCTTCGGGAGCATCTCCTCCTGCATCTTCTCGTTGGCGTACCGCAGATAGGCGCCGCCGACCGGGAAGCCCTGACGGTTGTACGTACGGGCCTGCTCCACCAGGCCCTTGTACTCCGGCAGCAGGGTGTTGAGCTCGGCCACGGTCTTCGCCGCGGGGGAGTCCGGGTCGGAGTTCGAGGCAGCCTTGACCAGACCGGCCGCGGCCCGGTCGATGTCCTTCTCGTACCGGTCGCGGGAGCCGGTCGTCTCCTGGCCGCCTGCCAGGAAGCCGCTGGAGGCCGTGGTGTTGGCGTCGGCCAGGTACAGGTATATGTCGGCGGCGGCACTGCTGAGCGGCTGGCTCTTGTGGAGCACGTCGTCCGCGGCGGTGGCACGGTCGTTGGTCTGCAGGGCGGTCACCGCGCCGAACAGGACGACGAGCAGGGCGAGCGCCGCGCCGATGATGCGCAGCCGGCCCGGCTCGGTGGTGGCGGCCGCGCGCACCTGGTCGAGGCCCTCGGCGAAGGCCGTACGACGGGCGGGCACCGGGTCCGGCACCTGGGCGGGCGGGGGTGCCTGCGGGGCCGGGTCCGGGGGCCCCGGCTGCGGCGGTACGGACGGCATCGTGGGCACCCCGGAACCCGGTGGCGCCGCACTGCTCTTCGGCGGGTGTGTCACTGTTTGACCTCCCCCATGGTCATCCGTCGCCGCAAGTATCGCTGCCGGGACTGACATCCGCACCGGCCTTGGCTGGATCTTGATCGGATCGCAGCGGACACCCGCGGCGGTTCGGCCTGTTCTGCACCACCCCTTGCCCATGAATACGCCGTGGGAATCGGTTCGGTTCCCTCGGGGGCGCGTAGGGTCGCCCCCGTGCGCGAGGTACGTGTGGTGATGATCGGCGGAACGTCGAACACCGGTAAGTCCACGCTCGCCGAGGCCCTCGCCGGCCGGCTCGGCTTCGAGTACCGGTCGACGGATCTGCTGGCGAGACACCCGGGGCGTCCCTGGCGTACGCCGGAGCGGGAGGTGCCGCCGCATGTGGCCGAGCACTACGCGACGCTCGGCGTCGACGAGTTGATCGATTCGGTCCTCGCCCACTACGAGCGGCTGTGGCCCCGCATCGAGGAGCTGGTCGGCGCGGACGCCACCGGACCGGGCCTGGTTCTCGAAGGGTCCGCGCTGTGGCCGGAGCGGGTCGCGACCCTGGCCGCCCCGCACGCCGCCGCGGTGTGGCTGACCGCCGACGAGACGGTCCTGCGCGCCCGGATCCGTGCGGGCGGGCGCTACGACGAGGCGACCCGGGAGGAGCGGCTGCTGATGGACAAGTTCCTGGCCCGGAGCCTGCGTTACCAGGCACTCATGGTGGCGGCCGTCGACCGGCTGGACCTGGCCCGCGTCGACGTCGGGACGGACACGTCCGTCTCCGAGCTGGCCGACGCGGTGCTCGCTCAGGTCTCGTAGTACGCCCGCACCCGCGCCTGCGCCCGCGGGGATGCCCCCGCCCGGTCCAGGCCGAGCAGAGCGGCACCCAGCACCGGGCGGGCGGTCACCACCCGGGGTACGGCCTTGGGAGCGCGGTCGGCCAGGAGTTCCCGTACGCCGTCGTCCAGTTGGGGGTGCCGGGCGGCCAGGACGCTGCCGCCGAGCAGTACCGGGGTCTCCTCGTCGAGGAGGTCGAGGCGGGTCAGTGCGACCGTCGCCATGGACACCACCTCGTCGGCGAGGCGGTCGACGAGGGAGCGGGCCACCGGGTCGCCGGCGGCGGCCGTGGCGAAGAGGACCGGCGTCAGTTCATGGCGGCGGGCGGGGGCGATGTCCTCCAGGTGCAGGGCCTCGATCAGGGCGTACATGGACGGCAGGCCGAAGTGCCGCGGCAGCACGCGCGCGAGGTCGGTGCCGACACCCCGCCCGTCCTCCGCACGGGCCGCGTGCCACAGGGCCTCCTCGGCCAGCCCCCAGCCACCGCCCCAGTCGCCGGAGATCCGGCCGAGCGCGGGGAAGCGGGCGGTACGGCCGTCGGGGCGCATGCCGACGCAGTTGATGCCCGCGCCGCACACCACGGCGACCCCGCGCGGTTCGGTGACGCCCGCCCGCAGGATGGCGAAGGTGTCGTTGCGGACCTCGACGTCGGAGCCCCACGCGCGCGTGTCCAGTGCGGCCGCCAACTGCTCCTCCTCGACGGGGAAGTCGGCGTTGGCCAGACAGGCCGACACGTGCTCGACCGAGCTCACCCCGGCCGCGGTGAAGGCCCGCTCCACCGCGTCGGCGACGGTGTCCACCGCTGTCTCGACGCCCACCACGGGCGGCCGGAACCCGTCGCCGCGGGCCGTGGCGAGGACGCTTCCGTCGGCCGCCACGACCGCGACGTCGGTCTTGCTGTTGCCCGCGTCGACGGCGAGGACGCATGCGGTCAGGCCCACGCGAGATGCTCCCGGTTGTGTGCGATCAGTCGGTCGGTGAGGTCCTCGGCGTACTCGTACTGGCCGATCAGGGGATGGGCGAGGAGCGCCTTGGAGACCCTGTCGCGGCCCCCGCGCAGGGCGGCCGTCAGCGCCAGGTCCTCGTACGCCGTGACCTGCGCCATCAGGCCCGCGAACAGCGGGTCGACGGCCGGTACCGCCAGCGGGGTCGGCCCCTTGGGACCCACCGCCGCCTGCACCTCGATCACCGCGTCGTCGGGCAGGAAGGGCAGCGTGCCCCGGTTCAGGGTGTTGACGACCTGGTAGGGGTTTCCGCCGCCGCCGAGCAGCCCGGCGGCCAGGTCGACCGCCGCCTCCGAGTAGTAGGCGCCGCCCCGCTTGACGAGCAGCTCCGGCTTCTCGTCCAGGGCCGGATCGCCGTACATCCGCAGCAACTGCCGTTCCATCTCCGCCACTTCGGCGGCCCGGGACGGCTTGGTGCGCAGTTCCCGTACGACCTCGTCGTGCGCGTAGAAGTAGCGCAGGTAGTACGACGGGACCACGCCGAGCAGGTCGAGGAGCGGGCGTGGCAGGTGCAGGTCTCCGGCGATCGTCCCGCCGTGCTCGGTGAGCAGCCTGGGCAGCACGTCCTCGCCCTCGGGGCCGCCGAGTCGTACGCCGGTCTCCCAGGTGAGGTGGTTGAGGCCCACGTGGTCGAGATGGACGTCGGAGGGGGTGACGCCGAGCAGTCCGGCGAACTTCCGCTGGAAGCCGATCGCCACGTTGCACAGCCCGACCGCCTTGTGGCCCGCCTGCAGCAGGGCACGGGTGACGATCCCGACCGGGTTGGTGAAGTCGATGATCCACGCGTCCGGGTTGGTCCGGCGGACCCGTTCGGCGATGTCGAGGACGACCGGGACCGTGCGCAGCGCCTTGGCGAGGCCGCCCGCGCCGGTCGTCTCCTGGCCGACGCAGCCGCACTCCAGCGGCCAGGTCTCGTCCTGCTCGCGGGCGGCCTGGCCGCCGACGCGGAGCTGAAGGAGCACCGCGTCGGCGCCGTCCACGCCGGCGTCCAGGTCGTCCGTCGTCGTGATCCGGCCGGGGTGGCCCTGCTTGGCGAAGATCCGCCGGGCGAGGCCGCCGACCAGTTCCAGGCGTTCGGCGGCCGGATCGACGAGGACGAGTTCCTCGACGGGCAGGGTGTCCCGCAGACGGGCGAAGCCGTCGATGAGTTCGGGGGTGTAGGTCGAGCCTCCGCCGACCACGGTGAGTTTCATACGGTGTCTAACCCTTCACTCCGGTCAGCGTGACGCCCTCGACGAACGCCTTCTGGGCGAAGAAGAACACGAGGATCACGGGGGCCATGACCAGCACGGTCGCGGCCATGGTGAGGTTCCAGTCGGTGTGGTGCATGCCCTTGAAGGACTCCAGGCCGTAACTGAGCGTCCAGGCGTTCTGGTTCTCCGAGGCGTAGATCTGCGGACCGAAGTAGTCGTTCCAGGCGTAGAAGAACTGGAAGAGACCCACAGCCGCGATGCCCGGCTTGGCCATGGGGACGACCACCTTCAGCAGGGTGCGCAGATCGCCGCAGCCGTCGACCTTCGCCGCGTCCACGTACTCGTTCGGGATCGTCATCAGGAACTGCCTGAGCAGGAAGATCGAGAACGCGTCCCCGAACGCCATCGGGATGATCAGCGGCCACAGCGTGCCCGACAGGTCGAGCTGCTTGGACCAGAACAGGTACATCGGGATGATGACGACCTGCGGCGGCAGCATCATCATCGAGATCACCAGCATCAGGGACAGATTGCGGCCCCGGAAGCGGAACTTGGCGAGCGCGTAGGCGACCGGGACCGACGACACGACCGTAAGGACTGTTCCCAGTCCCGCGTAGATGAGCGTGTTGCGCCACCAGGTCAGAAAGCCCGGGGTGTCGAAGACCCGCCGGTAGTTGCCCCACTCCCAGGTGTGCGGGATCAGATCGCGGCTGAGGGCCTGGGAGTCGCTCATCAGCGAGGTCAGGAACACGAACACGAAGGGCAGCGTGAAGAAGAGGGCGGCGGCGAGGCCGAGGGAGTGGATAGCGACCCACTCCAGCAGCGCCTTGCGCCGGGCGGTGCGCTCGGCGGGCGAGGCCGGCGTCTTCAACTCCACCGGTCGTTCCAGTACTTGGGTCATGGTCAGTCACCTGCCTGGATGAGACCGCCCCGGCGCCGCATCAGGAACGCGGTGAACACCATCGACAGGGCGAAGAGGACGAGGGCGACGACACACGCGGAGCCGTAGTCGAAGCGCTGGAAGCCGAGGTTGTAGACGAGCTGGGGGAGGGTCAGCGTGGACTTGTCCGGGTAGCCGGGCTCGAACTGCGTACCCGCGCCCTGGATCACCCCGGAGGCGACCTTCCCGGCGATCAACGGCTGTGTGTAGTACTGCATCGTCTGGATCACGCCCGTGACGACGGCGAACATCACGATCGGCGAGATGTTGGGAAGGGTTACATACCGGAACCGCTGCCACGCCGACGCCCCGTCCAGCTCCGCCGCCTCGTACTGCTCCTGCGGCACGTCGAGCAGCGCGGCCATGAAGATGACCATCAGGTCGCCGATGCCCCACAGGGCGAGCAGGGTGAGGGCGGGCTTGGACCAGGTGGGGTCGTTGAACCAGCCCGGCGCCGGGATGCCGACCTTCTCCAGGATCGAGTTGACCGGTCCCGTACCGGGGTTCAGCAGAAACGCGAAGGCCATGGTGGCGGCCACGGGCGGGGCCAGGTAGGGCAGGTAGAAGAGGGTCCGGAAGACCCCCGTGCCGGTCTTGATCTTCGTGATGAGCATGCCGATGCCGAGGCCGAAGACGACCCGGAGGCTGACCATGATCACGACGAGCCACAGGGTGTTGCGCAGGGCGGGCCAGAAGAAGGGGTAGTGCTCGAAGACGTAGGTCCAGTTCTTCGTCCCGCTCCAGGTCGGCGGCTTGAAGCCGTCGTAGTGCATGAACGAGAAGTAGACCGTCGAGATCAGCGGGTACGCGAAGAACACCGCGAAGCCGATCAACCAGGGCGACATGAAGGCGAGGTTCCGCAGCGCCGACCGGCGGCGCTTGGATGCCAGGGTGACGGTGCTCATCGCTACTTCGCCTGCGCGATGTCCGTGTCGATCTGCTTGGCCGCGTCGGCGAGGCCCTTCTTGAGGTCGGTGACCTTGCCGCTCTCGTAGGCGTAGCCGAGGTCCTGGACGGTGACGAGGTAGACGCCGCCGTTGATCGAGGACGGGGCGGTCGTCGAGTCCGGGTTCGCGGCGATGTCGAGGAAGGTCTTGAAACGCGGGTCGTACTTCAGCTTCGGGGACTTCAGGGCCGCGAGCGTCGAGGGCACGTTGTGGATGGCGTTGGAGAAGCCGACCACCGCGTCCGTGTCCGTGGTGATGTACTTCAGGAACTCCCAGGCCGCGTTCTGCTTGGTGCTGTTGGCGGCGATGCCGGCGATGGTGCCGGTGATGTAGCCCTTGCCGTACTGGTCCGCCTGGTCGTCGGGGACGGGCAGCGGGGCGACGCCGATGTCGAAGCCGGGCTTGGCGTCCACGGCCATGCCCAGGCGCCACTCACCGTCCAGCTGCATGGCGACCTGACCGGTCTGGAAGGGGTGCTTGGGGCCCCACTCGTCGCCGAGCCCCGCACGGTACTTCTCCAGCTTCTTGAAGCCGCCGAGTTCGTCGACGAGCTTCTTCTGGAGGGTGAAGGCGGCGGAGACGGCCGGGTCGGTGGCGACCGTGGACTTGCCCGACTTGTCGAAGTAGGTGGGCGAGAACTGGCCCATGTAGTGCTCAGTCGTGGTCTCCCAGCCGTGGTAGTCCGGCATGAACCCGAGCTGCTTGTACGAGTCTCCCTGGGGGATCGTCAGCTTCTTGGCATCGGCCTCGAACTGCGACCACGTCTTGGGCGGTGCGGTGATGCCGGCCTTCTCGAACGCCGTCTTGTTGTAGTAGAGCCCGTAGGCGTCGCCAAGGAGCGGCGCGGCACAGCGGTCGCCGTCGAACTGCGTGTACTGGTTCATCGCGGCCGGGAACGTCTTGTCCGGGTCGATCCCCGACTTCTTGAAGAACGGGTTCAGGTCGACCAGCGCGCCCGAGGAGCAGAACTTGCCCACGTTGTTCGTGGTGAACGACGAGATGACGTCCGGGGCCTTGTCGCCGCCGGTGCGCAGCGCCTGGTTGATCTTGTCGTCGGTCATGTTGCCCACGACGTTGACGTGGATGTTGGGGTGCGCCTTCTCGAAACCGGCGACCAGCGCCTTCACTCCGGCCACCTCGGAGTCCGCGCTCCAGGCGTGCCAGAAGTTGATGGTCGTGTCCTTCGACGCGTCGTCGTCGGCGCCGGAGGAGGACTGGCCGGTACAGGCGGTGGTGACGAGAACGGCGGACACGGTCAGGGCAAAGGCCGCTTTTCGGGCGGATGAGGGTATGGCTGTGCGCATGACGGGGTCTCCCAGGGGACGGGAAGGGACGGTGAGGTCGGGGGGTGGCTCAGCGCGAGGTGTCGAAGACCTCGTCGCGGGTGGCCGCCAGCGCGCTCTCCAGCGCGCCTTGCAGCACGGGGTGTTCACGGACGTCGCCGACGACCAGCCGGGGCCGGGAGGGTGCGAGTTCCTCCAGCTCGTCCTGGACGAGGGTGCGCAGGGTGTCGCCGCCGGCGGTCAGTGAGGCACCGCTGAGGACGACGAGTTCGGGGTCGAGGACCGAGACGAGGGAGGCGAGACCGGTGGCCAGCCGGGTGGCGTAGGTCTCCAGGAGCAGCCGGCCCAGGACGGTGTCCTCGGTGGCGGCACGCTCGACAAGGGCGGCGGCGGACTCGGCGTACGGCCCCGAGGGGATGTCCGTCATGCCGAGCTCGCGGGCGAGATGGGGGATGGCCTGGGAACCGGCCAGCTCCTGGTAGCCACCACTGTTGGCTTTCGTCACCTGGCGCACCAGAGGCGCTCCGGGAACCGGAAGGAAACCCACCTCTCCCGCACCTCCGGTCCAGCCGCGGTGCAGTCTGCCGCCGAGGACGAGGGCGGCACCGAGGCCGCCCTCGTTCCACAGCAGCACGAAGTCCTCGTGGCCGCGGGCCGCGCCCAGCCGCTGTTCGGCCACGGCGACGAGGTTGACGTCGTTCTCGTACTCCACCGGCATCGGCAGCGCGGCGGCGAGTTCGTCGAGGAGGGCCGGGGTGTGCCAGCCGGGGAGGTGGGAGGCGTAGCGCAGTCGGCCGGTGTTGGGGTCGAAGGCGCCGGGGGTGCCGATGACGAGCCGGTGGACGTCGCCGCGGGCCAGGCCTGCCGCCTTCACCGCGCCGTCCAGGGCGTCGGTGACCTGCCGGACGACGGGCTGGGTGGGCCGCCGTCCCGGGGTCGGGAGTTCGTAGGAGCCCACCGTGCGGCCGGTGATGTCGGCGACCGCGGCGAGGATCCGCTCGGGAGTGACGTCGAGCCCGGCGGCGTACGCGGCGGCCGGGTCGACCTCGTACAGCTGGGCGTTGGGGCCCGGCCTGCCCTCGGTGGTACCGGTGGCGAGGACGAGTCCCGACGCCTCCAGGCGGGCCAGGAGCTGGGAGGCGGTCGGCTTGGAGAGGCCGGTGAGCTTGCCGATCCGGGTACGGGAGAGGGGGCCGTGCTCCAGCAGGAGGTCGAGCGCGGCACGGTCGTTCATGGCGCGGAGCGTGCGTGGTGTGCCTGCCATGGTGCCCCTCTCCGTGACTACAGGGAAAAGACGACTCTAGAGAAACAGAACTGTTAGGAAGGTTTCCTACCAGATGCACGGAACATAGGTCTGGACCACCAGGGAGTCAAGAGGGGAAGAACAAACCGCCCCCGCAGGAAACGGAGTCGTTACCTGCGGGGGCGGTCGGGGTGGTGCGGGTGGGGCTTCGGTGGACCTAGCGAACGTCGATGTAGTCGCCGGCGGCCGTGGCGGCGCCGGTCGTGGACGTGCCCGCGAAGATGTAGCGGTAGTACCCGTCCTTGGACGCCGTGGTCGTCGCCCTGAGCGCGCCACCGGTGCCGGAGGTCACCGTCTTGACCGCGCTGTAGGTGCTGGAGCCCTTGGCGCGGAACTGGAGGGTGGCCTTCTGGGAGACGTACCCGGTGTACGTGGACTTCGCCCAGTCGGCCCGGCTCAGCTTGCCGGTGACCGTGATGGTCCTGCCCTTCTTCACCGGTTCGGGCGAGGCGTCGGCGGTGACCTTGGCGGCGCGCTTGACCTGGACGCTGCCGAGCGGACCCCAGGCGTCGAAGTGGAAGCCGAAGCCGATGTGGCCGTCGGAGCCGTCGTCGTCCCGCTCGCTCGTGCTGTAGAAGCCGCCCGCCTTCCAGGTGGTGGCGTCCGAGGCCGAGTAGAGGTAGTCCTCGGGGTCGATCGTCAGCGTCTCCTTGCACGACTCGGTGACGGTGTTGTCCGTCGTGGTCGAGGTGCAGGAGGGCATGAGGTCGGGCTCGATCTCGTTCTGCATCGACTTGAGCGTGCCCCTGTAGAGCATGACGCCCGCGAGGTCGTTCTCGTAGTCGATCGTCAGGTCGGCCGGGTGGACCATGGTGTAGGTCACCGGCACCTTCACGGTGGCGGTGGTGCCGGCGACGATCGCCTTGCCGTTGTTCACGGTGACGCCGGAGAAGACCAGGTCCGGCGTGTCGGCCGCCGAGGCGGCGGGCGCGATCAGTCCGGTCAGGGCCAGGGCGCCGGACACGGCGGCGCCTATGGCGAGCTTCCTCATGTGTTTCCCCACATTCGAAACGGGCCCCTGGGCATTGAGCTCCAGAACAAGGGCCCGTCGTGAGGGTGAGGCTAGATGATCACGCCTGTGGACGGTATGCGCGGTTCGTGTGAAGGTGGTGAGAATGCGTCCGGGGCCCTCGCGGGCGCCTACCGCGCCGGAGACCGCGGTGTCGACGCGATCGGGGTGGCCGCCGCGGACTGCGTGGACTCGGAGTTGGAGAAGACCGAGGGGGCCGCGACCGCCTCGGTCGGGTCGGTGCCCTCCTCGCCCGCCGGGACGGTCGCCCCGCCGACGATCCGGATGTCGGCCACGTCGAAGGCGTGCTTGATGCGCCAGCGCAGCTCGCGCTCGACCGTGAGGGCCTTGCCGGGCATCGTCTTCGCGGACACGCGCACGACCATGGAGTCCAGCAGGACACTGTCCAGGCCGAGGACCTCGATGGGACCCCACAGGAGCTCGTTCCAGGGCTCCTCCTTGCTCATCTTCTCGGCGACCTCGCCCAGCACCCGCTTCACCTTGTCGAGGCTCTCGGAGGCCGGCACGGTCACGTCCACGCCGGCCGTCGCCCAGCCCTGGGAGAGGTTGCCGATGCGCTTGACCTCGCCGTTGCGGACGTACCAGATCTCGCCCTGGGCGCCGCGCAGCTTGGTCACCCTGAGGCCCACCTCGATGACCTCGCCTGAGGCCACGCCCGCGTCGATGGTGTCGCCGACGCCGTACTGGTCCTCGAGGATCATGAAGACGCCGGAGAGGAAGTCCGTGACGAGGTTGCGGGCGCCGAAACCGATCGCCACACCCGCGACACCGGCCGACGCCAGCAGCGGGGCCAGGTTGATCTCGAAGGCGCCGAGGACCATCAGGGCGGCCGTGCCCATGATGATGAAGCTCGCCACCGAGCGCAGCACCGAGCCGATGGCCTGCGAGCGCTGACGGCGCCGCTCGTTGTTGACGAGCAGACCGCCGATCGCGGTGCCGTCGACCGCCTGGGCGGTCCGGTTCATCCGGTCTATCAGCTTGGTGATGGCCCGCCGCACGAACATTCTGAGCACCCCGGCGATCACCAGGATCAACAGGACCCTGAGACCGATCGCCAGCCAGGTCGACCAGTTCTGCTCGACCCAGCCGGCGGCGTTCGTCGCGCTCTCCTGGGCGTCCTGGAGACTCGGCACGACCGGCGTCGAGGTGTCCGAGGGGGACGGCGACGGCGACGGACTCGCGGCCAGTAGGACGGCGGACAAGGACACGGCAGGTACCTCCAGGTGCTGCTCTGCCCTCCGGCCGGGCGGTCAAGGTCACGAAAAGGTCACCGGTAGGACAGGCACACCACACTAACGGTGCATCGTGTGGGGATCGTTGCAATGTTCAGGGGAGAGACGCTCCTCACCTGGGAATGCAGGTACGTGTGGTCGAAAACACTCTCAGCCCGTTACCGGGAGATGGTGGCGTTTCTCCCGGCCGAGAGGGGACACTGACCTCAGATCGTCCCGGCGCGAGCCACGCGCCGCCGACGCCCAAGGAGGCATCCGTGCCGCATGTCCTGGTACTCAACGCGTCGTACGAGCCCCTCGGCGTCGTACCGCTCCGCCGCGCTCTCATCCTCGTCCTGGAGAACAAAGCGGTCTCCCTGGAGGAATCCGGCGCCTTCATGCACAGCGCGACCGTCACACTCCCCGCACCCAGCGTGGTCCGGCTCAAGCGATTCGTCCGGGTTCCCTATCGAGGGCCCGTACCGCTCACCCGCAGGGCGCTCTTCGCGCGCGACGGGGGCCGGTGCATGTACTGCGGTGGCGTCGCAACCAGCGTCGACCATGTCATTCCGCGCAGCCGCGGGGGCAAGCACGTCTGGGACAACGTGGTGGCGTCCTGCCGTCGCTGCAACCACGTCAAGGCCGACCGGCACCTGTTCGAGATCGGCTGGCGTCTGCGCCACAAACCCGCTCCACCCACCGGTCTGGCCTGGCGCATCATCGGCACCGGGCACAGGGACCCGCGCTGGCTGCCGTACCTGCAGCCCTACGGCGCGGAGGACGCCATGGCCCGGATCGACGGCATCTCAGCCTGACGACGATCCGGGCCTTCGTGTTGCCGCACACAGCGGCGTGGGTCCGGTCCCGGAGGACCCCCGTTCCTCCGGGACCGGACAGTCATGCGGGCATGCTCACGCGTACCGCAGCTCCGCCGGACGGACCGAGCGGCGCAGCAGGGGCAGCGAGGTCGCGGCGGCCAGGAGGCAGGCGGCGTACACCGCGAGGGGGACCAGGAGGGTCGCGTACGGGAACCCCGTCGCCGTGCCCCGGGAGGCCAGGGCGGCGTACCAGACGCCGATCCCCGTGCCACCGACCCCCGCCAGCAGAACCGCCGGCGCCAGCGGCAGCGCGGTCTCCAGGAGCAGCGCCCTCGCCAGCACCCCGTACGGCACCCCGGCGGCCACCTGCGCGGCCAGGCCCCGGCGCCGGGTCGCCAGGGACTCCACGGTGCCGACGGCCAGTCCCGTCAGGACCAGCGCGAGGGCGACGAGGATCGCGGCTGCCGTCAGGTCGATGCCGGTCGTGTAGTAACTCATGCGCGTGCCCAGCGTTCCCTCGCGGCGCATGGTGTGCAGGGTGTCGAGCAGCGCCTCCCGCACCCCCACGAAACCGGCGCCCACGACCGTCACCAGCAGCACCGAGGCATGCGTACGGGCCGCCGCCCAGGGATCGTCCCGCAGCCGTTCCGCCGCGATCAGCAGCGCCGGGCTCTGGGCGCGGGCGGCCAGGGTCCCGCCCAGCCGCCGGGCCGCCGTACCGGCAAGCGACACCGTCGCGGCGCCGACGACCAGGACGACGGCGAACACCGTCGGCGGGCCGAGGGCGACCTCGACGGGCCCGCCGAAGAGCGACGACAGGCCGACGAACAGCGCCGTGGCCCCGAGCAGGCAGACCACCACGCGCAGGACACGGCCCGGCCCCCACACGGGCCGCACCCGCCGTACCCAGCCCAGCGGCGAGGCCACCACCCGCCGCAGCGACAGCGTGCTCACGGCCGCGCCCAGCAGCGGGACGGCCGCGGTGACCAGGCCGATGCCGGCCCAGGCGACCGCGCCGGGCCGCTCCCACACGTGCAGCATCACCGGCACCAGGACCGCCGTGGCCGCCACCGAACCCGCCAGACAGGCCGGCCCCGACTCCAGTGCCGCGATCCGCCGCACCTGCCACGGACCGGCCCCCGCGAGCCGCAGCGCGGCCAGCCGCCGGTCCCGGTGCACCGCGCCGACACGCGCGCACTGCCCGAGGAACCCGAGCACCGGGACGAGCAGCATCACCAGCACGAGGCCGACGTTGCGGCGGTCGCTCGAGGAGTTGAGCAGCCCGGACCCGAAGGGCACGGAGTAGTACCCGTCCAGCGAGTTCAGCGCGACGGCCGCCAGCCCGAGGCCGGTCGCGAGCGCCGCCCCGAACGCCGTGAGCCCGATCCGCCACCACTCCCGCCGGTCGGAACCACGGGTGAGCAGCCACGCCATCCGGAGGTCGGCCCCGGGACGCACTCTCAGGTCGCCCGTCACGCCGCCACCTCCGCCGGGAGCACGGCCCCGTCGTCCATCCGCACCTCACGGTCCGCGTACGCCGCCACCTGGGCGTCGTGGGTGATCAGCAGGACCGCCGTGCCCGACTCGCGGGCCGTGTGGACCAGGACCGTCATGACCTGCTCGCTCGCCAGGGAGTCCAGCGCGCCCGTCGGCTCGTCCGCGAAGACGACCTTCGGACCGGTGATCAGGGCCCGGGCCAGCGCGATCCGCTGGGCCTGGCCGCCGCTCATCTCGCCGGGCCGGAGACCGGCCTGGCCCCGCACCCCGAACCGCTCCAGCCACTCACCGGCCCGCGCGTGGGACTCCGTCCGGGAGGCTCCCGCCAGCAGCAGCGGCAGCGCCACGTTGTCCAGCGCGGTCAGCTCGGGGATCAGCTGCCCGAACTGGAAGACCACGCCGAACTCCGTCCGGCGCAGCTCGCTCAGCCGCTTCTCGGACAACTGGTCGAGGCGCTCACCGCCGTAGGACACCGAGCCGGTGTCCGGACGGACGATCCCGGCCAGGCAGTGCAGCAGTGTCGACTTCCCGCTGCCGCTGGTACCGGTGACGGCGAGGATCTCGCCGGCGTCCAGCCAGGCGGAGGCACCGCGCAGGGCCTCCGTCCTGCCGTACGCCTTGACGAGACCGCGCCCCTGCAGGAGGTGCGTCGTGCTGTCCCCGTTGTCGGTCATGCCGGGTCGACCTCCGCGGTCAGAGTCGTGAGCCGGGCCGCGGTGGTCGTCATCCAGCGGAGGTCGGCGTCGAGGTGGTTGAGGGCGTAGTCCGCCGAGAGCACGGTCGCCAGGTCGGACGTCGCGGCGGTCTTGACCGCCGTGAGTTCCCGCATCCGGGCCATGTGGGCGGCGCGCTGGGCCAGCAGGTAGGCGTCCGGGTCGCCGCCGGCCAGGATCGAGACGACGACCTTGGCGAAGATCTCGTTCGTCACGAAGGGCGCGGGCGGCGCGATCTGCCCGGCCCACTCGGCCAGTTCACGCGCCCCCTCGTCGGTCGAGCGGTACTTGGTGCGCTCCGGGCCGCCGTCGGAGTCGGTGCCGTCGATCTCCGCGAGACCGTCCCGCACCAGGCGTTGCAGGGTCGTGTAGACCTGCCCGTAGGCCAGCGGACGGGCCTGCGGGAAACGGTCGTCGTGGCGTCGCTTGAGGTCGTAGCCATGGCTGGGCCCCCCGGCGAGCAGCCCCAGCAGAATGTGGCGGGTGCTCATGCCGATCAGTATGCACCATGTATATGTACTGAGTGAATAGTGAGCTGTGGACGACCCAGGAGGGGTGAGCGGCGGCCGATCGGTGGACGGGAACGGCGGAGACGCGGAACATGACGAAGAGCACGTTCTCCTCTCCGGTACGTCTGCCGCCGCGTCCGCTGGGTAGGGCTGCGGTAACCCCCGTCGTCGTACTCGACAAGGAGGCCCCCGTGGCCGCATCGGCACCCCTTCTGCTCCCGGCCCTGTCCAAACCCGAGGCGCCCGCTGAGCACTTCTGTGTCTTCAGCGCCGAGGGCGCCTGCACCGAGACCCCGCTCACCAGCGAACCACCTCTGCCCGACGCCGAACCCCTCACCAGTGAACCGCCGCTCGCCGATGCCGCCCCCCTGACCAGTGAGTCCGACGCCTACCTGGAGCCCTAGATGGCGGTGCCCCCCGGACCGGAGCTGTCCCGGCTCGCCGAGTCGTACGGCGTCGCCACCTCTTACCAGCCCGCCCCGGACCGTACGGTCGCCGCCTCGGCCACCGCCGTCACGCTGGCGCTTGCCGCACTGGGCGTCGACGCGGCCGACCCGGCCGCCGCGCTCGCGGCCCGCGAACGTGAGCTGGGCGAACGCCTGCTGCCGCCCACGGTGGTGTGCTGGAGTGGCAGCCCGCCCGAGTTCGCCGCCGCCCTGCCGGAGGGCACCCGACTGCGCATCGAGACGGAACAGGGCGAGACCCGCGCCACGGTCGACCAACTCCCGCACGGTGTCCACCGGTTGACCGTCACCGCCCCCGACGGCCGCATCGACGACGCCCACCTGATCGTGGCCCCGCCCCGGCTGCCCGCGCCGCCGGGGCGGTCGTACGGACTCCTCGTCCAGCTCTACTCCCTGCTCTCGCACCGCTCCTGGGGCATGGGCGACCTCGGCGACCTCGCCGAACTGACCTCCTGGGCAGGCCGTGCCCTCGGCGCCGGCTTCGTCCAGGTCAACCCGCTGCACGCGGCCGTGCCAGGCGCCCCCACCGACCCCTCCCCCTACCGGCCCTCCTCACGCCGCTTCCCCGACCCGGTGCACCTGCGGATCGAGGACATCCCCGAGTACACCCAGGTCACGGACACCGACCGGCTCGAGGCCCTGCGTGAGCGCGCCGAGCGGCTGCGGGAATCGGTGCTGCACAAAGGCGCGTTGATCGACCGGGACGCGGTGTGGGAGCTGAAGCGGGAGGCGCTGGAACTCGTCCGCGAGGTCCCGCTCGGACCCGGCCGCCGCGCCGCCTACGCCGACTATCTCGCCGAGGGCGGCGAAGCGCTCGAGGACCACGCGACCTGGTGCGCGCTGGCGGAGCTGCACGGCCCGGACCCGAGCCGCTGGCCGGCCGGCCTCCGCGACCCCCGCTCCGCCGAAACGGCCCGCGCCCGCGCCGAGTCGCTGGACCGCGTCGACTTCCACTGCCGTCTCGCCTGGCTCACCGAGAGCCAGCTCACCGCCGCCCAGCGCGCGGCCCGGGAGGCCGGGATGGCCGTCGGCGTCGTCCACGACCTCGCGGTCGGTGTGCACCCCGGGGGCGCGGACGCGTGGGCGCAGCAGGCGTACTTCGCGCCGGGCATGTCCGTGGGCGCACCGCCGGACGCCTTCAACGCGCGCGGCCAGGACTGGGGGCTGCCCCCCTGGCGCCCCGACCGGCTGGCCGAGTCGGGGTACGAGCCGTACCGGCAGCTGCTGAGGGCCCTCTTCCGCTATGCCGGCGCGCTGCGCATCGACCACGTCATGGGCCTGTTCCGGCTCTGGTGGGTCCCGCAGGGGCACCCTCCCACGGAGGGCACCTACGTCCGCTACGACGCCGAGGCCATGCTCGCCGTTCTCGTCCTGGAGGCCTCGCGGGCCGGGGCGGTGGTGATCGGCGAGGACCTGGGGACGGTCGAACCCGGCGTGCGTGAGGTGCTGCGCGAGCGCGGGGTGCTCGGGACGTCCGTGCTGTGGTTCGAGCGGGACTGGGAGGGCGACGGCCGCCCCCTGCCCCCCGAACGCTGGCGCGCGGACTGCCTGGCGACCGCGACCACGCACGACCTGCCGTCCACGGCCTCCCGCCTCACCGGGGAGCACGTCGAACTCCGGGACAGCCTCGGCCTGTTGACCCGCCCGCTGGACGAGGAACGCGCGGAGGCGGCGGCGGACGCGGGGGAGTGGCTGGAGCTGCTGGCCCGCCTCGGCCTCCTGCACGGCACCGGCGGCGGCGCCGACCCGTCCTCGGAGGAGGCCCAGATCCAGGCCGTCCACCGGTTCCTGCTGCGCACCCCGTCCCGGATGGTGGGCATCTGGCTCCCGGACACGGTGGGGGACCGGCGGCCGCAGAACCTGCCGGGGACGTGGGACCAGTACCCGAACTGGCGGCTGCCGATCGCGGACGGGGAGGGGCGGGTGATGACGTTGGAGGACCTGGCGGCTTCGGCTCGGTTGCATGCGTTGGTGGAGGTGCTGCGGGCGCCGTAGGGGCGGAGTGGTCGGTATGCCGGCGGACGGCCGGAGCCGTGGACGGGCGTGTATCGATACGGCCCCGCGCCTGTGGGCCACACAACCCACCCGCACCTCATACGGCACCCCGGCCGCGCGCCCCGAACCGACGTTGGATACTTTGGCCCCGTGGACAAGAAGAACGCCCTGCGCGCCGGCGCCCTGGCTGCCGGTACGACGCTGATGATGCTGCTCATGTCGGTCCCCGCCTCGGCGCTGACCCGCGACGACGGCGACGACCCCGGCACGGGTCTGAGCGTCATCGACACGCTCGGTCTCTTCGTCGTGGCCCCGCTCGTGCTGTTCGGGGTCATCGCCGGCCTGGTGATGGTCCTGGACAAGTCCAAGGCGGAGCACCGCGTGCTCGCCCCCAAGAGCAAGGCCAAGGCCGCCTCGAAGGCCTGATCTCACTTCCGCCGGGGCGCCGCCCCCGCCACACGTACGCGCACCAGCCGTACGCGGGCGGGGCCGGCGCCCTCGGCATGTCCCGGCTCCCGCGGCCGGGCCCGGGGCTCGGCGGTCCGCCCGGTCAGGGGCTCGGCGCCGTGAGATACCGCTGGAGCGTCGGGGCCAGCCACGCCACGATCTCCTCACGGGCCAGCGCCACGGTCGGCGGAAACCGCAGTACGTACCGGGTCAGCGCCAGCCCCAGCAACTGGGTGGCGGCCAGCGCGGCCCGCGCCGGCGCCTGTTCCGGATCCGGACACACCCGCAGGGTGACCGGCATCACTTGCTCCCGGAAGATGCCCTGCATGCGCTCGGCCCCCGCCTGATTGGTCGCGCCGACCCGCAGGAGCGCGGTGAGCACCTCGTTCTCCTCCCACATGTCGAGGAAGTGCGACACGAGCGCCCGGCCGACCTCGTCCCGCGGCAGTGAGCCGGGCTCCGGCAGCCTCAGGTCGACGGAGACGGCCGCCGCGAACAGACCCTCCTTGTTGCCGTAGTAGCGCATCACCATCGACGGATCGATGCTCGCGTCCTTGGCGATGGCACGGATGGTGGCCCGCTCGTAGCCGTCGGCGGCGAAGCGCTCGCGGGCCGCGGTGAGGATCGCGTCGCGGGTGATGTCGGAGCGGCGCCGCGGGGTGTCGGCCCGGTCGTCGGTCCGGTCGTCGGCCCGGGGTTCCGTGCCGCTGCTCTTGCTCCCACTGTGACTGCCGTTGCTGCCGTTGCTGCCGTTCATGCCAACAAGCGTAGGCCAACAACTGTAGGCCAACAAGTGTTGACGCCTTGTCGGAGTCGCCGTACCTTCGTCAACAAGCGTTGGCAAACAGTCGTTGGCCAACAAGCGTTGACAGCAGGAGGTCACCATGAACGCCACACCCGTGATCGTGGTCGGCTCCGGCCCCACCGGCCTTCTCCTGGCCGGTGACCTGGCGACCGCCGGCGTCCCCGTCACCCTCGTCGAGAGGCGCCCGCACAAGATCAGCAACCTTTCCCGGGCCTTCGTCCTGCACGCCCGCACCCTTGAGCAGCTCGACGCCCGAGCTCTCGCCGACGACCTGGAGGCGGCCGGTCAACGCCTGGACAAACTGCGCCTGTTCGGCCGCCTCACCGTCGACCTCACCGGCCTCCCCTCCCGCTTCGCCCACCTCCTGGTCCTCCCGCAGTACGAGGTCGAGCAGGCCCTGGAGCGACGGGCGGTGGAAGCGGGCGTCGACTTCCGGTACGAGACCGAGGTGACGGGACTGTCCCAGGAGGAGGACGGCGTGACGCTGGAGGTCAGGGGCCCCGGCGGGACCGCGGACGCACTCCGCGCCGCGTACGTCGTGGGCGCCGACGGCATGCGCAGCGCCGTGCGCGACGCGATCGGCCTGCCCTTCCCCGGCCGCTCGGTCATCCGCTCCGTCGTCCTCGCGGACGTCCGCCTCGCCGAGCAGCCCGGGACCCTGCTCACCGTCGACACGGTGGGCGACGCCTTCGCCTTCATCGCGCCCTTCGGTGACGGCTACCACCGGGTGATCGCCTGGAACCGCGCCCACGACGTCTCCGACAGCGAGCCCCTGGAGCTCGACGAGATCAAGGAGGTCACCCGGCTCGCGCTGGGCCGCGACTTCGGCATGCACGACGCCCGCTGGATGTCCCGCTTCCACAGCGACGAACGCCAGGCCCCCGCCTACCGGGTGGGCCGCGTCTTCCTCGCCGGTGACGCCGCCCACGTCCACACCCCGGCGGGCGGCCAGGGCATGAACACCGGTCTCCAGGACGCGGCGAACCTCGGCTGGAAGCTGGCCCAGGTGGTCAACGGACACGCCGCTCCGGCGCTCCTCGACACCTATCAGTCGGAACGCCACCCCGTGGGCAGGTCGGTCCTGCGCAGCAGCGGTGGCATCGTCCGGCTGGCGATGGCCAAGCGCCCGTGGGAACTGGCCCTGCGCGCAGCCCTGACCGCCGTCCTGGACCATGTGGCTCCGGCCCGCCGCAGGATGCTCGGCCGGCTCACCGGCATCGGCTACAAGTACGCGGCACCCCGCGGCTCCCACCCCCTGACCGGCACCCGCACCCCGGACCTGGCCCTGGCCGACGGCACCCGCCTCTACGAGGCCCTGCGCGGCGGGCGGTTCGTCCTGATCACCCCCGCGGGCCATGACGTCCACGACGACCAGAGCGGCCGCAAGGACCGCCTCACGGTGGAGAACTGGGCGAGCGCCCGCCGTACGACCGTCCTGGTGCGGCCCGACGGGTATGTGGCGTGGGCGGCGGACAGCGCGGACGCGGCGGCCGTGGAGGCGGCGCTGACCGCCCACGTGGGCCGCTAGCGCCCTGGTTCCTGGGTTCCCGCGAGCAACACCCGCAACAGGTCGGCCAGTTGGTCGGCCTGTTGGTCGTCGAGGGAGGACAGGGCCTGGGTCTGGGCGACCAGACCCGCGCCGACGGCCTCGTCGATGACGCCCAACCCCTTTTCCGTCAGGGTCACTTGGAGACCGCGGCGGTCGTGGGGGTCGGGGGAGCGGCGCAGGAGGGCGGCGCGTTCCAGTTTGTCGAGGCGGCCCGTCATGCCGCCGGTGGTGAGCATCAGGGTCGACGAGAGCTGGCGGGGGGACAGGGTGTACGGGGCGCCGGACCGGCGGAGGGTGGCGAGGACGTCGAACTCGCCGTGTGAGATGCCGTAGGGGGCGTACACCTTCTCCGTACGGTCGCCCATCGCGCGGGCGAGACGGTAGATCCGGCCGAAGACCTCCATGGCCTTCGTGTCGAGGTCGGGCCGCGCGGCCGCCCACTGGTCGATGATCGCGTCGACGGCATCCTCACGCTGTGCACTCATATGCCGCAGTATCCGTGGTGAACCGGTCGCCCGCAAGAAAGTAGCTTGCGGAAAAGTAGCTTAGGTGTAAGCTACTTTCTGCCAAGCTAACGATGAGAGGGAGTCATGGGACAGCCGTACGAAGGGCCTCGATCATGAACCGTTCCATGACCGTCCTCCTGACCGCCCTCGCCCCCGTCTCCTGGGGCACCACCTATGCCGTCACCACCGAGTTCCTCCCCGCCGACCGGCCCCTGTTCACCGGGATGATGCGTGCCCTGCCCGCCGGGCTGGTGCTGCTCGCGCTCGCCCGGGTGCTGCCGCGAGGGGTGTGGTGGGTGAAGGCGGCCGTACTCGGGGCGCTGAACATCGGGGCCTTCTTCCCGCTGCTGTTCCTGTCGGCGTACCGGCTGCCGGGCGGAATGGCCGCGGTCGTCGGATCGGTCGGGCCGCTGATCGTCGTGGGGCTGTCGGCGGTACTGCTGGGACAGCGGCCCACGGCCCGGAGCGTGCTCACCGGTCTCGTGGCCGCGTTCGGCGTCAGCCTGGTCGTACTGCAGGCCGCCGGCGCCCTCGACGTCGTCGGCGTGCTGGCGGCGTTCGCCTCCGCCGCCTCGATGTCCACCGGCACCGTGCTGACCAAACGCTGGGGCCGCCCCGAGGGTGTGGGCCCGCTCGCCCTCACCGCGTGGCAGCTCACCGCCGGCGGCCTGCTCATCGCGCCCCTCGCCCTCCTCGTCGAGGGCGCCCCGCCCGCACTCGACGGCCGTGCGGTCGGCGGCTACCTCTACCTCGCGCTGGCGAACACCGCGGTCGCGTACTGGCTCTGGTTCCGCGGCATCGGCCGCCTCACCGCCACCCAGGTCACCTTCCTCGGCCCGCTGTCCCCGCTCACCGCCGCGGTCGTCGGCTGGGCGGCACTCGGACAGTCGCTGACTCCCGTACAACTGGTGGGCATGGCGGTCGCGTTCGGGGCCACGGTGGCGGGGCAGCTGGGGGTACGGCCACCAGCCCAGGGGCCGACCGCCGCTGTTGGAGGGAATCGTCGACAGGATTCCCCGGGTCTCACCGGACCGGCGCTGCGACGGTAGGGGTGCACACCGGCGCACCCCGGCCGGGTGCCGGAGGCGCTGCGGGCCGCGCCGGGGCCGTTGTAACGTCACTCCGACCCCGCGTTACGCAACTCCCGGAGGCGCCCGTGGCCGCAGACCCCTGTCCGGTGTGCGGGAAACCGCTGGCCGACCGGACCGGACGCACGGGCCGTGGCTCCGTCTACTGCTCCGCCGCCTGCCGGCAGAAGGCCTACCGGGAACGGCACGGCGGGGCCGAGGGTTTCGGCGTGCAGGAGTTGATCGACGACATCGGTCGGCAGGCCGGTCGGCTGGTCCCGCAGCCGCCTCAGGCCCTGTACGCGCACGTCAGCCAACTCTCCGTCGCCGTCGCGCGGTTGAGGCGCGTGGCCCGTACGGCAAGGGACACGGCCCTGGACACCCGGCCCTCGACGGATTCCGTAACTCCCACCCCCGTTACGCAACTCACCGAAACCGACTTCGGCGCCCTCACCGAGCGGTACCGCCGTGAGATCCACGTTCACTGCTACCGCATGACCGGGTCCTACGACGAGGCCGAGGACCTGGTGCAGGAGACGTTCCTGCGGGCCTGGCGGGCGCGGGACGGGTTCCAGGGGCGGGCGAGCGCGCGGACCTGGCTGTACCGGATCGCCACCAACGCCTGCCTGGACCTTCTGCGGCGGACCGCGCGCCGCCCGCAACGCTACGAGCCGGTACCGGGGATGAACCACGGCGACGGGGAACCGCCCGCCCGTATCACCTGGTTGCAGCCCTATCCCGACGACGAGATGCCCGACGACCGGATGCCCGTCGACGACGAGTCGCCGGAGTCCGCCGCCGTGTCCCGCGAGACCCTGGAACTGGTCCTGCTCGCCGCGATCCAGCATCTGCCGCCCCGCCAGCGGGCCGCGCTGGTGCTGCGGGACGCGCTCGGACTGACCGCCGCCGAGACCGCCGAGGCGCTGGACACCAGCGTGGCCTCGGTCAACAGCGCGCTGCAACGGGCCCGGCCCACTCTGCGCGAGCACCTGCCCAGACAGCGCGCCGACTGGCGTACCACCGTGCCCACCGACGGCCAACGAGCCGTGCTCGACCGGTACATGGCCGCCGTCGGGCGCCTCGACTTCGACGCGATGGCCGCGCTGCTCACCGAGGACGTCACGCTCACCATGCCGCCGAACCCGTTCTGGTTCGTCGGCCGGGACGCGATCATCGACTTCGTGCGGGTCAGCCTCGATCCCAACTCCCCGATGTTCCTCGGCCACTGGCGCAGCCTGCCCACCCGCGCCAACGGGCAGCTGGCGGCGGCGAACTACGTCCGTCGGCCCGGGACCGGCATCTACCGCGCCCAGGTCCTGGACGTCCTCCGCTTCGACGACCGTGAAGGCCACGGCGGCCGCAGCGGCGACGGCGAGGGTGAGCGGATCGTGGAGATCACCTCCTTCGAGCCGCATCTCTTCCCCGCGTTCGGGCTGCCGCTGCGCCTGTGACGCCGGGACCGGGGCCGGGACCGGGCGGGACCGATGAGCATCCGGGGCGTCGTGCGTCTGCATGGATGTCATCCGCGAACCACTTCCAAGGAGTTCACCATGCTGCTCACCGACAAGACCGCGATCGTGTACGGCGCCGGCGGGTCCATCGGCGGGGCCGTCGCCCGGGCCTTCGCCGAGCAGGGGGCGCGGGTGCACCTCGTCGGCCGGACCCGGCAGACCCTGGAGGCGGTGGCCGCCGACCTCAAGGACGCCGAGGTCGCCGTCGTGGACGCCCTCGACGAGGCGGCCGTGGAAGCGCACGCCGACGCGGTCGGGGACATCGACATCTCCGTCAACCTGGTCACGCGCGGTGACGTGCAGGGCATGCCGCTGACCGACATGTCCGTCGAGGACTTCATGCGGCCCGTCGTCACCGGCACCCGCGCCAACTTCCTCACCGCCCGCGCGGCAGGACGCCGTATGGCCGCACGCGGTTCGGGTGTGATCATCACCCTCAACAGCGGTTCCGCGCACGGCAGTCCGATGATGGGCGGCACCGGATCGGCGGACGGGGCGCTCGACACGCTCGTGCGCAACCTGGCGATCGAACTGGGGCCGCGGGGGGTGCGGGCGGTGGGGATCTGGGCGGCCGGCGTGCCCGAGACGTTCACCGTCGAGAAGCTCGCCGCGGTCAACCCGGCCATCGACGAGGCCGCCGTCCAGGGCATCGTCGCCAACCTCGCCGGGATGCGCATGACCCGGCGCAACCCCACTCTCGCGGAGGTCGCCGCCACCGCCGTGTTCCTCGCCTCCGACCACGCGGGCGGCATCACCGGCACCTTCGTCAACGCGACGGGCGGGATGGTCGTCCGCTGAGGCCGCGCCCGGTCCTGTGGCCCCGCCACCACATGCGCGGCCACAGGGCGCGCAGGCCGCCGCGCGGGCGAACGCGACTCCAGCGGGTACGTTGCCGAGAGCACCTGGCTCCACCCGCGTCGGCACGCACGCCGACCACCCTGATCGAGGCTCCCGCCTGGGCGAGGTGCCGCTGGGCGGCGGAGCAACCGGGCCGGTTCGGGATCCGGTTCCGGTTCCGGTTCCAGGGGGACTTCGCGGCCCGAGCCCTGGCCCGTACGTGAGTGGAGCGGCGGGTGGGGTGAGTGGGGGAGCAGGTGAAGGGGATGAGTGGCTGACTGGCTCAGCCACCCGGCCAGCAGACCTCTCAGCCACCTGACCACTCAGCCGCCTGGTGGCTCAGCCAGTGGCCCGGCGGCCCGGCGGCTCGGCGGCCCGGTGGCCCAGTGGCTGAGCCACCAGACCACCGCACTCACCGCCGCTACTCCCGCTGCCCGGTCACCGACCGACTACTGCCCGGCCTCCGCGTCCGCCGCCTGCGCCTTCAGCGCCCGCTCCACGCCCGCGCGGGACTCGGAGACGAGGCGGCGCAGGGCCGCGTTGGGCTCGGCGGCCGTCAGCCAGGCGTCCGTCGCGTCCAGGGTCTCCTGGGACACCTGGACCGTCGGATAGAGACCGACCGCGATCTGCTGGGCGATCTCGTGCGAGCGGGACTCCCAGATGCCCTTGACCACCTCGAAGTACCGTGCCGTGTACGGCGCGAGCAGCTCCCGCTGGTCGGTCTGGACGAAACCGCCGATGACGGCCTCCTGGACGGCGTTGGGCAGCTTGTCGGACTCGACGACCTGCGCCCAGGCCTCCGCCTTCGCCTCCTCCGTCGGCCGGGACGCACGGGCGGTCGCCGCGTGACGCTCACCGGCCGCCGTCCGGTCCCGCTCGTACTCGGCGGCGATCTCCGACTCGTCGAAGCGGCCCACGGCGGCCAGTCGCTGCACGAACGCCCAGCGCAGCTCCGTGTCGACGGCCAGGCCCTCGATGACCTGGGACCCGTCGAGCAGCCCCTCCAGGAGGTCCAGCTGCTCCGGCGTACGGGCCGTCGCCGCGAACGCGCGCGCCCACGCCAGCTGCTGGTCGCTGCCGGCCGCCGAGGACCGCAGGTGGGCCAGCGTGGCGTCGGTCCAGCGGGTCAGCAGGGCCTCGCGGGCGGTGGGGGCGGCGTACAGCTCGATCGCCAGCTTCACCTGCCGCTGCAGCGACTGCACGACACCGATGTCGGACTCCTTGCCGATACCGGACAGGACGAGGGACAGGTAGTCGCGGGTGGCCAGTTCGGCGTCCCTCGTCATGTCCCACGCCGACGCCCAGCACAGCGCGCGCGGCAGCGACGACTCGAAGTCGCCGAGGTGCTCGGTCACGAAGGCCAGCGACTGCTCGTCGAGGCGGACCTTGGCGTACGACAGGTCGTCGTCGTTCAGCAGCACCACCGCGGGACGGCGCTTGCCGACCAGCTGCGGTACGGCCGTCAGCTCGCCGTCGACGTCCAGCTCGATCCGCTCGTCACGGACCAGCTTGCCGCTGGCGCCTTCTGAACTGTCCAGTTCGTACAGGCCGACCGCGATGCGGTGGGGGCGAAGGGTCGGTTCACCCTTCGCGCCCGCCGGGAGCGCCGGGGCCTCCTGGCGGATGGCGAAGGCGGTGATGACACCGTTCGCGTCCGTCTCGATCTCCGGGCGCAGGATGTTGATGCCGGCCGTCTGCAGCCACTTCTGCGACCAGTTGCCCAGGTCGCGTCCGGAGGTCTCCTCCAGCGCGCCCAGCAGGTCGGACAGGCGGGTGTTGCCGAACGCGTGGCGCTTGAAGTACGCCTGCACACCGCCGAAGAACTCGTCCATGCCGACGTAGGCGACGAGCTGCTTCAGCACGCTGGCGCCCTTGGCGTACGTGATGCCGTCGAAGTTGACGAGCACGTCGTCCAGGTCGCCGATCTCGGCCATGATCGGGTGCGTGGACGGCAGTTGGTCCTGGCGGTACGCCCATGTCTTCATGGAGTTGGCGAAGGTGGTCCAGGAGTGCGGCCACCGGCTGTCCGGGGCGTACGCCTGGCAGGCGATGGAGGTGTAGGTGGCGAACGACTCGTTCAGCCACAGGTCGTTCCACCACTCCATGGTCACGAGGTCGCCGAACCACATGTGGGCCAGCTCGTGCAGGATGGTCTCGGCGCGCGTCTCGTACGCGGCGTCGGTCACCTTGGACCGGAAGACGTACTGGTCGCGGATGGTCACCGCGCCGGCGTTCTCCATCGCGCCCGCGTTGAACTCCGGGACGAACAGCTGGTCGTACTTCTTGAACGGGTACGCGTAGTCGAACTTCTCCTGGAACCACGCGAAGCCCTGCCGGGTGACCTCGAAGATGGCGTCCGAGTCGAGGTGTTCGGCGAGCGAGGGACGGCAGTAGATGCCGAGCGGGACGGACTGGCCGTCCTTCTCGTACACGCTGTGCACGGAGTGGTACGGGCCGACGATCAGGGCCGTGATGTACGAAGAGATCCGCGGGGTCGGCTCGAAGGTCCAGACGTCGTCCTTGGGCTCCGGCGTCGGGGAGTTGGAGATGACGGTCCAGCCGGTCGGCGCCTTCACGGTGAACTGGAAGGTGGCCTTCAGGTCGGGCTGCTCGAACGAGGCGAAGACGCGGCGGGCGTCCGGCACCTCGAACTGGGTGTACAGGTAGGCCTGCTGGTCGACCGGGTCGACGAAGCGGTGCAGGCCCTCACCGGTGTTGGTGTACGCGGCGTCGGCGACGACCCGCAGGATGTTGCGGCCCTCCAGCAGGCCCGGCAGGGCGATACGGGAGTCCGCGAAGACCTCCGCCGGGTCGAGGGCGTCCCCGTTCAGCGTCACCTCGTGGACCGTGGGGGCCACCAGGTCGATGAAGGACTCGGCTCCGTTCTCCGTGACGTCGAAACGCACCGTGGTCACGGACCGGTAGGTACCGCCCTCCTGCGCGCCGGAGAGGTCGAGATCGATCTCGTAGGACTCGACGCTGAGCAGAGCAGCCCGCTGCTGTGCCTCTTCGCGAGTCAGGTTTGTGCCAGGCACGCGGTCATCTCCTCGTTATGGGTAGGTTCGGCGGTTCGGTCATCCTTCCACGAACTGTCTCCGACGGTTCGAGGGAATACCCTGCGGATTCCTGGGAGCGTTATCGGGAACGTCACGTCCGATTTCCGCCGGTCATCCGCGCTCGGCCGCGCCAGCCTGGTCCCATGACGACCTACACCGCACGCCCCGTCGGGCCCCTGGCCCTGAAGGAACTGCGCACCGCCGACGACGCCGGCCAGCCCCCGGCCCCGTTCACCGACGACGAGGGCGGGGCGCCGCTGCGGTGCTGTCTGCGCCGGAGCGAGCCGGGGGAGCGGATCGCGCTCGTGTCGTACGCCCCCCTGCGCCGCTGGGCGGCCGAGACCGGCGCGAACCCGGGGGCGTACGACGAACAGGGCCCCGTCTTCGTCCACGCCGAGGAGTGCGCGGGGCCGGCCACCGGGGGCGGACACCCCTTCGACAACGACCACCGCACGGTCCGCCGGTACTCCGCCGACGGCCACATCCTGGGTGGTGAGCTGGTGGCCGTCCTCGACGACGACGCCTTCCGGAACGCGTTCGACGACCCGTCCGTGGCACTGGTCCACGTCCGGGCCGTCGAGTACGGCTGTTTCCTCTACGAGGTGCGCAGGCCCCGGGGTTGACACCCCGCGGTCCCTCTCCCGTCAGGCGGCCTCTCGGTGCGCGGTCGGCCGGGCCAGCAGCTGGTAGGCGTGGGCCGCCGACACCAAGGTCGTGTGCCGGTGCCAGCCCGGGTACGAGCGGCCCTCGAAGTCGAGCAGGCCGTAGTGCTCGCCCAGGGAGGCGACCGTCGCCAGGGTGCCGGTGTGCAGCTCGGCCAGCGCGAGCAGCTCGGCCATCCGGCGCCCGGGCAGGTTGGTCAGCCATACGCGGCCCAGGCGCTGTGGGCCGGCGTTCCACTCGGCGAAGACCCGGCCGGCCGAGGAGAGCCGGCCGCCGCCGGGGCGCAGCCCCGCTATCTCCGTCGGGCTGGAGATGACCTGGATCCGGCGCAGACGGCCGTCGGATCCCGTCGTCACCGCCGCGTCCGGGTGCCGGGTGCCGCCCTGGAGCAGCAGCTGGCGGGCGGAGACCGGGGGCGCGGGCTCCCGCAGGGCACGGTCCGCGACCGGCTCCGGGGTGAGCGGCAGCTGGCCGCTCACCGCGAGCACGAAGGCGTGGCCCCGCCCGTGCAGCCGCTCGACCAGCGGGCGTACATCGGCCACGGTGGTCAGATCGGCGACGACCGGTGCCCGCACCACGCCGGGCTGTGCGGCCAGACTCTCGACGAGGTCCAGGGCCTGTGCCCACAGGGCCTGCGAGGAGGCCTGAGCCGGAATGCGCGCCCGGCGTCGCATCTCCTCGTCGGCCGTCCAGCGCTCCGGCAGATGCAGCCGCCAGTCGACCGGCACCTGCCCCTGGTCGCCGGCCAGGAAGAGGGCAAGGCCCAGCTGGCAGTTGACGGTCCGGCCCTGCTCCCGGACGAACCGGCGGTGCACCCCCGCCGAGTGGGCGCCGCGCTTGGGCAGCACCGCGGGCGCGAGGGTCCAGGCGCGGGTGTCCAGCCGCTCGCCGGTCCAGCCCATCAGCTCGCGCCGGGTGGCCTCCCACTCCCAGGGGCTCGCGTTCACGAACTGCTGGAGCGACTGGGACGCGGTGAGCGAGGACGTCACTGTCTCGGCCATCCGCCGTACGGACTTCTTGCCCGGGGTGGCGAGCAGGCCGTGCAGATAGACCTGTCCCCAGCGCTGCTGGTCCGCGCGGGGCAGATGCTCGAACAGCCGTCCGGTGAACTCGGCGAACCCGGCGGGACGTCCGCCCCGCCTGTTCCGGAGATCCTGTGCCTGCCGTGCCTCCCGTATGTCTCGCGCATCTCGTACGTCCGGTACCTCTCGAATCGCTGACACTCCATCCCCCTCGGCGCGGTGCGATCCACTCGAACATCAAAAGCATAAAGAACGTTTGCTTTGTTTCGGGCCAAGTCTGCACTACTTTGGCGAGTCCATGGCTCCGTACCCCCCTCACCAGGGGCAACGTCAGAGCATGACCTGAGGAGGAGAGAGAGCCGATCGATGCAGGAGAGAGCCGCACGAACGCACGACGCCCTGATTCACGCAGCGGCGGTGGAGTTCGACACCCGGGGATACGAGGGCGCCTCGCTCTCCCGGATCAGCAAGCGGGCAGACACCTCCATGGGGGCGTTGACCTTCCATTTCGCCACCAAACGCGAACTCGCCGAAGCGGTACGGGCGGCCGGCCGGGACGCCGTCGCCCCCGTGGTGCACGGCGCGGTCAGCGCCTCCGGGACCCCGCTGGAGGCCCTGGCGGGCCTGACCGTCGCCGTGGTACGGCTGCTGGAGCACGACGTGGCCACCCGCGCCGCGGCTCGGCTGGAGCGGGACGGCCTGCCCGGGGGACAGGGCGCGCGGCCGGTCCCGGGGTGGGCCGACGGCGTGCGGCTCCTGCTGGAGCGCGCGGCCGCCTCCGGCGATCTGCGGCCCGGCGTGCCGCCGGACACCGCCGCGCTGCTGCTGACCTGGCTGGTCGAGGGCAGCCGGGTGGAACCCCGGGCGGGCGCCGGCCACCACGTCGACCAGGTGTGGGAACTGGTGCTGCACGGGGTCGGCGCGGACCCGCCGCCGCGATGAGGACACGGAGAAGGGGCTCCCGGGATCGGTATGTCCCGGGAGCCCCTTCTCCGTGTCCCTTACGGCTTCCGGTCTCCGGTGGATGGTTCGGCGGCCCGTCAGGCACGGGTGAGCAGCAGCCCGGGGTCGTTCAGCAGGGCCGCGGTGTCCGCGAGGACCCGGGAGCCGAGCTCGCCGTCGACGAGCCGGTGGTCGAAGGACAGGGCCAGAGTGGTGACCTGGCGCGGGACCACCTTGCCGCGGTGCACCCAGGGGCGTTCGCCGATGGCGCCGAGGGCGAGGATCGCCGACTCCCCGGGGTTGAGGATCGGGGTGCCCGTGTCGATGCCGAACACGCCGATGTTGGTGAGGGTCACCGTGCCGCCGCGCAGCGCCGCGGGCGGGGTCCGGCCCTCGCGCGCCGTGGTCGTCAACTCCTCCAGCGCGACCGCGAGTTCGGGCAGGGTCCGGCGGTCGGCGTCGGCGACCGTGGGGACCAGCAGACCGCGCGGGGTGGCGGCCGCGACGCCCAGGTTGATCCGGTGCTTGAGCACGATCTCCTGGCGCTCCTCGTCCCAGGACGCGTTGACCTCCGGGTTGCGCCGTACGGCGACCAGGAACGCCCTGGCCGCCAGCAGCAGCGGGCCGACCCGCAGCCCCGCCATGTCCGGGTGCCGCTTGAGCCGCCGGACCAGCTTCATGGTCCGGGTGACGTCGACCGTCACGAACTCGGTGACATGCGGCGCGGTGAAGGCGCTGGCCACCATGGCCCGCGCGGTGGCCCGCCGTACGCCGGTGACGGGGACGCGGGTCTCCTGGGCGGCAGGGGCGGCGGGGGCGGCGGGGGCGGTCTCGGCGGGGGGCGTCGGCGTGGTGGGCCGGTCGGCCTCCGCCACCGAACGCACATCCGCCCGCGTCACGTCCCCGCGCGGCCCGGTGGGCACGACCGCGGCCAGGTCGACGCCCAGTTCCTTGGCGAGCTTGCGCACCGGGGGCTTCGCGAGCGGAAGGGCGGCCGCCACGGGCGCCGCCGGGCCGCTCCCGTCACGGCGCCGGTGGCGACGGACGGCGGACGCGGGAGCGGCGCCGTAGCCGACCAGGACCGGGGTGCGGGCCTCCGGCTCGGGGACGGTGACGGCCGCCGCCGTCACCGTGATGATGGGCGCGCCCACGTCCACCGTGGCGCCCTCGGGGAAGCACAGCGCGTGGACCACCCCGTCGTAGGGGATGGGCAGTTCGACCGCGGCCTTGGCGGTCTCGACCTCGCACACCACCTGCCCGTCCGTGACACTGTCGCCGGGCGCGACCAGCCAGCGGATGATCTCGGCGTCCTGGAGACCCTCGCCCACATCGGGCATCCGGAACTCCCGCAGGGCGTTGTCCGTCATCGTCTGCCTCTCTTCAGTACGCGAGCACGCGGTCGACGGCGTCGAGCACACGGTCGATCCCGGGGAGGTACTCCTCCTCCAGCCGGGACGGCGGATACGGGGTGTGGTAGCCGCCGACCCGGAGGACCGGCGCCTGGAGGTGGTAGAAGCAGTGCTCGGTGACGTGCGCGGCGATCTCCGCACCCGCGCCGAAGAACACCGGGGCCTCGTGCGCGACCACCAGCCGCCCGGTGCGCCGCACCGAGTCCTGGAGGGTGTCGAAGTCGAGCGGCGAGATCGACCGCAGGTCGACGACCTCCAGCTGCCGGCCCTCCTCCTCGGCGGCCACGGCTGCCGCGTCCAGGCAGGTGCGCACCATCGGCCCGTAGGCGGCCAGGGTCAGGTCGGTGCCGGAGCGGACCACCTGCGCCCGGTGGGCGGGGGCGACAGGGGTGGTGGTGTCGACCTCGCCCTTCTCGTAGTAGCGCCGTTTCGGCTCGAAGAAGATCACCGGGTCGTCGCAGGCGACGGCCTCCCGCAGCATCCAGTAGGCGTCGCGGGGCGTCGCCGGTGACATCACCCGCAACCCCGCCACATGCGCGAACAGCGCCTCCGGGGACTCCGAGTGATGTTCGACCGCGCCGATGCCGCCGCCGTACGGGATGCGGATGACGACCGGGAGCCTCACCTTGCCCAGCGAGCGGGCGTGCATCTTCGCGAGCTGGGTGACGATCTGGTCGTAGCCCGGGAACACGAAGCCGTCGAACTGGATCTCCACCACCGGACGGTAGCCGCGCAGCGCGAGGCCGATCGCGGTGCCGACGATGCCCGACTCGGCGAGCGGGGTGTCGACGACGCGGCTCTCGCCGAAGTCCTTCTGCAAGCCGTCCGTCACCCGGAAGACCCCGCCGAGCCGGCCCACGTCCTCGCCCATGACGAGGGTCTTGGGGTCCTGGGCCAGCACATCGCGCAGCGCGGTGTTGAGGGCGGTCACCAGCGTCATAAGGGTCGCTGTCATGGCTCAGCCCTCCTCGGCGAAGGACGCCTGATAGGCGGCGAACTCGGCACGTTCCCGGTCCACACCCGGATGCGCCCCGGCGTAGACATGGTCGAAGAGCGCGCCGGGCGCGGGCGAGGGCATGGTCCGTACGCCCTCCCGGACCCGGGCGGCCAGCGCCTCCCCCTCGGCCGAGACCTCGGCGAAGAACGCGTCGTCGGCGGCACCTTCGCGGCGCAGCAGGCGTTCCAGGCGCAGCAGCGGGTCCTTGGCCCGCCAGCTCTCCACCTCGGCCGCGTCCCGGTAGCGGGTCGGGTCGTCGGAGGTGGTGTGGGCGCCCATACGGTAGGTGAACGCCTCGATCAGATACGGCCCCCGGCCCGCGCGCACATGCTCCAGCGCGGCCCGGGTCACGGCGAGCACGGCCAGTACGTCGTTGCCGTCCACCCGCACGCCGGGGAAGCCGAAGCCCTGGGCGCGCTGGTACAGCGGTACCCGGGTCTGCCGTGCGTTGGGCTCGGAGATGGCCCACTGGTTGTTCTGGCAGAAGAACACCACCGGCGCGTCGTACACGGCGGCGAAGTTGAACGCCTCGGCGACATCGCCCTGACTGGCGGCCCCGTCCCCGAAGTAGGCGACGACCGCGTTCTCGGAGCCGTCCCTCGCCATGCCCCACGCGTAGCCGGTGGCGTGCAGGGTCTGCGAGCCGATGACGAGGGTGTAGAGGTGGAAGTCGTGCGCGTCCGGATCCCAGGCGCCGTTGTCCACGCCCCGGAACAGCCGCAGCAGCGCCAGCGGATCCACTCCGAGCCCCAGCGCGACGGCGTGTTCCCGGTAGCTCGGGAACGCCCGGTCGCCCTCGGCCAGCGCCCGCACCGACCCGACCTGGGCCGCCTCCTGCCCGAGCAGCGAGGGCCACAGCCCGAGTTCGCCCTGCCGCTGCAGCGTGACCCCCTCCGCGTCGAAGCGGCGGGCGAGCGCCATGTCCCGGTACAGGGACCGGAGTTGACCGGCATCCGCATCAATGGCGTACTCCGGATGCGGCACCCGCTCACCGTCCGGACCGAGCAGCCGGATGCCGTCGCCGCTCATCGCCCACCGCCGATGCCGAGCCCGTCCATCGCCGCCGCCACGGCCTTGACCAGCGAGGAGGCCCGCTTGTCGTCGGGGCCGAGCGCGATGAGCCGGTTCATCACATACGACACCCCGGCCGCCGCGCGCGGCCACGCCTGGTTGGCGGAGCCGCCGGCGCCGTCGTGGCCGAAGGAGTCGCCGTCCACGGTCGGGCGCGGGTTGGTGCGCAGCCGGTAGCCGCCGCCCCCGTACACCATCGGTACGTCGATCAGCTGGTCGACCTTGCTGACATAGGGGGCGCGGGCCTCGTCGAGCAGCCGGCGCGACAGCAGCAGGGGCGGCTCGTCGGCGGGACGGGCCGCGTCCTGGGCGAGGGCGCCGTACAGCGCGGCGAAGCCGCGGGCCGAGCCGTAGGCGTTGGCGGCCGGGACCAGGGCGAAGCGGCGGGCGGGACGGTTCCAGATGTCCTCGTCCTCGGGGAAGGGGACCGGGTTCTGCCAGATCCGCCGGGTCAGCGGGTCCTCGCTGGTGAAGTAACCGGTGAACTGGTCACGGAAGCCCGTGCCGTACTCGGTGCGGGCCACCCGGGCCTCCTGCTCGGGTGTGATGCCGAAGGAGACGTCGACACCGAGCGGCCCGGCCACCTCCTCGGCGAAGAACAGGTCCAGGCGCCTCCCGTCGGCCCGCCGGATCACCTCGGCGACGATCCACCCGGTCGCCCACGGCCCGTACAGAATCCCCTCGGCCCGCGGATCGGCCTCCGGCTCCTGGTCGGCCAGCAGCTTCGCCATGGCCTCCGGGTCGCTCAGGTCGTCCTGGGAGAGCGGGGCGGCCACGGCGGGCATCCGCGCGGTGAAGGTCACCACCTCGCGCACGGTGATGCCGGCCTTGCCCTTGGCCGCGAACTCCGGCCAGTAGTGGGCGACCGGCTTGTCCAGTTCCACCACACCCCGGTCGACGAGCACCAGCAGGGCGGTCGCCAGGATGCCCTTGCTGCCGGAGAACACGAGCTGGACCGTGTCGCCGTCCCAGGCCCGCCCCGTGGTGGGATCGGCGGGGCCGCCCCACAGATCGACGACGCGTTCGCCGTCGAGCGTGACGGCGAGGGCGGCGCCCTGTTCGTCGCGCTCCGCGAAGTTGCGGACGAACTCCTCACGGACGGATTCGAACCCCGGGGCCACATGGCCGGAGATGACGGGTGCGGATGCGGATACAGGTGCGGACATGGGAGATCTCCGATCGACAGATGACTTCGGTTGCTTCAGCTGCTTCAGCTCAGGCCGGGACGGCCGCGGGCACCGGAAGGGTCAGCCGCAGCTCCTCCTCGACCTCCCCGCACACCGCTCCGACGTAGTCCGTGATACGCGGCCGGCCCTGCGCGGCGGCGCCCCCGTGCGGGCCGACGACCACGGTGTAACCACCGGCGGCGCGCCCCGCGAGCAGGCCCAGCTCCGCGTCCTCGAAGACGATCGCGGCCCTCGGGTCCACGCCGAGCCGGGCCGCGGCCAGCAGATAGCCCTCCGGGTCGGGCTTGCCGCGGGCCACGTCGTCGGCGCCGACCAGCACCTCCGGCAGCGGCAGCCCGGCCGCGGCCATCCGCCGCCGGGCCAGCTCCCGGCCCGCCGAGGTGACCAACGCCCAGCGGTTCGGGGGCAGTTCGGCCAGCAGTCCGGCCGCCCCCGGCAGGGCGACCGTGCCCCGGGTGTCGGCGATGTCCTGCGCCACCAGCCAGGCCGTCTCCGCCGCCACGTCGGTGCCCGGCGGGGCGTGCTCGGCGACCGTCTCGGCGGTGCGCTGCCCGTGCGCGCCGGCCAGGATCACGGCCGGGTCGAGACCGTGGCGGTCGGCGAACCTCCGCCAGGTCCGCTCCACCGCCGCGGTGGAGTCGATGAGCGTGCCGTCCATGTCGAACAGCAGCGCCTGTGCGGTCACTACGATGGCCATGTCCCTGCCGTTCCTGCGTAGTCGGTCCGACGGCCGTGCGCGCGCTCCGTCAGCGCCCGCAGCCGTTCCAGGTCGGCGGCGAGCCGGTCCGGGTCGCCGCCGCGGTGATCGTTCTCCAGCACCAGAGCCCGTACGGGCACGGCGTGTTCGGCCAGCGCGTCGAGGGTGTCGACGATGTCGCCGTCGCCGTCGCCGAGCAGCGGGGTGCCGCCATCGCCGTCCGGGCCGTCCTTCACATGCACCTGGTCGGCCAGCAGCGCGCCGGCCGCGGCCACCAGCGCCCGCGGATCCAGGCCCGCGGCACGGGGGTTGTAGGTGTCGAGGAGCAGCCGGAAGGCGGGCGACGCGACCTGCTCCGCGAGCCGCAGCGCCGCCCCGGGCGCGAGGGTGTTCTCGCTGGCCAGCAGCAGGCCACAGGCCTGTGCCCGCCGGGCGGCGGCGTGCAGCACCTCCGCGGTGCGCAGCAGTGCGCGGTCGTCGTCGATCGCGCTGCGCCGGAAACTGGGCACGAACACCAGTGGCGCGCCCAACTCCCCTGCCGCGTCGAGCAGTCGGTCCAGCACGGCACGGACCCGGCCGGCGTCGAGGGTGCCCTCGGCGGCGGTCAGCCCGATGTCGTTGAGCACATTGGCGGCGAGCCCGAGCGGAGCCACCCCGGCGCAGCGGGCGGTGCGGGCCAGCCGCGTCAGCTGCCCCGGCCCGTCCAGCCAGGGGCCGCGCCCGGGCCCGCCGAGGTCGAACTGGAGCCCCGGTACCCGGTGCCGGAAGGCCAGGTCGACGGCCGCCTCGCCGCGCACGGGCAACCGCCAGTCGGCCAGGGCGATCCGCGGGGACTCGGGTACGGCACTCACGACGGCTCGCCCATCCGTACGGCCAGCTTGACGAGCCGTCGCCCGGAGACGATCCGGTCCGTCGTGGCGGCGAGCCGGGCCAGCACCGGCACCGCGCCGGGCAGGTCGACGACATGCGTCACCAGGTCCCGGTACCGCTCGGGCGCCCGGCACAGCTCGGCCGCCGCGTACCGCAGATGCTCGCCGGCCACGCCCCGGTGCCCCAGGATCCGCACCTTGTGCCCGCTCGCCGTACCGAACCGGGCGACATACGGCGGCTGCGGGCGGCCCGCCCGGTTCGCGGCCCGCACCTCGGCCAGGTCGACGCCGGGCACCTGGAGGCTGGCCGCGGGCCGCGGGAGCCCGCCGACCAGGTCCACGACGGTGTCCGTACCGGCCGCCGCCTCCAGCGCGAGCTCCAGACAGGGCAGGGTGGCCGGGGCCGGGGTGGCGATCAGCACCGCGAGGGGGCCGTCGCCGAGGGCGCGTGCCAGCTGCTCGGCCGACAGATCCCCGGACAGCAGCCGTACGTCCGCCGAGTGCGGGGCACGGTTGCTCCAGACCAGGCCGGCGGGGGTGTGGTGGACGTGCACGGTGCGCACGTCGGGGCCGTACCAGCGCCTGGCCGTGCGGACGGCCAGATGGCCGACCGTGCCGTCGCCGAACACCAGGAGGGTGCGGGGGCGGTGCTCGGTCACGGCGAGGGCCGCGTACCGGGCCACCGCGAGCGGCTCGACGAGCGCGCCGAGCACCCCCGGCGGGACCTCGGGGAGCGGCAGTACGAGTCCGGCGCGGACGGCGGTGGCCGGGACGAGGACGCGTTCCTGGAGGAGGCCGTCGACGTTGTGGCCGAGGAGGAAGGAGTCGTCGTCGGGGTGGGTGGGGTTGATGACCACGGGCACGCCGGGGCGCAGAGCGGGGTCCTGGACGTCCTCGCCCACGGCCACGATCCTGGCCACGCCTTCGTGGCCGATGACCGCGGCGCCGTCGTCGCGTATGCCCCGGAGCATCTGGAGGTCGGTGCCGCAGACTCCGGCCACCAGCGGGGCGACGACCAGTTCGCCGGGGGCCGGGGCGGGGGTGGGCCGCGGGGTGAGGTGCAGGCCGGCGTCGTCGCGGAGGACCGCGTAGTGGCGCGCGACCGGTCGCCGGGGCCGCGTGGTGTCGGGCGCGGTGTTCCCGGCGGGGCGCCGCAGTGCCCCGATTCCGGCGCCGATCAGGCCGTTGGCCTCACCCGGTGCGCAGACGGTGATGCGGTTCGCCGGCCAGCCCGGGGTCAGGTCCGAGGTCAGATACAGGCCCTCCCGTGCGAAGTGGCGTTCCAGGGACGCCTTGTAGTGGTGGCCCAGGCCCGTCGCCACACCGCCCGTGACGGCCAGGTCGTCGAGTTCCGGGTCCAGTGACAGGGCCGTGCGCAGGACGTCGGCCACCGGGGCCGTCGCGGCGTCCAGGAGCTCGGCGGCCAGCGGGTCGGACCGGTCGAGGGCCGTGCCGAGGGCCTCCTCGAAGGAGGTGCCGTCGGTCATGGCCCGGCCCAGGGGCGAGGCCCGCCAGCGGTCCGGGGCGCTCTCCCGCAGGACGTCCGCCATGCGGCGCAGGCCGGGGCCCGAGGCGTAGGCCGCCACATGCCCCGGACCACCGCAGTCACAGGTCAGTTCGACTTCGTGACCGGCGAGTTCCGTGTGCGCCGGCAGATGGCCGACCTCGCCCTGCAGACCGCAGGGGTCGGTGGCGATGGTTCCGGTACGCAGGTCCATCGTGCGGCAGGCGATACCCGAACTCACCGTCAGCAGCAGGACCTTGCGGTGCTCGTGGTGACGGGGGCCCGAGGCGTAGTGGAGCAGCGCCGCCGTCACATCGTTCAGGACGTGCCACTCGACGTCCGGGCGCAGGGCACCGAGCGCCGCCGGCAGGTCCAGCGGCGTCGTATCGTCGCCGAACAGCGGTCCCGAGCCGTAGACCGTGCCGGTGCGCTGGTCGAGTGCGGCACCGAAGGAGATCGCGGCCACCGCGGGGGCGGGGCCGGCCGGGACGGCGTCGCAGATCGCGGCGAGCAGCCGGCCGCGCAGCTCCTCCAACGGTGCCTCGGGGTGGCGCAGCCGGCTGGGGGAGGGCATGTCGGTCACCTCGCCGAGACCCTCCTCGGGCGACCACCGGGCGTGGCGCACACGGGTCCCGCCCACGTCGAGGACGGTGATCGGACCCCGGGCGCTCACGGGGCCGACCCGTCCGTCCGGTCCGCGTAGGCGTGCACGAACTCCAGCGCGCGGGCGAGTTCGGCCGGCGTCACGTCGTTGACGAAGACGCAGGAGCCGATGCCGTCGGTGAGGGGGAGGCGCTGCAGGCCGTCGCGGTGCTTGACCGCGTCGGCCAGGCCGACCTGGAGCAGCTCGGCGGTGAACACGGGGTGGGTGAGCGGGAGTCCGGCGGCGGCGATCAGGGCGAGCGCCCGGTCCGCCTCGGCCGGGGACAGAAACTGGCGGCCCGTCGCGAGGGCCACGCACACCGCCATGTCGACGGCGACGGCCTCGCCGTGCAGCAACGGCGGGTCGGCCCGCAGCTCCAGGGACGGGCTGAAGGTGTGCCCGTAGTCGACCGAGCGCTCCAGCACGCTCTCCCACAGGTTGGGCTCCAGCTCGTCGAGCATGCCGGCGATGGCCCGCGAGACGACCTCGCGCATGTCCGCACCGCAGTCCGCGAGGGTGTCGCTGGAGATCTGCGCGACCGTCTCCTCCAGGAGGTGGAAGAGATCCGCGTCCTTGATGAGCGCCATCTTGATGATCTCGGCGAGACCGTTGGCGATGTGCCGGTGCGGCACCGTGCGCAGGAACTCCGGGTCGATCAGGGTGACTTCGGGCGCGAAGTAGGTGCCCAGGCGGTTCTTGTGGGTGCCGTGGTTGACGCCGGTCTTCACACCGACGCCCGCGTCCACCTGGCCGACGAGGGTGGTGGGTACCCGTACGTAGGGTGCGCCGCGCCGGTAGAGGCTGGCCGCCATGCCGACGACGTCCATCAGGACACCGCCGCCGACCACGACCACGCGCTCGGTACGGCGCAGGATGCCCATCTCGGTCATGGCCCGGGTGACCTCGACCACCTGCTCCAGGGCCTTGGTCTCCTCGTCGCCGGGCATGACGAGCCAGGTCGCGTCGGCCTGCCAGGCGGTGAAGTAACCCCGCAGGGCGGTGCCGTACAGGTCGTCGACCACCTTGTCGACGACGACGAGGGCACGGACACCGCCGCGGTTGTCGGCGCCGACGGCCTTGGCGAGCGCCGGGTTGACGGGGTTGAGCAGTCCCCGGGTGAGGGAAATCTCGTAGCCCACGGGCTGCTGGGCCTGGACGTACCAGGTCAGGCCCGGGGGCCGGGGTATGTCGAAGCCGGACGTCAGCCGCGCCGGCCGGTTCGTCGTGATCTCGGTCATGTGCGGTTCTCTTCCTCTGCGGGCTTGGGCATCGGGAGGGGGGCGCCGGAGCCGGATGGGCGGACGCGGGGCCGGGCGGGGACCGGGTGGGGTCGGAGCGGGGGCCGCTGTGGGGGTGGGGTGGGGCTTGCTGTCCGGCGGGGTTCGCTGCGGTGCGGGACCCGCCGTGAAGCGGACTTGCCCTGGCGGGCGGACCGGGTCGGGGGTCGGCCGCGTGTCTGCGGTGAGTTGTGGCCGCGGATGCGGCCGCGGGACTCGCAGGGGTGCGGGATCTACTGTGGTGCCGGAATCGCTGTGGTGCGGGCCCCGTCGTGGTACCGGACTTGCCCTGGTGGGCGGACCGGGTCGGGGTCGGCCGCGTCTCTGCGGTGAGTTGTGGCCGCGGGTGCGGCCGCCGGTCGTCGGGCCCGTCGTGGGGATGGTGGGCGTGCGCGGGGGGCGTGCCGGCGTGGCGGGTTGTGCCCCGTGTCCGAGTGCGGGTCCGGCCGGGTGTGGCGGACATGGCCCCGCTCCCCGCTGCGGCGTCCGTTACCGGGCCGGTCGTGCGCCCGGTGGGTCGCCCCCGCGACGCCGGGCCGGGGATCGCCCGGCCCGGCGTCGACAGGGTGGTCCGGCGGGGGTCGCCCGCCGAAGTCGGTGCCGGCGCGGATCAGGCCTCCGGGGCGCCCAGCGGCTCGGGCAGGGCATCCAGTTCGGCGATGTCCTGCGCGGTGAGCGCGACGTCCGCGCCGCCGGCGTTCTGCTCCAGGTAGCGCTCGGTCTTGGTGCCGGGGATCGGAACCACGTACTCGCCCTTGGCCAGCAGCCAGGCCAGGGCGACCTGGGCCGTGGTCGCGCCGTGGCGGCCGGCCACGGCCGCGACCGCGTCGACGATCGCCTTGTTGTGCGTGAACGCCTCCCCGGTGAACCGCGGCTGGGTGCTGCGCCAGTCGTCCTCGGGAAGGTCGGCCGGCTTGGTGAAGGCACCGGTGAGCAGACCGCGGCCGAGCGGCGAGAACGGCAGGAAGGCGATGCCCTGCTCGACGGTGTACGGCAGCACGTCCGCGAAGGCGTCCCGGGTGAACAGGGAGGCCTCGGACTCCACGGCCGCCACCTCGTGCACGGCCTGCGCCGCCTTGACCTGCTCCAGCGTCACCGCGGACAGGCCCAGTGCGCGCACCTTGCCGGCCGCGACCTGCTCGGCCAGGGCGCCCCAGCTCTCCTCCAGCGGGACCGTCGGGTCCACGCGGTGCAGGAAGTACAGGTCGATGTGGTCGACGCCGAGCCGCTGCAGGCTCGCGTCCACGGCGGCCGACAGGTGCTCGGGACGCCCGTTGAGGCCCAGGCCGTTCTCGTCGACGACCAGACCCCCCTTGGTGGAGAGCACGGCCTCGTCCCGGCGCCCCTTGAGTGCGCGGCCGACCAGCTCCTCGTTGGTGAACGGGCCGTACACGTCCGCTGTGTCGATCAGGTTGACGCCGAGGTCGAGGGCGCGGTTGATCACCTTGACCGATGCGTCGTCGTCCCAGCCGTGCGGGTCGTAACCGAAGGACATGCCCATGGTGCCCAGGCCCACGCGGCCCACGACGGGACCGTTCTTGCCGAGGGTGGTGGTACGCATCTTCAACTCCAGTGTTGTAGAGGGGGGTTGGGGAGGGGGAGGGAAGTCAGGGGAGGCGGATCGACTGGCGGTGGTGGAACACGTCACCGGGGTCCCAGGCGCGCTTGACCTGCTGGAGGCGTGCGTAGTTCTGCTTCCAGTACAGGTCGTGCCAGGCCACCGAAGAGCGGTTGAACGCCGGGTCGGACAGGTCGCCGTCGGGGTAGTTGATGTAGCAGCCGTCGGTCACGTCGTTCGGGACGGGCACCCCGCCCGTGTCGCCGTACACGGCGCCGAACGCCTCGCGGATCCAGCCGACGTTCAACGCGTCGTCGGCCTTGTCGTACCAGCGGCTCTCGAAGTTCACCTTCATGATCGCGTCGCGCTGGGCGACCGCCGTGGCCGTCGACGACACGCTCGCGATCCTGCCGCCCGACGCGGACAGCACGATGCCGGTCATGGTGCTCGGCTTGTCCGTGCTGGTCAGGTGGGTGTACATGGCGTCGATCTGCGCCTGCGGGGTGCGCCGCCGCAGATGCGCCGACTTGTGGCAGCCCCGGGTGGTGGGGTCCAGCTGGGTCGGCGAGATCGCGCCGATGTACTTGGTGCCGCGCAGCCACGGCATCAGGCGGGTGCTGGTGTACTGCGAGTCCAGGACGCCGTCGTGCCGGACGGTCGCGGAGCTCAGGCCGAGGGCCGCGTCCATCCCGGCCAGGAAGTCCGACAGCACGCTCGTCGCGTCCGGCAGCGAGGCGTCGAGCTGGACCACCGCGCCCATCGAGCCGCTGTCGCGGTGGTTGAGCATCAGCCAGGAGTACAGCGAACCGGCCGTCGTACCAGGGGTGTTGTGCTCCTCGAACCAGGTGCCCCAGTACGCGACCAGGCGGCTGAAACCGTCCTGGGTGACCTTCTCCCAGGGCCAGCCCGCCAGCGTCAGGAAGATCTTGGAGGGCGCCTTCGGCAGCAGGGCTTCGGCCGCGCCGGTCGTACCCGGAGTGCGGAACCAGAACGCGGTCACCACACCGAAGCTGCCGCCACCGCCCCCGGTGTGCGCCCAGAACAGGTCGCGCAGCGCCGAGTCGGCGGAGTCACGGGCGGCCACCACGCTGCGTGCCGTGCCGGAGGCGTCCACGACGACGACCTCGACCGCGTGCAGATGGTCGACGGTCAGCCCGTACTGCCGGGACAGGTTGCCGTAGCCGCCGCCGGTGACATGGCCGCCGACGCCCACGCTGTGGCAGATGCCGGCCGGGATCGTCACACCCCAGCCCTCGCACAGCGCCTCGTAGACGTCGAGGAGGGTGGCCCCGGCGCCGACCTTGAAGGCGTTCAGCGAGGTGTCGAACGAGACCGCGTTCATCAGGCCCATGTTGATGTTGACCTTGACGTCCGCGTTGAAGACGAAGTCCTCGAAGCAGTGGCCGCCGCCGCAGACGGACAGCCGCTTGCCCCCGGTGACCGCCTCCTGCACCGCGGTGACCACCTCGGCGGTCGTCCGGGGCAGCACGACCTTGTCCGGACTCGACGTCCACCGCTGGTTGTTGCCGGATATCAGGTCCGGGTACCGGCTGTCGGAGGGTGTCACCGCGACGGCCGAGGCGGCCTTCTTCGCCGTGACGGCCGTCGCGGCCGTGGTGGCCGTACCGCCGGCGGCGCGGGCGTGAGGCGCCGTCGCGAGGCCCCCGCCGGCCGCGGCCGTGAACGCGATCCCGGAGCCGAGCCCCACGAACCGCCGTCTCTTCAAATCACCCATCATTGACCCCCGTTTTCGCAATCGTTCAACGCTGTTCAGAGACTCGGAGAACCCGGAGAAAACGCAGAACTCAGAGGACTCGGAGAATGTGGAACGCGTACGCAAGGAATGCACGGAAAACGTGCGAGAGATATTCGGTGCGCCCGGCGGAATGTGCGGCCGACGGCGCTTCTACGGTCTCCATCCCAACATCACCTGCGCCCGGAACGCCAACCCGCCGTGGCTACTTCGGCATGTCCGCCGACTTCTGCAACTCGCCCTTGTCCGGGCTCGCCGCGACGCGCAGGCTACCGGCGAGCCCGGGCACGAGAGCCCGGCACACACGCGTCCGCCCCGGGGCGGACCGAGCCCGAACGGAGCCCATCTTGAGCACACTTCCCGGAGCCCGGGCCGTCCACCACATCGCCTACACCGTGCCCGACCTGGACCAGGCCGTGAGCTTCTTCGTCGACGTCATCGGCGCCGAACTCGCCTACCGGCTGGGCCCGGTGGAGGACACCGAGGGCGACTGGATGACCCGCAAGCTCGGCGTCCACCCGAACGCCTCGGCGCAGATCGCGATGCTGCGCCTGGGACCGGTGACCAACCTGGAGCTGTTCGAGTACACCGCGCCCGACCAGGACCGCCGGCAGCCCCGCAACAGCGACCTGGGCGGCCACCACTTCGCCCTGTACGTCGACGACGTCGACAAGGCCGTCGCGTATCTGCGGGAAGTCCCCGGGGTCACCGTTCTCGGCGAGCCGGAGACGATCACCGACGGCCCCATCGCGGGCGACCGCTGGGTCTACTTCGTCACGCCCTGGGGTCTGCACATGGAACTCATCAACATGCCCGAAGGAATGCCGTTCGAGGAGACGACCAGTACCCGGCTCTATCTCCCCGAGGAGAACTGGGACGCCTACCGGCCCGAAAGCGTGGACGAGTCCGTCAACAGCAATCCGTTCAACCGGAACGTCATCAAGGAATTCCGGGCGAACGGCGGTCGGGTGGCCGACTTCGGCGAGGTGCCGCTGCTGCTGCTGCTCAGCACCAAGGGCCGGCGCAGCGGTGTGCTCCGCACCACCCCGCTGGTGCATCTGGAGCACGGCGGCCGGCACATCGTCTTCGCCGCCAACGGCGGGGCCGACAGTCACCCCGCCTGGTATCGCAACCTGGTCGCCGCGGGCACCGGCACGGTCGAGCTGCCCGGCGGGCGTCGCTTCCTCGTCCGGCCCGAGCCGGTGCCCGCGGCCGAGCACGAGGAGCTGTGGCGGCTGCAGACCGCCCAGGATCCGAACTTCGCGCAGTTCCGGGGCCGTACGGGCCGTGACATCCCGGTCGTCGAGCTGGTCCCGGTCGGCTGAGACGGCTGTCGCAGGAGAGCCGGAGGAAAGAGGAGACACTGTGCCGGAAACCGTAGCCACCAAGGAGTTCCGGGCCGCCCGGGACTTCCTGCTGGCCCGTCGCGAGGACTACGCGGGGGCGTGCGAGGGTTTCGACTGGCCTCGGCCCCAGCACTTCAACTGGGCGCTGGACTGGTTCGACGTCATCGCCGAGGGCAACGACCGTACCGCCCTGCACATCGTCGAGGAGGACGGCGGCGAGAGTCGGCTGTCCTTCGCCGAGCTGTCCGAGCGCTCGAACCGGGTCGCCGTCGGACTGCGGTCGGCCGGGGTCAGGGCCGGTGACCGTGTCCTGGTGATGCTCGGCAACCAGGCGGAGCTCTGGGAGACCGCGCTGGCCGTGATGAAGCTGCGCGCGGTACTCGTCCCGGCCACCCCGCTGCTCGGCCCCGCGGACCTCGCCGACCGGGTCGGCCGGGGCCGGGTGAGCCACGTGGTCGTACGGGCCTCGGACACCGCGAAATTCGACGATGTGCCCGGCGGCTACACCCGGATCGCGGTCGGTGGTGAGCCGGCGGCGGGCTGGCTGCCGTACGACGAACTCCGCACGGCGGCCGCCGACTTCGTCCCCGACGGGCCCACCCCGGCGGACACGGCCCTGCTGCTCTACTTCACCTCCGGGACGACCGACCTGCCGAAGCTGGTGGAACACAGCCATGTGTCGTATCCGATCGGTCACCTGGCGACGATGTACTGGATCGGTCTCGAGCCCGGTGACGTGCATCTGAACATCTCCTCGCCCGGGTGGGCCAAGCACGCGTGGTCGAACCTCTTCGCACCCTGGAACGCGGAGGCCACCGTCTTCATCCACAACTACACACGCTTCGACGCGGCCCGCCTGATGGCGGAGATGGACCGCGCGGGCGTGACGACCTTCTGCGCGCCGCCGACGGTGTGGCGCATGCTGATCCAGGCCGACCTCACGCAGCTGCGCACGCCGCCGCGCGAGGCGGTGGCGGCGGGGGAGCCCTTGAACCCCGAGGTCATCGAGCAGGTCCGGGGGGCCTGGGGCGTCACCGTCCGGGACGGCTTCGGGCAGACGGAGACGGCGGTACAGGTCTCCAACAGCCCCGGCCAGCCGCTGAAGACCGGTTCCATGGGACGGCCCAGCCCCGGCTACCGGGTGGAGCTCCTCGACCCGGTGACAGGCGCGCCGGGTGCGGAGGAGGGCGAGATCGCCCTTGACCTCTCGAGCCGCCCCGTCGGCCTCATGAACGGCTACCACGGGGACCCGGACCGTACGGCGGAGGCGATGGCCGGCGGCTACTACCGCACCGGCGACATCGGTTCGCGGGACGCGGACGGATACATCACCTATGTCGGCCGGGCCGACGACGTC
>NZ_JBIAKA010000020.1:0-218358 GCF_042872225.1 Streptomyces sp. NPDC005374 | reverse complement strand
CCGACGGCGGGAAGGGGACGGGGTGGGGGGTGTGCGCCCGCAGCGGCCGGCGTCCGGAACCGAGCACTGCTCAAGGAGCCGAGCCGCCGGACCGAGGACGGACACCCCCCACCCCGGCCCCGACCCACCCACGGGCCTATAGGGGCGCGGGGAACTGCGCAAAACGCCCGCCCCCACCGGACCCGCACCCGCCGACCGCCGGAGGCACTCGGCTGGACGCCCCCGGGTCGCCATCTCGCAGGATCTCCACTTTTGTGTGGATATCGAATCCCCTGCAAGGGTCGATCACTCCTCACTCAACCGGAGGGCACCGTGCGGCCGGAGGGCTACGACTACGACACCTACAGCCGACTCGCCGGGCCGCTCACGGAGCCGGACGGGTCGGCGTACCGGGTGCAGTACACCTCGCTGCTGTCGAGGGAGCCCCGCCGAATACGTGCCGTCCTGCTGATGTGTCTCGCGCCGCTCCTCACCGCGGCCCTCCTCGTCTACCTCGTCTGGCCCAGCCACTGGGTGGAGCGCGACGGCGGGGCGCGCTGGATGGTCGGCCTCGATGTCGTGATGCTCATAGCCATCGGCCTGATCGAACTGTTCATGGTGGTCAACGTCGCCTCCGTCGCCCACGCCACCCTCGTAGCCCGCGACCCCGTTCCTGTCGTCCCCGAAGAAGGCACCCGCGTCGCCTTCCTGACGACGTACGTCCCCGGCAAGGAACCCCTGGCGATGGTCCGCGCCACCCTCGAAGGCGCCACGAGGATCACCCACACCGGCCCCCTGGACGTCTGGCTCCTCGACGAGGGGGACGACGAACAGGCCAAGGCCCTGTGCGCGGAGCTCGGAGTCCGTCACTTCACCCGCCACGGCGTCCCCGAGTGGAACAGGACCAAGGGCGTCCACAAGGCCCGCACCAAGCACGGCAACTACAACGCGTGGATCGCCATGCACGGCGACGCCTACGAGTTCTTCGCCTCCGTGGACACCGACCATGTCCCGCTCCCGAACTTCCTGGAGCGGATGATGGGGTACTTCCGCGACCCGGACGTCGCCTTCGTCGTGGGACCGCAGGTGTACGGCAACTACCACAACCCCGTCACCAAGGCCGCCGAGTCCCAGCAGTTCCTCTTCCACGCGCTGATCCAGCGGGCCGGCAACCGTTACCGCGCACCCATGTTCGTCGGCACCAACAACGTCGTACGCGTCGCCGCCGTGAAGCAGATCGGCGGTCTGTACGACTCCATCACCGAGGACATGGCCACCGGCTTCGAACTCCACCGGCGCCGGAATCCGGTGACGGGCACGCACTGGCGGTCCGTCTACACCCCGGACGTGGTGGCCGTGGGCGAGGGCCCGGCCTCCTGGACCGACTTCTTCACCCAGCAGATGCGCTGGTCGAGGGGGACGTACGAGACGCTCTTCAAGCAGTACTGGAAGGCGCCTTTCACCATGCCTCCGGGCCGCCTGTTCTCGTACACCCTGATGCTCGTCTACTACCCGATGACGGCCGTCAACTGGTTCCTCGGCATCCTCAGCTGCTTCCTCTTCCTCTGGTTCGGCGCGTCCGGCACCCAGGTCGCCGCCTCCGTCTGGCTGATGCTCTACAGCGACGCGGCCGCCCTCCAGATCGGGCTCTACCTCTGGAACCGGCGCCACAACGTCTCCCCGCACGAGCCGGAGGGCTCCGGCGGCCTCGCGGGCATGGCGATGTCGGCCCTGGCCGCGCCGATCTACCTCAAGTCCTTCGGCGAGGCGCTCATCAGGAAGCCCAGCCGTTTCGTGGTGACCCCCAAGGGCGGTGACACCAGCCCCGACCGGCTGTGGACCTTCCGGATCCACCTGTGCTGGGCGGTTCTCCTCGCGGTCTCCCTGGCCGCCTCGGTCGTCCTCGGCCACACGCACGCGGCCATGCGCACCTGGGCGGTCCTCGCCATGGCGATCGCGCTCGCTCCGGTCGCGGTGTGGGTCTCGACGCTGCTGAGGGAGCGGCAGACGCTCCCCGCGGCACCGAGAGTCGTCGACGAACCCGCCCTCGCCACCTCCTCTTCCGGCTCCGGCACCACGACAGGGGGCAACTAGGCCATGGCCTACCAGCCGTCCCAGAAGACGAAGAAGACCAAGAAGACCAAGAAGACCGTCCTCGGCATCGGCGGCATCGCGCTCCTCGCCGGACTCAACGCCCCGGCCGCGCTCGACCTCGCGGGCGAGAAGTACCACGCCTACCGGATCGCCCAGCCCGAGTACCGCGCGAAGTACGGCAGTTGGAGCCGGATCGACATCCCCGAGGGGTACCGCACCAACGCCATCCACGCGGCCCTCCTGCACACCGGCAAGGTGCTGATCGTCGCCGGGTCGGGCAACGAGCAGAAGAAGTTCGACGAGGGGTCCTTCGACACCGTTCTGTGGGACCCGAAGGCGAACACCTTCAAGAAGATCCCCACCCCCGACGACTTCTTCTGCTCCGGACACGCCCAACTCCCCGACGGCCGCCTCCTCGTGGCCGGCGGGACCGCCCGCTACGAGCTCCTCGACGGTGAGCTCGACCGGGCCGGCGGCGGTATGCGGGTCAAGAACGAGAACCCCGACAAGGCGATGTTCCTGAAGAAGGGCACCCGCTTCCGCTCGCCCGCCGGAGTCGAGTACGTCAGCCGGTTCGACGTCACCGTCCCCAGGGCCAAGCGCACCCAGAAGGTGACCTACAACCGGGCCGGGGTGATGCAGCCCTGGCAGACCAAGGTGACCGCGAGCGAGGTCCGGGTCTTCGTCGAGGCCGCCGAGAAGGGGCCGATGTCGGTCACCGAGAAGCAGGCGCAGTACGAGGTCGTCGGCCTGAAGGGCAAGGACGCCGACAACACGTACGGGCTCAGCGAGAAGATCACCATGGACAAGCAGGACTTCCAGGGGATCCGCGCCGCCTACGAGTTCGACCCGACGGCCGAGCGGTACGTCCCGGTCGCCCCGATGGACAAGGCCCGCTGGTACCCGACCCTGGTCGGCCTCGACGACGGCCGTGTCCTCGCCGTGTCCGGCCTCGACGACGTCGGCGTCATCGACCCCGGCGACAACGAGATCTACGACCCGAAGACCAAGAAGTGGACGCGCGGCCCCAAGCGCTACTTCCCGACCTATCCCGCGCTCTTCCTCACCAAGGGCGGCAAGCTCTTCTACCCGGCCTCCAACGCCGGTTACGGCCCCGCCGACCGGGGCCGCGAGCCCGGTCTGTGGGACCTGAAGACCAACACCTTCAAGAAGGTGGGCGGCCTGCGGGACTCCGACGAGACCGAGACCTCCGCCTCGCTGCTCCTGCCGCCCGCGCAGGACCAGAAGGTGATGATCCTGGGCGGCGGAGGCGTCGGCGAGTCCAGGAGGTCGACCCCGCGTACGGCCGTCGTCGACCTCAAGAAGGACAACCCCGTCTTCGAGGACGGCCCCGACCTCCCGCAGGGCACGCGCTACCTGAACAGCGTGATCATGCCGGACGACACCGTCTTCACCTCCAACGGCTCCGCGGACTACCGCGGCCGCAGCGCCAGCAACATCCTCAAGGCCCAGTTCTACGACCCCAAGGGCAACGTCTTCCGGGAGGCCGCGGCCCCTACGGTCGGCCGCAACTACCACTCCGAGGGACTGCTGCTGCCCGACGGAAGGGTCGCCACCTTCGGCTCCGACCCGCTCTTCGACGACCAGCAGAACACCAAGCTCGGCCACTTCGAGCAGCGCATGGAGATCTTCACCCCGCCCGCACTGCACCGCAACGCCGGCCGCAGGCCCGCACTGGAGAACGGTCCGCGGCTGCTCGATTCCCGCCACCGCGCCACCTACCGGACCGATCACCCCGAGCGGATCGTCAAGGCCCGGCTGATGCGTCCCAGCGCGGTCACGCACACCACCGACGTCGAGCAGCGGTCCATCGAGCTCGGTCTGACCAAGGACGCGGACTCGGTGACGGTCGAGGTGCCGAAGGACCGCGCCCTCGTACCGCCCGGCTGGTACATGCTGTTCGTGACGGACGCGGACGGCACGCCGTCCGAAGCGAAGTGGCTCCAGGTCAAGTGAAGCATCAGCCCCGCGAGTTGTGCGCCAGCCCCAGGGCGTACTCCGGCCACCACGAACCGGCGTCGGGGCCGCCCGCGCAGGTGCCGTCCGACTCCCCGGGCCGCTTGATCCACAGATAGGCGTCCAGGGCGGGCACGCCGGTGTCGGTGGTCGGAGGGGTGCCAAGCGCCCGGCCGGGCGGGTTGCACCAGGCGCCCGGCAGCGGTCCGTTGCCGTTGCGGCTGCTGTCGATGACGAAGTGCTTCCCGTCGAGTTCGCCGGAGAGCCGCAGGCCGTACTTCCTGGTGGCCGCGTCCGTCTGGAAGTTGGAGACGTTCAGCGAGAAACCGTCGGCGTCCGCGATGCCGGCCCGCCTGAGCGGGTCGACCAGCTCGCGCGGCTCCCGGATCCAGGCCGGGTTGCCCGCGTCCAGGTACACCTTGGTGTTCGGCTGCTCCTTCAGCCGGGCGATCGCCTCCCCGAGCAGCTGCTCGCGCTCGGCCGCGTACTCCCCGGGCGTGCAGCCGTCCACGGTGTGCGCCACCGCGTCCGGTTCGAGCACCACCAGCGCCTTCGCCTTGCCCAGCGCCTCGGCGAAGCTCCCGATCCACGCCCGGTAGGCGTCCGCGTCGGCGGCCCCGCCCGCGGAGTGCTGGCCGCAGTCCCGGTGCGGGATGTTGTACGCCACGAACAGCGCCGTACGTCCTTCCTGGGACGCCGAGGCGGTGGCCGCCCTGATCACCGGGGCGGGGTCGATCTCGCCGGCCGGCCACAGCGCGGCCGGCTCGTCGGCGATCCGCTCCAGCAGTGCGGCGTCCCGGGTGCGGCCCTCCCGCTGCCACAACTGGATCTGCTGGGCGGCGGAGCTCGCGGGGTCGACCCAGAACGGCTGGGCCACGTCCGCCTTCCTCGAGGCGGCGCCCGCGATGGAGGCCTCGCCGACCTCGGGCGAGGAACAGCCCGCCGCGAGCCCGAGCACCGCGAGCGCCGCGAGGGCGTGGATCAGCCGGGACATGCGGCTCCCTGGGGCGGAGGTGACAGTCGGTCACCAATCGTGACATAAGTGAGGGTTTCATCCCGGAAGGGACATGGTCCGGACGGGCGTGGACCGAAGGACGAGACGGTGCTGACCAGCATGTGACCGGCCGGTAAGGTCGATGCCGTGCCGAAGCCGCTCAGTCTTCCCTTCGACCCCATCGCCCGCGCCGACGAGCTCTGGAAGCAGCGCTGGGGAAACGTGCCGTCCATGTCCGCGATCACCTCGATCATGCGCGCACAGCAGATCCTGCTCGGCGAGGTCGACGCGGTCGTCAAGCCGTACGGACTGACCTTCGCGCGGTACGAGGCGCTGGTGCTGCTCAACTTCTCCAAGGCGGGGGAGCTGACCATGTCGAAGATCGGCGAGCGGCTCATGGTGCATCCGACCTCCGTGACCAACACCGTGGACCGCCTGGTGAGGTCCGGTCTGGTCGACAAGCGGCCCAACCCCAACGACGGGCGCGGCACCCTCGCCTCCATCACCGACAAGGGCCGTGAGGTCGTCGAGGCCGCCACCCGTGACCTCATGGCGATGGACTTCGGGCTCGGTGTGTACGACGCCGAGGAGTGCGCGGAGATCTTCGCGATGCTGCGACCGCTCAGGGTCGCCGCGCGGGACTTCGACGAGGAGTGACCCGGGGCCGGGAAGGGGCGACCCGGGCCAAGATCTCCCGGAGCGGGTGGTTACGCTCATATCCATGAAACGAAGCGTGCTGACCCGCTACCGGGTGATGGCCTACGTCACCGCCGTCATGCTGCTCGTGCTGTGCACCTGCATGGTGTTCAAGTACGGCTTCGGCAAGGGCGAGGACGTCACTCTGGTCGTCTCCCAGGTCCACGGCTTCCTCTACATCATCTATCTGGTCTTCGCCTTCGATCTCGGCTCCAAGGCCAAGTGGCCCCTCGGCAAACTGGCGTGGGTGCTGATCGCCGGCACCATCCCCACGGCCGCCTTCTTCGTCGAGCGGAAGATCACCCACGAGCTCGAGGGCAGGATCGCGGACGCCGCTCCGACACCGGTCAAGGCGTAACTCCCGCCAGGCCCCTCAGCAGGACCTCGGTGAAGCCGTGGGCCCAGGCCGAGTCCACGGGTTCCGCGCTCACCAGGGTGCGGTGGACCACCGCACCCGCCACCATGTCGAAGATCAGGTCGACCGTGCGGGCCGCCTCCGCGGGGTCGGACTCGGGGGGCAGTTCGCCGCGCACCTGGGCGCGCTCCCGGCCCTGAAGGACCAGGCGCTTCTGGCGGTCGACGATCGACGAACGGATGCGTTCGCGCAGTGCGTCGTCGCGGCACGACTCCGCCACCACCGCCATCAGCCCGTTCCGTGCCTCCGGCCGCGCAAGGATCGCCGCGAACTGCAGGACCACGCCCTCGATGTCGGCGGCGAGGGTGCCGCGGTCGGGCAGTTCCAGTTCGTCGAAGAGTTCGGCCACCGCGTCGACGACGAGTTCGTTCTTGCCGGCCCAGCGGCGGTACAGGGTCGTCTTGGCGACCCCGGCTCGCGTCGCCACGTCTCCCAGCGTCAGCTTCGACCAGCCCAGCTCCACCAGCGCCGCCCGCGTCGCGGCGAGGATCGCGGTGTCCGCGGCGGCGCTGCGGGGGCGCCCTGCGGCGCGCGGGACGGGGCTGCGGCTCTGCATCCCACGACCATAACCGGCGGTTCCCGTGTCGCAGTGAGGGAGATCACCGGGGTGGGGTACCGGGTAGGTGTTCAGTGCCATTACGCTACGACTCGTAGCGTTAAGCTCGCGAGGACGTACGCGGGTGACGGCACGCACGGCGCGGGGTGGGGACCCGGCGTCAGGGCCGCGCTGCACGACCGGCTTTCACATCGCTTTTCACAGACGCGCGCGCTCGGGGGAGGATGGACGCATGCAGCCACGGAACATGTCCATGAGCGGAGTCGTCGACCTCGCCGCGGTGAAGTCGGCCCAGGAGGCCAAGGCGAAGGCGGAGCAGGCGCGCGCCGAAGCGGCGCGGCAGGGCGGCGGCCCGGGTGCCGTCTCCCCGGCCGATCTCGTCATCGACGTCGACGAGGCGGGATTCGAGCGCGATGTCCTCCAGCGGTCCAGCGAGGTCCCGGTCGTCATCGACTTCTGGGCCGAGTGGTGCGAGCCCTGCAAGCAGCTGAGCCCGGTGCTGGAGCAGCTCGTCCTCGAGTACAACGGACGCCTGCTCCTCGCCAAGATCGACGTCGACGCCAACCAGATGCTGATGCAGCAGTTCGGGGTGCAGGGCATCCCGGCCGTGTTCGCCGTCGTCGCCGGCCAGGCACTGCCGCTCTTCCAGGGTGCCGCCGGCAAGGAGCAGATCCAGCAGACCCTGGACCAGCTGGTGCAGGTCGCCGAGGAGCGCTTCGGGCTGACCGGCCTCACGGTCGACCCGGACGCCGAGGCGGGCGCCGCCCCGCAGCCCGCGACCGTGCCGGTGGGCCCGTACGACGCGCTCCTCGAAGCCGCCGTACGCGCCCTGGATGCCGGGGACTTCGGCGGAGCCGTCCAGGCCTACAAGAACGTACTGAGCGACGACCCGGGCAACTCGGAGGCCAAACTCGGGCTCGCCCAGGCCGAGTTGCTCCACCGGGTGCAGGGGCTCGACCCGCAGCGGGCGCGTCAGGAGGCGGCCGAGAATCCCGGTGACGCACAGGCGCAGATCGCCGCCGCCGACCTGGACCTGGTGGGCGGCCATGTCGAGGACGCGTTCGGCCGGCTCATCGACACCGTGCGGCGCACGGCCGGCGACGACCGGGATGCCGTACGGCTGAGGCTCCTTGAGCTCTTCGAGGTGGTCGGCGCCGATGATCCGCGGGTGTCGGCGGCCCGGCGGGCGCTTGCGCGGGCGCTGTTCTGAGCGGGGCGAGGACCCCGGTTCTGACCAGTCGTTAAACACCACGGCATGTGATGCCGGAGTGAAAAAATTGACAGAGAAGGTCCACTGCGGCCGCGCTTTACCAAAACTTGGTAATCGCGGCCGCTGTTACTTCAAGTAAGCCAGAGGCGTTGATCTGTCGGATTCTGTCCATCGATCAACCGCTTTGCCCTCCCCCTGGTTGCCACCCAGCGTCGCCGACCGAGACCAGTGGGTCGTTGTTCGGTTATCCGGCCGTTACTACTGAGTAACGAAGCCCCTTGTGCGGGCGGCGAGAATGCACCACGATCGGCGACGCTCGGTCCTTTCCCGTACCCCGACAGCCGGTCGGGCGACGGGATTATTTGGGTCCCCACCGAGCGGGGTCGGCGGCAGGTGCGCCGGCTCTCGGACAGGGGGGTCTTCGCTCATCCGGCGAAGCCTGTCCGGCAAGGTTGTGCGTGATGTGCGTCAGGCGCGACCAGTGGTTGTCGCTCGGGGGTGATCGCCGGTGATCGGTGCGCGGTTCGCGCCTCCGAGTGCAGGCGCTCCCCTTCCCGAGGACGTAGCACTTCTCCCATCCCTGCCCGGCTGAGCCGTCCTTTTCGACAGGGCAGTCAGGGCCAGGAGATGTACGTCCGAGAAGGAGGAAATATGGAGTCCCAGGTGCGTGGCGGGACAAGATGGAAGCGGTTCGCTGTGGTGATGGTGCCCAGCGTTGCCGCCACGGCTGTGATAGGTGTCGCCCTCGCGCAGGGCGCACTTGCCGCGTCGTTCAGTGTGTCGGGGCAGGAGTTCAAGGTCCGGGCCGGCCAGCTCGTCGGCTACGACATGAACCAGTACGGCGCCATAGACACGGGCAAGAGTCTTGATGGCAAGAGCGACCAGGCGCACCCGGTGTCGGTCTCGGCGTTCGACCGCGCCACCATCACCGACTTGTGTCAGTCCGTGGTCACCCCGGTTCCGTTCCTGAACAAGTCGGTCACCCTGAAGCTGACCGCGGGTGACAAGGGCACGGATGTAGAAGCCGAAAAGATCTACATCGATGTCGCCAACCTGGACGCGAAGGATGCCGTGTTCTCGGGCATCAACATCGGCGTCCCCGCCGGGACCACCAGCGGGAACACCCCGAAGCCCAAGTACGGAAGCGGGGAGCAGTCCAGCCCGTTCGGGTTCTCTCAGCAGGCCGACAAGGCCGTGCTGACCGATGTGAAGCAGACGGCGTGGGCCACCACGGCCGCCACCTTCAAGCTGTCCGGCCTCCACATGGGGCTGAGCTGGGGCAGCGGCGAGGGAGTCGAGTGCTACTAGGCGCTCAGTGACGGGCGGGGGAGCCGTTACGGTCCCCCGCCCGCCATCTCTCGCTCGTCGCCTTCACATCCCCCACATTCTTCGCGTAACACCCTCATCAAGAGCAACGCCGCACCAGGGAGCTGTTTTCCATGAGCGCCGAGAGTCCTGCCGCGCCCGGCCAGTTCGCCCACCGGAGGCAGCAGTTCCGCGCCTGGCGGGGCAGCCGCCCGTTCTGGGCGGGGCTGTTCGTCTTGATCAGCGGCCTTCCGATCATGTACTTCCCGTACGCGCACCTCCAGCTCGGTGGCCTGACCATCGCCATGGCCACCACGGCGGGCGCGGGATCCCTGATCATCGGCGTACTGCTCGTCGTCCTGGGCATCACCCTCTGGTTCCAGAAGCACGTACGCACCTTCGCGGGTGTCGCGGCGATCCTGCTCGGGCTGGTGTCCCTGCCCGTCTCCAACTTCGGCGGCTTCATCATCGGCTTCCTCTTCGCCTTGTTCGGCGGGGCGATGGCCGTGTCGTGGGCACCGGGCGTACCGCCCGCGGAGGAGCCGGCCAAGCAGGACACGACCGGTGAGGGCGGCTCGCCCGAGGCCACGGACTACGACACCACGGACTACGACACCACGCTCCTGCGGCCGGTGGACCCGGTGGGCGAGCCGAACGATCTGTCAGGAACGAGCCCGGTCAACGGGGCGAACGGGAGGCACAGTGCCGGCTGACGAGGTGATCCACGGGACTGACGTGGACACGTCCCGTGCGAGATCCGGGCCCCGCCACGCGGCACCCAGGAAGCCACTGTTCACCAGGTTCCACGTGCCCGCGGGCAAGGCGATAGCCCTGGCGGCGATGCCGACGGCGGTTCTCATGGGGATGGGCTTCACGCCCACTCTCGCGCTGGCCGATGACGCGCCGCTCACGAAGAGCCTGACGGCGGACGAGTACAAGGACTGCGTCGCGGCACTGGACGGCAGCGCCTCCCCGTCCGCATCGGCGAGTTCGTCACCCTCCACCGGCGACGCCACGGCGACACCGTCCCCTTCGGCCTCCTCCGGCTCGGGGTCGGACTCCGGTTCGAGCGGCTCCTCCTCGTCGGATTCAGGTTCCGACGACACGGCCACGCCCACGCCGTCCCCGTCCGCCTCCGCGAGCAAGCAGGAGAACAGCTCCTCCTCCGCAGGCTCCGGCTCCGACGCCGCCACGCCGTCCCCGTCCGCCTCCGCGAGCGACGACGGCAATCTCCTGACGGACATCGGTGACGCGATCACCGGGATCTTCACGGGCGGCTCCGGTTCCGGCGATGCGTCCAGTGCCAGCCCTACGCCGACCCCCTCGGCCTCGGCGTCCAAGAGCGCGGACGACAGTGCGGGCGACCCCGTCAAGGAGACGACCGACAAGGTCACCGACACGGTCAAGGACACCGTGAAGGACACGACCGACACGGCGTCCAAGGCGGCGAAGGACACCACCAAGGCCGTGGAGGACACCACCGAGGCGGCGAAGGAGGCGGCGGCCGACGCCACGGCCTCCCCGAGCCCGTCGGCGAGTGCCGGCACCGACCCGGAGGACTGCCCGGCCGCCACGGACGACGTGGGCGACACCGAGCCCGGTGTGACCGTGGCGGACAACGCCTGGACCCTCAAGGCCAGTGCGCTGTGGCTCAAGGGAGCCGACTACCAGGGCGTCGTCAAGGTCAAGACCGCGAGCGGCAAGACCAAGAAGGTGCTGAAGTACGTCATCTCCGGCGGCACCGAGATCGATGACCTCCACCAGACCGTCACCGAGCAGGGCACGACGTACCACGTGCAGGCGGGCAAGGGCACGAAGTCCACGATCACCGGCAAGACGATCATGTACACCGAGAGCATCTCCGGCAACCTGCTGGGGCTGATCCCGCTCACGTTCAGCCCGGACAGCCCCCCGCCGCTGAACATCCCGATCATCTACTTCACCAATGTGACGGTCCAGCAGGCCGCCCAGTACGGCGGAACGCTGACCGTGCCCGGGATGCACCAGTACAGCGAGAGCTGAGCCTCGCCCCTCACGAACCTTTCCGGGAGCCGCAAAATGACTGTGCCCCGCCGGGCCCGATCCGGCGGGGCACAGTCGCGTTCCGGGCGGGAGACGATGTTCGGGTGATGGGGCCCTTCGAGGAGCTCGACCGGCTCGACCTCGACGGCCATGTGCGCCGCTGGTCGGCGCCGGGCGTCGCCACGGTTGACGGAGACGTGAGCCAGTGGATGGCCGCAGCCCAGCAGTTCGCCGCCCGGCTTCAGGTCCGTCCGGACGGGCCGACCTGGCTGAGCGAGGAGCAGTGGGGCGAGATCGGGCACGCGTGGGCGGCGCTGCTGGCGGCTGCCGAACGGTCCGTCGGCGAGCAGGGCAACGAGTGGCTGCTGCGGGACCTGTGGCTGCGGTCCTGGCTCCTGGACCACATGGGACCGCGCGCCGGTGTCGCATTGCTCGACCCCGAGGCCGTGCTCGGACGCGCGCTTGCCGCCATGCCCATGTCCGTGGAGGAGGCCGACAGTCTGGCCTCCTGGTGGCGGGAGGTGAAACCGGACGAGATCCTGACGTTCCGTGAGCGGATCCTGGCGCTTCGGATGATCCGGCGTCTGCTGGCTCCGGTACGGCCGTTGGCCGGGCTTCTCGCGGAACACCCTCGCTGGGGCGAAGTCCGCGCCTGGGAGCGACTGGCCCGCGAACTGCCATGACACAACACCGAGGGCGCCCCCTGTCGCAGGGAGCGCCCTCGGTGTCGTACGACAACTGCCTACTGCTGCGCGCCGCCGATGTGGTGCACGCGGAGCATGTTGGTGGTGCCGGCGACGCCGGGGGGCGAGCCGGCGGTGATGATGACGATCTCGCCCGGGTTGAAGCGGTTGATCTTGGCGATCTCCTGGTCGACCATGTCGACCATCTCGTCCGTGGTGTTCACGAACGGCACCACGTGCGACTCCACGCCCCAGCTGAGGGTGAGCTGGTTGCGGGTGTTCTCGTCGGTGGTGAAGGCGATGATCGGCTGCGACGCGCGGTAGCGCGACAGGCGCCGGGCGGTGTCGCCGGACTGGGTGAAGGCCACCAGGCCGCGGCCGCCGAGGAAGTCGGCGATCTCGCAGGCCGCACGGGCCACCGAACCACCCTGGGTACGGGGCTTCTTGCCCGGGACCAGCGGCTGCAGGCCCTTCGACATCAGCTCCTGCTCGGCCGCGACGACGATCTTCGACATCGTCTTCACGGTCTCGATCGGGTACGCGCCCACGCTCGACTCCGCCGACAGCATGACCGCGTCCGCGCCGTCCAGGATCGCGTTGGCCACGTCGGAGGCCTCGGCGCGGGTCGGACGGGAGTTGGTGATCATCGACTCCATCATCTGGGTCGCCACGATCACCGGCTTGGCGTTGCGGCGGCACAGCTCGATGAGGCGCTTCTGCACCATCGGGACCTTCTCGAGCGGGTACTCGACGGCCAGGTCACCACGGGCCACCATGACGGCGTCGAACGCCATCACGACGCCCTCCATGTTGTCCACCGCCTGCGGCTTCTCCACCTTGGCGATGACGGGGACCCGGCGGCCCTCCTCGTCCATCACCTTGTGGACGTCGTCGACGTCCTTGGCGTCGCGCACGAAGGACAGCGCGACCATGTCGCAGCCCATGCGCAGCGCGAAGCGGAGGTCCTCGACGTCCTTCTCGGACAGCGCCGGGACGTTCACGGCCGCGCCGGGCAGGTTGATGCCCTTGTGGTCGGAGACGACACCGCCCTCGATGACGATCGTCTTGACCTGCGGGCCCTCGACGGCCAGGACCTTCAGCTCGACGTTGCCGTCGTTGATCAGGATCTGGTCGCCGGCGGAGACGTCACCGGGCAGGCCCTTGTAGGTCGTCCCGCAGATGCTCTTGTCACCCGGGACGTCCTCGGCGGTGATGACGAACTCGTCACCGCGCTCCAGCTCGACGGGGCCCTCGGCGAAGGTCTCCAGCCGGATCTTCGGGCCCTGGAGGTCGGCGAGGACACCGATGGCCCGGCCCGTCTCCTTGGCGGCGGCGCGGACGCGGTCGTACCGCCCCTGGTGCTCGGCGTGCGTGCCGTGGCTGAAGTTGAAACGGGCCACGTTCATTCCGGCCTCGATCAGCGAGACCAGCATCTCGTGGGAGTCGACCGCGGGGCCGAGAGTACAAACGATTTTCGAACGGCGCATGGGGGCGATCCTATCGGTTTGTTTCGCTACGGAATATTCCGTCTGGCGGAAGATACAAATGGGCGGGACCGTGCTCAGTTGCGGTTACCGCTCAGTCGCTTTCATGTCCGACCAGTGCGTAAGTCTGTGTCGCGATTTCCAATTCTTCATCCGTCGGCACCACCGCGATCGCTACTCGTGAGTTCGCCGACGACACCAGCCGCGGCTCGCCCGCGCGCACGGCGTTCAGCTCCGGGTCGAGCGACAGTCCCAGCTGCTCCAGGCCCGCCACGGCGGCCGCGCGCACCTCGGCCGCGTTCTCCCCGACACCTGCTGTGAACGCGATCGCGTCCACTCTGCCGAGCACCGCGTAATAGGCGCCGATGTACTTCTTCAACCGGTGAATGTAGATGTCGAAGGCCAGCCGTGCCCGTGCGTCGCCCTCGTCGATCCGGCGGCGGATCTCCCGCATGTCGTTGTCCCCGCACAGGCCCGTCAACCCGCTCTTCTTGTTGAGAAGAGTGTCGATCTCGTCCGTGGACATTCCGCCAACACGCATCAAATGGAAGATGACGGCCGGGTCCATGTCACCGGAGCGCGTACCCATCACGAGCCCCTCCAAAGGCGTGAGCCCCATGGAGGTGTCCACGCACCGGCCGCCCAGGACCGCCGAGGCGGACGCGCCGTTGCCGAGATGCAGCACGATCACGTTGACGTCCTGCGGCGCCCGGCCGAGCAGCTCGGCCGTCGCGCGGGACACGTACGCGTGCGAGGTGCCGTGGAAGCCGTAGCGCCGGATGCGGTGCGCGTCGGCGGTCTCCACGTCGATCGCGTAGCGCGCGGCCGACTCCGGCATCGTGGTGTGGAACGCCGTGTCGAAGACGGCGACCTGGGGCAGGTCCGGGCGCAGTGCCCGCGCGGTGCGGATGCCGGTGAGGTTGGCCGGGTTGTGCAGCGGGGCGAGCGGGATCAGCCGCTCGATCTCGGCGAGCACGGCCTCGTCGATCACGGTCGGCTCGGTGAAGGTCTGCCCGCCGTGCACCACGCGGTGGCCGATGGCGGCCAGATCGGGGGAGTCCAGGCCGAGCCCGTCCTTCGCCAGTTCTTCCGCCACGGCCTTCAGCGCGGCGTCGTGATCGGCGATCGGGCCGGTCCACTCACGCGTGGCGTCGCCTTTCACGTGCGTGTGCTTGAGCCGCGAGGACTGCTCACCGATGCGCTCGACGAGACCCATCGCCGGCCTGCTGCTGTCCCGCATGTCGAGCAGCTGGTACTTCAGCGACGAGGAGCCGGAGTTGAGGACGAGGACGCGCGTGGCACTCACTGTGCGGAAGCCTTCTGATCGGTCGGGTTCTGGGCCTGGATCGCCGTGATGGCGACGGTGTTGACGATGTCCGAGACCAGGGCGCCCCGGGACAGGTCGTTGACGGGCTTGCGCAGGCCCTGGAGCACCGGGCCGACGGCGATCGCGCCGGCCGAACGCTGCACGGCCTTGTAGGTGTTGTTACCTGTATTGAGGTCCGGGAAGATCAGAACCGTTGCCTGTCCGGCCACCTCGGAATCCGGCAGCTTGGTCTCCGCGACGGTCGGCTCCACCGCCGCGTCGTACTGGATCGGCCCCTCGATCTTGAGGTCGGGCCGCCGCTGCCGTACCAGCTCGGTGGCCTCGCGCACCTTGTCGACGTCGGCTCCCGAGCCCGACGTGCCGGTGGAGTACGACAGCATGGCGATCCGTGGCTCCACACCGAACTGCTCGGCGGTCGCGGCCGACTGGATGGCGATGTCGGCGAGCTGCACCGCGTCCGGGTCGGGGTTCACGGCACAGTCGCCGTACACCAGCACCCTGTCGGCGAGGCACATGAAGAAGACGGACGAGACGATGTCGGCGTCCGGCTTGGTCTTGATGATCTCGAAGGCCGGGCGGATCGTGGCCGCCGTGGAGTGCACCGAGCCGGAGACCATGCCGTCGGCGAGGCCCTCCTGGACCATGAGGGTGCCGAAGTAGTTCACGTCGGAGACGACGTCGTAGGCGAGCTCGACCGTGACGCCCTTGTGGGCCCTGAGGGCCGCGTACTTCTCGGCGAAGGAGTCGCGCAGTTCGGAGGTGGCCGGGTCGATCAACTGGCAGTCGCCCAGATCGATGCCGAGGTCGGCGGCCTTCTTGCGGATCTGGTCGAGCGGGCCGAGCAGGGTGAGGTCGCAGACGCCCCGGCGCAGCAGGACCTCGGCGGCGTGCAGGACACGCGGCTCGGTGCCCTCGGGGAGCACGACCCTGCGCTTGTCGGAGCGGGCCGTCTCCAGCAGCTTGTGCTCGAACATCATCGGCGTGACGCGGTCGCTGCTCGGCGCGGAGACCCGGCGGGCGAGGTCGGCGGTGTCGGCGTAGCGCTCGAAGAGGCCGAGTGCGGTCTCTGCCTTGCGGGGCGTGGCCGCGTTCAACTTCCCTTCCAGGGCGAAGAGTTCGGCGGCGGTGGGGAAGCTGGTGCCGGGCACCGAGAGCACCGGGGTGCCGGGGGCGAGGCGGGCGGCGAGGGTGAGGACGGCGTCGCTCGGCACCTCGTTGAGGGTGAGGAGCACACCCGCTATCGGCGGGGTGCCGGCGCTGTGCGCGGCGAGTGAGCCGACGACCAGGTCCGCGCGGTCGCCCGGGGTGACCACCAGGCAGCCAGGGGTCAGGGCGTTCAGGAAGTTCGGCAGCATCGCGCCGCCGAAGACGAAGTCGAGCGCGTCCCGGGCGAGCCCGGAGTCGTCGCCGAGGATCACCCGGGCGCCGAGGGCCTGGCCGATCTGGGCGACGGTGGGCGCGGCCAGGGCGGGCTCGTCCGGCACGACGTAACAGGGCACGGGCATCCGGCCGGACAGCCGCTCGGCGATCTCGTCCCGGTCCTCGCGGGCCACCCGGTTGGTGACCATGGCGAGGACGTCACAGCCCAGGCCGGCGTAGGCCCGGTAGGCGTTGCGGGTCTCGGCGAGCACCGACTCGGCGGGCTGCCCCCGGCCGCCCACGACGGGGATCACGGCGGCGCCGAACTCGTTGGCGAGCCGGGCGTTGAGGGAGAGCTCGTCCGGGAGCTGGGTGTCGGCGAAGTCGGTGCCGAGGACCAGGACGACGTCGAAGTCGCGGGCCACCACGAGGAAGCGGTCGACGAGGGTCGAGACCAGTTCGTCGGTGCCCCGCTCGGCCTGCAGCGCGGAGGCCTCGTGGTAGTCGAGGCCGTAGACGGTGGCCGGGTCCTGGGAGAGGCGGTAGCGGGCGCGCAGCAGCTCGAAGAGCCGGTCGGGACTGTGGTGCACCAGCGGACGGAACACCCCCACCCGGTCGACCTGGCGGGTCAGCAGCTCCATGACCCCCAGTTCGACGACCTGGCGGCCGTCGCCGCGGTCGATACCGGTCACGTACACGCTGCGGGTCACGCGTGTTCTCCCTCTTTCGCGCAGGTCATGAAAATCGCCCACCGAGGTGAGCGGAAACCCTCTTGACACTACCCCGATCGGTGGATAAGGCGCCCGTCAGCACCGGATGCGACGGTGCCGTGCGGGACGTGAAAGAATCGAAGTCGGCTCACCGGTATCCACAGCGAGCAGGAGACACAGCACGATGCGCATCGGAGTTCTCACCGCAGGCGGCGACTGTCCTGGTCTGAACGCAGTGATCCGGTCGGTCGTGCACCGAGCGGTCGACAACTACGGCGACGAGGTCATCGGCTTCGAGGACGGTTACGCGGGCCTGCTGGACGGCCGCTTCCGCACCCTCGACCTGGACAGCGTCAGCGGCATCCTGGCCCGCGGCGGCACCATCCTCGGTTCCTCCCGCCTGGAGCGCGACCGGCTGCGCGAGGCGTGCGAGAACGCCTCCGACATGATCCACGAGTTCGGCATCGACGCGCTCATCCCGATCGGCGGCGAGGGCACGCTCACCGCGGCCCGGATGCTGTCCGACGCCGGTCTCCCGGTCGTCGGCGTCCCGAAGACGATCGACAACGACATCTCCTCCACCGACCGCACCTTCGGTTTCGACACCGCGGTCGGTGTCGCCACCGAGGCGATGGACCGCCTCAAGACCACCGCCGAGTCCCACCAGCGCGTGATGGTCGTCGAGGTCATGGGCCGGCACGCGGGCTGGATCGCCCTGGAGTCCGGCATGGCCGCCGGCGCCCACGGCATCTGCCTGCCCGAGCGCCCCTTCGACCCGGCCGACCTGGTCAAGATGGTCGAGGAGCGCTTCGCCCGCGGCAAGAAGTTCGCCGTCGTCTGCGTCGCCGAGGGCGCCCACCCCGCCGAGGGCAGCATGGACTACGGCCACGGCGCGATCGACCAGTTCGGCCACGAGCGCTTCCAGGGCATCGGTACGGCTCTGGCGTACGAGCTGGAGCGCCGGCTCGGCAAGGAGGCCAAGCCGGTCATCCTGGGCCATGTGCAGCGCGGCGGCGTGCCCACCGCGTACGACAGGGTCCTCGCCACCCGCTTCGGCTGGTACGCGGTGGAGGCCGCGCACCGGGGCCAGTTCGGCAGGATGACCGCGCTCAAGGGCACCGACATCGTGATGGTGCCGCTCGCCGAGGCGGTCACCGAGCTGAAGACGGTCCCGAAGGACCGGATGGACGAGGCGGAGTCGGTCTTCTAGGGACCGCCTGCTCGGCTCGCCTGCTCCGCTACGGCCGTCTCTCCACCGCCTCCCAGAAGCGCTGCACGATCTCGTCCAGGAAGTCCCGGCCGGCCCCTCCGGCGTCCGTGCCGCCTCCGCCCCAGTTCAGGGTGGAGACCATCTGTCCCTGGTACTGCCGGTGCAGCTCCTGGAGGGTGTCCTCCACCAGGCGCCGGTCCAGGGGCACGATCTTCGCGACCTGACGGACGTAGGCCTGCCAGCGGGTGCCGACCGCGCCGCGCAGACACTCCGCGAGCCGCTTCTCGCGGCCCGTTACGGCGACGAAGTCCGGCAGGTTCAGCTCCAGCAGTTCGGCCAGGGCGGTGGACTGACGGTCGGTGCCGCGCCACTCGTCGTGCTCCTCCATGCCGAGGTAGACGAGCAGTTCGACACCGACGGTGCGGGCGACGTCCTCGGGGGCGATACCACGCGCGACGCGGTGCTCGCGCAGGGTGCGGGGGCGGCCGATGAGTTCACCCGGCGAGCACCACAGCACGCCCGCGAGAGCGGTGAGTTCCGGACTGGTGGGGCAGACGATCCCGCGCTCCCAGGCGAGGACGAGATCCGGCGTGACGTAGGGGAGCCCGTACGAGACGCGCAGCCCGTAGGCCACGTGCTCGGGCCCCATGCCGAGGGCGACACGGAGTCTGCGGGCGGTGAGGTTGTCGAAGGGCGGTCCGGGCTGGTTCGGCAGGGCTGGGGGTCGGCGCACGGCCCACAAGCTAGGGGCGGGGGAGTGCGGTGACTACGGTCTGTTCGGCCAGGATCACGGATTGTGGGAATCTACGGTTTCGGCCGTGAGTTCGGGCTGGCCGAAGATCGTCTGTCGGCGGCGCGGGCGGGCTCGCGAGGATGGCGCCGGGTGCCCGCACGGGTGGCCGGAAAGAGGTGTGATCTTCGTGTACGAAGTGAATGGCAAGGTAGAGGGGCATATTCGCGAGCGGTTGCTGGCGCCGAACTTCTGGCATCTCGCGACCGTCGGTCCGGACGGAGCACCGCAGGTCTCGCCCATGTGGGCGGATCTCGAAGGTGAGTACGTCATGGTCAACACGGCGATCGGACGTGTGAAGGAGGAAAACCTGCGGCGCAATCCGAACGTTTCCCTCTCCCACCACGACCCCGAGAACCCCTACGACCGCGTCGAGATCCGGGGCCGGGTCGTCCGCTTCGTCGAGGGCGAGGAGGCGGAACGCTCCATGGACCGCCTCACGCAGAAGTACATCGGCGAGGAGCGGTACCCGTGGCTCCTCGAGGGAGAGCGGCGGGTGATGCTGCTGATCGAGCCGGTGCGGGTGCGCCGGGTGGTGGGGGTGGAGCCGTTCCGGCCGGGGGTGCTCCCCGGGGAGTGAGCGCGCGCTTCTAGGGCTGCTGCCGTGTGACCCACCGGTACTGCAGCTCCGGCCGCCCCACCGTCCCGTACTGCGGACTGCGTGCCGCCCGGCCCGCGTCGACCAGATGCTCCAGGTAACGACGGGCCGTGATCCGGGAGATTCCGACCACCTCGGCGAGCCCGGTCGCCGTGAGCCCCTCCGCGCAGTCGCGCAGGGCGACCGTCACGCGCTCCAGGGTCGGTGCGCTGAGCCCTTTGGGCAGGGCGGCCGGGCCCGGTGCCCGGAGCGTGGCCAGCGCGCGGTCCACCTCGTCCTGGCCGCTCGCCTCGCCTGCCGCCGCGTGGAACTCGGCGTAGCGGATCAGCCGGTCGCGCAGGGTGGCGAAGGTGAACGGCTTCAGTACGTACTGCACGACGCCCAGCGAGACGCCCTCGCGGACGACCGTCAGATCCCGGGCCGACGTCACCGCGATCACGTCGGCCTGGTGTCCCGCCGCCCGCAGCGAGCGCGCCAGCTGGAGACCGTGGCCGTCCGGCAGGTGCAGGTCGAGGAGGAGCAGGTCCACGGCCGTACGATCCAGCAGCCGCCGGGCCTCCCCGCCCGTGTGCGCCTTGCCGACGGCTGTGAAGCCGGCGACCCGGTTCACGTACATGACGTGCGCGTCGGCGGCCACCGGATCGTCCTCGACGACCAGAACACGGATGAGCTGCTCACCGGTCATACGTCACCTCGGGGGGCCGTGGCAGCTTCGGGGGTTCTGGGGGTGCGGAGGCCACCGGAGGCCTCGGATTCGCCGGGACCGGCCTCGACGGGGTTGCCGGGGTCGGCGGAGGCGCGGGTCTCGTCGGAGCCGCTGGGGTCGGCGAGGGCAGGGGGCTGATCGGAGTCGCCGGCTCCGGCGGAGCCCCGGGGGGCGCCGTGCCTGTCGGGGGCGCGGGGTTCGGCGGAGGCGTCGGGTTCGACGGAAGCGCGGGACACGCTCAAGTCGCCTGGCTCGCCCGGCTCACCGGGGTGCCCGGAGGCGAGGGGCCCGACCGGATCGCCCAAGGCGTGGGACTCGCTGGGTTCGCCGGAGTCACTGGACCTGTCGGAGTCGCCTGGTCCGGCAGAGCCTCGGGATCCGCGCCCGCCGGGGTTGCTGGGTTCGCCGGGGCTCCGGGGCTCGTGGGGGTTGCGGGGCTCGTGGGGGTTGCTGGGTTCGGCGGAGTTGCGGGGCTCGTAGGCGTCGCTGGGTTCGCCGGACCTGCGGGGCCCCTCGCGGTCGCCGGGTTCGGCGGAAGCGTGGGGGCTGTCTGCGGCGGTGGCGTGGGGGGCGGTCGGGGTGTCGGGTTCGGCGGGGGTGTGGGGTTCGGCTTCCAACGGCAGGTGGACCTCGAACTCCGCGCCGCCCCCTTCCGCCTCCGCCACCGTCAGGGTTCCCTTGCAGCGGGTGACCGCCTGCCGGGCCAGGGCCAGGCCGAGCCCGCGCCCGCCCGGACCCGCCGGCTTCGTGGAGAAGCCGCGTTGGAAGACCGCCTCGGCGTGGTCGGGGTCGACACCCGGGCCCGTGTCCGAGACCCGCAGGAGCAGGCCGCCGTCCGCCGCGTACGCCGTCACCGTCACCCGCGCCCGCAGGCTGCCCTGGGCCGCGTCGACCGCGTTGTCGATGAGGTTGCCGAGGATGGTGACCAGGTCCCGGGCCGGAAGGGTGTCGGGGAGCAGTCCGTCGTCCAGGCGGCTGTCGTCCGAGACCACCAGCTCCACGCCCCGCTCGTTGGCCTGGGCCGTCTTCCCCAGCAGGAGCGCCGCCAGCACCGGCTCACCCACCGCCGCCACCACCTGGTCGGTGAGCGCCTGTGCCAGCTCAAGCTCCGCCGTCGCGAAGTCCACCGCCTGCTCCACGCGGTCCAGTTCGATCAGGGAGACGACCGTGTGCAGCCGGTTCGCCGCCTCGTGGGCCTGCGAGCGCAGCGCCTGCGTGAAGCCGCGCTCGGAGTCCAACTCGCCCATCAGGGACTGGAGTTCGGTGACATCGCGCAGGGTGACCACGGTGCCGCGCTGCTCTCCGCCGGAGACCGGCGAGGTGTTGACGACCAGGACCCGTGAAGCCGTCAGATGCACCTCGTCGACCCGCGGCTCGGAGGAGAGGAGCGCACCCGTCAGCGGCGCCGGCAGCCCGAGGTCCGCCACCGACCGCCCGATCACCCGGTGTTCCGGGGACACACCCAGCAACTCCCGTCCACCGTCGTTTATCAGCGCGACCCGGTACTGCCCGTCCAGCATCAGCAGCCCCTCGCGTACGGCGTGCAGGGCGGCCTGGTGGTAGTCGTGCATCCGGCTGAGCTCCGCCGCGTTCATGCCGTGGGTGTGGCGGCGCAGGCGCGCGTTGACGACGTAGGTGCCGACGGCGCCGAGTGCGAGCGCGCTGCCCGCGACGGCGAGCAGGGCCGTGAGCTGGTCCTGGACCCGCTCGCTGATCTTCTTGACCTGGATGCCGGCGCTGACCAGGCCGATGACCTGCCCGCGGTCGTCCTTGACGGGGGTGACCGCCCGGACCGAGGTGCCCAACGTGCCCTTGTAGGTCTCCGTGAAGGTCTTGCCCTCGAGCGCGCGTTCGGTGTTGCCGAGGAAGTGTCTGCCGATCTGCTTCCGGTCGGGGTGGGTCCAGCGGATGCCCTGCGGACTCATGATCGTGACGAAGTCGACCTCGGTGTCGGCCATGACCCGGAGCGCGTAGGGCTGAAGTTCGGCCGTCGGATCCGCGGTGCCGATCGCCTGCCGCACGGACGGGGAGTCCGCGACCGCCCGCGCCACCACCCTGGCCTGGTCGCGTGCCGCGTTCTCGGCCTGGCCGCGGTCGCTGACGTACGTGAACAGCGCGTATCCCGCGACGACCACCGTGATCAGCACGGCCTGCATGGCGAAGAGCTGGGCCGCCAGACTGCGGGGTCTCGGTACCGCGGGGATGCGCATGCCGTCAGTCTGCCCCATGGCCGAATTTGACCGCTGCCCCCGCGGACCGGGGAAATTCCAGGTCCGGGCCGGGATCGACGGGCGGGAGACCTCCTGGTCACCCTCCTGGTCACGGGTGACCGTGTTCATGTCCCGGTGAACTAAATGAACGGAAGGGTGACCGCCCTCACAGGGCAGGAGATAGTCACGGCATTCCTCAAAAGCCCGGACGTGAGCCGCACGCCGGTCATACCGACGAAGACGTCAAGGAGGGCAGCCGTGGCCGCCAGCACCCCCGATACGGCACCTGCCGCACCCGCGAAGCGGGACCGCACCCACTATCTGTACATCGCGGTGATCGTCGCGGTCGCCATCGGTATCACCGTCGGCCTGGTCGCCCCCGACTTCGCGGTCGAGCTGAAGCCGATCGGCACCGGGTTCGTGAACCTGATCAAGATGATGATCTCGCCGATCATCTTCTGCACGATCGTGCTCGGCATCGGATCGGTCCGCAAGGCCGCCAAGGTCGGCGCGGTCGGCGGTATCGCGCTGGCCTACTTCACGGTCATGTCGCTGGTCGCGCTGGGCATCGGCCTGGTCGTCGGCAACATCCTGGAGCCGGGCACCGGTCTCGCCGTCACCGACGCGATCAAGAACGCCGGTCACGCCCAGGTCGACGCGGAGGCCAAGGACACCACGGAGTTCCTGCTCGGCATCATCCCGACGACCTTCGTCTCCGCCTTCACCGAGGGCGAGGTCCTCCAGACCCTGCTGATCGCCCTGCTCGTCGGGTTCGCGCTGCAGGCCATGGGCCCGGTCGGCCAGCCCGTCCTGCGCGGTGTGGAGCACATCCAGCGGCTCGTCTTCCGCGTCCTGTCCATGGTCATGTGGGCCGCCCCGCTCGGTGCCTTCGGCGCGATGGCCGCCGTGGTCGGTTCCGCCGGTGTCGACGCCCTCAAGAGCCTCGCCGTCCTGATGCTCGGCTTCTACGCCACCTGCGTCCTGTTCGTCTTCATCGTGCTCGGCACGCTGCTGCGGGTCGTCGCAGGCCTCAACATCCTGACGCTCTTCAAGTACCTCGGCCGTGAGTTCCTGCTGATCCTGTCGACCTCCTCCTCCGAGTCCGCGCTGCCGCGCGTCATCGCGAAGATGGAGCACCTGGGCGTCAGCAAGCCGGTGGTCGGCATCACCATCCCGACCGGCTACTCCTTCAACCTCGACGGCACCATGATCTACATGACCATGGCCTCGCTGTTCATCGCCGACGCCATGGGTACGCCGATGGCCGTCAGTGAGCAGATCCCGCTGCTGCTGTTCCTCTTCGTCGCCTCGAAGGGTGCCGCGGGTGTCACCGGCGCCGGCATGGCGACCCTGGCCGGTGGCCTCCAGTCGCACAAGCCCGCCCTGGTGGACGGCATCGGCCTGATCGTCGGCATCGACCGCTTCATGAGCGAGGCGCGCGCCCTGACCAACTTCGCGGGCAACGCCGTCGCCACCATCCTGATCGGCACCTGGACCAAGGAGATCGACCGCGAGCGCGTCGACCAGGTGCTCGCCGGTCACCTGCCCTTCGACGAGAAGACCCTCCTCGACCAGGACGACGAGCTCGCCGCCGAGCCGGACGCCCCCGAGCAGGGCGACAAGGAGCTCGCCAAGGCCTGAGCGGCCCTGGACCGGTGGCCGCACGGCCACCCGCAAGCGGGGTCGGGCCCGACCTGAACCCGGGCCCGGCTCGCCCACCCCGGGCGGCCGAGTACTCCCCCGTAGCTCGGCCGCCCGGACTCACTCCCCACGCAGAACTCAGTCGCGCAGTTTCGCCACCAGCGCGGTGGCCAGAGAGGCGGGCACGCCCGCCGCGGTCAGAGTCGTGACCGCGGCGGAGCGGCCCGCCTCCTGCGTTGTCAGCAGGCCGTCGTTCACCGCCTCCATCACCGCGAACAGCATCTGCTCATGGACGTACGCCAGTGCGGGCGCGGGCAGCGGTGAGACGAACACGCCCTCGTCCAGGCCGCGTTGGAGCAGCTCGGTGCGGGCGGCGCGCACGGGGGCCAGCCGCTCGCGGATGCCCTGCACGGTCACGCTGCGCCGTGCGAGCGCCAACAGGATCCGGTAACGGTCGGCGACCTCCCAGACCGCGAGCACGGAGCCGGCCACGGCCTGCGCGAGATCCTGGGCGCCCTCGCGGCCCGCTGCGTGAGCGGCCGCCACCGCCTCGACGGCACCGTCGACGAGCGTGCCGATCAGCGCCTCACGGCTCGGGAAGTGCCCGTACACCGTCCGCCGTACGACCCCTGCGGCGCGGGCGATCTGCTCCATGGACGCGTCCGGGTCGCGCAGCAGTTCGGTGAGTGCGACATCGAGGATGCGGCGGCGGTTGGCGTCGGCGCGACTGGAGTGGCCCGTGGTCATGGGCGCCATTCTGCCCCTCCGGGCCGGACTTGCACGGCGATGTGCAGTACGCGTGCATTGCACACCGTTGTAACCCACCCGCTCTCTCACCGGACTCTTACCGGACCCCACTAGCGTGCCCTCCCCTGACGGCACGTTTTCTCATCGGAGGCACACGGGGGATGAAGATCGACTGGGACCGGCGGACGTGCGCGCGCCGCGGTCATGTGACGTACGCGCCGGACGAACTCCACCTGCGGGAGCGGCTGTCGGCCGGGACCGCCCTCGGGGAGGCCTGGCGATGCCTGCGCTGCGGTGACTTCGCCCTCGGTGAGCCGCACGGCTCGGGCCCCGCCGACCACGCGCCCCTGGTGCCGCGCGGCAAGGTGCTCAGGGATCTGTTCATCCTCCGCTTTCTCGCGATCGAGCGGGCGGTGCGCGGGGTGTTCATCGTGCTGGCCGCGGTGGCGGTGTGGAAGTTCAGCAACAGCCAGGACTCGGTGCGCAGACTCTTCGACGAGTATCTGGACGTCTTCCGGCCGGTGTTCAAGCACTTCCACTACGACCTCGACCACTCGCCGATCGTCGACACCGTCCAGAAGACCTTCGGCTACAAGCACAACACCCTTGTCCTGGTGGCCGTGTTGCTGCTGGCGTACGCCCTGATCGAACTCGTCGAGGCGGTCGGCCTCTGGTACGCCAGGCGCTGGGCGGAGTACCTGACGGTGGTCGCGACGGCCGCCTTCCTCCCTCTGGAGATCTACGAACTCACCGAGCGCATCAGCTGGTTGAAGATCGGCACCCTGGTGCTGAACGTGCTCGCCGTCCTCTACATCCTCCTCGCCAAGCGCCTGTTCGGCCTGCGCGGCGGGCACCGGGCCTTCGAGGAGGAACGGCAGAGCGCGTCCCTGCTGGAGGTCGAGGAGGCGGCGAGGGCGGTCGCCGTCTAGGGCAGCCCTAGGTGGGTTCGGCCCACGGGTCGGTGATCTCCCGCAGCAGGGTCAGTGCCTCGCGCAGCTGCTTCACACGGCGCCTGCCGAGGTGCTCCTCCCATTCCTTCTCCACCGCGGCGACCACCCCGTCGGCGACCTCCTTCGCCGCCCACGCCTTCGCCGCGCCGCACACCAGCCGGGCCCGCTTGTCGGTCGGGTCCGGGATGCGGGTGACATAGCCCGCCTTCTCCAGCTGGTCGACCAGGAAGCCCGCGGTCTGCTTGGTGATCTGGGCCTGCTCGGCCAGTTCCGTCAGTCGCGTGCCGTTCGGGCCGATGCGCTGCATGACCCGGGCCTGGGCGGGCGTGAAGTCGTCGAAGCCGGCCTCCGCGAGCACGGCGAAGATACGGTTCTCCAGGGCCCGGTACGGGAGGAAAAGGAGCACGCCCGTGTTGAGCTCGCTCTCCGCCACCATGGTCGATGCTCCCTCGCACTGCTTGACATTAGTCAGAGACTCTGACTAATTTAGTCAGTGAAGCTTACCACTTGAGTGGGTGATCTCCATGGGTGCCGTATCGGATGCAGCGCTGGACACCGACGAGCTCTGGCGGATCGTCGACCAGGAGCGGGCGAGTCTGGCCGTTCTGCTGGAAGGCCTGAGCCCCGAGGAGTGGGAGACGCGCACGCGGTGCGGGGACTGGCGGGTGCGGGACCTCGCGGCGCATCTCACCGTCGCGGCGCGCTTCTCCTACGGCCAGGTCGTACGGGAGATGGTCCGCGCCCGGGGGAACTGGAACCGCATGATCCACGACTCGGCGGTCCGCGAGGCGGAGCTGCCGGTCGGTGAGATCGTCGCCAACCTGCGCTCGACCGTCGGCTCCCGCCGCCTCGCGCCGACCACCTCACCCCGCGAACCCCTCCTCGACCTCCTCGTCCACGGCCAGGACATCGCCCTGGCCCTCGGCCGGGAACGCCCGGTGCCCCCCGCTGCCGCCCGGGATGCCGCCGACCGGGTGTGGACCATGCGGTTCCCGCCGCGCCCCTGGCCCCTGCCGAAGGCGCGGCTCGTCGCCACCGACATCGAGTGGACGCGCGGGGAGGGCGAGACGGTCAGCGGCCCGATCACCTCCCTGCTCCTGCTGCTCACCGGGCGCCCGGAAGCGGCCGGTGAGTGGGCCGAGCGCGCCGGGGAGCCGTGGACGGGGGTCGTGGCTCCCCGGTGACGGTCGGCGTTCGCCGCGCGGGCCGGGTGCACGCCGAGGTCCCTCGCTGCGAGAGTCCGGGCCACGGCCCCGGCAGCCATCGGCGTACGTCGCCGAAGGTGAACCCGAACCGGCGGCGCGGGAGTTGCGCATCTGCCGTACGAGGCCGTAGGGGCGTGCGCAGGAGAACGGCGAGACCCCGACGGCCTGGAGGACGGTCTTGCCTTCCGGAAAGTGCGTGGCCACCGCCCCCCGCGACTCCTCCGTGTGCTGCGGCCCGTGCGAGGCCGCGTGCGCGGGCCGGTGAAGTCGTCCGCACTTCCGGGCACATGGGCCACACGGACGGCCGTAAAGGGAAATGCGCAGGGGATTCTCCGGCGCCGCACAAACCGCTCTTGCCTTGACGTCGGCGTCAAGGACTACGTTCATGGGCATGCGAATCGGCGAGCTGGCCGCACGGGCCGGGACCACGACGCGGACGCTGCGCTACTACGAGGCGCGGGGCCTGTTGCCCGCCCGGCGAGGGCACAACGGATACCGGACCTACGACGAGGACGACCTGAAGCTGCTCCGTCAGATCAGGACGCTCCAGGACTTCGGGTTCGACCTGGAGGAGACACGGCCCTTCGTGGAGTGTCTGCGGGCCGGGCACCCCGAGGGTGATTCGTGCCCCGCCTCGCTCGCGGTCTACCGGCGCAAGCTCGAGGACCTGGACGCGCTGATCGGCGAGTTGCAGACCGTGCGGGCCCAGGTCGGGCAGCAGCTGGAGCGGGCCGAGCGGGCGCGTGACGGGCTGGCCGCCGAGGCGGAGGTTCCGGGCGGTCCGGAACCGGTGTGCGAACTGGGAGGACAGGAACTGTGATCAGGGCAGCGGGTGTGGCCGAGGTGACGGACGCGGACTTCGCGACGGAGGTGATCGGTGCGGAGCTGCCGGTGCTGGTGGAGTTCACCGCCGACTGGTGTCCGCCGTGCCGGCAGATGGGGCCGGTGCTGACCGCCCTCGCGGCGGAGGAGGGGGAGCGGTTCAGGGTGGTTCAGCTGGACGTGGACACCAACCCGGTGACGACGAACACATTCCAGGTGCTTTCCATGCCCACCTTCATGGTGTTCAAGAACGGCGAACCGGTGCTGTCGATGGTGGGTGCCAGGCCGAAACGGCGACTGCTCCAGGAGCTGTCGGCCGTTGTCTGACGGGAATTCCGTCGATTAATTACCAGTAGGTAGTTAATCCTTGCACTTTTCGGTGCGCGAGGAACTAAGATCGAATTCGGCGCGACCGCTTTGCTTTCCCTTTGCTGTGGGCCCGTTGTGGAATAAGAATCGGATGCTATAAATATCGAGCAACCCAGGGACAAGCGCTTTCGGAACTTCTTCGTAGCGTCATGGGAGCGCTCCTGCGTCTCCTTTGAGTTCCAGCCTTTTCCACCCCCCACAGCACGAGAGAAAGGCCGTGAAGTGAACGCACTTCTCACGGGAGCCGAACGTCGGATACGTCGTTCCACCGGTGTGGCCGTGATCGGCACGGTGGCGGTCGGCGCGATGCTGGCCGGCACCGTCTCCGCTCAGGCCGCGGACGATAACTGGTACGACCAATCGGCTCTGCTCACCTCCTGCACGCAGAAGGTGGACGGCCTGGGCAAGGCCGACCGGTGCCGGTTCGAACCGGCGAGCCGGACCATCTTCACGGGCCCCGCGAAGCAGGTCAGCTCCACCGTGCACGCCTGCGGAGGGACGATCACCTTCGGCCGGCAGACGACCGAGTCTCGCACGGAGGAGAACAGCATCAGCGTCTCCGCCAGTGTGGAAGCGGGCCTGTCGAAGGTCTTCAGCGCCTCGATCCAGACGAGCTTCGGCCACACCTGGTCGTACTCCACCTCGGAGACCCAGGAGATCGGCAGCGAGGTGCCCTCGTACTCGATCGGCTTCGCGACGATCGCCCCGGCGATGCAGCGGGTCACGGGCCGCATGGTCATCAACTATCCCAAGCGCCGCCACGGCCACTTCGTGTGGTACGCCTACCCGACGCTCACGCAGTACGACCCGGACGAGATGCAGTACTCGACCGTCACCGTCCAGACCCGCCCGATGAACGCATCCGAGCGCCAGTCGATGTGCAACAACAGCGGTGCGGCCTCCACCGGGTCGACCACGCACACGACGATCCATCTCGCCCAGTCGGGCACCTCGCAGGGCGCCCCCCTGAACTCCACGCCCAGGAACTGACACATGAGAAAACCCCCGGGTGGCGTTGCGCCCGGGGGTTTTCCCTGCGTATATTGAGTGATTCGTGACTTCGAAGTGATTCAGGTCACGAAGTAGCTCAGTAGGCACAGTATATGTGGGCGGGAGTGGAATTGTCAAACACCGGTTTGCCAGACCATGAAATCAAGCGCGAACAGGAATTCATCGACGACCTGTACGCGCGCGTGGACGCCCTGCGCGGCAACACCGAGACGTCGGTGACCGATGCGCTCGCCCAGGGCAACACCCCCATGCAGGCCCGGCTGGAGCGGGACATCCTGGTCGCCGAGCGCTCAGGGCTGCTCGCCGCGCTGAACGCGGTCGACGGCTCGCTCTGCTTCGGCAGGATCGACCTCACCTCGGGGATCACCCACCACATCGGCCGGATCGGCCTGCGCACCGACGACGCCGAACGCACCCCGGTCCTCGTCGACTGGCGGGCCGACGTCGCCCGCCCCTTCTACCTGGCCACCGGCCACACCCCGATGGGCCTGCGCCGCCGCCGGCACATCGGCACCGACGGCCGCCGGGTGACCGACCTGCACGACGAGATCCTCGACCTGGGCGACCAGGAGCGCACCGGCCACGAGGACCCGACCGGCGACGCCGTCCTGCTCTCCGCGCTGAACTCCGCGCGCACCGGCCGCATGAGCGACATCGTGCAGACCATCCAGGCCGAACAGGACGAGATCATCCGAGCCCCCCATCGCGGGGTGCTGGTGGTGGAGGGCGGCCCGGGCACCGGGAAGACGGCGGTGGCCCTGCACCGGGCCGCCTATCTCCTCTACGAACACCGGGAGCTGCTCGCCAAACGGGCCGTGCTGATCGTCGGCCCCAACCCGGCCTTCCTCGGCTACATCGGCGAGGTGCTCCCCGCGCTGGGCGAGACCGGGGTGCTTCTGGCCACGGTCGGCGAGCTCTTCCCCGGCGTGAAGGCGACGGAGACCGACAGCCGTGCGGCGGCCGCGGTGAAGGGGCGGGCCGACATGGCGGACGCCCTCGCCGACGCCGTACGCGACTGGCAGGCGCTGCCCGACCCGGTGATCGCGGTCGAGCACGACCGCGAGGTCCTGATGCTCGACGACGGCCTCGTGAAGGTCGCCCGTGAGCGCACCCGCGCCGCCGGACTGCCGCACAACGTGGCCCGGGAGCACTTCGAGGGTCACATCCTCAACACGCTCACCGAGCTGTACGCCGAGCGGGTCGGCACCGACCCGTACGACGGCAGCAGCCTCCTCGACCCGAGCGACATCACCCAGATCCGCGACGAGATCGCCGAGAACCCCGAAGTCTGGTCCGCCATCGACCAGTTGTGGCCGCGACTGACCCCGCAGCGGCTGGTCGCCGACTTCCTCGCGGACCCCGTCGGCCACCTCCCCGACGAGGACGCGGCCGCCATCCGCCGCCCGGTGACCCGGGGCTGGACCGTGGCGGACGTGCCCCTGCTCGACGAGGCCGCCGAACTCCTCGGCGTGGACGAGCGGTTGGCGCGGGCACGGGCCGAGCGCGAGCGGGAGACCCAGGTCGCCTACGCGCAGGGCGTGCTGGACGTGTCGTACGCCTCGCGGACCTACGAGTTCGAGGACAAGGACGAGGAGGACTCCGAGGTCCTGTCCGCGCACAACATCATCGACGCCGAGCGGTTCGCCGAGCGTCAGGAGCAGGACGACCACCGCAGCGCCGCCGAACGCGCGGCGGCCGACCGCACCTGGGCGTTCGGGCACATCATCGTCGACGAGGCGCAGGAACTGTCGCCGATGGCCTGGCGGCTGCTCATGCGGCGCAGCCCGACCCGCTCGATGACACTGGTCGGCGACCCGGCGCAGACCGCGGAGGCGGCGGGCGTCGGCTCGTGGGAGCGCATCCTGGAGCCCTACGTCGAGGACCGCTGGGAGCACGTCCGGCTGGGCGTCAACTACCGCACCCCGGCCGAGATCATGGACCTGGCGGCGGCCGTCGTACGCGCTGAGAACCCCGACTTCGAACCCCCGAGCTCGGTCCGTTCCACCGGCGTACGGCCGTGGGTGCGCGCCACCGACGACCTGCCCGGCGCGGTCGCCGAGGCGGTGAAGGAGCTGACCCCGGCCGAGGGGCGGCTCGCGGTCATCGCCCCGCGCCATCTGCACCGCAGGCTGGCGGCCCGGCTCGAGGGGGTGACGGCGGGCGCGGAGCCGGACCTGACGCAGACTGTCGTACTCCTGGACCCCCGGCAGTCCAAGGGGCTCGAATTCGACTCGGTGCTCGTGGTCGAACCGGGTCTGTACGGCACCAGCGATCTCTATGTCGCGCTGACCCGGGCGACCCAGCGGCTGGGGGTGCTGCACACGGGCCGGCTGCCGAAGGCACTGGTCACCGTCTGAGTACCGGGTATCAACAACTCGTAACAGTTCACGCCGGAGTCACTGCCCGCGCACGGTCGGTGCGGTATGCGTGTGCGGTATGGAAGCCCATTCCCACCCCGTCCCGCCGGCCGACGGCCCCACGCTCGGGTCGCTGCCCGTCGAGCCGCTGCTCACCGCCGAGTTCGACGTCGACCCCGGCGCGGTGTACGAACGGCTGCGCGGCACCTATGGTCCGGTCGCGCCGGTCGGTCTGATGGGGGTGCCGGTGTGGCTGGTGCTCGGGTACACCGAGGTCACCGAGGTGCTGCGCAACGAGGACCTGTGGCGCCGGGACGTGCGCTACTGGCGGGCCCGGGCCGAAGGGCGGCTGCCGCGGGACTGGCCGTTGCTGGCCGGCTACGAGGTACGCCAGATGATGTTCATGGACGACGAGGAGCATCTGCGGAACCGGCGCTCCCAGCACTCGGCGCTGAGCCCCTTCCAGGACGCGCGGAGCCCGGAGGGGTGGGGGCTGCGGGCCGCGGTCGCGCGGTACGCCGACGAACTGGTCGGCATGCTGGCCGCCGAGTCGGGAGCTGTGGGGTTCGCCGACCTCGGGGCGCAGTACACCCGGCCGCTGTTGCTCATGGTGACGACCGAGCTGTTCGGCTGTCCGGTGGAGTTGGGCGACGAGCTGGTGATGGACCTGTGGCGGATGCTGGACGGCGGGCCGGACTCGGGGCCGGCGACCGGACGGGCGCTCGGCGCCTTCACCCGGCTCGCCGCGCACCGCCGGGCTCTCCCCGGTGACGACCTCACGTCCTACATGCTGCTCGCGGACCCCGGGCTGACGGACGAGGAGTTGGGGCGGGAGCTGTTCATGAACGCCGTGTACCTGAACGACATCACCGGCAACATGGTGCTCAACACGCTCCTTGAGGTGCTGCGCGGAAACGCGACGGTCCGGCGGAGCCTCTCGGCGGGACGACTCGGTGAGACGGTCAACCGGGCGGCCCTTGCCAATCCTCCGGTGGCCAACATGTGCTTCCGGTTCGCGGCGCGGGACGTGCGGCTGGGGGACGTATGGGTGCGGGCGGGGGACGCCGTGTCTCCGTCCGCGGCGGCGGCGCACCGGGATCTGCTGGCGATCAGTTCGTCCCACCTGGTGGGGTCGACGGTGTCCACGCGGGCACATCTGGGGTGGGGGGCGGGGCCGCATCAATGTCCCAGTGCGGCGCGGGAGTTGGGCGGGATGATCGTGTCGACGGCGGTGGGGCGAGTGCTGGACCACTTCGTGCGCGCGGAGCTGACGCTGCCGTCGGATCAGTTGCCGTGGCGGTCGGGGCCGGTGGTGCGGGGATTGCGGCTGTTGCCGGTGCGGTACGAGTTGGGCGCGGGGGTTCCTGCGGTGCCCCGGCGTACGACCCTGTCGGGGCCCCCGTCGACGGGCCATGAACCCCGCGGATTGCTGGCGATCCTGCGCAAGTTGATGTTCGTCGGCCGGTGACGTCGCGACAGCTGTCTGATGCGAGAACTCCTTGCTCCCGAAGGAGACCGGCAAGCGGCCGAACAATCCCTCCGTACCGCGTACGCGCAGGGCGGAGCCGGCCCCCGCAGCCCGGGCCGCAGACCGAAGTGAGCAGCCTTCCCCGCGCACCGCCGTCACCGCCTCGACGGACGTGGAACCGCCGCGAGCCGCTGCTCAGGGCGCCTTGGATGCCTCGGCTGCGCCGCCTGGGGAACCTGATCCCGAACACGGGGCCGAGCCCGGTGTGAGTCCGGTCTCCGAGGCCTGGCTGCGGCCCGAGACCGCCTCGGACCCCACCACGGCCGCCCCTCTGGAGCAACTGGCCGAAGAAGTGCGGGCCCGGGTGAGCAGGCTGCTCGACGAGTCGGGGATGGCCCGGCAGGCGCTGGACCTGCCGGCCGACAAGGCGTGTGCAGGCGAGACCGGGTTCGCGTTCAGCCGAGGGCAGGCCGACGCGATCGTCCGCGAGGTCCCCCGTGCCCTCCGTGCTCTCCGTCCAGCCGCCCGTTTCGACTCCCTACGCCGGCCGCAGCCACACCGTAGCCAGGGGTGGCAGGGTGAGCTGGATGCTGGCCGGGCGGCCGTGCCAGGCCTGGGGGTCCGGTTTCAGGACGTCCGGGTTGGTGATGTCGCCGCCGCCGTACTTGGCCGTGTCCGTGTTCAGGGACTCCAGCCAGGCGGGGACGTCGTCGGGGGCGCCGAGGCGGTAGCCGGGGCGAGCCACGGGGGAGAGGTTGGAGACCGCGAGCAGCGGGCTGCCGTCCGCGTCGTAGCGGAGGAAGGCGATGACGTTGTCCTCGGCCGCGTCGCCCACGATCCACTGGAAGCCCGACGGGTCCGCGTCGCGCTGCCACAGTGCCGGGGTGTGGCGGTAGACGACGTTGAGGTCGCGGACCAGGTCGCGGACACCCCGGTGGTCGGCCTCCGCCCCGTAGGCCGGGTCGAGGAGCCACCAGTCCGGGCCGTGGGCCTCGGACCACTCCGCGCCCTGGGCGAACTCCTGGCCCATGAACAGGAGTTGCTTGCCGGGGTGGGCCCACATGAAGGCCAGGTACGCGCGCAGGTTGGCCCGCTGCTGCCACCAGTCGCCCGGCATCTTGGAGACCAGCGACCGCTTGCCGTGGACGACCTCGTCGTGCGAGATGGGCAGGACGTAGTTCTCGCTGTACGCGTACACCATCGAGAAGGTCATCTCGTGGTGGTGGTACCTGCGGTGGACCGGCTCGTGGGCCATGTAGTCCAGCGAGTCGTGCATCCAGCCCATGTTCCACTTCAGGCCGAAGCCGAGGCCGCCGAAGCCGCCAGGGCCCATGTGGTGCGTCGCGCGGGTCACGCCGTCCCACGCCGTGGACTCCTCGGCGATCGTCACCACGCCGGGGACCCGGCGGTACACGGTCGCGTTCATCTCCTGGAGGAAGTCCACCGCGTCCAGGTTCTCCCGGCCGCCGTGCGCGTTCGGGACCCACTGACCCGGCTCGCGCGAGTAATCGAGGTAGAGCATGGAGGCGACCGCGTCGACCCGCAGGCCGTCGATGTGGAACTCCTCGCACCAGTACACGGCGTTGGCGACCAGGAAGTTGCGGACCTCCCGGCGGCCGTAGTCGAACTCCAGCGTGCCCCAGTCGGGGTGGGCCGCGCGGAGCGGGTCCTCGTGCTCGTACAGGGTGCGGCCGTCGAACTCGGCCAACGCCCAGTCGTCGCGCGGGAAGTGGGCCGGCACCCAGTCCATCAGGACGCCGATACCGGCCTGGTGGAGGGCGTCGACCAGGTACTTGAAGTCATCCGGCGTGCCGAGGCGGGCCGTGGGTGCGTAGAAGCCGGTGACCTGGTAGCCCCAGGAGCCGCCGAAGGGGTGCTCGGCGACCGGCATCAGCTCGACGTGGGTGAAGCCCATGTCCTTGACGTAGGCGGGCAGTTGTTCGGCCAGCTGACGGTAGGTCAGGCCGGGGCGCCAGGACGGGAGATGGATCTCGTACACCGAGAAGGGCGCCTCGTGGGCCGGTGCTCCGGCCGCCCGGTTCGCGAGCCACTCCTCGTCGTGCCACTCGTGGTGCGAGGCGTGCACGATCGAGGAGGTGGCGGGCGGGACCTCGGTGCGGCGGGCCATCGGGTCCGCGCGCAGGGTCTTCGAGCCGTCGGGCCGGGTGATCTCGAACTTGTAGAGCTCGCCCTCGCCGACGCCCGGGACGAACAGCTCCCATACGCCGGTGGAGCCGAGCGAGCGCATGGCGAACGCCGAGGGGTCCCAGAAGTTGAAGGTGCCGGCCACCCGCACGCCCCGCGCGTTCGGCGCCCACACCGTGAACCGGGTGCCGGTCACGCCCCGGTGGGTCATGGGCTGCGCGCCCAGCGCCGTCCACAGCTCCTCGTGCCGGCCCTCGCCGAGCAGATGCAGGTCGAGGTCGCCGAGCGCGGGCAGGAAGGAGTACATGTCCTCGGTGTCCTGGACCGCCCCCTCGTACGCCACGAGCAGGCGGTAGGCCGGGACCTCGCTCAGCGGGAGCAGGCCCGTGAAGAAGCCGCCCCCGTCGTCCTGCAGCTCGGCCCGGAGCGTGTCGGCGACGACGGTGACGGACAGGGCGTACGGCCGGAAGACCCGGAAGGCCACCCCGCCGGGCACGGGATGGGCGCCGAGCACCGAGTGCGGGGCGTGGTGGGTGCCGGCGAGGAGCCGGTCGCGGTCCTCGGCGGGCACGTCCGGCGGTGAGACCGGGACCGTCGCGGTGACCTTCCCGGGCTTCGCTGTGTCCTTGTCCGCGGTGTCCTTCTTGGCCACGCTTTTGGTGACGGCTTCGGTGACGGCTTCCGTGACGGTTTTGGTGGCGGCCTTCTTTCCGGTCGCCTTCTTGTCCGCCGGCTTCTTGTCCGTCGGCTTCTTCGCCGCTTTCGCGGACTTCTTCTTCGGATCCGAACCGCTGGGGGTGGGCGGGGTCACGTGCGGTGCCTCCTCGGCGAAGATCGGGTCACATCGGGTCGTTTGCCGCGTACCGCGCCACCGCGGCCATCGGCACCGGCAGCCAGTCCGGGCGGTGCCGGGCCTCGTAGACGACCTCGTAGACGGCCTTGTCGGTCTCGTAGGCGCGCAGCAGTACCGGATCGGTCCGCGGGTCCACACCGCTGACTTCGGCGTATCCGGAACAGTAAGCGGCCCGGCACGCCTCTGCCCAGCCCGGAACCGGCAGGTCGGTCGAGTGCGCCGCGTAGTCGAAGGAGCGCAGCATGCCCGCGATGTCCCGGGCCGGGGGCTGCGGCAGCCGGCGTTCGGAGAGCGGCTTGGACGGCTCGCCCTCGAAGTCGATCAGCGACCACTGTCCGGAGGCCGAGCGCAGACACTGCCCGAGATGCAGATCGCCGTGGATCCGCTGGGCGGTCCAGGTGCTGCCCTCGGCGGCCAGATCACCCAGCGCGGTGAACGCGGAACGCAGGCCGGGCGCGTACGGCCGGAGCGCGGGGACCGCCTGTACGGCCGCCTCCAGCCGCTCGATCATGCCGTCGACGAGCAGGTGCAGCTGCTGGGGGCCGAGCGTGACGGTGGGCAGCGCCCGGGCGAGCGCGGTGTGCACCTCGGCGGTGGCCCGCCCTAGCGCGTGCGCCTCGGCGCTGAAGTCCTCACCCTTGGCCAGCTCCCGCAGGGCCAGCTCCCAGCCGTCCGAGGCTCCCTGCACGAAGGGCTGGAGCACACCGAGGGTGTACGGCTCTCCGGCCAGCTCCGCCCGCAGCCACCCGGTCGGCGCGGGTACCCGGGGGCAGCCCTCCCTGGCCAGCGCCTGCGGGAGCTCCAGGTCCGGATTGACACCGGGCACGACCCGGCGCAGGAGTTTCAGGATGAACGTATCTCCATAGACGATCGACGAGTTCGACTGCTCGGCGGTCAGTACCCGGGCCACCAGTCCGTCGCGGATCTCCTGGTGCGGATCGCGCTCGAAACGCAGCCCGCCGATCCGGGCTCCGGTGCGGATCGCCTCCAGGAGCAGTTCGGCGGGCAGGGGGTCGTGGAGGGCGTCGTACGCGGTACCGCCGGCGAGCGGACCCTCCTCGACATGGCCGATCAGCGCGGGCGCCAGCCGGGGTGGCAGCGCCTCGCGCACGCCTATGAGGAGCTGGTAGCAGTCGCCGGGGTGCGGCGGGGCGCCCACGACGAGCGGCTGGTGGGCGCGGACCAGCAGGTGGTACAGGCCGAGCTTGGCCGTGGGCGGCAGCAGCTCGGTGGCCGCGACCAACGAGAACCCGGTGACCGGCCGCCCCTTGCCCGCGAACCAGCGCTGCCGTGGCAGCCACTCGCGCAGAAGTGGATCGAGTGAGGCGAGGAGGCCTGGACTTGTCGTGGCGGTGCGGGTGACGGCTTCCGACATTGCGTGGCGTCCTTTCCCCGTGGCTGGTCGGGGTGCTACTGATGCGTGCCCCGGGTGGGCCGGTGGAAACCGCCCCACCCGGGTCCTGGACGGGTCCCGAGCGGCTACGCGCCTTCTTTCCGCAGCCGGAACCAGTAGAAGCCGTGCCCGCCGAGGGTCAGCAGATACGGCAGCTCACCGACCGCCGGGAAGCGGACCCCGCCGAACAGCTCCACCGGGTGCCGTCCGCTGAAGGCGCTCAGATCCAGTTCGGTCGGCTGTGCGAACCGGGAGAAGTTGTGCACGCACAGGACGAGGTCGTCCTCGTACTCCCTCAGGAACGCGAGCACCGCGGGGTTGGAGGACGGCAGCTCGGTGAAGGACCCGAGCCCGAAGGCCGGGTTCTGCTTGCGGATCTCGATCATCCGGCGGGTCCAGTGCAGCAACGACGAGGGCGACGCCATCGACGCCTCGACGTTGGTGACCTGGTAACCGTAGACCGGGTCCATGATGGTCGGCAGGGACAGCCGCCCGGGGTCACAGGACGAAAAACCCGCGTTACGGTCCGGTGTCCACTGCATGGGGGTGCGTACGGCGTCGCGGTCGCCGAGCCAGATGTTGTCGCCCATGCCGATCTCGTCGCCGTAGTAGAGGATCGGCGAGCCGGGCAGGGAGAGCAGGAGCGCGGTGAAGAGCTCGATCTGGTTGCGGTCGTTGTCGAGGAGAGGCGCCAGCCGCCGCCTGATGCCGATGTTGGCGCGCATACGCGGGTCCTTGGCGTATTCGGCCCACATGTAGTCGCGTTCCTCGTCGGTGACCATTTCGAGGGTGAGCTCGTCATGGTTGCGCAGGAAGATGCCCCACTGGCAGTTGGAGGGGATCGCCGGGGTCTTGGCGAGGATCTCCGACACGGGGTAGCGCGATTCGCGGCGCACGGCCATGAAGATGCGGGGCATGACCGGGAAGTGGAAGGCCATGTGGCATTCGTCGCCGCCGGACTCGTAGTCGCCGAAGTAGTCGACGACGTCCTCCGGCCACTGGTTCGCCTCCGCCAGGACCACCGTGTCCGGGTAGGAGGCGTCGATCTCCTTGCGGACCCGCTTGAGGAACTCGTGGGTCGCCGGAAGGTTTTCGCAGTTGGTGCCCTCCTCCTGGTACAGGTACGGCACGGCGTCCAGGCGGAATCCGTCGATGCCGAGGTCCAGCCAGAAGCGCAGGGCCGAGATCATCTCCTCCTGGACGGCCGGGTTCTCGTAGTTGAGGTCCGGCTGGTGGGAGAAGAAGCGGTGCCAGTAGTACTGCTTGCGGACCGGGTCGAAGGTCCAGTTGGAGGCCTCGGTGTCGACGAAGATGATCCGCGCGTCCGGGAACTGCTTGTCGTCGTCGGCCCACGTGTAGTAGTCGCCGTAGGGGCCGTCGGGGTTGGCGCGGGACTCCTGGAACCACGGGTGCTGGTCGCTGGTGTGGTTCATGACGAAGTCGATGATGACGCGCATGCCGCGTTGGTGGGCGGCGTCGACGAACTCCACGAAGTCGGCGAGGTCGCCGAACTCCGGCAGTACGGCGGTGTAGTCGGAGACGTCGTAACCGCCGTCCCTGAGCGGTGACTTGAAGAACGGCGGCAGCCACAGGCAGTCGATGCCCAGCCACTGGAGGTAGTCCAGCTTGGCGGTGATGCCCTTGAGGTCGCCGATGCCGTCGCCGTTGCTGTCCTGGAAGGAACGGACCAGGACCTCGTAGAAGACGGCTCGTTTGAACCAGTCGGGGTCGCGGTCCTTGGCGGGGGTGTCCTCGAAGGTGTCCGGGACGGGCTCGTTGACGATCATGTTGTGGGTGACCCTCCGATCTGCGGGGTGGGTCGCAGGAAGGTGAGGATGTGCGCGGGACGAGTGCCCGGTTCGAGACGCACGTAGTTCGCCCTGCCCCAGTGATAGTTCTCACCAGTGAGCTCGTCGCGCACCGGTACCGACTCGTGCCAGTCCAGGCCGAGTTGCGGCATGTCCAACGAGACCGTCGCCTCCTGGGTGTGGTGCGGGTCGAGGTTCACGACCACCAGAACCGTGTTCGAGCCGCTCCGTTTCGAGTACGCGATCACCGAATCCTTGTCCGTGTGGTGGAAGTGGAGATCACGCAGCTGCCGCAGCGCCGGACTGTCCCGCCTGATGGTGTTGAGCTGTGTGATGAGGGGGGCGAGGGAGTCGTCTCGGTCCCAGTCGCGGGTCTTGAGCTGGTACTTCTCCGAGTCGAGGTATTCCTCGCCGCCGGCGCGCAGCGGGGTGTTCTCGGCGAGTTCGTATCCGGAGTAGATGCCCCAGGTCGGCGAGAGGGTCGCGGCGAGCACCGCGCGCAGGGCGAACGCGGGGCGGCCGCCGTGCTGCAGGTGTTCGGGCAGGATGTCGGGGGTGTTGGCGAAGAAGTTCGGCCGCATGTAGGAGGCCGCCTCACCCGAGAGTTCGCTCAGATACTCGGTGAGTTCCTCCTTCGTGGTGCGCCAGGTGAAGTAGGTGTAGGACTGCTGGAACCCGATCTGCGCCAGCGTGTGCATCATCGCCGGCCGCGTGAACGCCTCCGCCAGGAAGATCACATCCGGGTCGGTGGTGTTGATGTCGGCGATCACGCGTTCCCAGAAGAGGACCGGCTTGGTGTGCGGGTTGTCCACCCGGAAGATCCGCACCCCGTGGTCCATCCAGTGCCGCAGCACCCGCACCGTCTCGGCGATCAGACCGTCCAGGTCGGCGTCGAAGGCGATCGGGTAGATGTCCTGGTACTTCTTGGGCGGGTTCTCCGCGTAGGCGATGGTGCCGTCCGGACGGTGATGGAACCACTCCGGATGCTTCTGCACCCACGGGTGGTCCGGCGAGCACTGCAGGGCGAAGTCCAGCGCGATCTCCAGACCCTGACCAGTGGCCTGCTGGACGAACCAGTCGAAGTCCTCCAGGGTGCCCAGATCCGGGTGGACCGCGTCATGGCCGCCCTCCGGCGAGCCGATCGCCCACGGCACCCCCACATCCTCCGGACCGGCGGACAGGGTGTTGTTGCGGCCCTTGCGGAAGGTCGTGCCGATCGGGTGGATCGGCGGCAGGTACACCACGTCGAAGCCCATCGCGGCGATCGCCGGAAGCCTGCGCGCGGCCGTACGGAACGTGCCGTGCGGCCGCTCCGGAGTGCCCTCGGAGCGCGGGAAGAACTCGTACCACGAGCCGAACAGCGCCCGCTCCCGCTCCACCAGCAGCGGCAACGACTCCGACGCCGTGATCAGCTCCCGCAACGGATACCGGGCCAGGATCTCGTCCACCTCGGGCGTCAGCGCGGCGGCGAGGCGGGCGGCGGCGGGCCGGGCCTCGTCCCGCAGGGCGCTGATGGCCGCGAGGATCACGGTGTTGCGGCCGTCGTCGGGGACGCCGGCCGCGGCTCGTTCGTAGAGCCGGGCGCCCTCCTCCAGGACCAGCTCGGTGTCCATGCCCGCAGGGATCTTGATCTGGGCGTGGTGCCGCCAGGTGGTGACGGGGTCGCCCCAGGCCTCGACGGCGAAGGTCCACAGACCCGGTGCGCCGGCGGTGACGGTGGCGCCCCAGCGGTCCGTGCCCGGGGCGAGTTCCCGCAGCGGGGTCCACGGCCCGGCACGGCCTTCCGGGTCCTTCAGTACGACATTGGCGGCGACCGCGTCATGGCCCTCACGGAACACGGTGGCCGAGATCTCGAACGTCTCGCCGGTGACCGCCTTGGCGGGCCGTCGTCCGCGCTGGACGACCGGGCGGACGTCGAGGACGGGTATGCGCCCGACGGCGGTAGCCGGACCCGCCTGCCTGGAGGGTCGCTCCCGGGGCGGTGGTCCGGTGTCCACAGGGCGCGTGGGGGGTGCTTCGGTGCTGGACGTCGGGGGTGCTGACGGGTGGTGCTTGGCGGGCATGACCGCTCCTGTCCGCGTCATCTTCGGGTGGGCGGATGGATGTGGGGAGGGGGTCCTGCGGGGGTGTACCGGTGAAACTACCCGAGCCGTGTACCCGGGGAGCCTTCCCACCCTATTCGGGTGGGCAATCCGGCACTTTGCTAACTACTCACGCGTATGTCTGCACACAAGACCGGCCCCGTTCGGACGAACGGGGCCGGTCCGCGGAAACCCTCCCTACGATCCCGGCACCTGGAGAAGTTTGTCCGGTGATCCGGCCCCCCGGCCGGACACCTTCCCGGATTCCGCCAGGTTCACCAGGGCTTTGCCCACCTGCGCCGGAGTCGCCCTCGGATGGTCGGCCAGATACAGCGCGGCCGCCCCCGCCGCGTGCGGGGTCGCCATCGAGGTACCGGAAGCGGTCGCCCTCGCGGTGTCGCTCGTGATGCCCGCCGAGGTGATCGAGACACCGGGCGCGAACAGGTCGACGGCCGGGCCGTAATTGGAGAAACCGGCCCGCGCGTCCTTCGTGTCGGTCGCGCCGACCGTGATCGCCTGCGGCACGTCGGCGGGCGAGTAGAGCCCGGCCGGCAGTCCGCCGTTGCCCGCGGCGACCGTGTACGTCACCCCGGACGCGATGGAGTTGCGTACGGCGACGTCCAGCTGGTCGTTGTGCCCGCCGCCCAGGCTGAGATTGGCGACCGCCGGTTTCCGCGCGTTCCTCGTCACCCAGTCGATACCGGCGATGACCTGCGCGGTCGTGCCCGATCCCGCGTTGTCGAGGACGCGTACGGCGACCACCTGGGCCCGCTTGGCGACGCCGTACCCGGCACCGGCGACGGTGGCCGCCACATGGGTGCCGTGGCCGTTGCCGTCGCCCGCGGATCTGTCGTTCCCGACGAAGTCCCAGCCGTAGCTCGCCCTGCCCCCGAAGTCCCGGTGGGAGATCCGGATCCCGGTGTCGATCACGTACACCGTCGTCCCGGCGCCCGCGGACCGTGGCCCGGTGTAGGACCTGTCCAGGGGCAGCCGGGGCTGGTCGACCCTGTCCAGACCCCAGGACGGCGGGTTCTTCTGGGTGCGCTCCAGCGTCACCCGGGTGTCCTGGACGACCGAGGCGACCCGTGGGTCCGCAGCGAGCCGCCGGGCCTGTCTCTCGTCGGCCCTGACCGCGTAGCCGTTGAGTACCGTGCCGTAGGTATGGCTGATTCTCGCCCCGTACTTCTCGGCGAGGTCCTTTCCCGTCTCCGACGGAGCCCTTGTTCCCCCCTTGAGCGTCACCAGGTAACTTCCGCTGACGGAACCGGGCTCTCCGGCACCGAGTATCCGTCCCTCCGGAGCGGCGTGCGCGGGCAGGGTGGTGGCCGAAAGCACGGCGGCACAGCTCACCGCGGTCAACCCCCCCAGCCGGCGCAGACGCCGATCTCGCGTCCGTGCCATGGCTTGACTTCCCCTCCTCGGATCGGCGTACGGCAGCCGTGGACCGCCGGATGCACCCGACGTCGGCCGCTACGCCATGGGGAAGCCTCTCGTGCGGTGTGAAGTACCACAAGGACGCCTACAGGGAGGGAATCGGCCATATCGGCCATGGCGGATGTGTGGGGGTTGCGGCGGATTCCGGTCCGTGGGATCCGGAGCGGCGCCGTGGTGAGGAGACCCGTCTCCCGGATACCGTCGAGGTTGACGACGGGACCCACATCGCCGTGTGTCCCCCTCCGCACGCCTGACGAGGTGGCAAGTGAAGGCTATCCGTCGATTCACCGTCCGACCCGTACTCCCCGAGGTCCTGCGGCCGTTGAGCGATCTGGCGCGCAACCTGCGCTGGTCCTGGCACGCGGAGACCCGCGACCTCTTCCAGTCCGTCGATCCCGAACACTGGACCGCGTCGGGCGGTGATCCCGTACGGCTGCTCGGCAGCGTCGGCTCCGCGCGGCTCGCCGAACTCGCCGGGGACGACAGCTTCCTGCAGCGGCTCACCGCTGTCGCCGACGACCTCCACGACTACGTCACCGGTGAGCGCTGGTACCAGGCCCACACCGGTGAACTCCCCGCCGCCGTCGCCTACTTCTCGCCCGAGTTCGGCGTCACGGCCGCCCTGCCGCAGTACTCCGGCGGCCTGGGAATCCTGGCGGGCGACCACCTGAAAGCGGCCAGCGACCTGGGCGTGCCGCTGATCGGGGTCGGCCTGCTGTACCGGCACGGGTACTTCCGCCAGTCCCTGTCCAGGGACGGCTGGCAGCAGGAGCACTACCCCGTCCTGGACCCCAACGAGCTGCCGGTGGCCCTGCTGAACGAGGCCGACGGCACCCCGGCGCAGGTGTCGCTCGCCCTCCCCGGCGGCAGGCGGCTCCACGCCCGGATCTGGCTCGCCCAGGTCGGCCGGGTGCCCCTGCTGATGCTGGACTCCGACGTCGAGGAGAACGACCTCGGCGAACGCGGAGTGACCGACCGGCTCTACGGCGGCGGCAGCGACCACCGGCTGCTCCAGGAGATGCTGCTCGGGATAGGGGGCGTCCGCGCCGTACGGACGTACTGCCGGCTCACCGGTCACGCGAGCCCCGAGGTGTTCCACACCAACGAGGGGCACGCCGGCTTCCTCGGCCTGGAGCGGATCGCCGAACTCTGCGACCAGGGGCTCGACTTCGACGCGGGGCTGGAGGCGGTCCGGGCCGGGACCGTCTTCACCACGCACACCCCCGTCCCGGCCGGCATCGACCGCTTCGACCGGGAGCTGGTCGCCCGGCACTTCGGTCCCGAGGCCGAACTCCCGCGCATGGACGTGGGCCGGATCCTGGCGCTCGGCATGGAGACCTACCCGGGCGGCGAACCCAACCTCTTCAACATGGCCGTGATGGGCCTGCGGCTCGCCCAGCGCGCCAACGGCGTCTCCCTGTTGCACGGGCAGGTCAGCCGGGAGATGTTCTCCGGACTCTGGCCCGGATTCGACCCCGAGGAGGTGCCGATCACCTCCGTCACCAACGGGGTGCACGCCCCGACCTGGGTCGCGCCCGAGGTGTTCCGGCTCGGCGCCCGGCAGATCGGCGCCCAGCGCACCGAGGACGCGCTGACCGTCGGCGGCTCGGACCGCTGGGACGCCGTCGCCGACATCCCCGACCAGGACATCTGGGAGCTGCGCCGGGTGCTGCGCGAGCAACTGGTGGTGGAGGTGCGGGAGCGGCTGCGGGCGTCGTGGCGCCAGCGCGGCGCCAGCGCGGCGGAGCTGGGCTGGATCGACGGCGTGCTGGACCCCGACGTCCTCACGATCGGATTCGCGCGCCGCGTCCCCTCGTACAAGCGGCTGACGCTGATGCTGCGGGACCGCGACCGTCTGATGGAGCTGCTGCTGCACCCGGAGCGGCCCGTCCAGATCGTGGTGGCGGGCAAGGCGCACCCGGCGGACGACGGCGGGAAACGCCTGATCCAGGAGCTGGTCCGGTTCGCGGACGACCCGCGCGTGCGCCACCGGATCGTCTTCCTGCCCGACTACGGCATGGCGATGGCGCAGAAGCTGTACCCGGGCTGCGACATCTGGCTCAACAACCCGCTGCGGCCGTTGGAGGCGTGCGGGACGAGCGGTATGAAGGCCGCTCTGAACGGCTGCCTGAACCTCTCCGTCCTGGACGGCTGGTGGGACGAGTGGTACCAGCCCGACTTCGGCTGGCCGATCCCCACCGCGGACGGCATGGGCACCGACCCCGACCGCCGCGACGCCATCGAGGCCGACGCCCTCTACGACCTGCTCGAACAGCGGGTCACCCCGCGCTTCTACGAGCACGGCCGGGCGGGCCTGCCGGACCGCTGGATCGAGATGGTCCGCCAGACCCTGACCCTGCTGGGTCCGAAGGTCCTGGCGGGCCGCATGGTCCGGGAGTACGTCGAACGTCTCTACGCCCCCGCCGCCCACGCCCATCGCACGATGGCCCCGGACACCGCGCGCGAGCTGGCGGAGTGGAAGGCCAGGGTGCGTACGCAGTGGCACGGCGTCACGGTCGACCACGTCGAGACGACCACCGTGACGGCCACGGCCGAACTCGGCACCACGCTCGGACTCCGGGTCCGGGTGGGCCTCGGCGCCCTCGGCCCGGACGACGTGGAGATCCAGGCGGTGTCCGGCCGCGTGGACGAGGCGGACCGCATCGCGGACGCGGCGACGGTCCCGCTGAAGTCGGTGGGCGGCCCGGACCAGGAGGGCCGCTGGGTCTACGAGGGGCCGCTGTCCCTCGACCGCACGGGCCCCTTCGGCTACACGGTCCGCATCCTGCCCTCGCACCGGCTGCTGGCGTCGGGCGCGGAGCTGGGGCTGGTCGCGGTGCCCTCGGAGGACGTGGTGGAGGGGGCGGGCGTGCTCATGCGGTGAGCGACGGGGACGCGGGCCGGGCTTCCGCGCTCAGCCCGCGTCCTCGCCGCCGCACAGCCGCCGCAGCACCGTCCCGCACTTTCGCGCGTACGCGTGCTGCAGGCCTCGGGTCGCCGGGCCGCCCGCCCTGGAGTACCACTTGGCGCCCTTGCTGAACGCCGACACCGTCAGCCATACCGTGCCGTCGCCCGTGCGGTCCACGACGAAGGACTCCTCGCCGCATTCCGGATGGCCGGACAGCGTCCCGTAGGCCCAGCCCGCACGGCGGTGTTCCTCCACCGCCCAGACCACCCGGCAGGGGGCCTTGATGACGCCGGCCAGGGTGACCGTCACGTCCACGTCGGGGGCCGCCCGCTCCGCCGTGGCGTCGATGCCCACGCCCAGTGCGCGGTGCATCTCCCAGGTCAGGACGGCCTCGGAGGCCTTGCGGAAGACGTCGTGGCCCTCGCCTATGCGGGAGCGCACATGCAGGGGGTGGAAGCCGGGCGGGCAGAAACCGATGTGCCGGGTCGCACCGACGTCGTCGTACGTGAAGGACATGGGAACCAAGAGTAGGGCGGTACCCGGAAATGCCTTCGTTCCGGGTACCGCCCGTCAGTCCCTGGGGACCACTAGCTGACGTTGACCGCCGACCAGGCCGCCGCCACCGCGTTGTACTCGGCGCTGCCGGAGCCGTACAGGGCCGTCGCCGCGGAGAGCGTGCCCGTGCGCGCCGCCTTGTAGTTGGTCGTCGACGTGAAGTACGTCGTCAGCGCCTTGTACCAGATCTGCAGCGCCTTGGCGCGGCCGATGCCGGTGACCGTGGAGCCGTTGGACGTCGGCGAGTTGTAGGCCACGCCGTTGATCGTCTTCGCGCCGCTGCCCTCCGAGAGGAGGTAGAAGAAGTGGTTCGCGACGCCGGACGAGTAGTGGACGTCCAGGTTGCCGACGGAGGAGGACCAGGAGTCCGCCGAGCCGCCGTCCTTGCTGGGCTTGTCCATGTAGCGCAGCGGGGTGCCGTCGCCGTTGATGTTGATCTTCTCGCCGATGAGGTAGTCACCGACGTCGGAGGAGTTGGCCGCGTAGAACTCGACGCCCGTGCCGAAGATGTCGGAGGTCGCCTCGTTCAGGCCGCCGGACTCACCGCTGTAGTTCAGGCCCGCGGTGTTCGAGGTGACGCCGTGGCTCATCTCGTGGCCGGCCACGTCCAGCGAGGTCAGCGGGTGGGTGTTGCCCGAGCCGTCGCCGTACGTCATGCAGAAGCAGCTGTCGTCCCAGAACGCGTTGACGTACGCGTTGCCGTAGTGGACGCGCGAGTAGGCGCCGACGCCGTTGTTCTTGATGCCGCTGCGGCCGAAGGTGGCCTTGTAGAAGTCCCACGTCTCCTGCGCGCCGTAGGTGGCGTCCACGGCCGCGGTCTGGTCGGTGGTGGAGCTGGAGGCGGCGCCGGTGCCCCACACGTTGTCCGCGTCCGTGAACAGCGTGCCCGCGGAGGAGCTGGTGGTGTGGGACTTGTTGTATGTCTTGTGGCTGCCGCGGGTGGCGTCGGTGAGGTTGTACGTCGAGCCCGACAGGGTGGTCTCCAGGCTGACCGTGCCCGAGTACAGGCTCTTGCCGGTGCCGGTGGCGTTCTCGATGCCCTGGTACTCGAAGAGCTTCTTGCCGGTCGCGGCGTCGGTGATGACGTGCAGCTGGTTCGGGGTGCCGTCGTCCTGGAAGCCGCCGACGATCGTCTCGTAGGCGAGGACGGGGGTGCCCGAGCCGGCCCAGATGACCTTGCGGGCACCGTCGGCGGCGGTCTTGTCCGAGCCCGCGGCCTTGGCGGCGGTCAGCGCCTGGGCCTCGGCCTTGGCGACGGTGAGCTTCGGCGTCAGGGAGGTGACCTTGATGGTCTTGTTCGTCGCCTTGACGACGCCCTCGGTCGCACCGGACTTCGACTCGTGGACGACCAGGTCGCCGCCGAGGACGGGCAGGCCGTCGTAGGTGCGCTCGTAGCGGGTGTGCACCGTGCCGTCGGCGTCCTTCACGACGTCCTTGACGACCAGCTTCTCCTTGGAACCGAGGCCTATCTCCTGCGCCGTGGTGCCGGCGTCGGCCTGCTGCTCCTTGATGAGGGAGGTGCGCGCGGCCGCGGAGAGCTGGACCGGGGCGCCCGCGAGGGCCCTGCTGTCCGCCGGGGTCTGGGCGGCGGCGGTTCCGGTGGTCAGACCGGTGGTGAGAAGAGCTCCGGCCGCGACAGCGGTGGCGATGGCCAGAGTGGTGCGCTTGTGACGCGCGTAGAGGGGGGTCACACAAGCTCCTTCGTGGGGAACACCGGACGGCGTGGGGTGCCTTCCGGGGTGGCTGTGAAGTTGTGCGGCGGTTGTGAGGAAGCGTGGCATCAAGGCGCGTACATGTCATGACCCCGAAGTGATGTTGGCTGAAAGTCGACGGCTGGATGAACATTGCAGGCATGTAAAACGAGTTGACCTGGGTAAAGCCCCAACAGGACGTCGGTCATGGGAGGGCAAAAAGAGGGCGCCGCCCCGGGGAGTCGAACCTCCGGAGCGGCGCCCTGTTCTGTGGGTGCGGGCCTGCGGGTGCGGGCCTACGGGAAGGTGAGCTTCCAGCTGTTGATGTAGCCGGTGTCCTGGGCCGCGTTGTCCTGGACCCGCAACTGCCAGGTCCCGTTGGCGACTTCGGAGGACGCGTTCACCGTGTACGTGGTGTTGAGGTTGTCCGTGGAGCCGCCGGTGCCGTACGCCTTCAGCGTGTACGCCGTCCCGTCGGGGGCGATCAGCTGCACCCGGAGGTCACCGATGTAGGTGTGCACGATGTCGACCGCGACGGCGAGGTTCGACGGCGCGTTGCCCGTACGCCCCGACACGGTGATCGGCGAGTTGACCGCCGCCCCGTTGTCCGGAATCGATACGTCGGTGGTCGACTCGAACGAGGTGCCGCCACCGCCCCCGCCACCGGGACGCGCGCCGACCGCCACGCCCGCCCAGGCGTTCGCCACGGCCGTGTACTCGGCGCTCGTGGTGCCGTACAGCTCACCGGCCGCCGCGAGGGTGCCGGTGCGGGCCGCCGCGTAGTTGGTCGTGGACGTGAACTTCGTGGTCAGCGCGCGGAACCAGATCTTCTCGGCCTTGTCCCGGCCGATGCCGGTGACCGGAAGCCCGTCCGAGGTGGACGAGTTGTAGGTGACACCGTTGATGGTCTTGGTGCCACTGCCCTCCGACAGGAGGTAGAAGAAGTGGTTCGCCGGGCCCGACGAGTAGTGGACGTCCACCGACCCGATGCCCGAGTACCAACTGTCCTTGGACGCGCCGTCCTTGCTCGGCTTGTCCATGTAACGCAGCGGCGAGCCGTCGCCGTTGATGTCGATCTCCTCGCCGATGAGGTAGTCACCGACGTCGGAGGAGTTGTTGGCGTAGAACTCGACCGCCGTGCCGAAGATGTCGGAGGTGGCCTCGTTCAGACCGCCGGACTCGCCCGAGTAGTTGAGCCCCGCGGTGTTGGACGTGACGCCGTGGGTCATCTCGTGACCGGCCACGTCGATCGACGTCAGCGGGTGCGTGTTGCCCGAGCCGTCGCCGTACGTCATGCAGAAGCAGCTGTCGTCCCAGAACGCGTTGACGTATGCGTTGCCGTAGTGGACCCGGGAGTACGCCCCGACCCCGTCACCGCGGATACCCGAACGCCCCTGCACGTTCTTGTAGTAGTCCCAGGTGAGCGCGGCCCCGTAGTGCGCGTCGGCGCCCGCGGTCTCCGCGTTGGACGCGGCTCCGTTGCCCCAGATGTCGTCGGGGCCGGAGAAGAGGGTGCCGGTGCCGGAGGTGCCGCGGTTGAGGTTGTACGTCTTGTGGTTGCCGCGCGCCCCGTCGGTCAGGTTGTACGTCGACCCGGACTGCGTGGTGCCGAGGGTGACCGTGCCGCTGTACATGGTGTTGCCGGTGCCGGTCTCGATGCCCTGGTACTCGAAGAGCTTCTTGCCGGTCGCCGCGTCGGTGACGACGTGCAGCTGGTTCGGGGTGCCGTCCTCCTGGAGGCCGCCGACGACCGTCTCGTAGGCGAGGACGGGCGTGCCGTTGCCGGCCCAGATCACCTTGCGCGGGGCCTGGTCGGTGCCGGCCCTGTCGGCGCCCGCGGCCTTCGCCAGCGACAGCGCCTGCTGCTCGGCCTTGGCCGCGGCCACCTTCGGGGTCAGGGAGGCGACCTTGATGGTGGCCTTCGTCGCCTTGGTGACGCCCTCGGTCGCGCCCGCCTTCGTGGTGTCCACGACGAGGTCGCCGCCGAGGACGGGCAGGCCGTCGTAGGTGCGCTCGTAGCGGGTGTGGAGCGTGCCGTCGCCGTCCTTGACGACGTCACGGACGACCAGCTTCTCCTTGGCGCCGAGGCCGAGGTCCTTGGCGGTGTCCGCCTTCGTGGCGTTCGCCTTGCGTATCAGCTCGGCCCGCTGGGCGGGGGTGAGCTTGAGGGACTCGGAGCCCGGGATCACCTTGCCCGCGGCCGACGGTGCCTTCTCCGGGGCTGCGGTGGCGGCGCCGGACTGGACGGCGGCGGCGATCAGGGCCGAGACACCGACCAGGGCCACGGCGGCGGCCTTGCGGTGCAGGGTGTGGGGGGTGCGTCTGTGGGAGGAACTGTCTCTCAACACTGACTCCTTCTGCGCGGCCACGGATCACGCGGCCAGGGGAGACCGGACGATGGGTCGACCGTCCGGGCGGTACGCGGAACGAGGTGCAGGCGGCCGCGGAACGAGAACACAGCAAGATATCTGTGAGGTTGCTGTGAAGCGGCCGTGGGAAGCCTGGCACCGGAAAGCCCGTACTGTCAGGACCGCGTCAGGAAGTTGGCCGGAAATCGTTCGTTGTCCGGGAGTTCATGTTCGTTATACGGACTTTCCACCCTGGTCGGACACCGGCCGGCCCCCGTGCCACGACCCCCACAGCGCCGCGTACGCACCGTCCGCCGCCACCAGCTCCTCGTGCGTGCCGAGCTCGGTCAGCAGGCCGTTCTCCATCACCGCCACCCGGTCCGCGTCATGCGCGGTGTGCAGCCGGTGGGCGATCGCGATGACCGTGCGCCCTTCGAGCACGGCGGCCAGCGCGTGCTCGGTGTGCCGCGCGGTCGTGGGATCGAGAAGCGCGGTCGCCTCGTCGAGGATCAGTGTGTGCGGATCCGCCAGCACCACCCGGGCCAGGGCGAGTTGCTGCGCCTGCGGGCCGTCGGTGCGGCAACCGCCCTCGCCCAGCGCGGTGTCGAGCCCCGCGGGCAGCTCCCGCACCCAGCCGTCCGCTCCCACCGCGGTCAGCGCGGCCCACAACTCCTCGTCCCCCGCACCGGGTTCGGCGATGAGGAGGTTGTCGCGGACCGTACCCAGGAAGACATGGTGCTCCTGGGTGACCAGGACGACCTGGCGGCGCAGCTGCTCCGGGCCGAGGCCGACCACCGGGACCCCGCCGACGGTCACCGTCCCCGACGTGGGCGCGTCGACCCCCGCGAGCAGTCTGCTCAGCGTGGTCTTCCCGGCACCGGACGGACCCACCACCGCGAGCCGCTCACCGGGGCGCACGGTCAGGTCGACACCGTGCAGGACCTCGACGCCACGGCCGTAGGAGTAGTGCACACCGGTGACGTCGATACGGTCGTCCACGGGAGCGGGGGAGCCCCCTTCGGTCGAGCGCGGAGCCTGCGCGAGGCCCTCCACGCGGGCGAACGAGGCGCCGCTGGACTGGAGTTGCTCGACCCGCACCAGGATCTGGTCGAGTGGATTGACCAGCTGCTGCAGATACAGGGCGGCCGCCACGACCGAGCCCAGGCTCATCACGCCCCGTGCGTGCAGCATCCCGCCGACCAGCAGCACCCCCGCCACCGGCAGGATGTACGCCACCTCCACCACGGGGAAGAACACACTGCGCAGGTAGAGGGTGTAGAAGCGGGTGCGGCGGGCCGTGTCGAGGGCCGACCGGCTCGCCCCGACGCGCCGCTCGTGGAGGCGCAGCGCCTCGACCGTGCGGGCGCCCGACGCGGTGGCCCCGAGGATCTCGGCGACGTCCGAGGTGGCCGCGCCCTCGGCCAGGTAGCCGTCCCTGGCCCGCCGCAGGTACCAGCGCAGGACGAACCAGATCGGCAGCAGACCGAACACACCGACCGCGCCCAGCAGCGGGTTCAGGACGAACACCGCGGCCAGCAGGAACAGGAACTGCACGGAGTTGATGAGCAGTTCGGGTCCCGCGTCGCGCAACGTGGTGCCGACGGTGGCCACGTCGGCGGTGCCGCGGGCGGTGAGGTCGCCGGTGCCGGCGCGTTCCACGACGGAGGCGGGCAGGGTCAGGACGCGGTCCACGAACTCCTCGCGGACCCGGGCGAGGGTGCGTTCGCCGAAGCGGTGGCCGACGTAACGGGCCCAGCGGGCCAGCAGGAGCTGGGTGCACGCGCACGCCACGAGGACGAGCGAGAGCCGGTCCACCGCGGCCACGCCCGCACCGGCACGCACCTCGTCGATGATCCTGCCGAGCAGCCACGGGCCGGCCAGACCGCTGAGGGCGGCGAGCGAGTTCAGGCCGAGCACGGCGGTGAAGGCCCGGGTGTCGGCGCGGACCAGCCGGCCGGCGGCCCGCCGTACGGTGGCCTGGTCGGCGACCGGCAGATGGCCCTTGCTCACTGCGCGACCTCCATGTCCCGTGTGACCAGCGCGCGGTATCCCGGTTCCTCCGCGAGCAGCCGCTGATGGGTTCCGGTCGCCGCGAGTTTGCCGTCGACCAGGTAGTGGACCGTGTCGGCGCGGTCCAGCACGAGGGGGGAGGTGGTGGTGACGACTGTGGTGCGGCCGTGGCGGGCCTGTCGTAGGCGTTCGGCCACGAGGGCTTCCGTGTGTGCGTCCAGGGCGGAGGTGGGCTCGGTGGCGAGGAGGACCTCCGGGTCCGCGAGAAGGGCTCTGACCAGGCGGATGCGTTGGCGTTGGCCGCCGGAGAGGTTGCGGGCCTGGGCGTCCATGGGGGAGTCGAGACCGTCGGGGAGACCTTGGACGATGTCGTCCGCGGCGGCCGCGTGCAGGGCGGCCGCGGCTTTGTCGGGGCTCCCCGCGCCTTCGCGGGGTGCGATCACCTCACCCAGGCTTCCCGCGAACAGGTCCGCCTCGTGGTCCGCCATCAGGATGTGCTCCCTGATCTGCGGCAACCGGATCTCGTCCAGGGGGACTCCGGCCCAGGTCGCCATCGAGGAGGTGTAGCGGGCCAGGCGGTCCAGGACCGTCGCCGTGTCCGCGGGCCTCGCGCAGGCCAGTGCCGTCAGACGGCCCGGGAGGACGCGGACGCCCGACTCCGGGTCGTGCAGTACCGACGGCTCCGCCGGGGCGTCCCTGGTGCCCACGTCCTCGATCGGCTCCAGACGCAGGAACCGTACGACCCTGCGCGCCGCCACCGCACCGCGGCTCAGCTGGTATCCGCACTCCACCCAGAACGCCACCGGGCCCACCAGCACCGCGACATAGCCGTACACCGCCACCAACTCGCCCACGGTGATGTCCCCCTGGGCGGCCAGGCGGGCCGCGAGCCAGGTGACGACGGCGAGGAACAGGGTGGGCAGGCCGACGCCGAGGGCCTGGACCCAGCTGGTGACCGCGCCGACCCGGTAGCCCTGGGCCCGCAGCCGCTGGGAGTCGCGATGGAAGGCGTCGGCGACCAGGCCCTTGCCGCCGAGGCCGTTGAGGACGCGCAGGCCGCCCGCGAGGTCGGCGATCCGGGCGGTGAGAACGCCCTGGCGGTCGCGGTACTCCGTCTCCGCGCCCTGGAGGCGGGACAGGAACGGGCCCACCAGGACGACGATCGCCGGAATGCCGAGGAGGACCACGGTCGCCAGGACCGGCGAGACCGACACCAGCAGGGCGGCGACCGTCAGGTAGGCGACACACGCCCCGACGCCCGGGCCCACGACGGTCAGGGCCTGGGCGATCGTCTGCACGTCGCTCACGCCGATGGTGACGACCTCCCCGGCCCCGGTCCTGCGCGAGAGCGCCGAGCCGAGCCGGACCGCCTGCCCGACGACCACCTTGACCGTGCGGAAGTTGGCGTCCATCCGCACCCGGGTCATCGTGCGGTGCCGCATGATGCTCAGCCAGGCGTTGAAGGAGCCGACCAGGAACAGGGCCAGGCTCCAGCCGGTGAGCGCCGTCCAGTCGCCCGGCTCCAGACCCTCGTCGATCGCCTTCGCCATCAGATACGGCGTCGCCGCCAGCAGCACCATCCAGGAACTGCCCAGCAGCGCCCCGGCGACGGACCGCCCCGGCTGGCAGCGCACCAGCCACCACAGATACCGCCAGCCGCCGCGGACGTCGGGCGTGCCGGGATCCTCGTACGCGTCGATCACTTGTCCCCCTGGCCCTGTGGCTTCCTCTTGATCGTCAGCAGCCGCGCAGTCCCGGTCCGGTGGATGGTGTTGCAGGTTACCGAGGGCTCCGAGGGGACGCCCGGGTGGGTTCGCAATGCGCGGCGGTGCCTCTCAGGGACGCCAGTACTGTCCGTCGGCCCGCGTGAGCAGCTGTTCCTCCACCAGGTACCGGCGTAGCGCGGCCACATCCGGGTGGATCTCACGCAGCAGATCGTTGACCGAGCTCTCCGGGTAGTGCCGCTGCGGTTCGAAGAGCTGCACCAGGCCTTCCAGGAACACCCTCCGCTTACCGCGTCTGGAGGGAATCGTCGTCTGTGACGGCGGCCGCACACGGCGGGGCGCTGCCTTCTGCCAGACGTCGTCGACAGCGGACCAGCCGCTTTCCGTGTGCGTGACGAGCCCGGCCCGCGCCAGCGAGGCGAGGGCCTTCGCGGTGCGCGCGGGAGTCATCGTCAGGCGCTCCCCGACACCCTGGGCGGTGTCGGCTCGAAGGACGACGGCGCTGTAGACCGCGCGGCGGGTCTCGTCGGCCAGCGCTGCGAGGATCCGGCCCGTGACGTCGTCCGCGCCGCTCTCCGGACGCGCGGGCGGCGCGGCCAGCCGGGGTGGCTCGGTGGAGGCCGGCTCACCCAGGGCTTCCAGCTCCTCGGAGAACAGGGCGCCCCTGTCGCGTTCCCACGCCCCGTGTCTGCGGAGCAGCAGCAGGCCCGTCTGACGGTGCTTGTGGGGCTCGTTCAGGGCGAGCACGTCCATCCCACTGCCCGGTGCGGCAGCCTGACGGCGGAGCTCCTGCAGCAGTGGGGTCGGCACGATCCGGCCGGCCACCCGGGCGCGCCCCTGTTCGTCGGAGATCTCGACGGTGGTCGCCATGTACGGCTCGTGCAGGACGACCGTGCCACCGGGGGGCACACGGGGCCACAGGGATGCGAGGAATCCCGCGTCGTCGGCCTGGGTGCCGGCATCGAGCCAGACCAGGTCCAGAGGACCCCACTGGTCGAGGTCCGCGTCCGTGAGGGCGAAGAAGTCCCGCTCGATGAAGGTGAGCATGTCGTCGAGCCCGAGCGAGCGGGCCGCCTCCCTCACCTGGTCCGCGGAGGTGCCCGGGACGGAGATGTCGTCGACGACGAGCAGCCTCGGTGTGTAGTCCTCGACGGCGGAACGGGGGTGCAGAACCGAGGCACGCTCGTGAGCCCCCGCCTCGCCCTCGACGATCCGCCGGTCCTGAGCCGCCTCGGCGCGGGCGTCCCGCAACCCGAGAAGCAGGTGCAGGGTCGACGAGCCCGCTCCCACCTCGAGCACCGTGCGGGGGCGCAGCATGGTGGTGAGCGCTCGCAGGGCGGGACCGGCGTTCTCCGTTCCCATCCCGGGACGGGTCAGGGCGGTCAGAGCCTCCGAAGCCGGCTCACTCATGGATCATCCTCTCCTCGACTTGCCGGGGCCCGTGGTCAGGCGGCCCTGACGGCCCGAAGCATCCCCGCGGACAACATCTGGCGGGCCGCGGCATGCAGTGGTGCGGGCAGAGAGGCGAAGGGGATCCCGTCCCCGGACCCGGCGCACCGCCACAGATGGTGGGCCGCCTTGCCGACCTTGAGGAAGTTGCCGGTGGAGAGGGAGGCGAGGACGTGCACGCCGGGCTCTCGCTCCACGGCCTCCGTCCACGCCTCCCGTACCAGGAGCTGGTGGTCCGGTCCCTCCGGCCCGGCGACGGGTGCGGGATCGGCGTCCAGCAGGCCCAGGCGCAGCAGGCCCACCAGGAGGTGGTCCACGGCTTCCTCGCGCTGTCCCCATCGCTCGCGCACCGCGGCCACGGACGTGCCGTGCGCCAGGAGTGCGCCCACCGCTTCGGGAACTTCCGCGAACGCGGGCAGGTCCGTACCGAAGAGAGCGGCCACAGGACCGCCGTCCCCTACGAACGGCACCGGCGTCCGCTGTACCCGCACGCCGTGGGGAAGGCGGAGCCCGGTGCCGGCGGACAGCCGTCCTGGCCAGACGAGGCTGTCGACCTGCCGGGGAGCGGGCGGCGGAGTGAGTCTCAGCACGGTGTCCTGCGCCTGGTCCTGCGGCGACCAGGCGAGCTCCCAGGCGAGCGGCAGCGAGGCCCCGGTCTGGGCGCAGAACCGGGGGACGACGGGATCGAGGGCGGTCGGGTGACGGGTCACGACGCTCTTTCCTCGGACACCCGCACCGCGGGCACGGACTCGTTCGCGCCGGCCGGTGCGGGGGCGGTCAGCGCCCGTGTCCGGAGCCAGCCCAGGGAGCCCGCGAGAAAGGCGACGGCACCCCCGGCCAGGATGCCCCAGCGGGCCCAGCCGGCGGGGGCGAGCCCGGCCAGAGCGAATCCCACCGCCACCGAGCTCTGCAGTGTCGCCCCGTAGGCGGCGCCGACGCGACCCCGCACGTCCTGCGGACAGTCGGCCATGACGTGCGTCCGCAACGCCACGTTCTGAACCGAGTTGGCCATGCCGCCGCACAAGCAGGCCGCCAGCATCACCGGGAGGACGAGGAACGCGGCCGTCACCACATAACCGAGCCCGATGATCGCGGCCGCACCGACGGCGACCACGGCGGTGGGCTGCTTGCCGAGCCGGCCACGCAGTACGAACGGCCCCACCACCAGCCCCACGCTCCAGGTGGCCAGCAGGGTGCCGTAGGAAGCCGCGCCGCCCGGAATCTCGCGCGCGAAGAAGGGCATCAGCACATTGACGACAGAGGTCGACGCGACGGTGACGGTGATCGTGGCCAGTGCGGCTCGCCGCTGGGGTCCCGTCCAGAGCAGGGACAGACCGACGCGCAGGCCCCCCTTGGCCCCCTCGGCGGGCGCGGGGGGTGTGTCGACAGTCGGCGGGAGCGGCACCGCCCGGGCGGCCAGCCACTGGGTGATCACCGGCACGGCCAGCAGTGCGAAGGCGAAGGTGCCCGCGTCGACCGCCAGCGCCAGCCCGGTCCCGCCCTGCGCGGTCAGCAGGCCCACCAGCAGCGGGCCGACGATGTAGCCCGCGTTCCTGGTCGACTCCATGACGCCGTTGACCCGCAACTGAACGTCGGAGGCGGGGAACAGCCGGGGTACGAGCGCCATCACACACGTCTGGGCGACGGCTCCCAGGGCCCCCAGGAACAGCATGGTGGCGATGAGCAGTACCGCACCGTCGGCGAACGCGGCGGCGGACGCCGCGATCAGGCACTCGAGTACCAGCGTCACGCCGAGGACGACGTCGAGGCGGAAACGGTCGACGATCCTCCCGATGACACCGCCGAGGACGATCCCCGGCAGCAGTCCGGCGAGCATCTGGGCCGACACCACCGACGTGAGTCCCGTACGGTCGGCGCCACGCAGGGCGAGCGCCACCAGGGCCACCTCGTCACCGACCGTGCTGATCAGCAGGGCGACGACGGTCAGCAGGGTCGCCCCCCTGCTCAGCCGTGCCGACGTCACAGAACTGTCCCGGCGCCGGACCCGCTGCTCTCGACGCGGGTCGCCCGCCAGGTCGACAGCCGGAGCAGGACGGCATGCAGGAGGGGGACCGCGGCGCTGTCCGTGCCCTGCTCCCACTGGCCGAGATCGAGTGTGTCCCCCGAGCCCAGCGCGGTGAGGGCGACTTCCAGGCGAGGATGGTCGGCGACCTTCAACGTGTGCCCCTGGACGGCGACCGCGCGGCGCCCGTCGGCGAGCGCCCGCTGGTGCAGGACGACATCGCCGCGGAGCCGGATGCGGGCGTCCCGGGGCACGGGCACAGGGGGCTCGGACGGTCGGCCCACGCCCAGACCGCCCGACGTCACCGTACGCATGTGGTGCTCCCAGACGGCGTCCTCGATCTCGCCGCCCGACAGGCCGGCCAGCGCGTCGAGGGCCGCGGCGGCCGCGACCGGGATGCCGTCGGCGACATGCGCGTCGGGGCCGGGTCCGCGGGTCGCGCTTCCCCGGCCCAGCAGGCCGCCGACGGCTTCGAGGACGAGGGCGGCCGGATCGTTCCTGGTGAAGAAGGCGATGTTCACGTTGACCGCGACCGTGTCGGGAGACTCGCCGACGTGCAACTGCTCCGAGGGGAAGTACGTCAGCGCTCCGGGCACCCCGACCAGGACATCGGCCAGACCGCGGGCCGACGTGTAGTCGGCGGTGTGCTGCGGGACCTGCTCGGAGTGCTCCGGTGCCCAGGTGAGAAGGGTCTTGCGGCCGCGCAGGGTGAAGCCGAAGTTTCCCGCGTGGTCGACGTGCACGCCGACGTTGGTGGAGGTGTACCGGCCGATGAAGGTGTCCATGTCCACCCGGCCGGCGACCCGGGTTCCGGTGAACCGGAAGACGTCGTCGGACATCTGCTTGGCCCGGTCCCAGAGCGGTGCCGAGACCGCGTGCAGGCCGGACACCGCGACGCTCCACTCGTGGTCACGCATGTGCAGGTCCACACGAGCCAGGTAGTCGTCCAGAGAACCGTCCTCGGGCGACGGCAGGAAGACCTGGGTGTCGATCGGCTGCGTGCGGCCGTCCACCGTCACCACGACTTTCGGGAGCCCGGACCCCCTGGGCCGGTTGTTCGTGCCGGCCGCCAGGACCAGAGCCCTCAGCAGTTCCTCGTCGCCGATGCCCAACTGCACGGGGGACGAGGGCAGGGACAGCGGCTCCTGCTCCCAGTGACGGGAAGCGAATTCCTTCCAGAAGCGGTCCGTTTCGGACCCTGCCACGGGGAGGGGGTGGGACACGGCTGGAACTCCTGGGCTCGGGGCCGCGGCGTGCGGCGTCGGTTGGTCTGACGGTGAGGGCGACGGGGCGTCAGCCGGAGTGTCGGGCCGCTCCGGCCGGCACGGACCCGCCGAGAAGGGCCGGGTGAAAGCAGGCCGACGCAAGGACATTGTGTCCGGTCAGTTCGTTCAGCAGCGGCACCAGCCGCTGCTCGGGCAGCCGGGTCCGGGTCGCCAGTTCGGCTGTGCTCGCACCGTCGGCCGTGAGCAGCCAGATGAGCCGGCCCGCGGCGGAGACCCTGACCTGACGGCTGGTCTCAGGAGACGTCAACAGGCAGCTTCCGTCGGGTCGGCTCTCCACCACGTCGTGCGGCTGGGCGGTGTACCACAGCGGTGGGCGCTCCCCGGAGGTGCCGGCCGCGGTGACCTCCAGGGCCCGGTGGGCCGAGAGCCGTATCAGCGTGGTCGCCGCGGTTCTGGCCGCGGGCGCGTTCCCCAGCAGGTCGGCCACGGTGTGCGGTTGTCCGTCGAGCAGTGGGTGCCACTCCGGCAGCACCGTCAACAGGGCGTCTCCGGACGGCACATGCAGCAGGATGTCCTGCCCGGCTCCGGGCGTCCGGGCGTGCACCTCGTCCGCGAGCCGTACGAGTGTCCCGGGGTGCAGCTCCGGTCGAGGAGCGGCAGGAGTCGCACCCCTGCGGGCCGGCAGTTCCGCCTCTGCCATCGCCCAGAGGAACGACCACTCCTCCGCGTCCCCGATCCAGGTGCCCCTGTGGAACGCGGCGCCCGCGGAGGCGCCCGGTCCACTCGAGGTGAGACGGGCCGCGTCCTCCTGCGTGAGGCCTTCGGCGACGGTGTAGTCCAGGTCGAAGGCCAGGTCCTCTCCCGCACCGGGCGGGATCAGCTCGACGCCGAACAGATCGGGGCGTTCACCCACGGGGGAGAGCACATCCAGGATGAACGGTCCGTTGGCGGCCGTGGAGTACGGAACGTCGTACTCGTCCGCCGACCGGCGCAGTGCCTGTGCCGCGAACTCCTGGGTGCGGACCGCCTCTTCTTCCGTTTCCCCGGGAAAACCGGTCATGCAGAACAGGTGGACCGGCACCTTGTTGCTCAGGAGAGCGTCGAGGGAGGGTTCGATGTCGGCGACCTTGGTGCCCTTGCGCATGAGATCCAGCACGCGTTGGTTGTAGGACTCGAGGCCGAGGTCGAGACGTCGGCATCCCGAACGCCGCAGCGCGCCCGCCAACTCGTCGTCGAGCCCCTTGCTGAACCGCGTCTCTCCGTACCAGAACAGCTCGTGCCCGCCGTTGATCAGTTCTCGTGACACCCCGCGCAGTGATGTGAGCGTCATGATCTCGTCCACGAACATGAAGGTGTCGGTGCCGTGTCTGCCGGCGAGGGTGGCCATGTCGTGTACGACCTGGTCCGGGCGCCGGATGCGGAACTTGTTGCTGGCGAAAGGAATCGAGCAGAAGGCGCAGTCCCATGCGCAGCTCCGCGAGGCCTGCAGCGGGAGAACGGGACCGGGCGCGAAGTAGCGGTCGAGCGGCAGGCCGTCGAAGTCCGGCGTCGGCAGGTCGGAGACATCGACCATGGCCGCCGGAGTGCGCAGCAGCCCACCGCGGCCGTCGCGCTCCAGCAGTCCCGGCACCGGGCGGTCATCGGCACCGGTGATCCGGTCGCAGAGCGCGGGCAGCGCGTCTTCTCCCTCGTAGGACACGAAGGAGTCGACGTACTGGAAGAACGGGTGTTCCTCCTGCCAGCGGCTCACCATGCGTGTGGTCAGGTTGCCGCCCATCACCACATGGACGTCGGGACGGGCACGCTTGACGTGGCGGGCCACGGTGAGGGCCGCGATGAGCTGGGTGTCGGCGGACACGGAGATTCCGACCACAGCCAGGTCGGATGCCTCGAGTTCAGGGATCGGCCGGTTTTCCAGAGCCCAGCCGTACACATTGCGGTCCGCCGACCGGGCCGCGTCCAGGACGGAATCAGACCGTCGGTGGGAGAAGCAGGAGAAGTTTCCCCGCAGGTCGAAACTGAGTCCGGGAAAGGAGGCCGAGACACACCCGAGCCCATTGCGTACGACCGTCGCGGCGTCGGTGAAGGCGGCCGGATCCGTCAGGACGGAGCGGGACTTGAGTGTTGCGCGGGCGCTGTCGATGCGGGCGATGGTGTCGCCGAACACAGCCAGAGTCTCCTCATGGGCCCGGCGTTCGCCGTCGCGCATCTCGCCCTGACGCCGCTCTGCTTTGGGGAGCAGGGCCGTCAGCCCCTCGCCGGAGAGCAGCCAGTCCGTCTGTTCGATGCTCAGATCGAGGGACGACACCTGCCATCCGTGCCGTCGCATCACCGCGGCCAGCAGCGGGACCGCGAGGTGAGGCGCGTAGACATTCCAGATAGGCGGGTTGACGAGAAGTATTCGGGGTTTCCGCATATGAGCTCTCGTGGGAGTCCGTTACTGGATAGGGGAGTCGAGTCCGGCCATCAGAGCGCGGACGGAGCGTGCTTCAGCACGACATGCCGATCAGCCCATGGCTGTTCAGCTGTTGGCGGACTCCTGGAGAAGCGCGTACTTGCTGTTGATGCGGTTCGGGACGATGGCCTCGACGGAGAGGGCCTCGTCGACCTCGGCGAGGGCGAGAAGGGCGTCGACGTCGAATTCGTTCGAAGAATCAGCGTTGAGGTTCATGAAGTTCTCCTTTTGAGTGAAGGACGCTTCGTGGAACGTGTGCTTTTTCCCGGCCTTCGCTCGACTCCCCAGCCGTCCAGCGCGACGACGAAGGTATCTTCGTGATCGGTACGGCACAAGAGTGGCCTTGCGCCAGGGAGACGGCGAATTCAAGTCATTTCGTGGGGCACGGAGTCGCTGTAGGGATGCGCGATCCGCTTCGGATGGCATGTGCGGTCGTGGCGGTGTGTCGTCGTGGTGCCTCAGCTCCTGATGTATCCCCGGGGGTTGACCGACCGTTCGCCGGACGGTCAGGAGGGTGTCCGGTTCATCGGTCGTCACACGCCGATACCGGACACCCTCCGATCATCCACCGCCGGACGTCACCACCTCTCGGCCGGCGCGTCGGGCGGTCAGTGCGTCAGGAGGTACGCGTCGATGATCGTCACCGTGTGCGTGTTCCCGCCCTTGTCCGTCAGACGGGCCCGGAAGGAGACGGACCCGGCGTCCGCGGGGTGGGCCAGAGTCACCTGCCGCGTGCTCCCGGAGGAACGGACGGCCGTCTTCCGCCAGGTGGTCCCTGCGTCGTACGAGACCTCGACCGAGAGCGCCTTCACGCCCCGCGTGGCCGCCGAGCCCTCGACCACGAGCGGCACCGTCAGACGGGTGCCCGCCTTCGCGGTGCCGGTGGACGTCAGTTCGGGAGCGAAGCGGACCGAGGACAGCGGCAGTACGGCTGCACGCGTGCCGGACACCCGCCCGGAGACGAACGTCCAGGAGGCGCTGACCCGGCTGCTGAGCCCGGAGAGCTCCGCCGGACGGGAGAAGTCCGTGGTGAGGCGGTAGGACTGCCGTGCCGCGGGGAGCGTGGTGACGGACCGGCAGCGCAGGTACTTCGGCGTCATGGCGGTCGCTGTGCTGTACACGTAGGGGACACCGCCCGAAGTGAGGGTGACCTCGGCCTTCTCGGTCACGGAGTCGCCGAGGTGGCCGGAGCCGTCCGCGAACTGCGGCAGGCAGATCGCGAGGTCGTCACCGAGACGCGACACACCTCCGCCGCCCGGTCCCTCGCCGAGGCTGGGCCCGAAGACACCGGTGTTGAAGGTCTCCGAGTAGCTCCGTCCGGCCCGGTACGTCCGGCCCGCGATGCTCTGGAACGTCTCGCGGCCGCCGTCCGCGCCCTTCTGTACGAAGTCGAAGCCCCAGGTGTAGCCCTTGGGCACGGTGACGTAGTGCCGCTGGCTGCCCGGGAGGGCGAGGTCGGCGGCGGCGACGCTGTAGCTCTCGCCGATCGGCGAGTACCAGACGGCCCCGACGCCGCCCGTCTTGCCCGCCGCGGGAGCGCCCGCAGTGATGTCCGCGCGCGCGAGTTCGCTCGTACTCGTCGCGTGCGAGAAGCCGTCGAAGAACGAGCCGGACCGCGTGTACAGCAGGTCGTACGCGGTGTCGGTGCCCTTGCTGAAGGTGGCGCCGACCTGGGCCTCGAAATGGTCGGCGGGTGTCGCCGGGGCGCCGGACTGGGCGATCCTGAGCCGCGAGAAGTCACTGCCGGTCAGAATGCCCACGGCGAGACTCGACCCGGCCGCGCGCATCAGGTACGCGGCGTAGGCGCCGTTGGACGTGGCGTCAGGATCCGGTGGGGTGAGCGACACCGGCTTGGCCTCACGGGCGTCCAGGACCACATGGGTGTCCGCGGTCACCGACAGCCGCGGCTGCACCAGGTGCGCCGACCCCGCGGCCGTACCGCTCCAGGTGGTGACAAGGGCGAAGACGTTGTACGCCCCCTTCGGCGCGCGGAACCGCACGGTGCCGTCGGTGGTCCGCAGGTTCCACTGCAGGGTCGGGCTGTCCAGGCCCCAGAGGAGGACGAACGGGAAGAACGCCGGGTCGCCGTTGCCGTCGAGAACGGTCATCGTCAGGTCGTACGACTCCACCTCGGCGTCGGCCGCCACGGCGGTCCGTACGCTCTGGCCGCCGCCGGTGGCGACCACGGCGCCCGAGTAGGCGCCCCCCGTCGGTACGGTGCGGGTGTCCACGGTCACGTCCACGGAGGCGGTGCCGCCCGCGGGCACGGTGACGCGCTTCGGCGACACGGTGAACAGCCCCCGAGGAGCAGGCTTGCCGTCGGCGTCGGTCGCCTGGGCGGACAGGCCGAGGGTGACCGCCGAGGTGCCGGTGTTGCGGTAGGTGATCTGCTTGGCCAGCGGAGTGTCGTCGGTGTGCGGCCACTGCTGTGTGCCGAAGCCGACGGACGACGCCTCACTGCTCACCGTCTGTGTGACGGCCTTCGCGACGTCCACCCGCCCGGTGCCCTGCTGCTGCGCGGTCAGCCCGGCCGTGGGTTTCGCTGAGGAGACGAGGGCCTGCTTGAGCTGCTGCCCGGTCCAGTCGGGGTGCCGCTGGGCCACGATGGCCGCGGCGCCCGCGACATGCGGGGTGGCCATCGAGGTGCCGTTGAGGGAGACGTATCCGTCGCCTGCGGGGACGCCTATCACGCCCTGGGCCGCCTTGGCGGCGACGATGAACCGGCCCGGCGCGGTGAGGTCGGGCTTCAGGGCGCCGTCCTGGGTGGGGCCCACGCTGGAGAAGGTGGCGATCCGGTCCTGCTTGTCCACCGCGCCGACGGTGAGCGCGGCGGCCGCGCTGCCGGGGGAGCCGATGGTGCCGGCGAGGGGGCCCGTGTTGCCGGCGGCGATCACGAACAGCGTTCCTGACTGGGCGGACAGGGTGTTGACGGCCGCTTCCAGCGGGTCGGTGCCCGCGGTGTCGGTGCCGCCCAGGGAGAGGTTGACAACGTTGGCATGCTGGTCCACCGCCCACTGCATACCGGCGATGATGCCCGACTCGTAGCCCGCTCCGGTGTCGCCGAGGACCTTGCCGTCGAGGATCTTCGCCCCGGGGGCGACACCCTTGTAACGACCGCCGGACTTGGCGCCCGAACCGGCCGCGATGGAGGCGACATGGGTGCCGTGGCCCACCCGGTCCACGTTGTCGGGCGAGTCGGAGAAGTTCTTCTCGACGATCTCCCGGTCGGCCAGATCCGGGTGGGTCTGGTCCACGCCGGTGTCCAGTACGGCGATGGTGACACCCTTGCCGTCGTAACCGGAGGCCCACGCCTCGGGCGCGCCGATCTGCGGCACGCTCTGGTCCAGGGCCGCCGTCCGGGCGGCGTCCAGCCATATCTTGTCGATGCCGGAGGCGACGCGGGTGGCGCCCGCCCTGGCACCCGTACCGGCGTCCGTCAGCGCGTTCCACACCTGCGCGGTGCCGGACCTGGGCGCCTCGACCGCAGAGCCGTTGATCACCGGCAGGTCCCGCCCGGCGTCCGCGTCGGCGGCGGCGAGTTCCCGTTTCGCCGATGCCTCACCGGACTTGCGGTAGGTCACGATGAGCGGTGTCGAATCCCGATGCGCGTCGTCGTAGTCCGAGGCGAGCAGCTCCGTCACGTCGAACAGCCGTCGGTCCACGGTGCCCTCGGACAGCGGCCGCATCGCGTCCTCGGGGATCACGTAACTGCGGTCCTGGTAGCGGTGGACGGAGATCGTGACGTCCTCCCGTCCCTTCCCCGCCCGGACCCCGGTGACCCGCCCGGCGCCGTCGGTCGTCACCGTGTCCCCGGTGATCAGCGTGACGGTGCGGCCGCCACTCTGCGCCGTATCTCCTGCCGGTGCGGCCTCCGCCGCGACCGACAGGCCGGGTCTCATCCCGGGCACCATGCCCAGGGCCAGCGCGGCGGCAATCGCCGTAGCCCCCGAGCGCATCCGTAAGCGCATGCAAACTCCTCTGTTGTCAGGTGAGTTGGGTGGTGATCAAGTGCTGCCATCGTGGCGGCGGCCCCATGATCCGTGGTGCGATACCTCCACACAAGGCCGTCCCTGTCCGGCACCCGGATCAGGCTCGCGCCCTTCGGAGCGGCGGGGCGGTCCAGTACGGCGGTGACGCGGCCGGGTGAATTGGCGCCGACTCCGCAAAGTCCGTCAACGGCAGGTGAGCGAGGGGAACTTCGGGTACTGATACGTCCTCGCTACAGGCAGCGACCATTGCGCACCGAACCCCGGATCTATGCAGTCACTGCGCATCCTCAGCCGACATTGCGCGGGATCGTGGACCCTTCAGTACGCCTCGCTCACGCCAGGCTGTCCCGCCAGGCCCGGTGCAGATCCGCGAACCGGCCCGTGCCCGCGACGAGTTCGGCCGGTGTGCCGTCTTCGACGATCCGGCCGTGCTCCATGACCAGGACCCGGTCGGCGATCTCGACGGTCGACAGCCGGTGCGCGATCACCACGGCCGTACGGCCCCTCAGGACCGTCGTCATCGCGCGCTGCACAGCCCGTTCGCCCGGGATGTCGAGCGAACTGGTCGCCTCGTCCAGGATCAGCACCGCCGGGTCGGCGAGCAACGCCCTTGCGAACGCCACGAGTTGGCGCTGTCCCGCCGAGATGCGGCCACCCCGCTTGCGTACGTCCGTGTCGTAGCCGTCGGGCAGGGCGCTGATGAAGTCGTGCGCGCCGATCGCCTTCGCGGCCTGCTCGATCTCCGCACGGCTCGCGTCCGGGCGGCCGATCGCGATGTTCTCGGCGACCGTGCCGGAGAACAGGAAGGCCTCCTGCGTCACCATGACCACCCCGCGCCGCAGTTCGGGCACGGAGAGGTCGCGCAGGTCCGTGCCGTCCAGGAGGACCCGGCCGTCCGAGGGGTCGTAGAAGCGGGCGAGGAGCTTGGCGAGCGTCGACTTCCCGGCGCCGGTCGAGCCGACCACCGCGACCGTCTGCCCGGCGGGCAGGGTCAGGTCGAAGCGGGGGAGCACCTCGCCACCGGTGCGGTAGGCGAACCGGACTCCGTCGAAGACGACCTCGCGGCCCGGATGCTCCGACGCGAGGGCCGGAAGCTGCTGGGGCGTCGCGGGTTCCGGCACGGTCGGGGTCTGGGCCAGCAGGCCCGCGATCTTCTCCAGGGAGGCCGCCGCCGACTGGTAGGAGTTCAGGAACATCCCGAGCCGGTCGATCGGGTCGTACAGCCGCCGCAGATACAGCACCGCCGCCGCCAGCACCCCCAGTTCCAGCGAGCCCTGCGCCACCCGGTAGGCGCCCCACAGCACGATCCCCGCGACGGCCGTGTTGGCGACCAGCCGGGAACCGACGACGTAACGGGCCATCTCGAGCAGCGCGTCGCCGTTGACCCGCTCGTGCCGCTTGTTCAGTACGGCGAAGTCGGCGTCGTTGGCCGCCTCGCGGCGGAACGCCCGCACCGGCCGGATGCCGTTCATCGTCTCGACGAACTTCACGATCACGGCGGCGATGGCGGTCGACCGCTTCCGGTAGACCCGCCCCGCACGCCGCCGGTAGCCCCGCACGAGCAGGTACAGCGGCACGAAGGACGCCACCGCGACCGCGCCGAGGCCGAGATCCAGCCAGAGCAGCAGGGCGGAGATGTAGAGGAAGGACAGGATGACGGTGACGAGCTCCTGAAGGCCCTCGCTGAGCAGTTCGCGCAGCGACTCCACGTCCGTCGTCGAACGGGAGATGAGCCGGCCCGAGGTGTAGCGCTCGTGGAAGTCGATGCTCAGCGCCTGCGCGTGCCGGAAGATCCGGCTGCGCAGGTCCAGCAGCACGTCCTGGTTGACGCGGGCGGAAACCAGGATGAACGCGTACTGGAGCCCGCCGGAGACCAGCGCGCACAGCAGATAGCCGACGCCCACCGCGATCAGCGGGCCGTTGTCGTGGTCCCGGAACGCGGGAACGGCGTGGTCGATCGCGTACGCAACCAGCAGCGGGCCCGCCTGGACGGCCGCCTGCTGGAACAGCAGCAGAAGGGTCGTGACGGTGACCCGCGCCTTCATCGGGGTGAGCAGCGAGCGCAGGAGGAGGGAGGTGGCACGCGGAGGAGTGGGCAGGACGTCCCGGTCGAAGGCGTCGTCGGTGCCCTTCGGCCCGGGCGGGCCGGATTCGTCGTCGGCGGTGGGCGCGGACGTCGTGGGGGCCGTCATCGGGCGCTCTCCTCTTCCCTGGAGTCTTCCCCGGACATCAGGTGGGCGTACTCGGCGTTGGTGCGCAGGAGTTCGTGGTGGGTGCCCACGGCCGTGATGCGGCCGTCCGACAGCAGGGCGACCCGGTCGGCGAGCTGCACGGTGGAGGGGCGGTGCGCGACGATCAGGGCGGTGGTGTCCGCCAGGACGTCCCTCAGGGCCGCCTCCACCGCGGCCTCCGTGTGGACGTCCAGGGCGGACAGGGGGTCGTCCAGGACGAGGAAACGGGGGGTGCCGACCACGGCTCGTGCGAGGGCGAGGCGCTGGCGCTGCCCGCCGGACAGACTGAGGCCCTGTTCGCCGACCTGGGTGTCGGTGCCCTGGGGGAGGGCGTGTGCGAAGTCGGCCTGGGCGACGGAGAGGGCGCGGTCGAGCTCCTCTTCGTCGGCGCCCATGAGGACGTTGTCGCCGACGCTGGTGGAGAAGAGGGTGGGTTCCTCGAAGGCCACGGCCACTCTTGAGCGCAGCTCTTCTCTTGGCATGGCGGTGATGTCCTCGCCGTCCAGGGTGATCCGGCCCGATGTCAGTTCGTGGAGGCGGGGGACGAGGGTGGTGAGGGTTGTCTTGCCGCTGCCCGTTGCGCCTACGAGGGCCATCGACTCGCCCGGCCGGATGTGGAGGTCGATCAGGTCGAGGACGGGTGGGGAGTCTTCGGGGGCGTCGGGGTAGCGGAAGCGGACGTTGTGGAACCTGAGGCCATCGTCTTCGGCTGTCGGCCGGTGGGGGCTGGTCGCGCAGTTCCCCGCGCCCCTTACGTAGGTCTCCTGCTCCGGTACCTCATCGATGGCCTCGAAGTACCGCTCCGTCGCCGTGGCCGCCTCCTGGCTCATCGCCAGCAGGAAGCCGATCGACTCCACGGGCCAGCGGAGTGCCAGTGCTGTCGACAGGAAGGCCACCAGGGTCCCTGCCGACAACTCGCCGTTCGCCACCTGCACACAGCCCAGCACCAGTGCCGCTCCGATGGCCACCTCCGGAAGGGTGGTGATGACGCCCCAGATCGTGGCCAGGAGGCCGGCCTTGCGGAGCTCGGTGCCCCGCAGCTCTCCCGTCAGGTCCCGGAACGCCCGCGCCTGCGCCCGGTGGCGGCCGAAGCCCTTGATGATCCGGATGCCGAGGACGCTCTCCTCGACGACCGTCGTGAGGTCGCCGACCTGGTCCTGGGCGAGGCGTGCCACGCCGGCGTAGCGCTTCTCGAAGATCACGCAGGTGACCATCACCGGGATGGCAGGGCCGAGGATCACCAGGCCGAGGGTCCAGTCCTGGAGCAGCATGATGATCACGCCGACGAGGATGGTCACGCTGTTGACCAGCAGGAAGGTCAGCGGGAAGGCGAGGAACATGCGCAGCAGCATGAGGTCCGTCGTGCCCCGGGACAGGAGCTGACCGGACGCCCAGCGGTCGTGGAAGGCCACCGGGAGGCGCTGGACGTGCCGGTACAGGCCCGCCCGCATCTCCGCCTCCACGTGGGAGAGCGGTCTCGCCACCAGCCAGCGCCGCAGTCCGAACAGCAGTGCCTCCGCGAACCCGAGCAGCAGGAGGTACAGGGCCCCGCGCCACACGCCCGCCGTGTCGTGGTCGGCGATCGGGCCGTCCACCATCCACTTCAGGACGAGCGGGATCACCAGCCCCGTACAGGACGCGAGGATCGCGACGGACGCGGCGGTGAACAGCCGCGCGCGGACGGGCCGGACATACGGCCACAGACGCAGCAGGGTTCTGACTGCCGACCGGTCCTTGGTGGTTGCACGTGTCGTGGACATCAGCTGCGAGCCTACGGACCGGCACTGACAACGCCCACCGAGTTTTGGCCGGACCGGAATCGGTCGCAGGACCTACGACCTGCATGTTCGAGGGTCCGCACAGGAAGATCCGCGGGGGAGTCGTAGGGGCCCGTCAACCGATCGGTTGATGCCGGGTCGAGCGTGACGGGCGATGCGGCGGCGGGCCCCGCGCCGGGACGCTGATGCCATGTCCGTCATCGAAGTCAGCGAACTGCGAAAGTCCTACGGCGGCCGGAGCGTCGTCGACGGGATCTCCTTCACCGTCGAGGAGGGCGAGATCTTCGGGATCCTCGGCCCGAACGGCGCCGGCAAGACCACCACCGTCGAGTGCGTGGAGGGCCTGCGGGTCCCGGACGCGGGCCGGGTCCGGGTCACAGGCTTCGACCCCGTCGCCGACCACGCGCGTGTGGCCCGCGTTTTGGGCGCCCAGCTCCAGGAGAGCGAACTCCAGGCCAAGCTCACCGTCCGTGAGGCCCTGGAGCTGTACACCGCGTTCCACGACCAGCCCGTCGACTGGCGGCCCCTGGCCGAGCGGCTCGGGCTGGCCCAGAGGCTCGGCACCCGGTTCGGCAAGCTCTCCGGTGGCCAGAAACAGCGCCTGTTCATCGCGCTGGCCCTGGTCGGCAACCCCCGGGTCGTCGTACTGGACGAACTGACCACCGGTCTCGACCCGCGCGCCCGCCGTGACACCTGGGAGCTCATCGAGGACGTCCGCGCGAACGGCGTCACCGTCCTGCTCGTCACGCACTTCATGGAGGAGGCGCAACGGCTCTGCGACCGGATCGCCGTCATCGACAAGGGCCGGATCGCCGCCCTGGACAGCCCGGCGGGGCTCATCCGGCGCTCGGCGGGCGGCACCGTCATCAGCTTCACCCCGTCCGCCCCGCTCGACGCGCACGAGCTCAACGCCCTGCCCGCGCTCGCCTCCGTCGAGGACCGGGACGGCCACCTCACCCTGTCCGGCACCGACGAGACCGTGAACGCCGTGATCACCCTGCTCGCCCGCCGCCATGTCACCGCCCACCAGCTCCGGGTCGTCGACGCCACCCTCGACGACGCCTTCCTCGACCTGACCCAGGAGGCCTCGGCATGAACACCGCCGTACTGAGGACCGAGATCCGTCTCTTCCGCCGCGAACCCGGCGCCCTGTTCTGGATCCTGCTGTTCCCGACATTGCTGCTGGTGATCCTCGGCTCGATCCCATCCTTCCGGAACCACGACGCCGACCTCGGCGGCCTCAGGACCATCGACGTCTACGTCCCCGTCGCCGTGCTCCTCGGCATGATCGTGGGCGGGCTCCAGTCCATGCCGCAGACCCTCACCGGCTACCGCGAACGCGGCATCCTGCGCCGCATGGCCACCACCCCGGTCCGGCCCTCAGCGCTGCTCTCCGCGCAGATGACCGTCTACGGCGGTGCCGCCCTGGCGTCCGCGCTGCTCGCCCTCGCCGTCGGCCGGTTCGCCTTCGACGTACGACTGCCCGAGCAACTCCCCGGATACCTGCTCGCCCTGGTCCTCGCCGTCCTGGCCGCCCTCGCGCTCGGCGCGGTGATCTCCGCCCTGTCCCGGACCACGAAGATCGCCGGTGCCATCGGGTCCGCCGTGTTCTTCCCGTCGATGTTCTGCGCGGGCGTGTGGGCGCCGGTGCAGACCATGCCGCACCTCCTCGCCCGGATCGTCGGCTGGACCCCGTTCGGCGCGGCCGCCGAGGCCCTGAACCGGGCCGCGGCCGGCCACTGGCCGGGCTGGACCCACCTGGGCGTCCTCGTCCTCTGGACGGTGCTGCTGACGGCCGCCGCGTCGCGCTGGTTCCGCTGGGAGTAGGGGAGGGGCCGTGCAGACTGGGGACATGACCGTGGCGGACACACAGATCGAGCGGCGCCTGGAACAGCTGCACATCTGGGGGCCGTACGCGCTGCTCGGCATCGGTGCTGTCCTCGCCGTCGGTTCCGCGGAGCTGCAGCGGGGCCCCGAGGAGTGGTACGCCGCAGCGGGCCTGGTCGTCGCCGCGCTCGTGCTCCAGACGTGGTGGCACGGCACCCGGCACCGCCGTGCCGACCGCGGCCGCACGCCCTCCCGGGCCGGGACGGCGTACTACGCCGTGCGCTGGGCCATCGCCTTCGCCCTCACCTGGATCAATCCGTTCTTCGCGTTCTACGCCGCCACCGGCTACATGGACGCGGACGAGCTGATCCCGGGCATGTGGCGACGGCTCGGACTGTTCGCGAGCGCGGTCACGGTGGCGGGCGCCCAGCTCGGCGGACTGCCGGCACGCGGCACGGGCGAGTGGCTCGGGTTCGCCGGCCTCCTCGTCGTCAACTTCGGCCTTCAGGCGGTCGTCGCCCACATCACCGAACAGGAGGAGCAGCGCTCCCGCGACCGTGCCGAGACCATCGACGCGCTGCAGCAGGCGCTCGACGAGAACGCCGCCCTTCACGCCCAACTCCTCGTCCAGGCACGGGAAGCCGGGGTCGCCGACGAGCGCCGCCGGCTCGCCGCCGAGATCCACGACACCCTCGCCCAGGGCCTGACCGGGATCATCGCCCAGCTCCAGGTCGTCGCGAACACGCCCGACGAGGTGCTGGCCCGTGAGCACGCGCACCGGGCCATGGACCTGGCCCGGCACAGCCTCGGCGAGGCCCGTCGCTCGGTCCACAACCTCGCCCCGGTCGCACTGGCCGACGCCGGACTTCCCGAGGCCCTCAAGCAGACGGTCGCCGACTGGGGCGAACGCACCGGCGTACGCGCCGAGTTCACGGTCACCGGCATCGCGCAGCAACTCCACGACGAGGTCTCCGCGACGCTCCTGCGCATCGCCCAGGAAGCCCTCTCGAACGCCGCCCGGCACGCCCGAGCAGGCCGCGTCGGCGTCACCCTGACCTTCCTGGGCGACGAGGTCATCCTCGACATCCGCGACGACGGCGTCGGCTTCGACCCCCTCGCCCTCGCGCCCCGCACCCGCGGCGGCGGCTTCGGCCTCGACGGCATGCGCGCCCGCGCCGAACGCATCGCGGGCTCCCTCACCGTGGAGACCGAACCGGGCCACGGCACCGCCCTGTCGGCTCGCGTACCGTTGGTCCGCCATGACCAGTGACGTGCCGCTCCCCATGCCGCTCCCCGTGCCGATCTCCCTGCTGATCGTCGACGACCATCCCGTCGTACGGGACGGTCTGCGCGGCATGTTCGAGTCGGCGCCCGGCTTCACCGTGCTCGGTGAGGCGTCCGACGGTGTCGAGGCGGTCGAGCGGGCCACCGCGCTCGACCCCGACGTGATCCTCATGGACCTGCGCATGCCGGGCGGCGGCGGGGTCGACGCCATCCGGGAGCTGACCCGCCGCTCCGCCCGCGCGAAGGTGCTCGTCCTGACGACGTACGACACCGACTCCGACACGCTGCCGGCGATCGAGGCGGGCGCGACCGGCTACCTGCTCAAGGACGCCCCGCGCGACGAGCTGTTCACCGGGGTACGGGCGGCGGCGGAGGGCCGTACGGTCCTGTCCCCGGCGGTCGCCTCCCGTCTGGTCTCCGCGGTCCGTGCCCCCAAGTCCCCGCCGGGGGAACCCCTTTCCGCCCGGGAGCGCGAGGTGCTGGCCCTGGTCGCCAAGGGCACCTCCAACCGCGAGATCGCCCGTGAGCTGTTCATCAGCGAGGCCACCGTGAAGACCCATCTCACCCACCTGTACGCCAAGTTGGGCGTCAACGACCGCGCGGCGGCGGTCGCGACCGGATACCAGCGGGGGATCCTCGGCTAGGCGCGACGCAGCGGGTGTCCAGGGACCGGTGCCCCCTCAGCCGACCACCCTCAGCAACAGCACCGCCCGCGCCGGAACCGTGATCGACGTCCCCGCCCGGTGCACCACCCCCGGCGCCTCCGACTGTTCCTCGCTCGACGTGTCGACCACCACCTCGTACCGCTCCGCCCACGGCGGCCCCGGCAGCAGGAAGGCCGCCGGACGGTCGCCGGCGTGCAGGACGGCCAGGAAGCTGTCGTCGACGATCGGCACCCCGCGCTCGTCCCGGCCGGGGATGTCCCGCCCCGACAGATACATGCCGAGGGTGGCGGCGGGCGCGTACCAGTCCCGTTCCGTCATCTCCGTGCCGCGGGCCGTGAACCAGGCGAGGTCGCGGATGCCGTCCACCGAGTCCGCCCGCCCGGAGAAGAAGGCGCGGCGGCGCAGCACCGGGTGCCGGTGGCGCAGGGCGATCAGCCGGGAGGTCAGCTCGAACAGGGCCTTCCAGCCGGGCTGTTCGAGCAGACCCCAGTCCAGCCAGCTGATCTCGTTGTCCTGGCAGTAGGCGTTGTTGCTGCCGCGCTGGGTGCGGCCGAGTTCGTCACCGGCGACCAGCATCGGCACGCCCGTCGACAGCAGCAGCGTGGTGAGCAGGTTCCGCAACTGCCGTCGCCTGAGCGCCCGTACGCGCTCGTCGTCCGTCTCCCCCTCCGTCCCGCAGTTCCACGCCCGGTTGTCGTCCGTGCCGTCCCGGTTGCCCTCGCCGTTCGCCTCGTTGTGCTTGCGTTCGTAGGACACCAGGTCGCGCAGGGTGAAACCGTCGTGCGCGGTGATGAAGTTGACCGACGCGTACGGCCGCCGCCCGCCCCACGCGTACAGGTCGCTGGAGCCGGAGAGGCGGTAGCCGAGATCCCGTACGTCCGGGAGGGCGCCCCGCCAGAAGTCGCGTACGGCGTTGCGGTAGCGGTCGTTCCACTCCGTCCACAGGGGAGGGAAGGCGCCCACCTGGTAGCCCCCGGAGCCCACGTCCCACGGCTCGGCGATCAGCTTCACGCGCCGCAGCACCGGGTCCTGTGCGATGACCGCGAGGAACGGGGACAGCATGTCGACGTCGTGCATCGAGCGGGCCAGCGCGGCGGCCAGGTCGAAGCGGAAGCCGTCGACGCCCATCTCCGTCACCCAGTAGCGCAGGGAGTCGGTGATCAGCCGGAGCACATGTGGCTGCACCACGTGCAGGGTGTTGCCGCAGCCGGTGTAGTCGGCGTACCTCCGCGCATCCGACTGGAGCCGGTAGTAACCCCGGTTGTCGATGCCCTTCAGCGACAGCGTGGGGCCCAGCTCGCCCGCCTCCGCCGTGTGGTTGTAGACGACGTCGAGGATGACCTCGATCCCGGCGGCGTGCAGCGCGCGGACCATCCGCTTGAACTCGCCGACCTGCTGGCCCGTCGTACCGGAGGCGGCGTAGGCCGCGTGCGGCGCGAAGTAGCCGATGGAGTTGTAGCCCCAGTAGTTCTTCAGGCCGCGCCGCAGCAGATGGTCCTCGTGCGCGAACTGGTGGACGGGGAGCAGCTCCACGGCCGTGACGCCGAGTTTCACCAGGTGCTCGATCGCGGCCGGGTGCGCCAGCCCGGCGTACGTGCCCCGGAGTTCCTCGGGGATCTCGGGGTGCAGCCGGGTGAAGCCGCGGACGTGCAGCTCGTAGATGACGGAGTCCGCCCACGGTGTCTTCGGGCGGCGGTCGTCCGCCCAGTCGTCGTCATCGTGGACGACCACGCCCTTCGGGACGTACGGCGCCGAGTCCCGGTCGTCGCGCACGGTGTCCGCGACCTGCTGCTGGGGCCAGTCGCGGACATGGCCGTACACCTCGGGCGGCAGGCCGAAGTCGCCGTCCACCGCGCGGGCGTACGGGTCCAGGAGCAGCTTCGCCGGGTTCCAGCGGCAGCCGGTCCACGGGTCCCAGCGGCCGTGCACCCGGTAGCCGTACCGCTGGCCGGGCATGACGCCGGGCACGAAGCCGTGCCAGATCTCGTGCGTGAGCTCGCTCAGCCGGGCCCGGGTCTCCTTGCCGTCCGCGTCGAACAGGCACAGCTCGACCGCCTCGGCCCCGCCCGCCCACAGCGCGAAGTTGGTCCCCGCCACGCCGTCCGGACCGACCCGGAACCGGGCGCCCAGCGGTGTCGGAGCACCGGGCCACACAGGCACGGGGGGCGCACCCCGCCGCGCGCCGTTCACCAGCGCGGCGGGGCGCTCCTCGGCGGCTTCCGTCACCGCCTCCTGCTCGGCTGCGCTGGACACCGGTCGGCCTCCCACGGCTCATGGAGCAACGCGGAAAAGGGCGCACGGCGTCCCGGCCGCGACACCCCCTCGCGTCGTTCTCCCCACTGTTCTGCCCAGCGCTTGCCTCGCACTCACGGGTTCGCTCCGCCGGGTTGGGCCGGGCGCCCGAGGATGTGCCGGGTTCGGTTGTGGGGCGGCTGCGGATCGTGGGGGCTGGTCGCGCAGTTCCCCGCGCCCCTGGTGGGTGCAGACCACGTCAGCTGAAATGGGCCGTCGGCCTGGTTCTCGGACTCACGTTTCTCCCAGGTGGGCACCGTCGTTGGGGTGAGTGTGAGACACCGACACGGGCGCGCTCGGCGCGCGGGGGCCGCACTGGCCGCCGTACTGACATGGGCAGGACTGCTGGCCGGGGCCGCCGGCTGTACGTCGGACGGGGGCGGGGGGATCGGCGGTGTCGGGGGGTTCGGGAAACCCCCCGCGCCCGAGGACGTCATCCGGGTCGCCCCCGACGACGGCACCAAGGGCGTACCGCCCGAAGGGAAACTGCGGGTCCGGGTGCCCAGCGGGCGCCTGGAGTCGGTCACCGTCGTCAAGTCCCAGGACGCGCAGGACTCCCCGGTGCCCGGGCGCATCTCCGACGACGGCCTGCGCTGGGAACCCGACGAGGCACGGCTCGCGCTGGCCGCCGAGTACACGGTCGACGCGGTCGCCCTCGACGGCCACGGGCGCCGCTCGGCCCGGCACACCACCTTCACCACCTACGTCCCCGACGAGCGCTTCATCGGCTATGTCACCCCGGAGAACCGCTCCACCGTCGGCACCGGAATGATCGTCTCGCTGGAGTTCAACCGGGAGATCGAGGATCGTGCCGCCGTCGAACGCGCCGTACACGTCACCTCGAAGCCGCCCGTCGAGATCCGTCCCCACTGGTTCGGCGACGGCCGCCTCGACTTCCGCCCCGAGCACTACTGGCAGCCCGGCACGCGCGTGACGGTCGCGCTCCGACTCCGTGACGTCGAAGGGGCGCCCCGCGTCTACGGCCTGCAGTACAAGACCTTCTCCTTCACCGTCGGCCGCAGCCAGGTCTCCCTCGTGGACGCCACGGAACACACCATGCAGGTCCGGCGGGACGGCGAGCTGCTGGCCACCGTGCCGATCACCGCCGGCGCCCCGAAAACGACGACGTACAACGGCAAGATGGTCGTCACCGAGATGCTCGAAGTGACCCGCATGAACAGCCGCACGGTCGGGTTCGGCGGCGAGTACGACATCCCGGACGTCCCGCACGCCCTGCGTCTGACCGACTCCGGCACCTTCGTGCACGGCAACTACTGGGCGCCCGACGCCCCCGGCAGGGTCAATGTCAGCCACGGCTGTGTCGGCCTCAGGGACGTGAAGGGCGGCAGCTCGGACACGCCCGCGGGCTGGTTCTTCGACCGCAGTCTCATCGGTGATGTCGTCGAGGTCGTCGGCAGCCATGACAAGCAGGTCGCTCCCGACAACGGCCTCGGGGGCTGGAACATGAGCTGGAAGCAATGGAAGGCGGGTGGTGCGGGGAAGTAATCGGGAGGGGGGTGGGTGGGTCCAACTTTCCGTTGAAGTTGGGACTGAATGGTGACCTTGGGCTCACACGATGCTCAAAACTCTCCGGTTAATATTCGCCAACGCGTGCGTAGATCATGCGGGGGAGCGGGCCTGACCAGGCCCTTCGAGGGGAGAACGACGTGAACGTGCGACCGATATCGGGGGCGTCGGTTGACGCGCGAAAGCGCGGTACCAGGGGGCTGTTGGCGCTGATACTCGGCGTTCTGCTGCTGGCCGTCACCGCATGTGGAGGCGGCAATTCCGGGTCTGGTTCCGGTGACGCCAAGGCAGAAAAGGGCGACGCTTCCGCCGCCGAGACCAAGCAGTCGGAGGCGGTCGTCTCCATCGCCCCGAAGGACGGCGCGACGTCCGTCGACACCAGCGGTGCCCTCAAGGTCGGCGCCACCAAGGGCAAGCTGACCGAGGTCGAGGTGAAGGACGCCAAGGGCGCCGCGGTGGCCGGGGAGATAGCCGCGGACGGTGCCTCCTGGACGCCGTCCGCCCATCTCGCCTCCGGCACCAAGTACGTGGTGCACGCGGTCGCCAAGGACACCGAGGGCCGTACGGCCGCCGAGGACTCCAGCTTCACCACCCTGACCCCGAAGAACACCTTCACCGGTACCTTCACGCCCGAGGACGGCTCGACGGTCGGCGTCGGGATGCCGTTCTCCATCCGCTTCACCCGGGGCATCACCAGCCCCGCGGACGTCGAGAAGGCCATCACGGTCAAGACCTCGCCGGCCGTCGACGTCGAGGGCCACTGGTTCGGCAACGACCGCCTGGACTTCCGTCCCGAGCAGTACTGGAAGGAAGGCACCAAGGTCACCGTCGACCTCAACCTCGACGGTGTCGAGGGCCGTTCCGGCGTCTACGGCAAGCAGGACAAGACCGTCTCCTTCACCGTCGGCCGCAACCAGGTCTCCGTCGTGGACGCCAAGAAGCACACGATGAAGGTCACCCAGGACGGCAAGACCATCAAGACGATCGCGGTCACCACCGGCAAGCCCGGCTACGACACCTGGAACGGCCAGATGGTCATCAGCGAGAAGCTCGCGGTGACCCGCATGAACGGCGAGACCGTCGGCTACGGCGGCGAGTACGACATCAAGGACGTCCCGCACGCCGAGCGCCTCACCGACTCCGGCACCTTCATCCACGGCAACTACTGGGGCGGCGACGCCTTCGGCAACTACAACGCCAGCCACGGCTGCGTCGGCCTGCGTGACGTCAAGGGCGGCTACGACAGCGGCGTCCCGGCCGCGTGGTTCTTCAACCACTCGCTGCTCGGCGACGTGGTGGTCGTGAAGAACTCCGACGACGCGACGGTCGCCCCGGACAACGGCCTCAACGGCTGGAACATGTCGTGGGAGAAGTGGAAGGCCTGACGCTCCGCTGATCCACGGCCCCGGTGCGAGGTACGGCACCGGGGCCGTTGTCGTGAGCGACCCCGTCGATCAGTTGGCGGTGCGGGTGAGGAGGGTCCGCATTTTTCGTGCTTTCACTGGAAGTTCGGCAAAGTCAGGCTCAAGCTTCTGGGGAGCGTGAGCCGCCGCCTGCCCGAGATGAATCGGGTAAAAATGGTTCACCCCCGAGGTCGCCGACAGGCCGCCCCCGCCGTTTGCTGGTGGGTGGCTGAAGATCGCTTTGCCAGCGGTTGACTGGACGGAAAGCTCTCGAAGCCGACGGCTTCAGGCCGTCCGTAGCATCTGTCCGGTCGCGCAGAGTTCCTGGTGATCGGCCACAAAGGTGGAGGCGGAAGTGTCCCGAAAGGCTGTATCTCGGTCGTTGGTCGTCGGCGCGTTGTCGGTGTTTCTCGTGGCGGGGGCCGCTTTCTCCGCCAACGCCGCAACCGTCTACGGCGGCAATACCAGCCAGTTGACCAACTCGAATTCTCTCTCCCTGTTCTACAACTCGAACCAGGAAAACGCCGAGGCCACTTTTGGGGGGAATGTATACAACTACTCCAGCCCCAATCTCTACGTTTTTGCGGGATCGCAGTTCTCAGATCAAGGTGATGCCGGATACGGCACGCCGGTGAAGAACAACGCCGCTTCCTACGGGAACAATGGCGTCACCTACTCGTTCAACGTCTGGTACAACAGCGGCTACTCCGGCCCGGTGGAGACGATCGCGCCCGGAACCCCGTACGGGGGAGGATGGAATCCCAACTGGGGAAACTTCAACTCCACCCTCAAGAATGAGAACGCTTCGCAGACCATGTGGAACTGATCACGGTGAGATTTTCCCTTCCGGAGTCCGCGCGGGCCGCGCGCCTGCGTGTGGCTCTCGTGGCGGTATCGGTGGCGGTGCTCGCGGGCTGCTCCGGTGGGGGTTCGTCCACGGCTGGGGCAAAGCCCGCGGGGGCGGCTGCGGCGGACGCGCCCTCCACCTCGACTTCGGGCGTTCCGGTGCCGAGTGCGTCTCCAGGGGGCTTGTCGGCGGGGCTGGTGCTGCCGCTGGAGGCGTACATGGAGACCTATCCGGAACGGCACGCGATCTCCCAGGCGAAGTGGCACCTGGCACAGAGCTGTATGGCACGGCTCGGCTTCACGGTGGCGATGCCCGTGTCGATTCCGTCGACCGCGTACGACGAGGCGGACATGGCGCGCCGGTACGGCGTGATGGATCCGGCCCTGGCTCGTACCTACGGCTATCACGTGCCCGGGATCATCAACGGCGCGCCCCCACCGTCGCAGGCGCCGATGTCGTCGGCCGAGCAGTTGGCTCTCGTCGGTCCGGAGGCCGGTCGGCCGGGTGCCGCGCCGAGCGCCGCGGCGCGGCAGGTCAACGGGAAGACCGTACCGGCGGGCGGATGCATGGGTCAGGCCATGACGAGGTTGCACGCGAATTTCGACACGTCGCTTCCCGGCGTGCTCGATATGCAGAGCCTGCCGCGAGCTCAGGCGGAGCCGCAGGTGCAGGCGGTGATCAAGGCCTGGTCCGCATGTATGGCAGGCAAGGGGTACTCGGTCGATTCGCCGTTCCATGCGAATTCCCTGGCACCTTCCAGCAGCAGCCCCTCGCCGAATGCCCAGGAGATCCAGGTCGCGACGGCAGACGTGGGATGCAAGGCGAAGACGAATCTGGCGAAGGTCTGGTTCGACGCGGAGTCGGTCATCCAGCAGCAGCAGATCGAGCAGAACAATCTGGCCCTGGACACGCTGCGAAAAAACATCAACGCGGTAGTGAAGGCCGCGGCCTCGGTCGCGGGCTGAGCGCGGCCGGATTCCTTTCGTTCCGGGTCCCGGCGCATGGTGCGCCGGGACCCGTCGTCTCGTTCTTTTCTGTGTTTGGCGGTCTTTGATGGTGGTTCAGGAACGGCAGGCGGTCGCCGCGGAGGGTGAAGGTCTGCCGCGTGATCAGGCTCCCCGCCGTCGCCGTTTCGTGCTGGCCGTCGCTGTGGGGGCGGGGCTGGTGTCGGCCGGGGGTCTGGTCGGTGCGCATTTCGTGCGGTCCCCGGCGCAGGCGGCGGCGGATACGTCCCCGCCGCCGCCGTCGGTGATCACGGCTTCGGTGGTGCGGCAGGTGCTGGCGAGCACGATCGTGCTGCGCGGCACGTTCGGAGACGGCCGAACCGTGACGGCCCAGCCGACCTCGGTGGCCGCGGAGCAGGGGCAACCGTCAGGTGCCGGAGCGTCAGCCCTGGTCGTCACGGGTGTCTTTGTGCGTGCGGGCGACGAAGTGCGCGCGGCGCGGCCGCTGATCGAGTACTCGGGGCGGCCGGTCTTCGCACTGCCGGGGCAGGTGCCGATGTACCGAGACCTCGTGCCGGGCCTGTCCGGCAAGGACGTGTACCAGTTCCAGCGATCCCTGGTGGCGCTCGGCTTCGCTTCCAGCGGTCTCGTCACCGGCACGTTCGACGCCGCGACAGGCCGGGCGGTGCAACGCCTGTACAGGGCCATGGGGTACGCGGTCCCCGTGACCGCTGCCGTCAGCGGGGATACGGGTGCGGCCACCGCGTCCGCACCGGCCGACGCGCCGGTCACCGAGCGGTCTTCGTCGGGCGCGCAGTCCGCGGTGGTGCAGGAGCCGATGCTGCCGATGTCCGAGGTGGTCCTTGTGCCCGCGCTGCCCGCCCGGGTGGTCTCGGTGCCGGTGGCGGTCGGGGACACGGTCAAGGGCCCGGTGATCACACTGGCCCGTGGAGGCATGCAGTTGCAGGGCCGGCTCGACCCGTCGGACGCGGACCTGGTCAAACACGGCATGGCGGTGAGCGTGCTCTCCGAGACCACGGGCATGCAGGTGGCTGCGGTGGTCGACTCCGTAGGCACGTTGACGGCCCCAGGTCAAAAGGGCCAGGACACGGACGCCGCCGACGGGAGTGCTACGGGAGGCGCCTACCTGCCGCTGAGTGTGCACCCGAAGTCAGGCAGCTGGCCGACTCGGTTCGCCGGCCAGAACGTCCGCCTCACGATCACGGCCGCCTCCACGGACACCGCGGTGCTGGCGGTGCCCGAGGCCGCGCTCAGCTCGGGGGCGGACACCAGGACCCGATTGACGGTCGTCGCTGCCTCCGGCGCGCAGCGCATCGTCATCGTCCGGGCGGGAGTCTCCGCCGGAGGGCTGGTCGCGGTCGTCCCGCTGAACGGCAGCCTGCAGCCAGGGGACAAGGTCGTGGTCGGACAATGACCGCTGCCGGCCAGGGCGTGGCGCCCGCAGGCACTGCCCACGCCGCACGGGAAGCGGGTGCCCGGGTACGCCTGGAAGGGGCAGAGCGCACCTTTCCCGGCGCCGTACCGGTGCGTGCCCTGCACGCCACGGACCTCGACATCGACCCGGGCCAGTACACAGCGATCGTCGGCCCCTCAGGCTCCGGGAAGTCCACCCTGCTGAACCTGATCGGGCTGATGGACCGGCCCAGCGCAGGCCGACTCCTGCTGGACGGGGCCGACACCACCGCGATGGGGGAGCGGGAGCGCACCTCGTTGCGCGGGCGGCGCATCGGATTCGTGTTCCAGGCCTTCCACCTGCTGTCGCACCGCAGTGTGCTGGAAAACGTCGCCCTCGCCCAGACCTACACCACCCGTGACCGGCGCCGGCGCCGCGAGCAGGCCGTCCGGGCAATCGCCCGCGTCGGCCTGACACACCGGCAGCACGCTCTGCCCAGCACCCTGTCCGGAGGAGAGCGCCAACGCACAGCCATCGCGCGCGCCCTGGCCGGCAACCCCGGTCTGCTCCTGTGCGACGAACCCACCGGCAACCTCGACACCGTCACCGCGGCACACGTGCTGGACCTGCTGGAGGCCCTGAACCGGGACGGCACCACCCTCGTGGTCATCACCCACGACCCCGCCGTAGCCGAACGTGCCCACCGGCGCGTCACCATCCGTGACGGCCATCTCACCACCACACCACCCACGACGACCGCGAGTCCACCGTGAAATTCCTGCGTCGCCGGCACCGTCAGCAGCTGCCGCCCACCAGACTGACCCTGCCCGACCTTGTCACCGAATCCCTGGCCGGACTCGCCCAGCGCCCGGGGCGCTCCCTGCTCACCATGCTCGGCACTGTCCTGGGCGTGGGCGCCTTCGTCGCGGTCCTCGGCCTGACCACGACCGCGACCGGACAGATCAGCCACTCCTTCAACCTGCTGCGCGACACCACCGTCACCATCAACGACGCCGGCGCCGGCACCGCCACCACCAACACCATGGACTTCCCCGCCCAGGCCGATGCCCGGCTGAAGCAGCTGAACGGAGTGATCGCCGGCGGCGTCTGGTGGACGGCCCCGCTGCGCAGCCCCACCATCGCCACCACCCCCGACTCGTCCGTCCAGGGCACCGAGGACACCGGCCTCCCCGTTTACGCGGCCTCCCCGGGCGCCCTCGCCGCCGCCCAACCAACCGTCGAGCAAGGCGAGTTGTACAACGCCTTTCACCAGGCCCGCGGTGAGCGCGTGTGCATCCTCGGCACCGCCGCAGCCCGCCAACTCGGCATCACCCGCCTGAATGACCAGCCCGTCGTCTTCATCGACGACCACCCCTACGCCGTCGTCGGCACCATCAGCGACATCCAGCAACTCCCCCAGTTCCTTCTCGGCATCATCATCCCCACCAGCACCGCCCTTGCCGACTACGGCCCCCCGGACGCCCCCGGAGCCCAGGCCCTCATCCACACCCGTATCGGGGCCGCAGGCCTGACCGCCGACCAAGCCCCGCTCGCGCTGCGCCCCGACCAGCCCAGCCTCCTCCAGGCCGTCCCCCCACCCGACCCCCGGACCCTGCGCGACCAGGTCAACACGGACCTGTCCGGACTCTTCCTCCTGCTGGCTGCCATCTGCCTCACAGTCGGTGCCGTCGGCATCGCCAACACCACCCTGGTCGCCGTCATGGAACGCACCGGCGAGATCGGCCTGCGCCGCGCCCTGGGCGCCCGGCCCCGCCACATCGCCGCCCAGTTCCTGGCCGAATCCACCGCGTTGGGCGCTCTCGGCGGTCTGATCGGCACCAGCCTCGGGGTGCTCGCCGTCCTGTCCACGGCGCTCGCCGAGCACTGGACGGCCATCCTCCAGCCCGCCACCGTCCTTCCCGCTCCCGCGATCGGCGCCGGCGTCGGCCTGCTGGCGGGTCTCTACCCCGCCCTGCGGGCGGCCCGCACCGAACCCCTGGACGCCCTACGGCGGTAGCCACGCACACGCAGTCGGCGACCGTCGGACACGCGGGCTCGCCGCCGCGTGCGGCTCGCAGCGGCCGGACGCCCCCAGTCACGGTGCATCACGAGTTCGGCTCGCTTGTGCGGAGAGGAAAGCCGCGGCCGCCGCGATACAGAGAGCAGAGATGACAGCGGGCTTTCTGTCGCCCTGGAACAGTAGCCAGGCGAGTGCGATCAGGGACATCGTGCCGAGGAGTCCCACAGAAAGCAGCTGATCCCGGTGGCGCATAGCAAGCCGGCCGTGAGCCCGTCCCGTGGCCCAGTCGTACAGGGCCTGCCTCGACTTGAGCGGGGTGTTGAACATCTGGCTCTCGGGCCGGACGTCGACGTTCTGGTCCTCGTCGAAGTACGCGTCGGCCTCGATGCTGTCCGTGACGTAGGTGCCGGTGACCGGCTGAAAGGCGATGGCACCAAAGGCGGCGTCGGCGTCGGCGGTTCCGTCGGGCGTGTAGTTCGACATGCTCACACCCGGTGCGGAGGTGAACTTGTAGGCTGGGTAACGGTTGCCTCAACGCATCTTCAACTCACTCCGCATCAAGCGGACGGTTCCCGGCTTCTCAGGGCTTGCCCGCACAGGACCGCTGGGTGACGGGAACGGCCCGGCCGACTGTGAGCGACCGCACCCGGGCCGGCCCCGTTAGTCCCCGTTAACCTGCTGGCATGACCGTGAATCTCGAAGTCGTCGAAGGTGTCGGCACCATCCGTCTCGACCGCCCGCCCATGAACGCGCTGGACGTGGCCACCCAGGACCGGCTGAAGGAGCTCGCCGAGGAGGCGACCCGGCGCGAGGACGTGCGGGCCGTGATCGTGTACGGCGGGGAGAAGGTGTTCGCGGCCGGGGCGGACATCAAGGAGATGCAGAACATGGACCACAGCGCCATGGTCCTGCGTTCGCGCGCACTCCAGGAGTCGTTCACGGCGGTGGCCCGCATCCCCAAGCCGGTCGTCGCGGCCATCACCGGCTACGCGCTGGGCGGCGGCTGTGAACTCGCGCTGTGCGCGGACTTCCGGATCGCCGCGGACAACGCCAAGCTGGGGCAGCCGGAGATCCTGCTCGGCCTGATCCCCGGTGCCGGCGGCACCCAGCGGCTGGCCCGGCTGGTCGGCCCCTCCAAGGCGAAGGACCTGATCTTCACGGGTCGTATGGTCAAGGCCGACGAGGCGCTGACGCTGGGCCTGGTGGACCGGGTCGTGCCCGCCGACGAGGTGTACACGCAGGCGCACGCCTGGGCGGCGAAGCTCGCGCAGGGACCGGCGATCGCGCTGCGCGCCGCGAAGGAGTCGATCGACACGGGCCTGGAGACGGACATCGAGACGGGCCTCGCGGTGGAACGGAACTGGTTCGCGGGTCTGTTCGCCACCGAGGACCGTGAGCGGGGTATGAAGAGCTTCGTCGAGGAGGGCCCCGGCAAGGCGAAATTCCTCTGAACCACTTGCAATTGACGCGATGTCTGATCCGGGTCCCTCGAAGGGGCGGTTTATGGGAGCCTTAAGGCACCCTTAAGTCTGCCTTGTCGAGGGAGCCTGTCGATTGCCTCCCAGCGAACCTCCACCGCAGGTCGGAAAGGCTGTCGCAGGCGCCGAAGTGCCTTTGGCATATGCCGATCGACGTTCTCGGAGCGACGCATTCCGGGGGGCGTATTCGTCGGGAACGGCCCCGGAGGACGCCGCCTGCGGCCATGATGGGGGCATGGCGGGGCTGGAGGACTTCGAACAGCCGCGGGGAGACGGCCGTGCGACGGCGGCGCGCTGGTCTCCGGCGGTCGAGGACGAGCACGCGCTGAAGGCACTCGAACTGTTCGGGAACCCCACGGAGGCTGAGGTTCCGTTGCCGTCCCGGCCGGAGTCCGCCGCGGCCGCACGCCGGTTGACGCAGGTGATCGTTCTCCGTCAGTGGGGACTGAGCCCCAAGATGACCGAGGACGCCGTCTTACTCGTGTCCGAACTCGTCGGCAACGCGGTCCGGCACACCGGGGCACGCGTCTTCGGGCTGCGGATGCGGCGGCGCCGGGGGTGGATCCGGATAGAGGTCCGTGACCCGTCGCGCGGACTGCCCTGTCTGATGCCGGTGCAGGAGATGGACATCAGCGGGCGCGGGCTGTTCCTCGTCGACAAGCTGTCGGACCGGTGGGGCGTGGATCTGCTGCCACGCGGGAAGACCACGTGGTTCGAGATGCGAGTGGCCGACAGGTAGGGGAACGCGCCCACGCGGCGCGGGCGCACGGTGACACAGACCCGCGCCCCTGAGTGGGTCAATCGGCCGGTATTCGGGGTGAGACCCCTTAAATGGGGCGGGTGACCACGACCGACCGTCGCACAGCGCTGCGTGCCGGTGCGGGGCTTGTCGCCGGAGGTGCGTTCGCCGCCGGATGTTCCGCCGCCGGCGCCGTCGCGCATCCCGCGCCCTCCAGCCGCCCGTCCAGCCCGCCCGCCGCCCCCGCGCCCCGCCGCTTCCCCGGCCGCCCTGCCCAACTCGCCCACGGCCCCCGCACCCACCCCCGCGTCGCCCTCACCTTCCACGGTCAGGGCGACCCCGCCATCGCCCGCGCCCTGCTCGCCGAAGCCGAACGGCACCACGCCCGCGTCACCGTCCTCGCCGTCGGGACCTGGCTCGACGCGCACCCCGACCTCGCCCGCCGCATCCTCGACGGCGGACACGACCTCGGCAACCACACCCTCCACCACCTCGACATCAACTCCATGACCGAAGCCGGCGCCCGGCAGGAGATCACCGGCTGTGCCGAGCGGCTGCGGCGGCTCACCGGATCGATCGGCACCTGGTTCCGGCCCTCCCGCACGCCCACCGCCACGCCCCTCGTCACGCGGGTGGCCCAGGAGGCCGGCTATCCGCACGTCCTCTCCTACGACGTCGACTCCCTCGACTTCACCTCCCCCGGCGCCGCCGTCGTCGCCCGCACGGTCCTCACCGAGATCCGCGAAGGATCCGTGGTGAGCCTGCACTTCGGCTACGACGACACGGTCGCCGCCCTCCCCGTCGTACTGGAAGAACTCGACCGGCGCGGCCTGGCCGCGGTGACCACCACGGAGCTGTTCAGCTGATGCACCCCACCCCGATGAAGCGCAACCTCGTCAAGAGCGCCCTGATCGCGGGCGCCGCGGTCGTCGCCCTCGCCGCCTGCGGCACCGAGACCAAGGGCGGGGTGAACGAGGCCCTCGGCACCAGGGCCGCCGCCCCCGCTCCGGTGAAGAAGGCGAAACCGGTGAAGAAGGCGGCCCCGGGGCTGCCGGGGATGCCGCCCGTCCTCGACCCGCACGACGTGTACGCGGCCGACCGGCCGAACCGGTTGTCGCCGGTGGTCAAGGACTTCCCGTCCCGGGTGTACGTGCCCAACACCGAGTCCGACACCGTGTCCGTCATCGACCCGAAGACGTACGAGATCGTCGACACGATCCATGTCGGCCGCCAGCCCCAACACGTCGTCCCCTCCTGGGACATGAAGACGCTCTGGGTCAACAACAACCGCGGCCACACCCTCACCCCCATCGACCCGAGCACCGGGAAGGCGGGCACACCGGTCGAGGTGCACGACCCGTACAACCTCTACTTCACGCCCAACGGCAGATACGCCGTCGTGATGGCCTCCCTCGACCGTGAACTCGTCTTCCGCGACCCGCACACCATGAAGGTGGTCAAGACCGAACCGGTCAGCTGCTACGGCGTCAACCACGCCGACTTCTCCCTGGACGGGAGGTACTTCATCGTGTCCTGCGAGTTCAGCGGTGAGCTGCTGAAGGTCGACACCGAGAAGATGAAGGTCGTCGGGCAACTGAAACTGCCCTTCCGCGGGGCCATGCCGCAGGACGTCAAGATCTCGCCGGACGGGAAGCGGTTCTACATCGCGGACATGATGGCCGACGGGATGTGGGTCCTGGACGGCGACAGGTTCACCGAGCCGACCCTGCTGCCCACCGGCAAGGGCACCCACGGCCTGTACATCAGCCGTGACTCCCGCGAGATGTACGTCTCCAACCGCGGCGAAGGGACCGTCTCCGTCTTCGACTTCACCCGGAACAGGCTCACCAAGAAGTGGCACCTGCCCCACGGCGGCAGCCCCGACATGGGCGGCGTCTCGGCCGACGGCAAGGTCCTGTGGCTGTCGGGACGCTACAACTCCGAGGTGTACGCCATCGACACCCGCACCGGCGCCCAGCTGGCCCGTATCAAGGTCGGCCGCGGCCCGCACGGACTCGCGGTGTACCCGCAGCCGGGACGCTACTCACTGGGACACACCGGCATCTTCCGCTGACGCGGGGCCGGCCGCCACGCCGCCCGTACGGCGGGCCCCGCCACCGAGCAGCACCGCCTCCGCGCCCACCGGGCGGTAGCCCGCCGCCTGGAACGCCCGCATGCTGCGGGCGTTGCCCGGGGTGACCTGGGCCCACAGCGGTTCCGTGACGAGGTGGCGGGCCGCCGTCACCAGCGAGCGGCCCAGGCCCCGGTGCCGGGAGTCCTCGTCGACCTCGACGGAGACCTCCAGGCGGCCGGCGATGCCGCGGCCCGTCACCAGCACCCCGCCCTCCGTCGTCCAGGCACGCACGTCGTCGCGGCGCCCCCGGGCGTAGACGATCCGGGGATGCCCGGTGTCCTCGATCTCCTTCAGCGCGAGCGGCGGCTCGCCCGGCAGCGGGTCGCCGACCAGCATCGCGTCGACCGTCTCGGACCTGCGGCCCGTCCGTGCGATGAACGCGGCCAGGAACACCGGGTTCATGGCCGCGGCCAGCCGGTCGCAGTCCAGGCCGCGCAGGGTGGCGTGCACCCAGCCGGGGTCCTCGTCCGTGAAGACGACCGAATGCGCCGTGAAGGACAGGACGCCCGCGTCCCGGTCGCACACCTGCGGCACCACCGTCGTACCGCCGTCCATGGGCGGGAACACACCGCGGGCCGCCGCGTCCAGAATGTCCCGCAAGGTCTCCGTCACGACTCTCCTTGGGCCCACGCAACCGCCCGGTCACCGGGCTGGATCGCCGCCCGGTACTGCCCGGGGGTGGTACCGAATTCCCGGCTGAAGGCGTGGGAGAGGGCGTACGGGGTGCCGTAGCCGACGCGGCGGGCGATGGCGGCCAGCGGGTCCGGGGTGTCCCGGAGCAGGGTGGCGGCGAAGGTCAGGCGCCACCAGGTGAGGTACGCCATCGGCGGGCGGCCGACCAGGGGGGTGAAGCGCCGGGCCAGGGTGGCGCGGGACACGCCTGCCTCGTCGGCCAGCCGGTCGTTGGTCCACGGCGCGGCCGGGTCCGAGTGCAGCGCCCGCAGGGCGGCGGCCGCCACCGGGTCGCTCAGTACGGTCGACCAGGTGCCGCTCGTGCCCTGCGCCGCCCAGGAGCGGATCATGTAGACGAGGAGGAGGTCCAGCAGGCTGGGCACCGCGATGCAGGAGCCCGGCCCCTGTGTGCCCAGCTCGTGGCCCAGCAGGTCGACGGCGGCGCGCAGTTCGGGACGGGCGCCCACCCGGTTCGGCAGGTGGACCACCTTCGGCAGTTCCGCCATGAGCGGGTGCATGTGACTGCGGTCGAGCCGGTACTTGCCGCACAGCAGCCGCACCTCGCCGGAGCCGGCCCGGGGCCGGCGCGGCCCCCTCTCGTCGAGCCACCGCTCGAACGGCACCGCCTGTTCCACGGTCGTCGCATCGGCGGGAGCGTCGGCGAGCACATGTCCCGTGCCGTGCGGCAGCAGCACCACGTCACCCGTGCCGAGCGAGACCGGTGAGCCGCCGTCGGGCAGCAGCCAGCAACTGCCCTCCAGCACCACGTGGAAGCCCGCTCCGTCGTACGGGGCGAGCCGTGTGCACCAGCTCCCGCTCACCCGCACCCGGTTCGAGGACGGACGCCCGATGCGTACCGCCGAGACCGCGTCGCTCACCACATCCATCGGGTGATGGTACCCATGGCGTCAGGGATGAGTCGGACGCGTATCCGATTGAGCCGAGCAGGCATTGAGAGGCTCATCCGCCCTTCCTAGAGTCGATGCCATGAAGAGCGAGAGCATGCCGGGCATCGTGCTCGGTGACGTCGAGGTCATCAGGGTCGTCGAGTGGCAGGGGCCGTTCGCGCCCGCACGCGGCCTGGTTCCGGAGTCCGGCGCCGAGGTGTGGAGGGACAACGAGGACCGACTGGCGCCCGATCACTGGAAACCGGACAGCGACATGGCGGTGGTGGCGCTCCAGACCTGGGTGCTGCGCAGCGGCGGACGGACCGTCCTGGTCGACACCGGGGTGGGCAACGGGCGCGAGCGGCCCGGCTCACCGCGGTTCCACCACTGGCAGGGCGACTTCCTGGGTGGGCTGGCGCGGGCCGGGGTCCGGCCGGAGGACGTCGACGTCGTCGTCAACACCCACGTCCACGGTGATCACGTCGGTGGGAACACCGTCGGCGTGGACGGGGGGTGGGAGCCTGCGTTCCCCAACGCCCAGTACCTCGTCCCGGCCGCGGACGACTTCCACTTCGGGCCGGACAACGCGTACGGGAACGGCCGCCGCGAGGACGACCGGCTGATCTACGAGGACAGCATCGCGCCCGTCCACCGGGCCGGACAGACCGTCCTGTGGGACGGCACCCACCGCATCGACGACCACCTCACTCTGGAGTCCGCGCCGGGCCACACGCCCGGCTCCGCGGTACTGCGGCTCGCGTCCGGGAGCGACCGGGCGGTCTTCGTCGGCGACCTTCTGCACAGCCCGGTACAGATCCTCGCCCCCTCCTGCAACAGCTGTTTCTGTCTGGACGCCGAACAGGCGGTGGCCAGCCGCACGCGGATTCTCGAACGGGCCGCCGCGGAAGGGGAGCTGGTCGTCCCCGCGCACTTCGGCGGAGCCGGTGCGGTGGAAGTCCGCCGAGAGGGCGGCGGGTTCGCCCTCGGGCGGTGGGCGGCCCACGGCACGGAGTAGATGCCACCGGTCATGGCGACCACGGAGGTGGCCGTGCCGGCCCGTCGCTGCCGTGAGCCGAAGGTGGTCGATGCGCGGCACGCCCGGGCGGGCGGTTAATCTGACCTCCGTCAGCAAGACGGCAAGGTACGAAAAAGAGGGGCGGATCGGTGGCGGACATCGAGGAAGCACGCAAGCAGTTCGACCGGATCGATGCGGACGGTGACGGCTTCATCACGCCCGCCGAGTTCAAGACCGCTCTCGCCCAGGGCGGCGACTGGAACGTCACCGAGTCGGTCGCCGAGGCGATCATCAAGAGCCGTGACCTCAACGGCGACAAGCTCCTGTCGTTCGACGAGTTCTGGGCGTTCCTGAACAAGTGAGGCCCGCGAAAGGGGCGCCCGTCCGGCTGCGGAAGGGCGCCCCTTCGTCATGCCCGGCCGCGCAGCCGCACGCTCCAGCGGCCCCCGTGCCGCTCCAGGGTCAGCGGCAGGTCGAAGCACTTGCCGACCTGGTCGCCGGTGAGGACGTGCGGCGCCGGGCCCTGCGCGAGGACGCGGCCCTCGCGCAGCAGCATCGCGTGGGTGGTGCCGGCCGGGAGCTCCTCCAGGTGATGGGTGACCAGGACCGTCGCCAGTGCCGGATGCGCCCGGCGCAGGGCGTCCAGCGCGTCGATCAGCCGCTCGCGCCCTGGCAGGTCGAGGCCGGTCGCCGGTTCGTCGAGGAGGAGCAGCCGAGGCTCGGGCATCAGGGCGCGGGCGATGAGAGTACGGCCGCGCTGCCCCTGCGAGAGCGTCGGCCAGCGGGCCTCGCCGAGGCCGGTGAGGCCGAGGGTGCCGATGAGCCGGTCGGCCCTGTCCCGCTGATCGCGCGTCGGCCGCCAACGGGGGAGCGGGGCCACCGAGTTGGTCAGCCCGGTCAGGACGACGTCCCGGACCCGCAGGGGCGCGGTGAGCGGATGACGCGGGTCGACGTGACCGACATGGGCGCGCAGTTCCCGCACGTCGACCCGCCCGAGGCGACGGCCCAGCACCTCGACCGTGCCGTGGGTGGGATGGACCAGGGCGCCGAGCAGACTGAGCAGCGTCGACTTGCCCGCTCCGTTGGCGCCGAGGAGCGCCCAGTGCTCACCGGCCCGGACGGTCAGGGAGACCTCCTCGAGGATCGCCTTCCCGTCCCGGACGACATGCACGTCCTCGGCGCGCAGGACCTCCTTCACCGCGTCGCCCGGTTCATCGCGGACAGCACGGCCCGCACGGCGGCCGACGATCCCATGCCGGCGCCCCATGCCGTACGGCCGTTCACCCGGCACTCGGCGTAGGCGACCGTCCCGTCCCCGTCCGAGGCTGGGTGTTCGGCGAAGTCGACGATGTCGACGGCGAGTCCGGAACCGGAGAGCGCGTCCACGAACGCGGAGACCGGGCTGCCGCCCGTGCCCTCGTAGTCGCCGACGCGGTCCCCGGCCTCCAGCGTGCACACGAAGCGGTGGACGCCGGGCGCCTCCTCGTACGCCGACCAGGCGTGCAGCCGTACCGGAGCGGACTCCGCCAGATACGTGGCCCGGAACAGCTCGTACAGCTCCTTCGGTGTCATCTCCCGGCCGCTGGTGTCGGTGGCCTCCTGGACGGTCCGGGAGACGTCGGGGCGCATGCGCTCGGGCAGGTCGATGCCGTGCCGCGTGCGCAGCAGATACGCCGTCCCGCCCTTGCCCGACTGGGAGTTGACGCGGATCACCGCCTCGTAGGAACGGCCGATGTCGGCGGGGTCGACGGGCAGGTAGGGGACGTTCCAGGGAGCCTTTCCCGCCGGGACCCCCGACTCCGCCGCCAGGTGGGCGTGGTGGGCGAGCCCCTTGCTGATCGCGTCCTGGTGGGTACCGGAGAAGGCGGTGTGGACGAGATCTCCGGCGTACGGATGGCGGGGGTGCACGGGCAGCCGGTTGCAGTGCTCGACGGTCGCCTTCATCGCGTCGATGTCGCTGAAGTCGAGCTGGGGATCGACCCCTTGGGCGTACAGGTTCATCGCGAGGGTCACCAGGTCGACGTTGCCGGTGCGCTCGCCGTTGCCGAACAGGCAGCCCTCCACGCGCTGGGCGCCGGCCAGCACGGCGAGTTCGGCGCAGGCGACGCCGGTGCCGCGGTCGTTGTGCGGATGGACGGAGAGGATGACCGAGTCACGGCGGGACAGGTGGCGGTGGACGTACTCGATCTGGTCGGCGTAGACGTTCGGGGTGGCGATCTCGACGGTCGCCGGCAGGTTGTGGGTGACCGGGCGGTCCGGGCTCGCGTCCCACAGCTCCGTCAGCCCGTCGCACAGTTCCAGGACGAAGTCCGGCTCGGTGAGGTTGAAGGTCTCGGGGGAGAACTGGAAGCGGATCCCCGGGGTCGCCCGCCGCGCCATCTGCTCGGCCGCCTCCCGTACGGTCCGCCACACCTCGTCCCGGTCCCGGCCGAGGACGACGTCCCGCCAGACCGGCGAGGTGGCGATGTACAGGTGCACGACGGCTCGTGGCAGCCCGGCGATCGCGTCGAAGGTCCTGTCGACGAGATCGGTACGGGCCGGGGTGAAGACGACGGGCGTGACGTCGTCGGGGACGGCACCGCCGGTCACCAGGTGCCGTACGAAGTCGAAGTCCGTGCGGCTCGCCGACGGATAGCCGACCTCGATCTCCTTGAACCCGGTGCGCACCAGCAGGTCGAAGAAGCGGCTCTTGCGCGCGGTGTCCATCGGCTCGGCCAGTGCCTGGTTGCCGTCGCGCAGATCGACGGGGACCCAGAGGGGGGCGTGGTCGAGGCGGGCCGAGGGCCAACTCCGGTCGGTGACCGGTACGTTCACCCGGTCCTCGAAGGGGCGGTAGCGGCGGAACGGCATGGGGCTCGGACGCTGGGGGTTCCAGACGGCGGTCACGGGAGGTCCTTCGGCTCGGTCGGCAGGGACCGGCAGCACGGCGTCCCGCGGCGGGGTGCCGGTCGCGTCAGGCCCCGCCGCGGCAGCCGAGAAGAAGGAGACCGCGGAACGTCATGCCCGTACGCTATCCACTCCTCAGGTCCTCAGACAAGTAGAATTCTGCTGAGTCCTCAGACAAGTAGGTGAAAGCCGTGCCGCTCGGTGCCGTCCGTCCCAGTCCCCTGGTCGAACAGGCCGCCGAGCGCCTGCGTGAGCAGATCACCGCCGGGCACTGGCCCGTCGGGACCAGGCTGCCCGGGGAGACCACGCTCGCGAAGGAACTCGGCGTGGGCCGCTCCACGGTCCGGGAGGCGCTGCGGGCGCTGGCGGGGGCGGGGCTGGTGCGGCCCAGGCAGGGCGCGGGGGTCTTCGTCACCGCGACGGAGGCGGTCGAGGACTGGCCCACGCGGCTGCGCCGGGCCGCGGTCACGGACGTGTACGAGGTCCGCATGGCGGTGGAGGTCCACGCGGCCCGCCTCGCCGCGCGACGACGCACGGCGGAGGACGTGACGGCGATGGAACACGCCCTGGAGGGCCGGCGGACCGCCTCCGCGTCCTCCGACGCGGCCTTCGTCGACGCCGACATCGCCTTCCACGCGGCCGTGGTCGCCGCCGCGCACAACCCCGTACTCGCCGACCTCTTCCGGGAGTTCACCCCGGTTCTGCGCGAGGGGCTGACCGAACTGCTGTCCCTGACGGGTCTGCGCGACACCGACCCCAACACGGCCGACGAGGCCCATGCGGCACTGGTCCGGGCGGTGGCGGACGGGGACGCGGAGGGGGCGGCGGAGATCCTGCGGCGGGAGCTGGAGGATCCGTTCGCGGGACAGGGCGCCCCTCGTCCATGAGGGATCGCCGTGCGGTCCCGAAGGGTTCACCCGATCGCCGCTGTGGCGGAATAGTCCGTGCCGGGCCACGGTTGGTGACACTCAAGCGCATGCGTGTGCATCGATTGCGAAAGGGTCTGTCATGAAGATCGGCATCATCGGCGCGGGCAACATCGGCGGCAACCTCACGCGGCGGCTCACCGCCCTCGGTCACGACGTCGTCGTCGCGAACTCCCGCGGCCCGCAGACGCTCAAGGACCTGGCCGAGGAGACGGGGGCGACACCGGTCACCGTCGCAGAGGCGGCACGCGGTGCGGAGGTCGTGGTCGTCACGATCCCGCTCAAGGCGATCCCGGACCTCCCGTCGGATCTCCTTGCCGGGGCGTCCGACGGGGTGGCCGTCATCGACACCGGCAACTACTACCCGCAGCGGGACGGCAGGATCGCGGCCATCCTGGACGAGGGCCTCACCGAGAGCCGCTGGACGGCACAGCAGATCGGCCACCCGGTGATCAAGGCGTTCAACGGCACCTACGCCCAGGACATCCTGGACCGCCCGCGCCCGTCCGGTGACCCCGAGCGCATCGCCCTCCCGGTCGCGGGCGACGACGGGGCGGCCAAGGACAAGGTGCGGTCCCTCATCGACGAACTCGGTTTCGACACCGTCGACGCGGGCGGCCTCGACGAGTCCTGGCGCCAGCAGCCGGACACGCCGGTGTACGGGCTGCGCGCCGGGGCCGAGGGAGTCACCAAGGCGCTGGCGGAGGCGAGCCGGGAGCGTACGGCACAGTTCGGCGGATAGGGCGCGCGCCCGCACCGTCCCGCCCGGAACCGAGCGGGAGAACGAGGATCACCGCCTGCGCCTGAAGCCCTCCGGGTGCGGCGCAGGCGGCCCGTCGTGCCCTCAGACGATCTCCAGTGGCAGGTGCGGCCCGGCCGGCGGCTCTATGACGACGGGGTCTCCGGGCCGCACCAGGCCCCCGCTGACGACGACACTCATGACCCCGGACCTGAAGCGCGGGCGCCCGTCCGTGTCCCGCCCGACGACCTGCTTCAACAGTCCCTTCTGGAAACCGTCGATCTGCGCACACGGATTCCGCAGCCCGGTCACCTCGACGACGGCCTCGTCGCCCAGCCGCAGCAGGGTCCCTGCCGACAGCCCCAGCAGATCGATGCCCCGGGTGGTCACGTTCTCCCCGAGCTGTCCCGCCGCCACCTCGAAGCCGGCCCGCCGCACCTCCTCGAACAGTTCCTCGTGGATGAGATGCACCTGCCGGAGGTTGGGCTGCGAAGGGTCCTTGAGCATCCGGAAGCGGTGCTTGACCGTCGCCCCGGCATGGACGTCCCCCTCCACCCCGAACCCGGCCAGCAGCCGGACGCTCTCCCGGTTCGGCTTGGTGAAGGAGTACGTCCCGTTACTGCTGACCGCGGCAACCGTCCCGCTCATGAAAAGCTCCCCACTCCTCAGCGGCGACTGCTTCGCCGCAGGTCAGAGCCTAACTGAGGGGTTCCGGCCGGGACAGGTCAGTCGTCCGCCGCCCACTCACGCAACGCCGCCTTGCTCGCGAAGTCGGCGACGTTCTTGTCCAGGGGATCGTCGGTGTACTGGTGGAAGCGCCACTTGGCCTTGATGCGCGGCTTGCCCGCCGTGACGTAGTCGGCGATCCAGAGACCGTCACCGGCGTACGACGTCGTGTCGACCGTCAGCCAGTAGTTTCTGTTCGTGTAGAGGACGACCCGGTTGTTCGGGCGGAGTTGCTTCACCTTGCGGATGAACGCGTCCTTCTCCGCGTTGGACGCGTGGGTGCCCTCCCCGGTCGTCTCCCAGTCCACGGCGAGGATGTCACCCGCCTTCTCGGGCGCGTGCTTCACGAAGTACTCGGCCTGTGCGGTGAGGTTGCCGGGCCACAGGAAGTGGTAGAAGCCGACGACCAGCCCGGCGTCACGGCCGTGCTTGGTCTGGGCGGAGAGTTTCGGGTTGGTGTAGGAGCGGCCCTCCGTCGCCTTGACGAAGACGAAGGAGAGGCCGTCCGTGTCGTACGACGAGGACTGGTAGGCGCTGACATCGATGCCGCGGAGCATGTGGGGGCTCCCTGAAGTCTGAGTGGGGGAAGGGAAGTCGATGATGCCCCACCCGCCCCGCCCGGGAACCTCAGCCGTGCGTGGTCTCCCGTTCGACCCCCACCGCCGACCTCGCCGGCCGGCCGGATCTGACGGGCCCCGCACGGTCCGCCGCCAGCAGGGACAGCCGTACGGCGGTCTCCCCACAGTCGGAACCGGTGGAGGGGAATGCGGGGGACACGCCGTATGCGTCCGTCATGCTGAGGATGCAGGGGTTCGTCGGGCAGTCGGCCGCCGTGCGGGACCAGGCCGCCCTCCCCGTGGTGCCCGGCGCGGTAATGGCCCTGTTCCGCCCGCCACTTGACCGTTCCGCGTCTACCGGACCCTGCCGACCGTGTTATTACGCAGAACGGTTACGTACTTCTCCGCCTGAGATCATGATCACGGAACTCCGGTGGCTGTCAGTGGCGTACGACAGGATGTGCAGGGGGAATCACCTGGCGTGGAGGGATATGGGGGCATGCCGATGGAACGGACCCGATTGGTCGGCAGGGAGGCGGAACTCGGGCGGCTCGACCGGCTGTTGGCGGACCTCACGGCGGACGCGCCCGGCCGTCCCGCGGTACTGGACGTCAGCGGTGAGGCGGGCATCGGCAAGAGCCGGCTGGTGGGTGAGCTGTGCCTGCGCGCGACGCGGCACGGGGCGGCGGTGCTGCGCGGCCGGGCGACGGAGTACGAACACCACATCCCGTTCCAGCCGTTCACCGACGCCTTCGCCGACCTCGACCCCGAGGTGACCGGGACCTTCCCGGCGGCCGCCGAGGTCGCCCCGGTACTCGCCGGCACCCCGCGCCGCGCCGACCGTTTCGGCCTGCACCGGGCCACCGCCGCCCTGTTGGCGCACGCCGCGGACACCCCGCTGGTCGTGGTGCTGGACGACATGCACTGGGCGGACGACGCCTCCCTGGAACTCCTCGACCACCTCGTACGGCACCCCGTGCGCGCCCGCGTCCTGCTGGTCCTCGCCCGCCGCGACCGGCAGAGCCCCGCCCCGCTCGCCGCGACCCTCACCCGCGGCGCGGACACCGGCGCGGTACGGCGCACGGTCCTCGGGCCGCTCACGGAGCGGGAGTGCGTCGCGCTGGTCACCGACGACCTGGCCCGCGACGAGGCCGTACGGCTCTCCACGGCGAGCGAGGGCAACCCGCTGTACCTGCTGACCCTGCTCCAGGCCCACCGCGAGGGCGCGTCGATCAGCCGGCTGTCCACGACCGGGCTCGACGCGCTGCTGCTCGACGAGCTGACACCGCTGACGCCCGCGCAACGCCGGCTCGTGGACGCGGTGGCCGTACTGGGCGACCACGCCACGACCGCCCTGCTCGGCGCGGTCACCGGCCGTGCACAGGCCGAACTGGCGCCGGACCTCGCGGCGTTGATCCGTCGTGACCTGCTGCGCACCGGTCAGCACGGACGACTCGCGCTACGGCACCCCGTACTGCGCGGTCTCGTCCACGACCGGGCCGAACCCTGGCTGCGCACGGAGACCCACCGGCTGGCCGCCGCCGAACTCACCAGGACCGGCGCCCCGCCGGCCGAGCGGGCGCATCACGCCGAGCGGTCGCTGTCCGGCTGGGATCCGCAGGCGGCGGCCGTACTGACCGAGGCCGCCGAACAGGCCGCCCTCACGGCGCCCGCGAGCTGCGCGCACTGGCTGGCGGTGGTGCTCCGGCACCTTCCCCACACGCCCGAACACCTCGGCCGGAGAACCGAGTTGATGCTGCTGCGCGCCCGGGCACTGAGTTCCTGCGGACGACTCCGGGAGAGCCGCGACCTGTTGCACCAGGTGATCGCCCTGCCCGACCCCGGCGACGGCACCGGATCGAGGGTGCCCGCGGTCGTGCTGTGCGCCGTCGTGGAGCGCCACCTGGGGCGCTACGCGGAGGCCGTGGCCCTGCTCCGCCGCGAGCTGGACCGCACCGACCCCGCGCCGTCGCCCGCCGACCAGGTGGCGCTGGGCCTGGAACTGGGCTCCTCGGCACCGCACGCCACGCCGTACCCGACCGTCCGCGCCACCGTGGCACGCACCCTGGAGGTGGCCCGCTCCCTCGGCGACGAGGCCGGCGTCGCGGGCGCGCTGGCCGTCGGCGCGCTGGGGGAGGCCTACGAGGGGGACATGGCGGCGGCGGCCGACCTGGCCCGCCGGGCCGCCGACCTCGTGGACGCGCTGCCGGACGGTGACCTCACCGGCCTGTGCGAACCGCTGGCCCGGCTCGGCTGGGCGGAGGCGTTCCTGGAGCGCTTCGCCGACGCCGAGCGGCACGCCGACCGCGGTCTGGCCGTGGCCCGCCGCACCGGACAGCTGTACCTCCTTCCTCACCTGCTGCTCTGCAAGGCCCATGTGCGCACCCAGACCTGCCGGCTCACGTCGGCGGTGGAACTGGCCGACGAGGCGGAGGACATCGCCCGCGGCATCGGCAGCGACGAACTGCTCGCCTTCGTCCTCGGCACCAAGGCCCACGTCCTGGTGGACGCCTGTCCGCCCGGTGATCCGGGGCCCCTGGCCACCGCGGAGGAGGCGGTGGCCGCGGCGGGCCTCGGCGTCAACTGGTGGGCCTCCATCGCCTGGTGCACCCTCGGCTACGCGGCGCTCACCACCGGCGACCCGGCCCGGGCGCGGGACGCGATGCTGCGCGCTGGCGGCCCCGGTCTGCGGCGGCTGCAGCCGTCGATGCGCCCGCTGTTCCTGGAGATCCTCGTGACCGCCGCCGTCGCCACCGGCGACCTGGGCGCGGCGAAGGACTGGGCCGAGCGGGCCCGGGAGGAGGCCGACAGGCTCGATCTGCCCGTGCAGCTCGCCTCGGCCACGCGCAGCGCGGCCCACATACACCTCGGCCTGGGCGACAGCCACGCGGCGGCGGACCTGTTCATGGTGGCGGCCGAGGAGAGCGCCCGCAGCGGAGCGGCGTTCTGGGAGGCCTTCTCGCTGCTCCTCGGCGCGTCCCTGCCGGCGGCGGACCCGGACCGGATGCAGCGTGCGTCGGCCGCCTGGCACCGTGGGCGGCGGATCGCCGTCGCCGGGGGCTGCGGGATGCTGGCCGGGCTGGCCGAGATGATCCGCCCCACGGTGGCCGGCGCCTCCGACGGCCCCGACCGGCGGCTCGCCGAACTCACCGCCCGTGAACGGGAGATCGCCGACCTCGTCACCGAGGGCCTGACCAGCCCGGCGATCGCCGACCGTCTCTGCCTGAGCCGCCGTACGGTCGAGACCCATATCTCCCGGATCTACCGCAAGACCGGAGTCTCCTCGCGAGCCGCCCTGGCGGGCCTGGTGACCGGGCGGACACCGGGGCCCCTGTTCGGCGGCTGAGGTCAGGTCCCGCAGCCGACCCGCGCGACCGGAGGCCTCCTCCTCGCCGACATGGCACCCCGCTCGCCGGCGTCCGGGACGCGCTCGGCGTACTGCCGCCCGGACGCGCCCCGAACGCGCGGACCCGGGCCTGGATCTACGGCCGTCGGCACGGTGGACCGCGGGCAACCGTGCGACGCGCCCGGCAAGCCGCCGTAGGGTCAGGCACCGTACGGCCGCTTCTCCCGGGCCTCGCGCAGGGAGACGCCCCACCAGACCAACTGGTCCAGAAGGGCCTTGGCGGCCGAGGTGGCAGCCGTGGGCTCCGTGAGGGCGCCCGAACCGTCGAACTGCCCCCACACGTTGTGGAAGCTGACACAGTCCCGCACGGTCACCGCGTGGAGCTCGGCGAACACGGGACGCAGGTGCTCCACCGAGCGCAGGCCGCCGGACAGACCGCCGTACGAGACGAAGCCGACCGGCTTGGCCAGCCACTGCGTGCGGTGCCAGTCGATGAGGGTCTTCAGCGAGGCCGGGTAACTGTGGTTGTACTCCGGCGTCACCACCACGAAGGCCTCGGCGGCGGCCAGCCGCGGCGACACCGCGGACAGCAGCCCGGCCACCTCGTCGGCGGGGGTGTGCGACAGCTCGTGCGGCAAGGGGTGGTCGGCGAGATCGATCAGGTCGACCTCGATGTCGGCGCGTTGTCCGCTCCGCGTGACGAACCAACGGGCGACGGTCGGGCCGAACCTGCCTTCCCGGACACTGCTGTTGATCACGGCCAGGCGCAGGGGTGCGGTGGACATACGTCTCCTCGGGATACCTGTGCACGCCTATGCGTGCGGGGATGAGCGGGCTCGCCACCGAGTCTCGAACTTCAACCAAGGTTGAGGTCAAGCGGACACCGCCTCCCCTTGCGGTATCCGCCCTTTCCGCCCCTGCTTCGATCTTGTCGATACCATTGCTGGACCGGCGAGTTGGGGGAGTCCTGGATGGAACCGTTGATGAGCATGGCGCTCTCAGCCGTCGGCACCGTCGCCTCGGGTGCTCTTTCCGGAGCGGGCGGCGAGATGGGCAGGCGGACATCCGAGCGGCTCCACGGCCTGCTGGGTCGAGCACGGGCCGAGGGCGGGGGAGCGGGCACCGGTTCCGGCGGCGGTGAGGAGCAGCCCACTCTGCCCGTCACCGAGCAGGAGCAGAGGGCGGCTGCCTTACGGCTGGTCGAAGTCGCCCGCAGATCCCCCGAGGCCGCCCGCGAGGTCGCGGAGTGGGCCCGGGAGGCCTCCTGGCTGGCACCGCGTGCCGTCCCTGCCGTGGCTCACGGTGCCTCCCGTCCGCAGATGCTGCCGCCGGCGACCGCGGCGTTCACGGACCGTGAGGACGTGATCGCGTGGATCACGGCACTGCTGGACACCGTGGATCCCCTACCGGGCGCGCCGACGATCGCCGCCCTCACCGGGCCGGGCGGCATCGGTAAGACGGCCGTCGCCGTGCACTGCGCGTACGCGCTGCGGGAGCGGTTTCCCGACGGGATCCTGTTCGTGGACCTGGCCGGCGCGTCCTTGGGCACGGCTCTGCCGCCTTCCGACGTGCTGGCGCGGTTCCTGGAGAGGCTCGGGGTGCCGCCCGCCATGGTGCCGGGCGACGAGTCCCGTCAACGGGATCTGTTCCGCGACTGCACGGCCGACCGACGCATGATGGTCGTACTGGACAACGCCCATTCCGACGCCCAGGTCGTCCCGCTGCTCCCGGCGTCGCCCGGGTGCCTCGTCCTGGTGACGAGTCGGCACCGGCTGGGCCGCCTCGTGGCCGAGCACGGGGCCCGCCCGCGCGTCCTCGGCCCGCTGTCGACCGCGGATTCCGTCCTCCTGCTCCGGCGGGTCGCGGGCAGCGAGCGTGCGGACGCTCCGGACGCGGCCGTTCAGGCCGTGGCCCAGGCGGCCGGTGGTGTTCCTCTCGCGTTGTGCACCACGGGTGCCGGCCTCGCGGTCCGGGAGCACCTGGCCTGGGAGCGGGTCGCGCGAGAGTTGTCCGAACGGATCCACGGCCAGGGCCCGGGAGGCGACGCCATGCGATCGGGAAGCGCCGACGACTCAGGTGATCTCATCGATCCTGTTCGCCGCGCGCAGGACGCCTCGTACAGCGGACTGACTCCGGAGTGCGCTGCCTTCTACCGCGCGATCGCGGGATGGGCATGGCCGACCGTGACCGTCATGTGCGCCGCGCAGGCCGCCGGCGTGGCGGAGGACCGGGCCCGGGACATGCTGGAGCGGTTGGCCGGGGTGCATCTGCTGGAGGAGGTCGGTGAGGAGCGCTACCGCTTCCACGACCTGACGCGGGCGCACGCGCGTGAGCTTGCGGAGGCCGAGGACGGTCACGGCCGCATGTCCGCCGGGATCCGTCGGGTGGCGGTCGGGCATCTGCGCTGGGCGGCGGAAAAGGACTTCCGGGTCATGCCGTTGCGCTGGCGGCTCGGCCCCGCCTATCGGGCACTCGTTCTGCCGGAGGACCGTGATCCGGCGGACGGCAAGTATGCGCTGGCGGAACTGCGTCGCGAGCGGGAGAACCTCGCGGCCGTCGTCCGGGCAGCCGGTCACCACGGCTTCGACGACCTCGTATGGCAGTTGTGCGAGGCGATGTGGGGTCTGCATCTGCTGCTCGGCTTCCACGCCCAGTGGATCGACACCCACCTGCTCGGAGTCGAGGCCGCCCGGCGCTGCGCCGAGGAGTTCGGTGACCGGCGTGCGGTGGGCCGGATGCTGGTGCAACTCGCCTTCGGCCACATGGGAGCCGGGCGGGCGGACGACGCCGAGCAGGCACTCGCGGAGGCCGTGGTCGCGGACGAGGCCTGCGGCCACCATCGCGGGCAGGCGAGCGCGGTCGAGGCCCTGGGTCTGCTCCGCCTCAAGCGGTGGAAGTACGCGGAGGCCCAGCGGTGCTTCGAGGAGGCGCGGGAGATCCTGGCGCGTATCCGGGAGGGCGACGACGGGTGGGAGGACCTGCCTCGTGCCACGGCCCTGCTGGAGCACCACCTGGGCCGTGCCCAGGCGAAGCAGCGGCACTTCGCGGAGGCCCTCGCCCGGCTCAACGACGCGCTCGTGCGGTTCCGTCAGCTGCCCGACGGCGGCGACACGTACAACGAGGGCCGGGTCTACATGAGCCTGGGTGAGGTTCATCTGGACGCGGGGGACACGGACCTCGCGCGCGTGTGCCTGGACAAGGCCGTCAAGGCCATGGAAACGGCGGGCGCGGGGCTGCAGCTCGCCGACGCCTTCGAGTCGAGGGCCCGCTGTCATCGCCTCTCGGACCGCCAGGACCAGGCGGCGGAGGATCTTCGTACCGCCGCTGTGCACTACGAGGAGAACGGTGACCGGGTCGGTGCCGAGCGGATCCGGACGGTGCTCGCCGAACTGGAGGCGTGAGCGCCGGACGGCGGGAGCAGTTCGACGGTGACGTGATGTGCCGTGGCGCCGGTGCGTACGGTGAGCGCGGGGAGGACACCGGACAGGGGCTGCCCGCTCGCGAGCCAGGCGTGGAGCGCGGAGGCGTAGACAGCGGGATCGCACAGATCAGGCCGCCCGTCGGGTTCCGTCGCGGCGGACAGCCGCAGGAGGTCTCCCTCACGCGTGCGTACGACACAGCGGTCCGGGCCGTCGACATAGGCGACCAGCCCGCAGTACGGATAGCGGTCCAGCGCCTCCGACGCCCAGGCGGCCGGCGGGCCGAGCCGCGCATCGTCCCCGGAGGCATGCCGTACGACGACATCGGCGACGCTCAGTCGGCCGGTCGCCCGCGTCTCCTCGTCGACCACGGTGTGCGCGGCGTCGACCCGCGCCGCCAGGTCTTCCGGCGGATCGGGCTCGTCGCCGACGACGGCGTGGCGGACGAGGTCGAGTTCCGGCGGATCCGTACCGATGTGCCGCACGAGGACGCGGATCGGCGCGGTGACGCGGGCGGGAACGTACGGCGGCAGTGGCAGCGGATCGAGCAGCGCCGGGTGCCCTTCGGGCTCGGGTACGTCCATGAGGCCGTAGAACAGGCGGCGCAGCAGGGCGGCCGACTCTCCTGGTGACGAACTGGTCTGCTCCGCCAGTTCCCGGTAGCGGCCGGGGTCGTGCGAGGTGATCGCCCGGTCGATCTGTGCGCGGAGGCTGCCGCGGCGCAGGAGACGGGGAGCGGTACGGCCGAGGGCGGCCACCGGGGAGAGCGGGTCGAGGTCTTCCTGGGGGAACGCCCCGAGGAGGACGGGGATGCCGATGGACGCCGCGTAGTAGGTGACGCTGGAGTGGTCCCCGAGGACGCAGTCGGCGGCGATCAGGGCCTGTCTCCACCCGTCGAGCGGCGGGATCGCCTCGAGGCCGGCCCGCCGCGCGTTGTCCAGCCACGCACGGACCTGGCCAGGACCATGGCCGTACCAGATGTTGGGATGCAGCACAGCGGTCGTCCGGTACTCGTCGGCGGGCAGCTCCGCCGCCAGACGCGACAGCAGCCAGGGCAGCAGATCATCCGCACCCGGCTCGCCCGCTCCTTCCGACCCGGCGCCGCCGAAGAGGGAACGCGGTGCCCAGGTCGAGCTGACGACGATCAGCCGCCGGCCGGGCCCCACACCCAGTGCACGGCGGAAGCGGTCGCGTTGGGGGAGAGCGGCGAGGATTCGGTCGTAGCAGGGATCCCCGGCCAGTACCGCGGTGGGCACCGCCTCGGGGCAGGCCGAGCGGAGCCTCTCCACCTGTTCGGGGTGGGACAGCACCGTGGCGGTCGCGAGCGGACGCCCGTCCTCCAGGATCCAGTCCGGTGCCATGCCGAAGACCGGTCGTCCGGTGTCCGGTGTCCGGTGTCCGGTGTCCGGTGTCGCCAGCCTCTTATTGTATCCAACCCCATGGGACAGAACGGCCAACTTGCCACGTACGGAACCGAGTTCGCCACCGTAGCTCGCGGCCACCGCCAGATCGAACTCCGTGTCCTTGGCCTGGTCCCAGGGGAGGACGGGCAGCCCCGCCCGGGCCAACAACTCGGGCACTCCCGCGAGGAAGGGAGACGAACCCGTGCAGGTGGCGAACATCTGCACGCGCACATCGCCGGCGAACAGCGGAAGTATGTCCAGCAGGCGGGTCGCGGACGTCACGTTGTGCACGATGAGCAGGACGCGACGACAGCCCACGCGTGTGACCCACCGCTCCGCGTCCTCGCCCACCGGTACTCGCAACCGCGCCGTCCCACCCGTCACTCCGGTCCGTTCCCCTGACTTGATCGAGTCTGTTCTTCCTGTCGTCCTACTGGATGCTATCGGGGTGCACACTTCGGAAACCGGGAGGTGGGGACGCCCTGAGGCCTTCGGTCGATGCCCTCGGCAGGTCTCGCGCAGGGCGCTGGACGGGTGTCACCGTCGGCTTCTGCCAAGGAGGGCTGTCCTACTCGGCCGAGCCGTCGAACCAGCCGCGGCGCTGCGCCTCCGCCCCGGCGGCGAAACGGGTCTCGGCGCAGAGCTCGTCCATGAACTCGCTGATGCGTCGGCGCACGGTACGCGTAGTCAGCCCCAACTTCCTGGCGATGGCTTCGTCCTTGAACCCCTGTTGCATCAGCGCGACGATCTCGCGGCGCTGCCTCTCACGGGCACTGTCGCTGGGCGGGGGAGCGCCGGTCAGCGGACGCGCCTCGCGCCACAGGAGTTCGAAATAGTGGCGCAACGCCGCGACAGCGACGGGCGATGTGAGACGGAGAGCCACGCTGGAGCCGGTCGGCGTGAGGGCCAACAGCGCCTGGGAGCCGTCCGTGATCTTCAACTTCATCGGCAGCTGCGGCAGGAGACGTATCACCTCGCCCGCGGCGGCACAGCGTTCGAGGATCTCGGCGCCTACGGGGTCGCTCAGAAAGGCCGTGCGTAGCGCCGATCCGCGTGACGCCCCTCTGATCGACCCTCGCTACCTGTCCGACGAGGCGGGAGAAGACCTGGCGACGCTGGTGACGGGCATACGCGCGGCACAACAGGTCCTGCGGCGACCGGACTTCGCGCAATGGATGGGCAAACCTCTCACGGACGGAGCGTTGTCCGAGGACACCGACGACATCACCGCCTACATCCGCACCACGGGAGGCAGCATCCACCACCTCGTGAGCACCTGCCGGATGGGTGTGGACGAGCACTCGGTCGTCGACCCGACGTTCGCGGTCAGGGGTCTGACGGGCCTGCGTGTGGTGGACGCCTCCACGATGCCGAGCATCGTGCGGGCCCACACGCACGCTCCCGTGACCATGCTGGCGGAACGGGCCGCGGATGTGCTCCTGCAACAGCGCTGACTGAACGGTGCCTCCACGGCCCAGGAGCCGCCCCGACCAGCAATCCCCCGACTGGTCGGGGCTTCTCACGCAGACCGCCGAAAAGGATCTGCGGGTCTCCCACCCATCGCGCCCCTCTCACTCACCCAGACACCACGCGACGAAAACCGCAACACTGGGATCCACCTGCCCCTCCTCGTCCGCCACCGCCGCCGTGCAGAAAAACCGGACCTCACCGAACTCCAGATCCATCGTGCTCACCAGATTCCGCAACCCCAGCCGCTCACACAGCCATTTCCGGATCGCATCGCTGTCGTCCGGGCGGTCGGGCAGCAGGGCGGGCTGCCCGGTGAGCAGGTCCCTCTTGCTGACGGCGACGGCGAGCCGGGCCTTGTCGAGGCTGGTGCCCATCGTGCGTACGGTCTGCAACGACCGTGAGAACACGTCCTCCGGATCGACCGTCGACGCCAGTGTGCGGTCCACCTTCGGGCCCGCCGGGTCGAGGCGGGACCAGAACGCGTCGAGAGCCATCGGGTCGAGGACGAAAACGAAGGTGCGGGCCGCCCGGACATAGCGCAGCGCGTCGGTCTCCTCCCGGTTGACGAACCGCTCACCGGCCGTGTCGAAGACATGCACCAGCTGCTCGGCGCGGCCGCTGCCCCGCACGAACGAATGGGCTCGGGGCAACGTCTTCTGGGTGGGGCGGGTGTGCCCCTGGATCTCCAGGACCTCGTTCAGCACCCGCTGGGTGGCACTCGACTCGGGGTCCGCGAGCCGGATGGCCGGCCCCCCGTTCTCCGCGGCGTTCTCCAGGGACTTCACCATCGCCGCCATCAGCTGCGTCTTGCCCGCGGCCCGGCCGCCGATCAACGGCAGGATCAGCTCGGGCATGTGCCCGGCGTCTCGGTTCATCGGCTTGCCGCAGTGTTCGTGCACGCAGTGGCCGCTCAGCCGGGCGTCCCGGCTCATCAGCATCAGCAGGGTCGGTACCCGCTCGCCGCAGGCGCACCGGCGCCGGAAGAGGCCGAAGGTGCCCGGGCGGATGTCGGCGTGCCGGCGTCGGCAGGTCGCGCGGGGGCAGTCGTATGCCGGATAGGGGACGCGTTCGAAGCAGCTCGGGCACAGCATGCCCCGGGGCAGCCCACGCAGGATCATCATGGAACGGTCGGTGGCCCGCAGGGTGAGCGCGGTCAGCCGGGCACCGGCCGCCAGCAGGGCCACGCCGAGCGCCTGGGCGCCGAGGAGTATGCCCAGCACGGGTATCGCGACGCCGGCGCCGGCGCCGAGGCCCAGGTAGAGGGTCAGGCCGTACGGGACCGAGACGGCCCGGTGCCTGGAGGGGGCGGTGAACTGGCGGGCGGTCACCCGGCGGTAGGCGTCGGTGACCGTGCGGACGTACAACCGCCGCCCCTGGGTGATGAGTTGGCGCAGATCGCGGCTGGCGGGGCCGAAGAAGTAGTTGCGGTGGGCCAGTTCCTCGGCGGGGCGGTACGGAGGGACGGTCACGAACTCGGGGGTGCGCAGGCGCAGCACGCCGTTGAGCAACTGGCAGTAGCGCCACAGCAGTTCACTGACCAGGGCGGCCCCGCGCAGGGCCGCGATCACCGGGGCGACGAGCAGGTAGATCAGGAGCAGGGCCAGGTAGGCCGCGGGGAGGAGGACGAAGAACAGGATGTCTTCCATCGGAGGCTCACCCCTTTTCCGGTCGGGGGCCGTCCGAGGACCGCCGCGGGGTGAGCTTGCGGCTCCACTTCTTCATGCGGCCCAGACGGTTCTCGGCGCACTCCTGATAGGCGTCGGCGAGCCGGGTGTCGTAGGGGCGCAGCGCGCGGGCCAGGCGATCCAGGTCCTCGGACTGCCAGTGGCGGGCGGTGTACAGGCGCAGCGCCTCGACGACCTCCAGGTGCGCCTGCGGCAGTGCGGCCCGCTCGCCGTTGACCGCGATCACCCCGGTGACATGGCTGAACAGCACCTCGTCGACACGACCCGCGGCGACCGCGGCCCGGTGCACGGTGCGCAGATAGCCGTCGGCGAGGGAGAAGCCGAACTCCCCGATCTCCTTGCGCAGCCGGGCCGGGTCGGCGGGCAGCCGGAGCATGGCGGGGAGCAGCCGGTAGGTCTTCAGGGCACGGGGTGCCGCCCAGGCGTCGATCTGCGGGATCCGGAACGTGCGGGCGAGCGCGGTGGCCTCGGTGGCCTCGCGCAGGGCCGCGTCCAGCCGGAGAGTGATCTGCACGCACTCCTGGGTGACCACCCGCAGCCAGGCGTAGCGGCCGGGCGCGGTGAGTGTGTCGCACAGCACCAGGCAGTCCCGTAGGCCCTGCTCGTCCCGGACCTCCTGTTTCACCGCGCGGTCGAACCACTCGGCGACCGCCTCGTCCATCGGCTGGTCCGACGGCAGCCGGTGGGCGATCTCGGTCGCCTCCTCGTACGTCCAGGCCGGCGACGGCTGCCGCCACACCCCCCGCAGCAGCTCCGCGTCCGGCGAGGACTGGCCCCGCGCCTGAAGGATCCTGAACAGCAGGTCGACCGCGCGGCCGGGTTCCCGCTCGGCCTGCGCCCGCCAGTAGTGTTCGAGGAGCCGGGGCCGCCCTTCGAGATCCCGCTCGCTCAGCAACTCGGCCGGGAACTGGGCGAACAGCTGCTCCTGGCCGCCCCGCTCGGTCAGCACCTCCTGCACCGCCGTCGCCAGCCCGGTCCTGAACTCCGGGATGGTGCGGACGAGTCGGGCGACCTCCTCGCGCAGGCCGGGTCCCGCGCCGGAGGCGCCGAGCAGGACGCGGGCCAGCTCCAGGCTCTGGGCCGCGAGCAGCTCCCGCGGCGGCTCGAGACGCGCGCCCTGCGCCCACAGCAGCAGCCGTACCCGCTGACGGCTGGTGGTGGCCTCGCCGAGCAGCCGCTGCCACAGGGCGGTGGCCCGCTCCCGCTCGGCGGGATGCGTGATCGGCACCGGGCCCGGCGCGTTCTCCGCACCGGTCGCATAGGCGCGGATCCGGGACTGGTGGAGCTTGCCCTCCAGCTCCTGGTGCAGCACCACGTCGCCGCCCGCCTCGGCGGCCGCGCTCAGTACCGTGAGCCGGTCGTCGTCCAGGTCCCGGTGCTTGTGGTGGATGTCCGCCGCCACTGCCGCCCGGCGTGGCCCGAGATGACCGGCGCCGGGCAGCCAGTCGATCACCGCGCGGACGTCGGCGTCGGTCAGCTCTGTGCCGCCCGCCGCCGCGGCCGCCGCCACCGGGGCGTGCCAGTCGCCCAGGGCCTGTTCCCGGCCGTGTGCGTATTCGGCTGTCCAGGACCACACCGAGCGGATCGACCCGACCCCGATCCGGATCAGCAGCCGTACCAGATGGTGGGTGGGCACCACCTCCGGGAAGCGGCCCGCGGCGAAGTCGAAGACGGTGTACGACTCCTCGTCGTCGGGGCCGAAGTCGGGGTGCGCCCCGGGCACCGTGCCGATCAGGTGCAGCCGGCTGCGGGTGGGGCGGGAGAGGTAGGTGGCGAAGGACAGGATGTGGGCCAGCGGGGGCGGCAGGAGGTAGGAGACGGCCGCGAACCAGTGGGCGATCCGGTCCGTCGTATCGTCGATCACCACCACCGAGCCGTCCTCCGCGAGCGCTGCGAACACCGCCGCCAGCAGGGCCGGCAGCTGCTCGGCGTACGGGTGCGCGCGGAGGAAGGCGCGCACCGAGCGAGGGGACAGCGGGCCGCGTGGCAGGGGAGCGGGCAGCTCCGGAATCTCCGTCGTGTCGGCGACCTGAGCGGTCCACACCGGGGAGTCCCACAGCTCGATCGCGAGCAGGCCGCCGCTGTCCGTCGTGAACTCGCCCTCGGTGTACAGGGCGTGGGCGAAGTAGTTGCCGAAGCGGCGTGCCGAGTCCCGGCCGGCGTACCGCACGCACAGCGTGGTGGCGCCGCCCGGCCGGCCCGGGGTGTGGCAGAGGTTCACCGGGCAGCGGGCGAGCAGCTCGGGGGTGTCCGACTCGACCAGGGAGCGCGGTGGTTCGTACCCGGCCAGGCCCTCCACCCGGTGCCTGGTCTCGGCCGAGACCAGCTCGCTCACCGCGTTGAACTGGAAGCCGGAGGAACCGCTGAGCCCGTGCTCGCAGGAGGTGTAGTAGAGCTGCTGGAAGTTCCTCATCCGCGGCCCGCCCTCGGCACCGAACCGAACTCGCTCAGCAGCCACAGCAGCGGATCCGAGACCCGGTAGGGCTGGATGCCGGTGTCGGCGACCCGGGCCTCGGGCGTGGCACTGCGGCCCAGCGCGGACACACCGAAGTAGCGGTAGCGGGCGAAGGTGTTCTCCAGGGACTGGTCGATGGACACGCCGTCCCACTTCCTGAGCAGTTGGCGCACCTCCTCGTGGACGCTGAGACTGTCGCCGACGTCGAAACGGCCGAGTGCTGGTGCGTGCGAGCGCAGCGGGCTGCCGTTCTCCATCAGATGCCAGAAGGCGTCCATCTTGGAGAAGACCACCGCGATCGGGGTGTCGACCCTTGCCGCTCTGCCGCCCTGCGCGGCCAGCAGCATGCTGCTCACCCGGCTCAGCACGTTGATCGGCGGGTCGATGCCGTCCGTGCGGGGCAGTGCCGTGCCGGGTGCCGCGTTGTCCCGGGCGCCCGGCATCTGCAGTGGGTCGAGCAGCAGGATGATGCCGTCCGCGTTGGTCAGATAACGGGTGTTGAGCTCCACGCTCTCCCGGCTGTTGAAGTCCTCGCCCGCCGTGTCGAAGAAGGACAGCACGCTGTGCTGCGGCCGCTCCCCGAACAGCCCCCTGCGGCGCAGCCCGAACCGGAACACCAGCGGTTCCACCCGGTTGGCGTTGGTCGTCGCGGTCTGCGTGGGCGGGAACATCTGCCGGTCGCGGTAGAGCCGGTCCTCGTACTCCGAGCTGTAGCGGCGCATGGTGATGTCGTCCAGGCCCATCAGCGAGGCGCCGTAGGCCTCGCCGACCTTGTTGCGCATCTCGTGCAGCAGCACGGTCATGTAGATCGTCTTGCCGGAGGATCTCGCGCCGACCATCGCGATCAGCCGGTTCTCCACCATCCCGAACTGCAACGGCAGTTCGACGTGGCAGACCGGGCAGATGCGGTACGTCGTCTCGCCGTCGCAGTCCGGGCACAGCGCCGTCGGCTTACGGCCGTCGGCGGCGAAGTCCGGGCCCACGTCGTGGCTGGGGCGTCTGCCGAAGCGTTCGTCGAGGACCGGGTCGCGACGGCGCTCGCACTGCTTGCGGGTGCGGCTGAGCCGGCTGTTGCAGCGGAACCGGATCTCACGCTGGGCGAAGGTCTCGTAGCAGTAGGGGCAGGTGAGTCGTCTGGCCATTCAGGTCACTCGCAGCCGGTGCAGCGCCGTGGGGCGGATGTCGATGTCGATGTCGCGGTCCTGATCGGAGGCGGAGCCGTCCGCGGGGAAGCAGACGAGCCAGGAGGGGCCTTTGGTGCCGGGGAAGGGGAACTCCACGGTGAGGGGGGTGCCGGCCGGGAGGCGCTGGGCGGGGACCTGGTGCAGGACGGTGCCCTCGGCCGTGTTGGTGGGGCGGTAGCGGCCGAGGCCGTGGACTATCCGGAGGGCGGGGAGATCGCAGCCGGTCCGGGCGGTGAAGGTGACGGTCGCGACGCGGGCGCCGGTGAGACGGCGGCGCAGGGAGGGCTCGTACTCGACGATGGGAGGTTCGGCCGGGACACGCAGGGAGGCGGCGCCCTCGGTGTCGGCGGTGGGGTCGGGGACCAGGGCCTCGACGGTGAGCGTGATCGCGCCCCGGCCGACGAGGAGGTCCAGGCCGCCGTCGTGTTCGTAGACCCGGCGCTCGCAGCGGATGTCGCCGTCGCGGGGGCCGTCACCGGTCGCGGTCGCGTCCTCACGGCGCCAGCGGACGCGGGCGGTGAGGGCGGAGTCGGGCCAGGCCCAGAGGACGAGGAGGTGGTCGCCCCGGCGGATGGCCTGGAGTTGGGTCACGGGGACGGGGCGCAGGACGGTCGGGGAGGCGGGGGGTGGCGTCGGTCCGGGTTCGTGTTCCGATGCGGGTCCGGGGGTGGGCGGGGTGGTTGCGGTAGCCGGCTCACCGCGGGTGGGCGGGGGTTCCTCGTGCTCACGCGGCGGTGGTCGCATGTCGGATACGGCCCCGGGCCCCTCGGGGGTGGTCGCGGTGGGTGGTTCGCCGAGGGGCGCTGGGGGTTCGTCGCGCCCACGCGGTGGTGGCCGCACATCGGACACAGCCCCGCGCCTCGTCCCGGCGTTGCCGGGGCCGGCGTTCTTCGGTTCGGGATCCTCCGACGGAGGGGGCCAGGTGCGGGGCTCCGGGTCCTCCGCGGGAGGGGGGAAGCGGGCCCCCGCCGGTGCCGGGCCGGTGGCTGTGCGGAAGAGGCCGAAGTCCTCCAGGAGCAGCAGGCCGTGTACGACGGCCAGTTCGGGGGCGGTGCAGCGGACCGTCAGCCCTCGGGCCTCGGGGAGGTCCTCGACCGCCGTGCGGTGGGCCGGTGTCGAGTACAGGTCGCCGGAGAGGAGTACGGCGTCCGGGGCTGCCTCGGTGAGTTCCCTGGCCGTCGCGGTGAGGGCGCCGGCCAGCTCTTCGGTGCGGGTGGTGACGATGTGCACCGTCAGGTCCGGGGTGATGGTGAGGACCGTCAGGTCCACTGTCGTCGCGGCCTGGTCGACCACCAGGACCGTGCGGTGGACGCCCTCGACGATCGCCCCGTAGTGCAGGGCCACCGCGACCGGTTCCGGGACGATTCTGTGGACGCGGAGGCCGGAGTCCTCGGCGGCGCGGCGGAGGCGGGCCTCGGCCTCGCGGCCGGCGGAGGCGGGCAGGCCGAGCGCCACCTCCTCGTCCGTGGCTCCGGCGAGGATCGCGGTCAGTGCGGTGGCGGGGTCGGCGACTCCGTCCGTGTCGGCCAGGTCCGTCACCGTCACGGTGGGCCGGCCCTCCGGGTCGAAGCGGCCGGTGCGGGCGACGCGGTGGCCGATGGCGATGCCGAGCATGTGTTCAGCCGTTCCCTTCTTCGGTCCTGGCCCACGGCGTGCCGTCGGCGGCGATGCCGAGCCGGATCCGGCTGCCCGGGGTCGGGCGGTGGGCCAGGAAGTGGGCGACCACGGCCGCCCGCAGCCGCTCCAGTTCGTTGCGGATCTGGCGGCCGCCGTACGCCTGGTGCTCCGGGTCGCTCATCCGCTCGGTGATCCAGGGGTGCACGGTGTCCGTGTCGGGGACCAGTTCGACCTGGTGGCGCTCGCGGACGGACTCGGTGAGCTGGCCCAGCAGCCGGTCGGCGATCTTCACGATGTGCTCGCGGCGCAGCATGTCGAAGACGACCACGCCCGGCTTGAGCCGGCCGTAGATCTCCGGCCGGCCGATCGTCCGGAACTTCTCCTCCACGGCCCGGGTGAAGTGTGCCTCCAGTACGGAGTACGGCACTTCTTCGTCGCCTTCGGCGATGAGGCCCTGGACCGCCTCCGCGCCCGTGTTGGAGGTGAAGATGATCAGGCACTGGGAGAAGTACGCGGTCTGGCCGCGGCCGTCCGTGAGGCGGCCGTCCTCGAGGATCTGGAGGAACTTGTCCAGCACCCGGGGGTGCGCCTTCTCGATCTCGTCGAAGAGAAGGACGCTGAACGGCCGTTCCTGAACCCGGCGGGTCAGCTCGCCGCCCTGCTCGTGGCCGATGTAGCCGGGCGGCGCGCCCGCGAGCCGCTCGGCCGCGTGTTCCTGCTGGTACTCGCTCATGTCGAAGCGGGCGTACGCGCTCTGGTCGCCGAACATCAACTCGGCGACCGCCTTGGCCAGTTCGGTCTTGCCGACGCCGGTCGGGCCGACGAAGAAGAACGCGCCCCGAGGGCGGGCGGTGCCGGAGCCGCCGAAGTCGATGCCCACGAAGGCCGCCTGGAGCGCGGCGGCCACCGCGTCGACGGCCCTGGACTGGCCGACCACACGGGCACCCAGTACGCCGCCCGCGCGGGCGACGGTCTCCCGGTCCAGCTGGGTCCACGGGTCGACGCTCACGTTGAGCCGGTGCAGCTCCAGGAGCTTGTCGGGTTTCTGCAGGGGCGCGTCGCGCAGCCAGGAGGTCCGGGCGAGCGCGTCGATGTCCCAGCCGGACATGCCGTCGGTCGCACCGACCAGTGCCTCGATGTCGTGGCGGGTGGCGTCCGGGGCGCCGTTGAAGTCGCCGCGCAGCCAGGTCAGCCACAGGCGGCGTTCGCTCGGGTCCGGCGGGCTGATGTGCAGGGTGGCGATCCGGGGGTCCTCCAGGTGGAACCAGCCGGGCAGTCGGCCGACGTCGCCGACCGCGCACAGGACGGCGTTGCGGGCGTGCGGGCGGCGGCCCTCCAGGGCCGAGCGGGGCGTCACGGCGGCCGTCATCGCATCGCGCAGCCGCAGATAGCCGCGATTCGACTCCGGCTGCCCGGACGGGAGTTGGTGGTCGACGTCCTGGAAGACGAAGGCGGTGGCGGCGTCGGGGGAGGAGACGAGCCGGTGCACGGTCGCCACGACGTCCTCGAAGCTGCTCGGCCTGCCGGCGGCCCGGGGCGCGAGCAGGTTCGACCTGTCGCGGTCGCGTTCGATGCCGCGCCGGGTGCGGGGGTTGGCCTGTTGCCCGTCGTCGTCCCCGGCCGCGCCGCGGTCCTCCCACGGGCGCGGCTCCCTTCGGTCGCCGCCGTTGCCCCGGGTGCGGGTCGCCTCCAGCTCGGCGAAGCGTTCCGCGTGGCCCGGCAACGGGAAGGTGAGCCCGGCCACCGGGTCCCACCAGCCCACCACATCGGCGCCGCGCGTTTCCAGCACCCCGGCGACCAGCTCCCGGAAGGAGGCGGGCCGATCCCCGAACCACCAGCGGTCCCGGACCTGCCCGTCGATGACGACCTGACGGCCGCGCCGCAGCTCCCAGCCGAGCGACACCGCCCACAGGGGCATCATGCCGTTGGCGGCGACGGGCCCCGTACCGTCCTCGCTCTTGGCGAAGTCGACCGTGCTCACGGCTTCGTCCACCTCCAGGACGTCTCCCGGGGCAGCGGCTCGGCGCGCCGACCCGGCGGCTTGCCGTCCCAGGTGAGCTCACCCGGTACGAAGCCGTCGTCGCCCAGCGCTTCGTGCACCCGCTCCAGCAGCGCCTCCGTGGTGTCGCACACCGGCTCGTCCTGCGGGGCGCGCAGCGTCACGTCGGGTTCGCCCTGTACGTGGTAGACGAGCAGCGGGGTGCCGTCGGCCTCGCTGGCGACCGTCGTCTCGTACGTCGCCCCGGTCGGCCGGAGGAAGCGCAGCCGGAAACTGCCGTCCTCGTCGTCACCGCCCTCGAAGGCGAACCCCTCGTCGGTCATGGCGTCCCGGAGCGCCTCCACCAGATCCCGGCGCCGGTCGTAGGCCAGCTCCAGTTCGTCCAGCCGGGCCTCCGCGTCGGGGAGTCTTCCCTCCAGTCCGGCGACCGCGGTCAGCGCGTCGCTCGCCGAGCGCGCGGACAGTGCCTCGGTGACGGCGCCCAGAGCGCCCTCGATCTCGTCGGCGAGGCCCGGGTCGCCGAGGCCTGCGGCCGTGTCCATGACGCCCTCGACCGCCGGGCGCACGAGGTCCAGCCGTTGCGCGGCCTCGGCGAGGGCCGCCTCCAGGGCCTCGGCGCGCTCGCGCTCCGCCGCCTCGGCCGCGGCGCGCTCCTGTTCCGCGCGGGCCTGCCGCTCGGCTTCCGCGAGTGCCTGCTGCTCCGCGGCGCGCACCGCCTCCGTGACCGTCGTCGCATGCCGGGCGAGGGCGTGTTCGACCGTGCCGAGCAGGGCTTCGAAACGGACCTGCAGGCCCGGGCCGGTGGCCGCGCGCAACCGCTCGAGCAGGTCGGCGCAGCTCCGATGGCCGTCCGCGTCGAGAACGGCGCCGTCCGGACCGGTGGCGGAGAACCGGCGCTCCAGACCGGCCAGGACGGCGGCGCGGTCGTCCGTACGGTTCCCTGCCGCTGCCGTGCGCAGGCTCACGACCCGGCCGCGCAGTTCCTCCACCGCCTCCCCGAGCTGCTCCCCACGGGCGACCCGCTCCCGCAGGTGGGCCAACTGCCGCTCCAGGGAACCGATGTCGGCCCGGGCACCGGACTGCTGGGCCTGGGCGATCAGCTCCCGCACCTCGTCGAGACCGCGCTCGTCGGCCCGGCTCTGCTCCGCCTGCGCCCGGGTCAGCCGGAGGCGCTGCTCGGCCGCCCGCTCGGCGGCCAACTCGGCTTCCCTACGGGCGACTTCGGCCCGGCGGCGCTCCGTCTCGGCGCGGGCGCGTTCCCGCCGGACGGCCGCCTCCTGCGCCAGCCGGACCCGCTCGGCGGCCCGCCTGCGCTCCCTGGCCCGGCGCTCCTCCTCCCGGCGCCGGCGCTCCGCCGCCTCCCGCTGGGCGTACACCGCGCCGACGCTGACGCTGCTGTACTTCGGTGATCCGCTCATCGTTCCCTCCGCACCTCGGTGTGCAGCACGAACCCCCGCGCCGCGAGCTGTTCCTCAAGTCCCTGCCGAAATGCGGGGGTCGGCGGTACGCCGGCCCAGGAGACGGATCCGTCGGTGTCCACCGACAGTTCGATCCCGGCGGCCGTGTCCGGCTCCGCCAGGACCCGCGTGTAGCGGTCGGTGAGCGGGATCAGCCGCTGGTTGTCCGAGCCGCGCCAGCGCAGACTGCCGTGCCGCCCCGCGACGTACGGCCCGTCGACCAGCAGGTCCAGCCGTTCCAGCAGGGCGAGCCGGTCCGGGTCGCCGCGCCGCAGTGCCTCGTGGCGGAAGCCGGAGTACGCCATCGCACCGAAGTCCGGGCGCCGCTCCCGTACCGCGTCGAGCAGCTCGGCCAGTGCCCCGGCCTGGCTGAACGGCTCACCGCCGGAGAACGTGACGCCCTCGATGCCGTCCAACCGGCACAGCCAGTCGGCGAGTTCGGCGACCGGTCGGCTGGTGCCGCCCTCGAACGGCAAGGTCTCCGCGGCCACGCAGCCCTGGCAGCGCAGCGGGCAGCCCTGTACCCAGATGACGGCGCGGCTGCCGGGGCCGAGGACGCTGCAGTGGTCCAGCGTCCGGGAGACGGAGAGGTGGGTCATGCCTCCTCCTGCGGATCGTCGGGATAGCTGTCGTCGCCCCGCTCGGCCTGGTCGCACCACGGGCACCACGGCCGTTCCACGGTGTGGACGTGGTGGGCGTTCACCGCGCACACCTTCAGCCGGCCGGGGGCCAGTTCAGCCGTGACAGCCTGGGCCCACTCGGCCGCCGTCGGACGGCGGAGCGTGTGCGCGAACGCTCTGCGGAACAGCTCCGCGAGCCGTTTCGGCAGCAGGTCGACGGGCGGCACCGAGCGGGGCAGGAGCACCGACGTACGGTCGACGAGCCGGCAGCGGCCGTGCAGCACGTTGTCGTCGTACGACAGATAGTCGCCGCCGTCCGCCGGGTGGCCGGCGAAAGGGTGCAGGCCGGCCATGAGGAGTTGGTGGGCCAGGACGGCCAGGGCGAAATCGTCGGACGCGGTGTCCGGCGGCGTGCCGGCGGGGGCGCCGATCCGCTCGGGGGCCGTGTAGCCCGGGGTGCGCATCCGGCCCGGGAACACCTCGCGGCCGTCCGTGAACTGCCACGAGTCGACGTCCGCCATGCCGACCCGGCCGGTCTCGTCGACCCAGAGGTTGTCGGGCTTGAGGTCGCCCACCACATAGCCCTCGGCGTGCAGTTCGCCCAGCAGCCGGGCGAGGGCGAGGGTGGTGCGGAGGGCAGTCGCCCAGGTCGCCCCGGGCAGGAAGGCGCGCCGGGCGGAGGTGGTGAGGAGGTGGCTGAACGGCTGGTAGGCGTGCCGCATGTCGGCCATCACGTACCCGTCGACGCGGTCCGCTTCACTGCCGTCGGCCGTACGGACCGGGACCAGCGGCCAGGCCAGCCGGACGGGTGCGGAGAGCAGGCCGACGGTGCGGGGCTCGCGCCGCTGGCGCACCAGGCGGGCGATGCGGCGCCGGTAGGCGTCGGGGTCGGGCGGGTCCGGGACGAGTTTCGCGACGAGAGGGCGGGCGTCGTCGACGCCGTACACGAACCCTTCCGAGCCGCTGCCGATCTGCTCGGTGAGCTTCCACGTGTGTCCGCCCGCGGACACCACCGTCAGTCCCACGGTCACCGCCCTTCGACGAGAGCGCACAGAACGGTCAGATCGTCACCGGTCCGGCCGGCCTCCGGCCCGGAGAGCCGGCGTCGAAGGGGCTCGGCGTCCCCGTGGTTCTCGCGGAGCGTGGCGGCGAGGTTGAGGAAGAAGCGCTCGACCGGTAAGGGGCCCGCCTCTGAGGGGAGCCCGCGTACCGAGGGGTGGTCGAGGGTGAGGGCGGCGCAGCCGTCGGTGGCCAGGACCACTCCGCTGAGCTCCGGTTCCCAGACGACGAAGGTGCGCAGACGCAGGGCCGCGCCGGGGGAGGAGAGGAAGGCGGGTGGGGCGGTGGGCGGAGGGAGGACCAGGTGGCAGCGGTCGTCGTGGGTCAGCAGGGTGCCGAAGCCGTCGCCGATCGAGACGAAGGCGGTCCAGGGCGGGGTGACGACCGCCGCGGTGAGGGTGGCTGCCAGGGTGCCGGGGTCTCCCGATCCCCCGGTGTCCGTGCCCAACACCCCCGTTACCGCCCTCAGATACTCCTCGACCACCCTTCTCCCGCGCCCCGCGATCCAGCCGGTCCATGCCTGTGGCGCGTCCTCCGCGTTCGGCAGGTCCTCGGCCAGCAGGCGGCAGGCCGCGTCGACCGCCAGGTGGGCGCCCAGGGCGCTGCGGTCGCGGCTGCTCGCGCCGTCGGACACCGCCAGTACCGCCGTGTCGCCCAGATCGATCGCCTTGAACGCGTCCTGGCAGCCCTGTCCGCCCGCGAGATGAGCGGTGCCCTGGACGGAGGCGCCCGCGATGATCACTGGAGGTCCCTCTCCAGCCTCTCCATGCGCGCGAGCTTTGCGGCACGGTCGTTGACCTGCTGGTGGATGAGGTCCGCGTTCTGGTCCGGGCTGCTGTCGTCCGTGCTCTGGAAGAGCAGGTCGAGGATCCGGCCGAAGTCCAGGTTCTCCAACGGGGACGTGGCCTTCGGCGCCAGTTCGCGGAGCATCGGCAGGTCGGCTCCGCGTACCCCGATCACCTGGAAGACCCACTCGCCCTTCTCCTCGCCCTGGCGCACCCGCCCCGCGGTACCCGCCAGGGCAGTCGCGTCCAGCGGGCGGCCGTGGGCGTCGCTCGGCGCGCCGTCCGTCAGGACCCACAGGAAGGGGCGGCGCACCGGGACCCGTCGCCCCTGCAGGGTGCGGTAGCGGGTGCGGGCCAGTTCGAGGGCCGTCTCCACGGCTTCCGTCAGCCGGGTCAGGCCTTCGGCCCGCAACGTGGGCGGATGCATGCTGTCCACCGGGACGAACAGCCGGTCGGTGTCGGCTTCCCCGACCGGCACCAGGTGGCCCGGGCCGGGGTCGTAGACACGCACCGCCGAGTCGAAGGTGATGAGGCAGACCTCCACCCGGGTGCGCAGCCGCTCCTGCGCGCGGATCCCGTCGAACCAGCGGGTCAGCGCGCCGTTCAGCTCGTCGATCCGCGGGTTTTCCTCGGGGCGGCCCATGGACGCCGAGGTGTCGAGGAGCAGGACGACCGGCTGCCGTTCCTCGTACCCGGTCCCGAACTCGAGGCTGTTGACGCTCATTCGGCCGCCGCTCCGGTTGCGTCGGCGTGGGCCACCAGCCGCCCCCGTCCGGGATCGTGGCGCACGGTGACGGCCGTTCCCGGCGGCAGGCCGGGCGGCTCGGGAACCATGCGCAACAGGACACCGTCGACGAGTACGTACGTGTCCGGGGCGGGCCAGGTCACCGTGCGACCCGCGCAGCCGTGCGCCCACTCAACCATCCCCCTGGTCATACGGCCACGGTATGCGACATCGGCATCAACATGTCCGGTCCTTTTGCGAATTGACACCACGTCGACAACGGCGTTCCGGGGTGCGAGCCGCCCAGGGGCAAGGCTCCCCCGGGCGTTCCACCCGGGCGACCCGCCCCTCCAGTCAAGCCGACCGGCCGGGCGCCGACCGGTCGCGCCCCGGGCGGGTCCTGGCCGGGATCCGCTCCACCACGCGGGCGGCCTCCGGGGTGCGGACGACGAAGTGCACGTCCCAGCGCGCCCCGCGCGCCAGCTCCGCCTCGACGGCGCTCCACACGGCGGCCGCGCTCGCCCGGTACGGAAGCCCGCCGCGCCCGGAGCCGAGCAGCGGGAAGCACACCGAGCGCAGCGGCGGCGTGTGCCGCTCGTGCTCCTCGGCCAGCAGCGCGAGCGCGCGCGAGGTGGCGCGGGTGATGTCGGCGGGCAGCACGTCGTAGTCGTTGGTGCCGGCCCGGGGGGTGGCCACCGCCGCGTGGTAGATCCGCCGTACGCCGTACTCGGTCATGGCCCCCGAACCGGTCGCCGCCACCGTGCCCGGCACCACCGGGCGCCCCGAAGTACCGTGCCGGGCCGCCCACTTGCGCAGCTCGTGGAGGACCGGGTCGTCCAGCAGGTCCCCGGTCACCCCGCGCGAGGAGGCGGCCCGGCGCAACGAGGCGGACACCGAGGACTTGTACGGCTCGGGCAGCGCGAGGTAGGTGTTGACCGGGGAAACGACCACGTCCACGTCCCGCAGCAGGTCGACGGAGTGGATGTGCAGCGTGAGGCGTACGGCCCGGTCGCCGGCCAGGACGTCCACGGACCGGTGGGTGTCGCCCTCCCATTCGCCCCCGCCCGGCTCGTCGCCGCAGCCCTCCACCATCTCCACGATGTGCTCGGCCACCTGCCCGAGCACCATCACCTCGTGGTGCTTGCGGAAGCGCTCCTCGCTCACCCGGTACACCTGGGCCGCGCGCGTCCGGCGGGAGGACGCCGGCCAGTCCCGGGTGCCCTGGGCCAGACCCAGCGTGTACTCGGCAGCGGTCCGCAAGGTGCCCGCGTCGAGTCGCTCCACCGCGCGGCGGAGCAGCGCCTCCACGGCGCCCTCGCGGGTACGCGCGGTCGCCAAGGAGGCCGCGGCCGACTCCAGGGCGGGCAGTTCGCGGCCGTGCAGCCTCAGCAGTCCCGCCCGCCGAACCACCTGTAATTCCCGGAGAATTGACGCATGGTCAAAGGACGGTGCTGCCATGTCGTCAACGATGACACCAGGCGTCACACGGGGACAAGCGGGCGGGCGGCTCAGCGGTGCAGCGGCTCCTTGATCGCCGAACGCAGTCGTTCGAGCAGTTGGTTGGTCTCCTTGATGCCCTCCGAGGAGCCGAGGTCCGAGATGCTGCGATAGGGCAGTGCTTCGAGTGGTCCGCCGGCGCAGTCCTCAAGGCGGTCGCCGAACAGCACCAGAGCCTGCTGGGACGGGTTGCGCTTCGAACCCCAGATCATCCCCATGGCGTCCGGGGCCTGGGCTCGGATCTCGCGTGCCCAGCTGCGGGTGCTCATGTAGTGCTCCGGCCCCTCGTTCTCCAGGAGCCGGTTGTCCTGGCAGACGTCGGCGAGGGCCGCTCCGGAGCACAGCGAGACCAGTTTCAGCTCGCACCGGGTCCGCACCACGTTCAGCGACTTGCCCCGCACCGACGCCCAGGGGATCAGTCGCATACCGGTCTCCGGGTCGAAGGGGAGCGAGCGCAGCAGGGTCTCTGCGAGCGCGGTCTCCGGGTCCGTCGCCGCGTACAGACACGGGTACGGGTCCTCCGGAGTGCCGTGGAAGCGGCCGGGCGCGCGGTCGTCCGGGCTGAACGGCTTGAACTCCGCGGCGGCGAAACGGGACGAGTGCATCCGCCACAGCTGGGTACCGGTGGGCAGCACCTGCCAGTGCGGCCGGAAGCGGTATGCGGAGGGCGACACGGTCTCCTCGTGCATTAGTCCCCCTCCACCAATGCAACGGCGGCGTCCACGAGTTCGCGGTCCGGCAGCAGGCCCAGCAGGTGGGCGGGCGGCGGCCCGCCCAGCCACGCGTTGCCGCTCAGCCACCAGTCGGCGGCGCCCCAGGGGTCGGCGTCGGCGAGCAGTACCCGGTTGACCTCCAGGACGACCTCGTACGGTGTGCCGTCCCCGGGCGGGAACTGGAACTGCGGGTAACGGTCCCCGAGTTCGGGATCGGCCAGCCGGATCAGTTCGGGTGGAGGTGGCGCGCCGCCGTATCGGACACGGACCTCGGCGGCCGAGAGAGCGGGAGCCTTGAGCAGTCGGCGCTCGACGGCGGCGATGATGGCCGCGGTGTCGGGGGGCGGTGGTGGGGCGGCCGTGAGCCGGGCCAGCAGATCCTGCGTCCCCAGGACGAGCGGCCGGCCGACAGGCACCGTGGCGACGAGGCGGACGGAGTCCAACACCTCCCGGACCGGATGGCCGAACGGCAGTGGCAGCAGACAGAGGCGTACCGCTTGGAAGGCCCGGAGTACGGCCCTGGCGTCGTCCGGAGGGGTGTCGGCAAGCGCGCGCAGGCGCTTGAGCAGGAGCTGGTACTGCCCATCGGGCAGTGCGGCGCGGATGCTGTCGAGGTGTTCGTCGATGAGGTCGAGCACCCTCGTCCCGCTGTCCTCGCCCGGGGTCATGCGGTCTCCTCTTTCCAGCCGGGGTGGCCCTGATGAATGAACGCGGCCCAGAGAGCGGGCCGCCCGAGGTCGGGGCGGCCGATACCCGGCCGTAGCCGGTCGCTCAGGCAGCCCGGATCCTCCCGGTCCGGGTCGAGCATCCACAGCTGTGCGGCCCGCAGTGCGTCCACGGGGCTGAGCCCAGCCCGCAGATGGTGGTGGAAGACCGTCATCAGCAGGCTCGTCGCGCCGTCCTGGGCGGTCCACCGAGTCCCCACGACATCACGTGCGCCGCCCGAGACGAAGGCCGTCGTGAGGGTCAGCGCCTCGTCGTGGTCACGGGTGCTCAGGTCGGTCTGGCATGCGCTCAGGACGATCAACGGGCCGTCCGGTGCCGCCTGTTCGGCGGGCTGCGGCCGGTCCAGGAGCCGGGTCACGGTGAGCCGGCCGATCTTCTCTCCGGGGTCGGCGGGGGCGAGGTGCAGCGCCGACTCCGTGGGCCGTACCCCCGCCATGCCGTGCGTGGCCAGATGGACCATCGAGTGGTCCTGGGCGAGCAGGGCCAGCAGTTGGCCGGGGGTGCCGGCCGGTACCGAGTCGGGCGGGAAGGTGGCGAAGTCGCCGTACAGCCGCGCCCCCGGATAGAAGGCGTTGCGCAGCTCCAGGATCTCCTGCTCGGCATACGTCAGGGTCAGGCTCCAGTCGGCCACCATGGCCGGAGCCGAGATCGGATCGCGCGGCGCGCGTTTCACCGTACGCAGGAACTGGCTGCCGGAGGCCGCGTAGCTGATGACCAGGGCCTGGCAGAGATAGTCGTACGGGGCGTCCGGCGGGAAGCGGGCCGCGTGCCAGGGGACGATCCCGAGGCGGCCGCACGGGACCAGGACGACCCTGGGCGTACGGCGCTCGCCCGCGTCGCCCGGGAGGTGCTCCTCCAGCCCGGCGAGGACATGGACGAACACCTCGTACGCCCAGTCGCACAGGTCGGACAGGGCCTCCTCCCAGGCCTGTTCCGTCTGTTCGTCGCGGTGGTCCGGGGAGCGCGCGGCGACCGCGTCCAGGTACCGCTCCAGAGGAGAGCTGTCCGCTTCGGAGAGGATGGGCAGGCCGCCCACGCCGATGCCGATCTCGGGGCCCACGGCCAGCACCATGCCCGGGGCCTCCCCGTTGCTGCCGGGAACCAGGTAGATCAGCGCGTCCGCGCCGGACTCGCCCACGCCGTCCGCCAGTTCGCGCAGGGTGGGGGTGCCGAGCAGACCCCCCGGCTCCCGGTAGCCGAGGGCCTCCAGGGCCTTTCGGCGCAGTTCGCTGGGGAGCTGGGCGGGCAGCTCGGCGCTGTCGTCGGCGCCGGACCTCCGCCAGTCGGCGGCGAGTTCGGGATGGCCGCGCTCTTCCAGCAGCTCCGGTACGGCCCGGGAGGTGGCCGCCGCCTGCAATACCAGTGCCCGGCCCAGCTCCAGGGCGGTGACCGCGTCGTCCACCTTCCCGTGCGCGGCGGCCCACAGAGCCGCCCGTACGCCGAGGGAGGCGCCCTTGCGGGCGGTCGTCAGACGGTGCTCGGCGCCGTGCTGGAGAAGGACGTCGGCGGCGAGGGTGGCCAGGGCCTCGTTGGCCGCGTCGGTGGCGGCGTCCGCGTCGGACTCGTTGTGCTCCCCGTGCCAGCGGGTGCGGTAGGACTCGGCGAGCGACCACAGGGACTCGGCGGCGACGCGCGGGGCCAGCCCCTTCCGGATGTGCTCGCGGAGCCGTTCCAGCGTGGCGATGGCGGCATCGAGGTCCGCCTGTTCCTTGGTGAAGCTGTAGCGCATGCCGAGGCGGTTCGCGCCGGTGTACAGCTGTTCGGTGGAGGCGTCCGGTGGGGGCACGTCCCGGTCCGGGAGGGTCGTCGTGTCGCCGGTGAGGAGGGAACGCACGGCCGCGAGGTCGGGAACCATGGCCTCGAGTTCCTCCGTCCCGACCGGGAGGCTGCTGTTTCCCGCGGCCGTCTTGCCGTCCTCGAGATCCGCGAGTCCGCCCAGGAGCAGCTCCCTGTCCAGGGTGAGCCGACCGAGCATGAAGCGGGCCATGGCACGGGCCATCAGAGCCAAGGAGCGGAAGTCGTGGTCCTCGGGGACCGTGTCGGCCATGGCCTCGGCCCGGGGCAGGAGAGCGCGCAGCCGCTCCACGTCCTCGGCCTGCCCGGCGGTACGGATCTCGGTCATCAGGCCCATGACGTCCGCCGCGATCGCGAAGCCGTCGGCCATGGGGATCGAGCTTCCCGACTGGCGCCGCAGGAAGTCGGTGATCGTCTCGGTGTGCGCGAGACCGAGCGCCTGGTCCTCGAGAGTGCCGCCGGCGCCTTCGCTCACGCTGAGCAGCAGCGCCATCATCCCTTCCAGCCCGTCCTTGTTCGGCATGCCCTCCGGCAGCGCGTCGAGCGCCGCGCGCAGCCGCCCGAGCTGCTGATTGAGAGCAGCGGGGTCACCGCCGCCGACCTGGTTCACGAAGTCCACGGATGTGGTGTTGACGGCCTGCAACGCGGCGAGGAGCCGGCGGACCTCGTCGGGGTCGGGGAGCGTGGGCGGAACGTCGGCGCCGGCGGTGGCCGCATCGGAGGCGCCCGGGACGTCCGGGGCGGGCCGGGCGTCGCTCGTGGCCGGACCGGTACCGGACGCCGTACCCGAGCCGTTCTTCGGGGCCGCGCCGCCGGTCATCATCGCCATCAAGTTCATCATCTTCTGCCGCAGATGATCGGAGAACGGATTGCCGTCGTCGGGTAGGAGACTCGTGAACAGGTCGGCGAGCCCGTCCACCGAGGGGGTGGCACCGACGTCGCGCACCTGCCTCAGGTCACTCAGGGTCTCCTCCGGCAGCGGGAGCTCGGCCGCCTCCGTCACCAGCTCCTGCACCTCGGCGGCGAAGGCGACCATCCCGCTCGGCCCCTCCCGCATGACCCTGTCGAACATGGCGGTCGCGTCCGGCTCCGGCGCGAGCCCGCCCAGCATCTCCTGCAGCGGCATCGCGTGCGTCAGCAGGAACAGCGCGGCCCACCGCCGGTCCTCGGTGGAGGCCGCGGCTCCGACCTCCGTGGCCGGATCCCGTACGTCCCGCAGCAGGCCGTGCGCCCGCTCCCGGTCCTCGGGCGTCCCGCCGCCGACGCCGTGGCGCAGGGTGAGGGCACCGCCGAGCCATACGGTCACCGAGCTCCGCAGCTGCGGATCGTGGTCCAACAGGCGGGAGAGCGCGTCCAGTTCGGTGACCGAGTCGTCGTGAGCGCGGGAGGGTCTGGCGACGGTCCCCGGCGCCGGCAGCAACGCCCTCGCCCGCCCGATGGCCTCGCCGGCCCAGGCCCGCAGCGCCTGAACGCCACCGGTCTCCTCTTCTTCCCCCACCGGCACTCCTCACGTCCCAAGGACATCAACAGTCCGTCCCGATCTCCATGATGACGAGATGTCCGTCACCATGACGCCCGATCACCGAGCTTTTCCGGCCAACGCCCGATCAACGCCCGGAACTCGCCCGGGACGCGGCCGAGTTGCCCCGAGAGGGACGGGGGCCGGGATCAGGGTCCGGCCGGGCCGCTCCCGAAGCTCCCAGGTCCGCCCGCATCCCGCGCCGCAGCTCCCGCAGCCGCTCCCACAGCGGGTCGATCTCTCCCTGGGCGGCGTCGAGCGAGTCGCCCGGGCGCGGGACGCCGTCGTCCAGGCGCCGGACTGTGCCGTAGAGGGTGCCGAGCTCGTGGGCGACCTCGCCGGCCAGGGCGAGGACGGGGTCGGGCAGCCGCATCTGGGCCTCCGCGTGCACGTCCCGGTGCAGATCCCGGGCCTCGATGAGACGTTGCCGTACCGCGCGCGGGTCCTCCGTCCGGCCCAGGGCGTGCAACTGGTCGGTGAGGGCGGCCAGATAGTGCCGGGAGGCGGTGTTGAGGGCGACGTAACAGCGACGCCGCTCCTCCCTTTCCCGTGCCCGCGCCTGCGCTCGTTCGACCCGCTCCTGCTCACGCCGTCGGCTGCGCTCGGCGGCACGCTGGGTGAGCAGGGCCGACAGCAGGGTCCCGACCACCCCGACGACCGCCACGATCGGCGCCCCCGCACCACTGACGTCCATCACCCTCGCCCCCGTGTCGCCCTACACCTCCAGCGAACCGGCGCCGTACCCTCCCGGGAACCCCACGCCCGAGGTTCGCCCGGCCTTCGCCCAAATCCCGCCCGAGCGGCACATGTCGTGAGGCTTGCCTGAGGTCGTCCGTTGCCCCTGGTCAGAGGAGATGCCAAAGCCCCGTCCATGCGCAACGGGGGAACAACGCACAGACGGGGCGGCCGACTTGCCCTACTTCCTCAGCACTCGATGATGTTCACCGCAAGCCCGCCCCGGGCCGTCTCCTTGTACTTGACGCTCATGTCGGCGCCGGTGTCCTTCATCGTCTTGATGACCTTGTCCAGGGACACCTTGTGCGTGCCGTCCCCCCGCATCGCCATCTTCGCCGCCGTGACCGCCTTGACCGCGGCCATGCCGTTGCGTTCGATGCAGGGGATCTGGACGAGGCCGCCGACGGGGTCGCAGGTGAGGCCGAGGTTGTGTTCCATGCCGATCTCGGCGGCGTTCTCGACCTGTTCGGGGGAGCCGCCGAGGACCTCGGCGAGGGCGCCGGCGGCCATGGAGCAGGCGGAACCCACCTCGCCCTGGCAGCCGACCTCGGCGCCGGAGATGGAGGCGTTCTCCTTGAAGAGCATGCCGATGGCTCCGGCGGCGAGGAGGAACCTCACCACTCCGTCCTCGTCGGCGCCCGGCACGAAGTTCATGTAGTAGTGGAGGACGGCGGGGATGATGCCGGCGGCCCCGTTGGTCGGGGCGGTCACCACCCGGCCGCCCGCCGCGTTCTCCTCGTTCACGGCCATCGCGTAGAGCGTGATCCACTCCATGGAGTGCGCCAACGGGTCGCCCTCGGCACGGAGTTGGCGCGCGGTGACGGCGGCCCTGCGGCGCACCTTGAGGCCGCCCGGCAGGATGCCCTCACGGGACATGCCCCGCGACACACACGCCTGCATCACCCGCCAGATCTCCAGCAGTCCGGCCCGGATCTCGTCCTCCGTGCGCCAGGCCCGCTCGTTCTCCAGCATCATCGAGGAGATCGACAGACCGGTCTCCCGCGCCAGGCGCAGCAGCTCGTCGCCGGTGCGGAAGGGGTACTTCAACACCGTGTCGTCCAGCTTGATGCGGTCCGCGCCCACCACGCCTTCATCAAGCACAGTCTCGTCGACGACGAACCCGCCGCCCACCGAGTAGTACGTCTTCGACAGCAGCTCGGCGCCCGACGCGTCGTACGCCCACACCGTCATGCCGTTCGCGTGGTACGGCAGCGCCTTGCGGCGGTGCAGGACCAGGTCGTCGTCGAAGGAGAACGGGATCTCGCGCTCGCCGAGCAGGTTCAGGGTGCCCGTGGTCCTGATCTGCGCCACCCGGTCGTCCGCCGTCTCCACGTCGACCGTACGGGGGGACGCGCCCTCCAGGCCGAGCAGAACCGCCTTCGGGGTCCCGTGGCCGTGGCCGGTCGCGCCCAGGGAGCCGTAGAGCTCGCAGCGCACCGATGCGACGGAGTCCAGCAGCTCCTCGTTGCGCAGGCGGCGGGCGAAGATGCGGGCCGCGCGCATCGGGCCGACCGTGTGGGAGCTGGACGGGCCTATGCCGACCGAGAACAGGTCGAAGACCGAGATGGCCACGGGAACTCCTTCAAAAAGGGTGGGGGCACACGTCGTCGGGTGCCCCCACCGCGGAACTACTTGTTCAGGCCGGGGTACAGCGGGTGCTTGTCCGCCAGGGCAGTGACCCGGGCCTTCAGCGACTCCACGTCGTACGACGGCTTCAGCGCCGAAGCGATGACGTCCGCGACCTCGGCGAAGTCCTCGGCCGTGAAGCCGCGGGTGGCCAGGGCGGGCGTACCGATCCGCAGCCCCGACGTCACCATCGGCGGGCGCGGGTCGTTCGGGACGGCGTTGCGGTTGACCGTGATGCCGACCTCGTGGAGACGGTCCTCGGCCTGCCGCCCGTCCAGCTCGGACTCGCGCAGGTCGACGAGGATGAGGTGCACGTCGGTGCCGCCGGAGAGCACGTCGACCCCGGCCTCCCGGGCGTCGTCGGCCGTCAGACGCTCGGCGAGGATGCGCGCACCCTCCACCGTACGCCGCTGGCGCTCGGCGAACTCCTCCGAGGCGGCGACCTTGAAGGACACCGCCTTCGCCGCGATCACGTGCTCCAGGGGACCGCCCTGGAAGCCCGGGAAGACGGAGGAGTTCAGCTTCTTCGCGAACTCCTTCTTCGCGAGGATGATCCCGCCGCGCGGGCCGCCCAGCGTCTTGTGGGTGGTGGAGGTGACCACGTCCGCGTACTCGACGGGGTTCGGGTGCAGCCCGGCCGCCACCAGACCCGCGAAGTGGGCCATGTCGACCCACAGATACGCCTCGACCTCGTCGGCGATCCGGCGGAACTCCGTGAAGTCTAGCTGCCGCGGGTAGGCGGACCAGCCCGCGATGATCACCTTGGGCCGGTGCTCCTTGGCGAGCTTCTCCAGCTCGGCCATGTCGACGAGCCCGGCCTCGTCGACGTGGTACGCGACCACGTCGAACTGCTTGCCGGAGAAGTTCAGCCGCATCCCGTGGGTGAGATGACCGCCGTGCGCGAGGTCGAGCCCGAGGATGGTGTCACCGGGCTGGGCCAGCGCGAACAGGGCGGCCTGGTTGGCGGAGGCACCGGAGTGCGGCTGCACGTTGGCGTACTCGGCGCCGAACAGCTCCTTGACCCGGTCGATCGCGATCTGCTCGGCCACGTCGACGTGCTCGCAGCCGCCGTAGTAGCGGCGGCCGGGGTAGCCCTCGGCGTACTTGTTGGTCAGGACCGAGCCCTGCGCCTCCATGACCGCGAGCGGGGCGAAGTTCTCCGACGCGATCATCTCGAGGGTGGACTGCTGCCTCACCAGCTCGGCGTCGACCGCGGCGGCGATCTCCGGGTCGAGCTCGTGCAGGGGCGTGTTCAGTGCGGACATCAGGTGCGGACTCCTCAGCCGGCGGAAAAGGCGGTGTACTCGTCGGCGCTGAGGAGCTCGGCCGGCTCCTCCGCGACGCGTACCTTGAACAGCCAGCCGCCCTCGAAGGGGGCGGAGTTCACCAGCGACGGGTCGTTGACGACGTCCTCGTTGACCTCGGTGACCTCACCGGCCACCGGGGAGTACAGGTCGCTGACCGACTTGGTGGACTCCAGCTCGCCGCAGGTCTCGCCCGCGGTCACCGTGGCGCCGACCTCCGGGAGCTGAACGAAGACGACATCGCCGAGCGCGTTGGCCGCGTGCTCCGTGATGCCGACCGTCGAGACGCCGTCCTCGGCGCCCGACAGCCACTCGTGCTCCTTGCTGTAACGCAGCTGCTGGGGGTTGCTCATGGCCTGAATTCTCCTGTACGCGGGGCGGTGGTGAGGAAAGGGGGAACTGCGGAAGGCGCGCGTGAGCAGCGACTGGGCGCTCAGCATCACCTACAGGGTTACTTCTGACGCTTGTAGAACGGCAGCGCCACGACCTCGTACGGCTCGTGGCTGCCCCGGATGTCCACGCCGACACCCGCCGTGCCCGGCGTCGCGTACGCGGCGTCGACGTACGCGATCGCGATGGGCCTGCCCAGCGTGGGGGAGGGGGCGCCGGAGGTGACCTCGCCGATGACCTCGCCGCCCGCGACGACGGCGTACCCGGCACGAGGGACGCGACGACCCTCGGCGACCAGGCCGACGAGGACGCGCGGGGGGTTCTCCGCGGCGCGCGAGGCGGCCTCCTGGAGCGCCTCGCGTCCGACGAAGTCCCCCTCCTTCTCGAACTTCACGACCCGGCCGAGCCCGGCGTCGAAGGGGGTCAGCTCCCGCGAGAGCTCGTGACCGTACAGCGGCATCCCCGCTTCCAGGCGCAGGGTGTCCCGGCAGGACAGCCCGCAGGGGACCAGGCCGGCACCCTCGCCGGCCTTGGTCAGCGCCTGCCACAACTCGACGGCGTGCTCGGGCTTCACGAACAGCTCGAAGCCGTCCTCCCCGGTGTAGCCGGTGCGCGCGATCAGCGCGGGGACCCCGGCGACCGTGCCCGGCAGACCGGCGTAGTACTTCAGCCCGTCGAGATCGGCGTCGGTCAGGGACGCGAGGATCCCCGGCGACTCGGGGCCCTGTACGGCGATCAGCGCGTACGCGTCCCGGTCGTCCCGCACCTCGGCGTCGAAGCCGGCCGCGCGCTCGGTCAGCGCGTCCAGGACGACCTGGGCGTTGGAGGCGTTGGCGACGATCATGTACTCGGTCTCACCGAGCCGGTAGACGATCAGGTCGTCCAGGATGCCGCCGTCGGCCTGGCAGATCATGGTGTAGCGGGCGCGGCCGACACCGACGGAGCCGATGTTGCCGACGAGGGCGAAGTCCAGGAGCGCGGCCGCGGCCGGCCCGCTCACCGTGATCTCCCCCATGTGGGAGAGGTCGAAGAGCCCGGCCTTCGTACGCACCGCGTTGTGCTCGTCGCGCTCGGAGCCGTACCGCAGGGGCATGTCCCAGCCGGCGAAGTCGGTCATGGTCGCGCCGAGCGAACGACGCAGGGCATCGAGCGCGGTGAAGCGGAGTTCGGAACTGCTCATCGGACGTTGTCTCCAGGGATCCAAGGCATGACGGGCGAGGGCTTTCCTCCCCATCTGTCATCGGAACCTGAGAGGTTCGCCCTGATCACGAAGTGACCTGGACTTGCACCGTGGGTGGGACCGCCGTCGAGTCGGCGGCCCGCTTTTCAGATGTGCCTCGCCCGCGCGGTAACGGGGCCTGAGAGATTCAAGGGAGGGACTTGCTCCTTCGGCGCCCGGGTACATGTACCCGGGACTCTCCCGCGCGGATTCAAACGGCCGGTATGCAGTTGGCGCCGACATCATTGCACGCCTCGCGGGCGGGCGGCAGGGCCGCACCTGGCCCTCCCTTCTGTAACCGGCTTGTGGCGGTACGCGTACAGAAACACGGGAGATCATCCATTACCTTCTCTTTACGCTCGGTGGGGAGGGGAAGCCCTGACCCCGGAGGAGGACGATGACGGTGAACAGGACCACGGCGTACGCGACGACCTCGGCCATCGCGCTGCCCGAGCAGCCCGCGGCCCCGGCCGTCGAGGCCCGCGGCCCGCGCCCGGTGCCGGTCGTCCGTGACCTGCGCGACCGCATGGGGCACAGCCCGCACGCCCTGCTCTTCGGTCCCCGGGACCTCGTCGTCATCACCGGCCTGCCCGGCAGCGGCAAGTCGACCCTGATGAAGCGTGCGGTCAGGGGGACGAGCATCGACTCCCAGGACACCCGCGACCGCTGGGACGGCCGGCTGTCCCGCTTCCTGCCGTACGCCCTCTACCGCCCGCTGGTCCGGCTCGCGCACTACGCCGGACTGCGCCGCGCCCTGCGCTCCGGCGAGGGTGTCGTCGTGCACGACTGCGGGACGCAGGCCTGGGTGCGCGGCTGGCTGGCCCGCGAGGCCCGCCGCCGGGGCGGCACCCTGCACCTGCTGCTCCTCGACGTCACGGCGGACACCGCGCTGGAGGGCCAGCGCGAGCGCGGCCGGGGCGTCTCGAGGTACGCGTTCCTGCGTCACCGGGGCGCCGCCGCCCGCCTGATCCGGGCCGTGGAGCGCGGCGACCTGCCCCAGGGCTGCGGTTCGGCGGTGCTGGTCGACCGGGACGCGGCGGACGTCCTGCGGCGGATCGGCTTCACCGGCTGAGGCGCGCGGAGTTTCGCGGGCCGGGCCACCTTCCGCCGCACCCGCTAGCCTTCAGCCACATCAGTACTGGGTTCACAGCAGGCGGTCAGACAGATGGATTTCCCGGCGGATCTCCCCGCGGACTTCTCGGAGTTTCCGGCACAGACGGCACACCCCCATCCGCACGGCGGATGGCCGGGCAACGAACTGGAGGAGGTGCTCTCGGCCTCCCTCGGCATGCCCTCGGCGGGCGCCCGGATCATCGAGGTGCTCGGCCGCAGCTTCGTCTGGATCCCCCTGCCGAACGGCGGCGGCCCGCACAGCGGTCCCCTCGACCTGCCCACGCTGGAGATCGACGGCCAGGCGTTCGTCCCGGTCTTCAGCTCCGAGGAGCAGTTCCGCCAGGTCGTCGGCAGCCATCTGTCGTGCACCATCGCCCCGGCGGTCGAGTTCGCCCGCGGCCTGCCCCCGCACGTGGGCATCGCCCTGAACCCCGACGGCGTGGTCGGCGTGCCGCTCCCCCCGGCCGCCGTCGCCGACCTCTGCCGGGTGGGCCGCACCCCCCTCGACGGCCCCAACACCGGCGGCCGGGTCAAGCTCTACGAGCCGGACTGGCAGGACGACCCGGTCGACTTCCTCGCCACCGCCTCCGCGGAGTTCGCGGCGACGGGCGTGGTCCTGACGGCCCGCCGCTGCCTGGCGGCCATCGAGACGGCCGACCCGGTGATGTTCGTCGGCGTCGAACTCTCCCAGTGGGAGGGCGACCTGCGCACCCTGCCGATGGACGCCCTCGGCAGGGCCCTGCACCGGACGCCGGTCCGCTGGCCGGTGAACCTGGTCCTGCTGGACGTGGCGGACGACCCGGTGGGGCACTGGATGCGCGAACAGGTACGGCCCTTCTACACGCAGGGCTAGCTGCACCCACCCAGGGGCGCGGGGAAGCGCGACAAGCCACAGACAACCCGCACCCGCCGACGACGCACAGGTCCCGAGCTCCTGGGCGCTTAAGCTGGTTTCATATTCGGGGCAACTCCCAAGAAGGGGCGATAGACGTGAGCGCCAGCGGCACCGCGACCGGGACGGTCGAGCACATGCTGCGCCAGGTGACCCCCGGGCGCTACGACGCCTACGAGGCATTGCTCCGTGCCCTCGCGACCGCGAACTCCGGCCAGATCTGGATGCTCCTGTGGCACGGCCAGTCCGGCTCCCCCGACGCTCAGTACGGGAACATGGAGGTCGAGGGCTACGGCTACGCCCCCTGTGTCACCTCCGCCCAGGAGTTGAGCGCCAGCGGCTGGAACCGCTCCTACGAAGTGGTCGACGGTGTCGACGTGGCCCGCACCCTGTTCCCCGACCACTACGGTCTCTGGCTCAACCCGCACGCCCCGGGCGGCGGCGTCGGCATCCCCTGGCTCGACCTGCGCCGCATCGCCACCGGCCTGGAGCGTCAGCCCGCGGGCCCGCTGCGGCTGTCGGAACCCGGTATCGAGGTGCCGCAGTTCTACGCCCTGCTCACGCACAACGCCCACCGCACCCCGGCGGTCCGTTCGCTGCGCCGGGCCTGGGTGCAGCCCGCGCTCGGAGCGCCGTACCTCGCCATCGGTCTCGACGTGTACGACACCAGTCCCTCGGCCGTCGACTCGGTGCGCGCGATGATGCAGCAGTCCATCGGAGCCGTCCCGGACGGCCTCCCGGTGTCGACCGTGGCGATGTCCGACGAGTACGACCCGGTGGCCCTGTGGATGCGCGCGGGTGCCCGTCCGTTCTACGACCGCGAGGCCCACGCGGCCCCCGCACAGGCCCCGGCGGCCGGATACGGCTACCCACCGGCCCAGGGCCGTTACTGACCGCGCGGAACCGGCTTCAGCATGCACCCCTGTGTGACGGTCGTCACGTCTGCGCGATACCGAAGGGGTCACAAGGCGTGATCGCCCCGGGTCGCTCCCGCTCCGCGCGGCCGCCGCGAGATATCCTTCTTCGCGCGTAGATGTAGTCGAAAGATTAGAGTTGCGTCCGTTCTGTCCTGATTGATGATCGTCCGCTCATCACCGCGAGCCGTCCGGATAACGGAATCTCTATCACCGCATTACGTTTATGCATCCATTCACCGCCAAGTCTGGCTACAGATCGCCAAACCGTTGAAGACTCCCGCTCCAGGGGGCTTCATCCCCATGTACAACGGACTGATCATGCCGCTACAGCGGCAAGTGTGGGCCGGCTACCGCCGGTTGAGAGGGGTCCCTGCCAGATGACGGCACCATTGCACGAGCCGACCGCGGAAGCGGCCCCGAGCGCGGCCGAGGAGGCGGCGGTCGCCGCCGCCGGAATGAAGGCCGTACAGGGACGTTCCCTGGGCCGGATCGCCTGGGAGCGTCTCAAACGGGACAAACTCGCCCTCGCGGGCGGCATCGTCGTCCTTGTCCTCATCGTGGTCGCGCTGTTCGCCCCCCTGATCGCCAGCCTGTACGGGCAGGACCCCGACGCCTACCACGAGAGCCTGATCGACCCGCTGTTCAGTACCCCGAAGGGATCCCTGGGCGGGATCAGCGGGGATCACTGGCTCGGCGTCGAGCCGGTCAACGGCCGCGACATCTTCGCCCGTGTCCTCTACGGCGCCCGGATCTCGCTCCTCGTCGGCTTCCTGTCCGCGATCGTCGCCGTCGTCCTCGGCACGATCCTCGGCGTCCTGGCCGGCTTCTTCGGCGGCTGGGTCGACTCGGTCATCAGCCGGGTCATGGACGGCCTGCTGGCCTTCCCGCAGCTTCTGTTCATCATCGCGCTCGTCTCCGTCATGCCGAACGAGATGCTCGGCCTGAGCGGCTCCAGCGTCCGGGTGTTCGTGATGATCCTGGTCATCGGCTTCTTCGGCTGGCCCTACATCGGACGCGTGGTGCGCGGCCAGACGTTCTCGATGCGTGAGCGCGAGTACGTGGAGGCCGCCCGATCGCTGGGCGCCGGGCGGTTCTACATCCTCATCAAGGAACTGCTGCCCAACCTCGTCGCGCCGATCATCGTGTACACGACGATGATGATCCCCACCAACATCCTCACCGAGGCGGCGCTCAGCTTCCTGGGCGTGGGCGTCAAGCCCCCCACGTCCTCCTGGGGGCAGATGCTCTCCACCGCGATCGACTACTACGACTCGGACCCCATGTACATGGTCGTCCCCGGCGTCGCGATCTTCATCACTGTTCTGGCCTTCAACCTCTTCGGCGACGGCGTGCGGGACGCGCTGGACCCGAAGGCTTCCCGCTGAAACGCCACACCCTCAAGCGTCCCGTGGCACTGACACGGGGTCTCTCATCTAATCCGGAGGATCCGAGATCGTGACTACCCAACGCACCACAGGGCGGCGTAAGCAGGCGCTGGCCGCCGCCGCCGCGGTCGCCGGCATGCTGACCATGGCGGCGTGCGGCGGCGGCAGCGACAACGAGGGGTCGAAGAGCGGCGCGGCTGGCTTCGACGCCGCGAACAACAAGGTCGCCCAGGCCTCGCTGGTCAAGAAGGGCGGCACGCTGAAGTTCGTCACCTCGCAGGACGCCGACTCGTGGGACACCACGCGTGGTTACTACGGCTTCATGTGGGACTTCGCGCGCTACTACAGCCGTCAGCTGCTCACGTACAAGACCGAGCCGGGCGCCAAGGGTGCCGAGGTCACGCCCGACCTCGCCACGGACGAGGGCCAGGTCTCGTCCGACGGCAAGACGTACACGTTCCACCTGCGTGACGGCATCACCTGGGAGGACGGCAAGGCCATCACCTCCCAGGACATCAAGTACGGCATCGAGCGCGTCTGGGCGCAGGACGTCCTGTCCGGCGGCCCGATCTACCTGCAGCAGATGCTCGACCCCAAGGGCACCTACAAGGGTCCGTACAAGGACACCTCCGCGGACAAGCTCGGTCTGAAGGCGATCGACACACCCGACGCCAAGACGATCGTCTTCCACCTGCCCACCGCGAACTCCGACTTCAAGCAGGTCCTGGCGATGGTCTCGGCCTCGCCGGTCCGCCAGGACATGGACACCAAGTCCAAGTACGGCCTGAAGCCGTTCTCCTCCGGCCCGTACAAGTTCCAGTCGTACAGCCCGGGCAAGTCGCTGGTCCTGGTCCGCAACACCAACTGGAAGGCGTCCTCGGACCCGGTCCGGAAGGCGTACCCGGACAAGATCACCATGGACATCTCCAGCAACCAGAGCGACATGGACCAGCGCCTGATCAACGGCGACTACGACATCGACGCCAGCCAGACCGGTCTCGGCCCGCAGGGCCGCCAGATCGCCCTGAAGCAGCACAAGGCCAACCTGGACAACCCGGTGTCCGGCTTCATCCGCTACGCGGTCTTCCCGCAGAGCGTCAAGCCGTTCGACAACATCGAGTGCCGCAAGGCCGTCATCTACGCCGCCGACCACGTGTCGCTGCAGACCGCGCGCGGTGGCCCCGTCGCCGGTGGTGACATCGGCACCAACATGCTCCCGCCGTCGGTCCCCGGCGCCGAGGGCCAGAAGTACGACCCGTACAAGGCCGCCGGTGAGAACAAGAACGGCAACGACACGCTGGCCAAGGAAGCGCTGAAGGCCTGCGGTCAGCCGAACGGCTTCAAGACCACCATCGCCGTCCGCAACAACAAGCAGCAGGAGGTGGCCACGGCCACGTCCCTGCAGGCGTCGCTGAAGAAGGTCGGCATCCAGGCCGACATCTACCAGTACGACGGCTCGCAGAGCTCCGGCATCATCGGCAGCCCCTCGAACGTCGCGAAGAAGAAGCTCGGCATCATCATCATGGGCTGGGGTCCGGACTTCCCGACCGTCCAGGGCTACGGCATCCCGCTGTGGAGCAGCAAGTACATCCTGCAGAGCGGCAACAACAACTTCGCTCTGATCAAGGACAAGACGATCGACGGTCTGTTCGACCAGTACAACGCCGAACTGAACGAGTCGAAGAAGACGCAGATCGCCACGGACATCAACCACAAGGTGAGCGAGGGCGCGTACTACCTGCCCTTCACCTTCGAGCGGCTCCTGAACTGGCGCTCCTCGCGGATCGCCAACGTGTACACGACGAACGCGTTCAGCGGCTACTACGACTTCGTCAACATCGGTCTGAAGTCCACGAAGTAATCCCGGCACACCCGCCGTACGGCACGAAAGGCAGGTGAAGGCCGGCGCGGCGGGGCCGCGGGCCACCGGAAGACCTCCGGCGGCCCGCGGTCCCGCAGCGGGCCGTTAGCTGTGCTCGCTTATCTCCTCAGGCGGCTGTTCGCCGCCGCAGTGATGCTCGTGGTCATCATCCTGGTGGTCTTCAGCATCTTCTTCCTCGTCCCCAAGTGGGCGGGCGTGGACATCGCCACGAGCTTCGTGGGCAAGCAGGCCGACCCGGCTTCTGTCCAAGCGGTCAGTGTGAAGCTGGGCCTGAACGACCCGATCTTCATTCAGGTCTGGCACTTCTTCAAGGGCATCTTCGTGGGCCGCACCTACGCGGCCGGCGGCGATGTCACCCACTGCGCCGCGCCGTGCTTCGGTTACTCCTTCCGCAGCGAGCAGGGCGTCTGGCCGGTGCTGACCGACCGCTTCCCGGTGACCCTGGGTCTCGCGCTCGGCGCCGCCGTACTGTGGCTCGTCTTCGGTGTCTCGGCCGGTGTGCTCTCCGCCCTCAAGCGGGGCAGCCTGTGGGACCGCGGCGCGATGGTCGTCGCCCTCGGCGGTGTGTCCCTGCCGATCTACTTCACCGGTCTGCTCTCGTTGGCGATCTTCAGCTACGGACTGGGCTGGATCGACGGCAAGTACGTGCCACTCGACGAGAGCGTCACCGGCTACCTCGGCGGCATGATCCTGCCCTGGGTCACCCTCGCGTTCCTGTATGCGGCGATGTACGCCCGGATCACCCGCGCCACCATGCTGGAGATCCTCGGCGAGGACTACATCCGCACGGCACGCGCGAAGGGACTCACGGAGCAGGTCGTCATCGGCAAGCACGCCATGCGCTCGACGATGACGCCCATCCTGACCATGCTCGGCATGGACCTCGGCGCCCTCATCGGCGGCGCGATCCTGACCGAGACGACGTTCAGCCTGCCCGGCCTCGGCCAGGCCGTGCTGAACGCCATCAAGACGCAGGACCTGCCCATCATCCTGGGCGTCACCCTGATCACTTCTCTCGCGGTGCTGATCGCCAACCTCGTGGTCGACGTCCTGTACGCCGTGATCGACCCCCGAGTGAGGCTCACATGACGGAACTGAGCAAGAGCGGAGCAGCCGTCGGCGAGCCCACCGGCACCTCGCCCGCACCGACGTCCTTCCTGGAAGTGCGCGACCTCAAGGTGCACTTCCCGACCGACGACGGTCTGGTGAAGTCCGTCGACGGTCTCTCCTTCACGCTGGAGAAGGGCAAGACCCTCGGCATCGTGGGCGAGTCGGGCTCCGGCAAGTCGGTGACCTCGCTCGGCATCATGGGCCTGCACACCGCCGGCCAGTACGGCAAGCGCAAGGCCCAGATCTCCGGCGAGATCTGGCTGGACGGCACGGAGCTGCTCAGCGCCGACCCGGACGAGGTGCGCAAGCTGCGCGGCCGCGAGATGTCCATGATCTTCCAGGACCCGCTGTCCGCGCTGCACCCGTACTACACGATCGGCCAGCAGATCGCGGAGGCGTACCGGATCCACCACAAGGTCGACAAGAAGACCGCGAAGAGGCGCGCGGTCGAGATGCTCGACCGGGTGGGTATCCCGCAGCCGGACAAGCGGGTGGACAACTACCCGCACGAGTTCTCCGGGGGTATGCGCCAGCGCGCGATGATCGCGATGTCGCTGGTCAACAACCCCGAGCTGCTCATCGCGGACGAGCCGACCACCGCCCTGGACGTGACCGTCCAGGCGCAGATCCTCGACCTGATCCGGGACCTGCAGACGGAGTTCGGCTCGGCGGTCATCATCATCACCCACGACCTGGGCGTCGTCGCCGAACTCGCCGACGACATCCTGGTGATGTACGGCGGCCGCTGCGTGGAGCGGGGGTCCGCCGAGAAGGTGTTCTACGAGCCTCGCCACCCCTACACCTGGGGCCTGCTCGGCTCGATGCCGCGCCTGGACCGTGAGCAGCAGGAGCGCCTGATCCCGGTCAAGGGCTCCCCGCCCTCGCTGATCAACGTCCCGTCCGGCTGCGCCTTCAACCCGCGCTGCCCGTACGCCGACATCCCCAAGGATGACGTGACCCGCACTGTTCGCCCCGAACTCACCGAGGTCGGCAGCCGGCACTGGGCCGCCTGCCATATGAGCAAGGAGCAGCGGGAGCGCATCTGGACCGAAGAGATTGCGCCGAAGCTGTGAGTGACGAGAAAGCGGTGACGACTCCCGCGCAGAGCGAGGACACCCGTCGGGCCGACGGCGAGGTGCTGCTGAAGGTCACCGGCCTGCAGAAGCACTTCCCGATCAAGAAGGGCCTGCTCCAGCGTCAGGTCGGCGCGGTGCACGCCGTCGACGGCATCGACTTCGAGGTCCGGGCCGGTGAGACGCTCGGAGTCGTGGGCGAGTCCGGCTGCGGCAAGTCGACGATGGGCCGGCTGATCACCCGGCTGCTCGAACCGACCGGTGGCACGGTCGAGTTCGAGGGCAAGGACATCACCCACCTCGGCGTGAGTGGCATGCGTCCGATGCGCCGCGACGTCCAGATGATCTTCCAGGACCCCTACTCCTCGCTGAACCCGCGCCACACCATCGGCACGATCATCGGCGCTCCCTTCAAGCTGCAGGGCGTCGCACCCGAGGGCGGGATCAAGAACGAGGTCCAGCGGCTCCTGTCGGTGGTCGGCCTCAACCCCGAGCACTACAACCGCTATCCGCACGAGTTCTCCGGCGGTCAGCGCCAGCGCATCGGTATCGCCCGCGCGCTCGCCCTGAAGCCGAAGCTGGTGGTGGCGGACGAGCCGGTCTCCGCGCTGGACGTGTCGATCCAGGCCCAGGTGGTGAACCTGCTCGACGACCTCCAGAAGGAGCTCGGCCTGACCTACGTGATCATCGCGCACGACCTCTCCGTCGTCCGGCACGTCTCGGACCGGATCGCGGTGATGTACCTCGGCAAGATCGTCGAGCTGGCCGATCGCGAGTCGCTGTACAGGGCGCCGATGCACCCGTACACCAAGGCGCTCATGTCGGCGGTGCCGATTCCGGACCCGAGGCGCCGCAACGCCGAGAGCGAGCGCATCCTGCTCAAGGGCGACGTGCCCTCGCCGATCTCCCCGCCGACCGGCTGCCGGTTCCACACCCGGTGCTGGAAGGCGACGAATATCTGCACGACGACCGAGCCGAAGCTCACGGAGCTGAAGCCCGGGCAGCAGGTGGCCTGCCACCACCCGGAGAACTTCGAGGACCAGGCCCCGCAGGACACCGTGCTGCTGACGGTCGCCAAGGAGGCGGCCGAACTGGTCGCGGACGAGGTGCTCGCGGAGTCGGCGGAGACCTCGGCCGCGGTGGCGGCGGAGATCGCCGGGACGGAGGTTCCGGCGGAGGCCGAGAACACCGAGAACACCGACAACACCGAGAACCAGGAGCCGACCGACAAGCAGAGCTGATCGCTGGTCGAGGCGCGTAGCGAAAGGGCCGGCAGGGGCAACCCTGCCGGCCCTTTCGCTACGCGCCCGGTGGAGACCGCCTGGTCCTATCCCCAGACCAGCAGCCGCCAAGCCACGGACGGTTGCACCGCGAGCCGCATCACCCGGTCGCTCTTCGCGCCGGTGAATCCCGTGGTGTACGCCGCCGTGGCGTTGCAACCGGCCACGTCGAGGACCGGACCGCCGGACCCGTCGGTCACCTTCGCCGCGCCGGGCCCCAGACAGATCAACCGCACCGTGATCGGTGTGCCCGACTTCGCCAGAGGTACCTCGATCCGCTGGGCACCCTGGCCGCTCCGCGCCACCAGCAGCTTCCCGGGCGGAGCCGGTGACTTGAGGGATTCCAACGGCGGCAGTCGCATTTCCGCGACCGCTGAGGCGTGTGCCGCAGAGGGCGACGGAGATTTCAGCGCCGAGGAATCCGTGTCACTGCATCCCGCCACAGCCAGCAAAGCGGAGGACAGTACGGCCATGCGTGCCGCGTATTGCGAAAAGCGGGCTCCGGTGACGGAGGTCATCCCTTGGTGCTCCAGAATGCCGGAATGTGGTACGGGAGTTTCGCGGTCCCCTTGCGCACGATCACCCATTTGCACCCTGCGCCGTAGTGGCCGTAATTCCAGCTGACCGTGTCCCGGTCGGCGCCGGCGTGGAGGTATCCCTTCCGCCAGGAGCTCGGTACCTTCCAGCTGTCCGAGTAGGTGACGGATGCCGTCATCGTGAGTGCGATCGAGGCCGTCACGGTCTGCTTGGCGCTGGCGACGATCGCGCTCTCCTCGGTCTGCAGGGAGCCGCTGATGGTGCCGGTGATCGAGGTGCCGGCGGTGAGGCTGATACCGAGCGTGTGTCCGCCCGGCGCGCTGGACGGAGGCACCATCCCGATCCGGGAGGACTTGGGGGAGCCGAACTGATAAGACCTCTCCGTGCCGCAGTTCATCGGATGTGCCGTTGTGGACGCGGCGGCCTGGGCGGAGGTCGTGCCCAGGGCGATCAAAGAGACCATCGCCGCACCGACGGTCATCGTTCTCGCGTAGTGCGTCAAAGTTTTTCCCTCGTTAAGGAATGGGGGAGAACCGTCAGCCACCCCGTGTGGTGACTCCCCCTCTGAGCGTGAACCTAGGGCATGGTTCACTTGCCGCAGTAGGGGCTTTGCGATCTTCTTGCCATCGTTTTATCGATAAGCTCAAATAAACCTCAATTAAATCCCTGTGGGAATTCGCGCCACTACCGGTTTCCGTGTTCGGTGACGAGTTGGCAAAGTCATGGACATGACTGAATGAGGGCGTGCAGAGTCTCCTGTGTCCGACTTATCGGTACACGCGCGAAAGGGACGACTCATGGCACTCTCCCGTTCGGCACGCTGGGGGGCCCTGGTGACCGCCGCGGCCTCCTCCTTAGTCATCGCCGCTGCCCCGGGACCGACCCCCGGAGCCCCCGGCACAGGCGACACCTACTTCCCGAACCTCGGCAACGGCGGCTTCGACGCCCGGCACTACACGCTCGACGTGGCGTACAACCCGGACACCGACCGCCTGGACGGCCGTACGACACTCACCGCCCGCGCCACCCAGAACCTCTCGTCCTTCGACCTGGACCTGCAGAAACTCGAGGTCACCGGAGTCGAAGTGAACGGCAGACGGGCCCAGTTCACGCGGGACGGCGACGAGATCCGCATCACCCCGCGCCAATCCCTGTCCAAGGGCCATGACTTCACGGTCGCCGTCACCTACGGAGGCGTCCCGGAACCCCTCAGCGGTCCCATCGTCTTCGGCTCCGACTACGGCTGGATGAAGACCACCGACGGTGTCTTCGTCGCCTGTGAACCCAACGCCGCCTCCACCTGGTTCCCGTCCAGCGACCACCCCTCGGACAAGGCCACCTACGACATCCGTATCAAGACCCCCAAAGGCCTGACCGCGGTCTCCAACGGCCGGCTGGTGTCGACGTACGACAAGGGCGGCTCGACGTACACCCACTGGCGCGAGAAGAAGCCGATGGCGACCTATCTCGCGACCGCCACCATCGGGAAGTTCGACGTCCGCACCGGGAAGACCCCCGGCGGCATACCCATATACACCGCCATCGACCCGGTGCTGCAGAACAGCAACAACGTCGACGTGTACGGCGTCACCGCCGAGGCCACCGACTACTGGTCGCAGGTCTTCGGGCCGTATCCCTTCGAGGAGACCGGCGCGATCGTCGACGACATGCCGCAGGCGGGGTTCTCGCTGGAGGTGCAGTCCAAGCCGGTCTACTCGGCGGTGCGCAACGAGACGACGATCGTGCACGAGCTCGCCCACCAGTGGTTCGGCGACTCGGTGAGCGTGGCGGACTGGAAGGACATCTGGCTCAACGAGGGCTTCGCCACCTACTCCCAGTGGCTGTGGGCCGAACACCGGGGCACCCGCAGTGCCCACGACTCCTTCATCGCCGGCTACGACGCCCGCCCCGCCGACAACGCCTTCTGGCAGATCACCGTAGGCGACCCGCAGCGCGACACGATGTTCGCGTCCGCGGTCTACCAGCGGGGTGCCATGACCCTCCAGGTGCTGCGCGAACGCATCGGCGACAAGGCCTTCTTCAAGCTGCTGCCGGCCTGGACGAAGCTGCACCGCTACGGCAACGCGAACACGGCCGACTTCATCCGCCTCGCCGAGAAGGTCAGCGGACAGCAACTGGACGACCTGTTCGGGACATGGCTGTTCACGACGGGCAAACCGGCCCTGTAGCAGCCCCTGCGCAAGAATGCGGTGTGCTCCAGCAACTGTTCAGTCCCTCCGTCCAGCACACGCTCGACCTCGTCGGGATCTTCGTGTTCGCCATCTCCGGCGCGTTGCTGGCCGTCCGCAAGAACTTCGACGTCTTCGGCATCGCCGTCCTCGCCGAGGTCACCGCGCTGGGCGGAGGGCTGTTCCGGGACCTGATCATCGGCGCGGTGCCGCCCGCCGCCTTCACGGACCTCGGCTACTTCATCACCCCGCTCCTGGCCGCCCTGCTGGTCTTCTTCCTGCATCCGCACGTGGAGCGCATCCAGGTCGGCGTGAACGTGTTCGACGCGGCAGGACTCGGCCTGTTCTGCGTCGCCGGGACGACGAAGGCGTACGAGTACGGGCTCGGCCTCACCCAGTCCGTCATCCTCGGCCTGGCCACCGCCGTCGGGGGCGGTGTCCTGCGCGACGTGCTGGCCAACGAGGTGCCCTCGCTGCTGCGCTGGGACCGTGACCTGTACGCGGTTCCGGCGATCGTCGGCGCCACCCTGGTCGTCCTGTGCATCCGCTACGACGCCCTCACCCCGTTGACCAGCGGGCTCGCGGCCCTCACCGCCTTCGTACTGCGTCTGCTCGCGATGCGGTTCCACTGGCGAGCTCCGCGGGCGTGGAACCGGCGGTCGACCGTGCGTGAGGAGTAGCGCCCGCCCGGCCGTGCAGCAGCCCCATCTCCTCGGTCAGCCAGCGGAACGCCGGGACCACCTGCGGCCGCCACAGCGCCATGTTGTGGCCGCCCGCGCTCTTCGGGATGTAGACGACGTGCACGGTCGTCGGCGCCTTCGCCGCCTGTTCGAGGCCCATGGCCGCCTCGTAGCCGTCGCCCGGCTGACCTGACTCGTAGAGCGCGATCGCGGGCGGGGTGCGGGCCTCGCGCAGCAGCAGGTAGGGGTTGTTGGCGCGGCGCAGGGCGGGGGTCTCGGAGGCCAGCGAGTTGCGTTCGCCGATCGGGTCGTTGTAGCCGGACATGCTGACCGCGGCCCGGTAGCGGTCGGGATGGGCGACGGCGAGCTTGGTCGCGCAGTGCCCGCCGGCCGAGTACCCGGCCACCGCCCAGCCCGTCGGCCCGGCCTGGGCACGGAAGTTGTCCGTGACCATCTTCTGCACGTCGACGCTGAGCCAGGTGTCCGCGTTCACCGTGCCGGTGATGTTGGCGCATCCGGTGTCCACCCCGGCCAGCAGGTTCATGCGCGGCGCGACCAGGATGAACGGCGCCACCCTGCCGTCCCGCATCAGCGGCCGCAGCTGGTTCACCGCGTGCAGCGAGCCGAACCATGCCTTCGCCGAGCCCGGATAGCCCGACAGCAACTCCACTACGGGGAACCTGTGGTGCCGGTAGGCGGGCCGGCCGTACTGCGGCGGCAGCCAGACGTAGACCTCGGCGTTCACGCCCGACACCCGGCCCTTGAGCTGGGTCACCCGCACGCCCTTCATGCCGGGGCCACCGGCGTTCGTGAAATGCTGCTTCACCCTGGGCAATCGTTTCAGCGCGATGCCGCCGGTGCCGTCGGCGCCCAGGTTCGCGGCCTGCTGGACGTGGTTGCCGGTGCCGAGCAGGTCGGCCCAACTGTCGTACAGGTTGTTCTGGTTGTTGACCAGCACGAAGACGAGGGCGACGGCCGTGCCCTGGGCGAACAGCACCATCAGCAGCCGGGCCACGGCGCGCAGGGCGCGGTGCCCCGTGATGCGCGACCACAGGGCGAGCGGAAGCACGACGGCGACGACCGACAGCACGATCAGGAGGTACAGGAACGCGGTCCCGGTGAGGCTCATGCCCTGGTAGAGGGGGCGGACCGGGCATCGGTTTACGGACGTGTGCGGACACTTACCAGGAAATTGCCCGGGTCTCACCTGGCACGTACCTGTGGGCGCGGTGAGGAAAAGCTACCGCTTAGTAGTTAGTTGTTGTACCGTTCAGGCATGCCAGAAGCAGCCTCCGCCACGCGCGCCACGATCGGTGACAGCGAGTTCGACCGGGACACCGCGCTCACCCGCCGCGCACCCGGCGTCTACGACATCGACCTCTCCGCGGGCTGGACGATCATCAGCGCCGTCAACGGCGGCTATCTGCTGGCGGTCCTGGGCCGCGCCCTCGCGGACGCCCTGCCGCACTCCGACCCGTTCACGATCTCCGCGCACTACCTGACCGCGTCCCAGCCGGGCCCCGCGGTCGTCCGCACGGACGTCGTGCGCACCGGCCGCACCCTCTCCACCGGCCAGGCCTCGCTCTTCCAGTACGACGAGCAGGGCAACGAGATCGAACGCATCCGCGTCCTCGCCTCCTACGGCGACCTCGACTCCCTGCCCGACGACGTCCGTACGGCGGCGAAACCGCCCGCGTTCCCGCCGATGGACCAGTGCTTCGGTCCCGAGGACGGCCCGTCCCCCGTCGACGGCAGCTCGGCCATCACCGAGCGGCTGATGCTCAAGCTGGACCCCTCCACCCTCGGCTGGGCTCTCGGCGCGCCCTCCGGCAAGGGGGAGATGCGCTCGTGGTTCGGGCTTGCCGACGGCCGGGACTCCGACCCCTTCTCACTGCTCCTGGCGGTGGACGCGCTGCCGCCCACCGCCTTCGAGATCGGCCTGAAGGGCTGGGTGCCGACGGTCGAGCTGACCGTGCACGTCAGGTCCCGTCCGGCCCCCGGGCCCCTGCGCGTCTCCATCACCACCCGCAACCTCGCCGGCGGCTTCCTGGAGGAGGACGCCGAGGTCTGGGACAGCGAGGACCGGCTGGTCGCGCAGTCGCGGCAGCTGGCCCGCGTCAGGCTCGCCTGAGCGCGGTCCGCCTCTGTCACGGGCTTGTACCAGGGAGTAAGTGAGGCATCCGTCCAGAACCCCAGGTCAGGCGGGTCGCTTGAGGCGTGCTTTGCCTCGCCCACAGGCGGGGGACAGCGCGGGCTCAAGGAAGCCCTAAGGGCCGTTGGTTGAGTTCCTGGCCTCAGGACTTACTCATCCTCCTGGAGCGGTCTCTCATGAAGCGTGTGCGTCTCCTCCCCGCCGTGGCCCTGTTGGCGCTCTCGCCCCTCGCCCTGGTGGCGTGCGGCTCGAGCGACTCGACGTCGACCTCCAACAGCGGCACCTCGGGCTCGCAGAACTGTCAGGCGCCCACCCGCAACGCGTCCGGGAGGCCGAGCGGTGCCCCCTCCGGCATGCGCAGCGGGCGGCCGTCGGGAGCCCCCAGCGGCAACCCCTCGGGCATGCCGAGCGGTGGGCCCGGCGGCGGCAGGGGTGGCCAGGGCGGCGGCGGCATGCGGGGCGGTGGCTGCGGCGGCCCCGGTGGCGGCACGGTCCCGAGCGGCGCCCCCAGCGGCACCCCGAGCGCGGCGGCGACGAAGAGCTGACCCGGACGTCGTAGGAACGTCGTACGGATACGGCAGGGGCGGCACTCCCGGTGAACGGGGGTGCCGCCCCTGTGCGCTGTCGGCGGCTCAGCCGAGCCAGTGATGGCGGCCGATGCTGATGAGCCGCATCTGACGCTCCGCCACCTGGCAGACACGGGTCCGCTCCTCCTCCGAGGACTCCAGCGCCTCCAGGAACAGCGAGGCCGTGATCAGCATCTGGTCGACGTACAGGTTGGCCAGCATCAGCAGGTCGTCCTCGCTCCAGCCCTCGGACACCGGGTCCTTGGCCAGCTCGTCCTTCACCTCCTGGCCGAACCGGGCCAGTTGGTCGCGGATGGCCTCCCGCACCGGCTGCACCCCGCCATGTCGTTCGCGGGCGATGAAACGGACGTGGGCGGGGTACGCGTGCACATGGCCGGCGATCAACTCGATGGCGCGCTTGATGCGTTGGTCGTGGTCCTCGGCCGAGGACACCGTCGTCCGGATCAGCGGGTGCAGGCTGCCCAGCGCCTCCTCGACCAGGGCCGCCCCGAGATCCGCGATGGAGCGGAAGTGCCGGTAGAAGGCGGTCGGGGCGACACCGACGGCTCGGGTGACCTCGCGCAGGCCCAGGCTGCTCAGGCTCTGCTCCTCCAGCAGCCCGAGCGCCGCGTCCAGGAGTGACTGCCGGGTCTTCTGCTTCTGTGCCTGCCGGATACCGAGGGTGTGACTCATGTCATCCAGTTAACAACTGTTCTCCGTAATTGGAAAGCCGGGAGACGCGCTAGACTTCGGAGTCAGTGAACAACTGTAACCACAACTGTTCACTCAAACGTAACGCCAGTCGTACCACCAGTCGTATCGGAGGGGGATCCGTCCCATGTTGTTCCTCGTCGCCGCACTCATGCTGTTCGGCGTGGTCCTGGGCACCGTCGCCCACGCGCCGCTCACCCTCACCGCCGTCGCCGCCGCCGTCATCGCCGCCTGGCTCGGCATCTTCGCGCTCCGCGAGCGCAACGCCCGCCGCCGCACCCCGTCCCACTGACGTGCGTTCACCGTCCCCGTCCCACCGTCACCCGGAGCACTGATCACCATGCAGCTCACCGCTCAGGCCACCAGCCCCGCCACCCGCACCGGCGCCCGTGACGCCGACGGCATGGCCGTGGCGTCCTTCATCCTCGGACTCCTCGGCCTTCTCGTCCTGAACATCTTCCTCGGCCCGGTCGCCATCGTGCTGGCCTCGGTGGCCCTGTGGCGCGGCACCACCCGCCGCGGCCGTGCCTACCTGGGCCTCGGACTCGGTGTGGCCGACCTCCTGGTCCTGGTGGCCGCCATGCAGCTGGACAGCACGGTCTCCTGGAGCCTCTGAGCCGTCGTCACCGGCCGGTCCCTGACCTGAGGCCGCCCGGGTGCGCCCCGTAGAATCGGCGTCACCATGGCATACCTCGACCACGCCGCGACCACCCCGATGCTTCCCGAGGCGGTCGAGGCACTCAGCGCCCACCTCGGCGCCACCGGCAACGCCTCTTCCCTCCACGCATCCGGCCGCAAGGCCCGTCGCACGGTCGAGGAATCCCGCGAGACCCTCGCGGAGGCGCTCGGCGCCCGCCCCAGCGAGATCGTCTTCACCTCCGGCGGTACGGAGGCGGACAACCTCGCCGTGAAGGGCCTGTACTGGTCCCGGCGCGACGCGGACCCCGCAAGGACGCGGGTCCTCGCCAGCCCCGTCGAGCACCACGCCGTCCTCGACGCCGTCCACTGGCTTGGCGAACACGAGGGCGCCACCGTCGAGTACCTTCCCGTCGACGCGTACGGCCGGGTCCACCCGGGCGCCCTGCGCGAGGCGATCGCCCGCAACCCCGACGACGTCGCCCTCGCCACGGTCATGTGGGCCAACAACGAGATCGGCACGGTCCTGCCGGTCCGCGAACTCGCCGACGTGGCGCAGGAGTTCGGCGTCCCGCTGCACGCCGACGCGGTCCAGGCCTTCGGTCAGGTACCCGTCGACTTCGCCGCCTCCGGCCTCGCCGCGATGACGGTCTCCGGCCACAAGATCGGCGGCCCGTACGGCATCGGCGCCCTCGTCCTCGGCCGTGAGTGGACGCCCGTCCCCGTCCTGCACGGAGGCGGCCAGGAACGCCACGTCCGCTCCGGCACCCTCGACGTCCCCGCCATCGCCTCCTTCGCGGTGGCCGGCCGACTCGCCGCCGAGCAGCGCGAGTGGTTCGCCACCGAGATCGGCACCCTGCGCGACGCCCTGGTCGAGGCGGTCCGTACGGCCGTCCCCGACGCGATCCTCGGCGGCGACCCGGCACCGGGGGGCCGCCTTCCGGCCAACGCCCACTTCACGTTCCCGGGGTGCGAGGGCGACTCCCTGCTCCTCCTCCTGGACGCGCAGGGCATCGAGTGCTCCACCGGCTCCGCCTGCACCGCGGGCGTCGCCCAGCCCAGCCACGTCCTGCTGGCCACCGGCACCGACCCCGACCTGGCCCGCGGCACGCTCCGCTTCTCGCTCGGCCACACCTCCACGGAGACGGACGTGGAGGCGGTGGCGAAGGCCATCGGCCCGGTGGTGGAACGTGCCCGCGCGGCGGGGCTGACGTAAGGGCCCGGCAGCGGGACACTCCGGGCGTGAACCTCGTCTCGCAGGCCCTCGCCCTGTTCGCGGCCCTGACCCACCTCGTCGTCGGCACGCTGGAGCGCTTCTTCTACGACCGCACCGCCGTCCGCGTCTTCCTCACCACGTCCGCCGCCGACGCCCCCGAGGTCACGCTCTGGCGCTCGGGCGTCGCCGTCTACAACCTCCTCCTCGGGCTCGGTCTCGTCGCCGGAGTCGTCGCGCTCCACGCCGGCGAACCCACCGCGGGCCGCACCCTGATCCTCTACGTCTGCGCGCTTCTCATCGCCTCCGCGCTCGCCTTCGCCGCCTCCTTCCCGCAGCTGTGGCGCGGCGCCTTGGGCCAGGGTGTGCCGCCCGCGCTCGCGCTCCTGGCGGCGGCCGTCCTCTAGCGCCGGCATTGACCCGCCGGCATCGACCGGCCGACGGCGATCCGCCGGCGGTGATCAGGTCTGGTGGCCGGGTTCAGGGGAACCAGTCGACCGTGACCGCCATCAAAGACCTGGCCCCGTACGTCGGGCCGGGGGCTGCCGCCGGCACTTCCACTGCCGGCGGCGGCCTGCTGATGGGATCCGGCCGTCCGGTCCGGTCAGCTCTCCGTGACCATGAGGGACGCCATCATTCCCTCGTCCTCGTGCTGCAGCAGATGGCAGTGGAGCATGTACATGTAGGTGTCGTCGGCGAAGTCCGTGAACTCCATGGCGATCTTGATGGTGCCGCCGCCGACGACCTCGAAGGTGTCGTACCAGCCGAGTTCGACCCCGGTCGGATCCGCGCCGTTGATCGAGACGAGCTGATAGGGCACGTCGTGCAGATGGAACGAGTGCTCCAGCTGACTGGCGTTGGTGATCGTCCAGATCTCCTTGGCGCCCAGCGTCGTGCTGATCATGCTCATGCCGGTCATGGTGAGTCCGGCCGCACCGTTGATCTTCATCGTCGCACCGGTGTTGCTGAGGGTGATCGTGCGGGCGGTGAAGTCCGAGGTGTCGTACCGCTCGATGGTGTTGAGGGTGCTCGGAAGGTCGGCCGGGGTGTCGGTGCCGCCCGCCGCGACGGTGAGGAAGTCGTACGTGCCGGAGCCGCCTCGGATCCAGCCGGTCGTGATGACCGCCTGGAGCGTGACGTCGGCGCTGACGTCCATGACGAACTCGGCACGGGCGCCGGCCACCAGCCGGATGTTCTTCACCTCGGTCGCCTCGGCGAGATAACCCTGGTCGGTGGATATCTGCGTCAGCGTGCCGCCGTCGCTGCGCTGGAGGGTGATGATGTCCGAGGGGGAGGCGTTGAGTGCTCGGAAGCGGTTGCGGGTCTTCGTGGCGGAGAAGGCGAGCGTGGTGGCGTCGACGTTCTCGCCGTTCACCAGCAGGGGGTAGCTGAGGCCGGAGGTGAGGTAGCCGGCCTGGTCGTACTTGATGTCACCGGTGCTGTCCACGGCCAGGCACTGGAAGATCAGCGGGATGTCGTCCACGCCGTAGTCACTGGGCAGCGCCGCCGACGTGTCGGAGTCGTCCTCCACGATGATCATCCCCGCCAGGCCGTGGGTGGCCTGCTTGGCCGTCGTGCCCAGGGCGTGCGGGTGGTACCAGAGGGTCTTGGCCTCGTCCAGGACCGTGAAGGTGGGGGACCAGGTGGTGCCGGCGGCGAAGGCGTTCTGCGGGCCGCCGTCCGCCTTGGGCGGCACATGCGCGCCGTGGAAGTGGACGGTCGTGTCCTCGGACAGGCCGTTGGTGATGTTCAGCAGCACGGTGTCGCCCTTGGTCCACTTCATGGTGGGGCCGAGGAAGGACTGGTTGTAACCGGCGGTGGTGCTGGTGACGCCGCTGAGCACCTCGGCGGAGCCGGTCTGTGCCGCCAGGGTGAAGGTGGTGGTGCCGTCGGACGTGGTGCCCTCCAGCAGGTCCGGGATGGTGAGGGTGCCGTCCGTCGCGGCCGCCGCCTTGCTGCGGGTGCCCTCGGTCAGCAGGGAGAAGGCCGCTCCCGCCGCCCCGACGGCCCCCAGCCCGACCCCGGCCATCCCGCCGAGGAACTTCCTTCGGTGCAGCCCCTTGCGGCCGCCGCTGTCCTTGGTGTGCTCGCCCTTGGCCTGCTTGCCGTCTCGGGCGTGCGCGCCTCTGCCTGGCTCTGTGGTGTGTGTCATGGCCAGGGAGCTTCAGGCCACGGCCTGTGCGGACACTGAGGTCAAGCTGGGTGCGAGCCCGGGAGGCTGTGAAGGCGGGGCCGGGTCAACTCCCGTGAGGAAGCCCCACGTTGACGGTCCGCAGGTCATGATCGTGGTGCGGGACATGTCGGGCGCGCGATCTGCGCCGGAAGTTCATACCTGGGCGGGGGCACTCCGCGCCCTGCGCACCAGCCCCATGTACCGGTCCCAGTCCCAGTGTTCGCCCGGATCGGTGTGGTCCGTCCCCGGCACCTCCACATGACCGATGATGTGCTCGCGGTCGACGGGTATGCCGTACCGCGCGCATATCCGGGCCGTGAGCCGCGCAGAGGCCTCGTACATCGCGTCCGTGAAATCCTCGGGCCGGTCCACGAAGCCCTCGTGCTCGATGCCGACACTGCGTTCGTTGTAGGCGCGGTTGCCCGCGTGGTAGGCGACGTCCAGCTCGCGGATCATCTGGGTGATGTGTCCGTCCTTGCGGACTATGTAGTGCGCGGCCGCGCCGTGACCCGGGTCACGGAACACCTTCACCGCGCTGTCGAAACTGCCCTGGGTGACATGGATGATCACCATGTCCACGTCGTAGTCGTCGGGCCGGTCCGCGCGTCGCCAGTTCGCGTCCGACGCCGCCACCCACTGCGCGCCGCGGAAGTCGACCGCCCCCTCGACCCGCGGCTTCTCCACACCCGGCGCCCGCCACCACAGCCGCGCCAGCTCGTCCCGGGCCAGCACGGCCGAGCCCACGGCGGCCGCCGTCCCGCCGACCAGCAGAGCGCGGCGACCGATACGCCGGTCGCCGTCCTCGGATGCTTGTTTCGCCCCCATACGATCACCAACGGATACTCGTGGGCTTCGGTTCCCGCCTCCCCGTACCCTTGAAGGGTTATGACTGACACCACGCCGCGCCCTCTCCGTGTTCTCGCCGCCATGTCCGGAGGGGTGGACTCCGCCGTCGCCGCCGCCCGCGCCGCCGAAGCCGGCCATGACGTGACCGGCGTCCACCTCGCCCTCTCCGCGAACCCGCAGTCGTTCCGCACCGGCGCGCGCGGCTGTTGCACCATCGAGGACTCGCGCGACGCCCGCCGCGCCGCCGACGTCATCGGCATCCCGTTCTACGTCTGGGACCTCGCCGACCGCTTCCGCGAGGACGTCGTCGAGGACTTCGTCGCCGAGTACGAGGCCGGCCGCACGCCCAACCCCTGCCTGCGCTGCAACGAGAAGATCAAGTTCGCCGCGCTGCTCGACAAGGCGCTCGCGCTCGGCTTCGACGCGGTGTGCACGGGTCACTACGCGCAGGTTCTGGTGGGTGAGGACGGCTCCCGTGAGCTGCACCGCGCCTCGGACATGGCCAAGGACCAGTCGTACGTCCTGGGCGTCCTGGACGAGAGGCAGCTGGCGCACGCCCTGTTCCCGCTCGGCGACACGGTCACCACCAAGGACGAGATCCGCGCCGAGGCCGAGCGCCGGGGCCTCGCGGTCGCCAAGAAGCCCGACTCCCACGACATCTGCTTCATCGCCGACGGCGACACCCAGGGCTTCCTCGCCACCCGCCTCGGGAAGGCGGAGGGCGACATCGTCGACGAGGCGGGCGCGAAGGTCGGCACCCACGAGGGCGCGTACGGCTTCACGATCGGCCAGCGCAAGGGCCTCAGGATCGGCACCCCGGCCGCCGACGGGAAGCCGCGCTACGTCCTGGACATCTCGCCGGTGAACAACACGGTGACGGTCGGCCCGGCCGCCGCCCTGGACGTCACAGCCCTGAGCGCCATCAAGCCCCGCTGGTGCGGCACGGCCCCCGTCGGCCCCGGCACCTACACCGCCCAGCTGCGCGCCCACGGCGGCGAGACCGAGGCCACGGCAGAGCTGGTGGACGGCGAGTTGCAGGTGTCGTTCGCGGAGCCCGTCCGCGGAGTGGCCCCCGGCCAGGCGATCGTGCTGTACGACGGCACGCGCGTGGTGGGTTCGGCGACGATCGCGTCGACCACGCGCGCGACGGCCGGGATCTCCTGAACCCTCCGCGCGCGTGGCCGGGGCCTCAGGCCGCGAAGAACTCCGCCAGCACCGGTGCGAGGGCGGCCGGGTCCACCATGTGGGTCTGGCCGGCCAGGACGCGGTACGACCCGTTCGGCACCGCCTCGGCCACCGCCCTGGTCCCCTCGCGCATCCACTCCGGACTCGCGCCGCCCGCGACCGCCAGCACCGGGACCGTGATCGAGGCCAGCCGGTCCCGGGGGACCAGGCCGCCGGCCATCGCCGCGTTGTCGTAGGCGAGCGTCGGCGCGACCGCCTCCATGCCGGACCACATGGGGGAGTGGCGGGCGCCCTGGATCATGTCCTCGCCCATGCCGGTGAGCCGCAGGAACAGCTCCACCGCGTCCCCGCGCCGGCCCTCGGCGAGCGCGGCCGTCAACTTCTCGGTGTACTCGGCGTTCTGCTCTGCGCCGCCGTCCAGGAAGTCGGCGAACGGCGTCTCGTACACGGCGATCCGGCGGACCGGCAGGCCGCTCGCCGCGGCCTCCAGAACCAGCGCGCCACCGGACGAGACACCGCACAGACAGGCCTCGCCGCCCGCCGCCTCGACGAGCGCGGCGAGGTCGTCGACCTCACGGGCCACCTCGAAGGGGGCCGTGTCGCCGCTGCCACCGCGGCCCCGGCGGTCGTACACCAGGACGCTGTACCGCTCGGACAGCGGCACGGCCAGGGGCGCGACAGTGCCGCCCGTGGACATCGCGCCGCTGACGAGGATGACCGCCGGGCCCTGCCCGGTGCGTTCGTACGCGATCGGTGTGCCGTCGCGCGAGAGGGTCTTGTTGTCCATGCCTGTGGAGACTGCCGCAGGACAGGGAAATCATCGGTCAGGACACGTCGGCATCGACCTCGACCTCGTAGAAGCAGAGATGGTCCTTGATCTCGGCGACGGCGGGCTTCGGCTCGGGGTAGAACCACACCAGGTCGGGTGCGTCCGGCAGGGACCAGTAGGACGCGGTGCCCTTGAAGGGGCAGTAGGTGTGGGTGTCGGAGGGGGTCAGCAGGTCGAGGCGTACGTCCTCGGCGGGGAGGTAGTACCGCACGGGAGAGCCCGTCTCCCTGAGGATCAGCGGTCGTTCGCTCTCCGCCAGGATCTGGTCGCCGTGCACCACGCGCACGTGCCGGTCGACTTGCTCGATGGTGATCGTGTGTCCTTCGGCCATACCGGAAAAGCGCTCGCGGGCCGCCGGTTGTTCCCCCGTACGGTGGCCTCATGAGAATCTGCGTCTTCCTCTCCGCCGCCGACCTCGACGACCGTTACACGCGCCCCGCGCGGGAGTTCGCGAAGCTGCTGGGCAAGGGCGGGCACACCCTTGTGTGGGGCGGTTCCGACGTGGGCCTGATGAAGGTCGTCGCGGACGGCGTGCACGAGGCGGGCGGGCGGCTCGTCGGGGTCTCCGTGGACTTCCTCGCCGCCAAGGTCCGTCCGGGCGTCGACGAGATGGTGATCGCCGCTTCTCTGGCCGAGCGCAAGAAGCTGCTCCTGGAGAAGGCCGACGCCGTGGTGATCATGGTGGGCGGCACCGGCACCCTCGACGAGGCCACCGAGATCCTGGAGCTGAAGAAGCACGGGCACACCGAGAAGCCGGTGGTGCTGCTGAACACGGCGGGCTTCTACGACGGGCTGAAGGAACAGTTCCGCCGCATGGAGGACGAGGGCTTCCTGCCCCGTCCGCTCACCGACCTGGTGTTCTTCGCGGAGGAGCCGGTGGGCGCGCTGGCGTACCTGGAGGAGTCGCTCGGTACGCGCTGACGCCGTGATGCGAGCATGGCGGGCATGGCTACACATGTGATCACCGGAGCGGGCTCCGGCATCGGCGCGGCGGTGGCCCGGCGTCTGCACGCGCGCGGGGACGAACTCGTGCTGCACGCGCGTGACGCGGGCCGCGCGAAGGAGTTGGCCGCGGAGTTCCCCGGGGCGAGGACGCTGGTCGCGGATCTCGCGGATCCCGACAAGATCTCGTGGGCCTTCTCGCACCAGGCGCTGCCGGACCGGGTGGACTCGCTGCTCCACATCGCGGGCGTGGTCGATCTCGGTCCGGTGGGTGACCTGACCCCGAAGTCCTGGCGTCACCAGTTGAACGTCAACCTGATCTCGCCGGCCGAGCTGACCCGCCATCTCCTGCCCCAACTCCGGGTGGCCAAGGGCCATGTGGTGTTCGTCAACTCGGGTGCCGGTCTGAACGCGAACGCCGAGTGGTCCGCCTACGCGGCCTCCAAACACGGGCTGAAGGCCCTGGCCGACTCCCTGCGTCACGAGGAGCACGCCAACGGCGTCCGCGTCACCTCGGTCTATCCCGGTCGTACCGCGAGCCCTATGCAGGCGAAGGTCCACCAGCAGGAGGGCAAGGAGTACGACCCGTCGCGGTGGATCGACCCGGAGTCGGTGGCGACGGCGATCCTCACGGCGATCGACTTGCCGAGGGACGCGGAGATCAATGACCTGACGGTGCGTCCGGGTCGGTGACGGGTCTTTTTTCGCCCCCGCCGCCCCTACCCGTCCCGTCCTTCGGGGGCTCCGCCCCCGGACCCCCGCTCCTCAAACGCCGGAGGGGCTATTTTTAGCCCGTCCGGCGTTTGAGGACGAGGCCCTTCAGGGCCGATGGGGGTCTGGGGGCGCAGCCCCCAGGGACGGGACGGGTAGGGGCGGCGGGGGCGAAAACCTCCGGCCGTCGCCTACGTAGGCTTCGTACGTGACCGCAGACTTCAGTTTCGCGCCCGCCACCGGCATCGGCTCCCTCCCCGGCGGTGACGCCAGGGAGGCCGCCAAGACCGCCACCGGCTCCTTCGAGGACTTCCCGTTCCTCCCCGAACTGCCCGCCCGGGGCCCCGGCGCCGACATGATCGGCCGTACCGCCGGAATGCTCGTCGAGCTGTACGCGCGCGTGGAGCCCAGTGGATGGCGGCTCGGGGACCGGGCGGGGCGGGACACCAAGCGAGCACGGTCGTGGCTCGGGGAGGACCTGGACGCACTGGAGGAGTACACGCAGGAGTACGAGGGGCAGCTGAAGGTGCAGGCCGTCGGGCCCTGGACGCTGGCCGGCGCGCTGGAGCTGCGCAACGGCGAGGTCGCCCTCTCCGACCCCGGCGCGTGCCGGGACCTGGCCGGCTCACTCGCGGAAGGGCTGAGGCAGCACCTGGAGGAGGTCCGCAGGCGGGTCCCCGGCGCACAGATCGTGCTCCAGCTCGACGAGCCCTCCCTCATCGCCGTACTGAGGGGGCAGGTCAAGTCCGCGAGCGGGTACCGGACCCACCGGGCCGTCGACCGGCAACTCGTCGAGGCCACCCTCCGCGATGTCGTCGGGGTTCACGCGGGCGGCCCCGTCGTGGTCCACTCGTGCGCACCGGACGTCCCCTTCGCCCTGCTGCGAAGGGCCGGCGCGGCGGCGGTCTCCTTCGACTTCTCACTCCTCACCGAGCGTGACGACGACGTGATCGGCGAGGCGGTGGAGAGCGGTACCCGGCTCTTCGCCGGTGTCGTGCCCGGCACGGACACGGCATTGTCAGACCCTGCCGGTAGCGTCATGGGTGTCAGGACGTTGTGGCGCAGGCTGGGGCTGCATCCGGGACTTCTCGCGGAGGCGGTCACGATCACTCCGTCGTGCGGGCTCGCGGGGGCCTCCCCCGAGTATGCGCGCAGGGCTCTCGCCCACTGCGTCCAGGCGGCGAGATCCCTCGCGGACAACCCAGAGTAACGGGAGGACAATACGGTGGCCGGCGACAAGCAAGCGGATACGACGGTGCCCGCCGAGGCGCGGGAGAAGCACGCGCAGCTCGCTGAGCAGATCGAGGAGCACCGCTTCCGGTACTACGTGAACGACGCCCCGGTCGTCAGCGACGCGGACTTCGACAAACTCCTGCGCTCGCTGGAGTCCCTCGAGGACGAGTACCCCGAGCTGCGCACCCCCGACTCGCCGACCCAGAAGGTCGCGGGGGCGTACGAGACGGAGTTCACGGCAGTCCAGCACCGCTCCCGCATGCTCTCCCTGGACAACGCCTTCAGCGACGAGGAGTTGGCAGCCTGGGCCGAGCGGGTCGCCAAGGACGTCGGCACCACCGGCTACCACCTGCTGTGCGAGCTCAAGGTGGACGGCCTCGCCGTCAACCTCACCTACGAACACGGCCGCCTCACCCGCGCGGCGACCCGGGGGGACGGCCGCACCGGCGAGGACATCACGCCCAACGTCCGTACGATCGCCGAGATCCCGGACCGGCTGACCGGCGACAGGGTTCCCGACCTCGTGGAGATCCGCGGCGAGGTCTACTTCCCGATGGAGAAGTTCGAGGAGCTCAACGCCCGCCTGGTCGAGGCCGGCGACAAGCCCTTCGCCAACCCGCGCAACGCGGCGGCCGGTTCGCTGCGCCAGAAGGACCCGCGCGTCACCGCCACCCGCCCTCTCCACATGGTCGTGCACGGCATCGGCGCCCTGGAGGGCTTCGACGGCATGACCCGTCTCTCCCAGGGTTACGACCTCCTCAAGTCCTGGGGTCTGCCCACCGCCAAGCACAACAAGGTGGTCGACGACCTCGACGGCGTACGGGAGTTCATCGCGTACTTCGGCGAGAACCGTCATTCCGTGGAGCACGAGATCGACGGTGCGGTCGTCAAGCTGGACGAGATCCCGCTCCAGGGCCGCCTCGGCTCCACCTCCCGCGCCCCGCGCTGGGCGATCGCGTACAAGTACGCGCCGGAGGAGGTCAACACCAAGCTGATCAACATCCGCGTGGGCGTGGGCCGTACGGGCCGGGTCACGCCGTACGCCCAGGTCGAGCCGGTGACGGTGGCCGGCTCGGAGGTCGAGTTCGCCACCCTGCACAACCAGGACGTCGTCAAGCTGAAGGGTGTCCTGATCGGCGACACCGTCGTGCTGCGCAAGGCCGGTGACGTGATCCCCGAGATCCTCGGCCCGGTCGTCGACCTGCGCGACGGCAGCGAGCGCGAGTTCGTGATGCCGGGCGAGTGCCCGGAGTGCGGTACGGCGCTGCGGCCGATGAAGGAGGGCGACGTCGACCTGCGCTGCCCCAACGCCCGCACCTGCCCCGCCCAGCTGCGTGAGCGCCTGTTCTATCTCGCGGGCCGCAAGTCGCTCGACATCGAGAACTTCGGGTACGTCGCCGCGGCCGCCCTCACCAAGCCGCTGGAACCGAAGCAGCCGCCGCTGACCGACGAGGGCGACCTGTTCGACCTCACCATCGAGCAGCTGCTGCCCATCAAGGCGTACGTCCTCGACCAGGACAGCGGACTGCCCAAGCGCGACCCGAAGACCGGCGAGGAGAAGATCGCCACGGTCTTCGCCAACCAGCAGGGCGAGCCGAAGAAGAACGCCGTCGCCATGCTGGAGAACATCGCCGCTGCCAAGGAGCGCCCGCTCGCCCGCGTTCTGACCGGCCTGTCGATCCGCCATGTCGGCCCGGTCGCCGCCGAGGCGCTCGCGCGGGGCTTCCGCTCCATCGACCGCATCGAGCAGGCGAGCGAGGAGGAGCTGGCGAACACCGACGGCGTCGGCCCGATCATCGCGAAGTCCCTCAAGGAGTGGTTCACCGAGGACTGGCACCAGGAGATCCTGCGCAAGTGGAAGGCCGCGGGCGTGCGCATGGAGGAGGAGGGCTCGGGTGAGGACGAGGGCCCGCGTCCCCTCGAAGGGCTCACCGTCGTCGTCACCGGCACCCTGGAGCGCTTCACCCGAGACGGAGCCAAGGAGGCGTTGCAATCCCGAGGGGCGAAAGTGACCGGTTCTGTTTCGAAGAAGACGTCTTTCGTCGTTGTGGGTGACAATCCAGGTTCGAAGTACGACAAGGCGATGCAACTCAAGGTGCCCGTTCTGAACGAGGACGGCTTCGACGTCCTGCTGGAACAGGGCCCCGAGGCGGCCACCGAAGTGGCGCTTCCCACGGAGGAGTAGCGAGGAGCGGCGGTTGAAGGCCACCCGATCGGCGCATACCAGATGCATACGGGTGGCCGGGGCGCATTCGGGCAACCGTCGGCGACCGCTGCCCGTGGAAGCCTTCTGCGGCCTACTGTTGAGATGTGCGCCTGCCGTGCCCAGCTGCGGTCGGGGCATCCCCCTGCTCCTCATGAGCAAGGGGACGGGTTTTCCAACGCGGCGCCGTCGAGGGTTTTGTCGGGCGAACGAGCCGCGTGGCGTGGGCACCGCCGGCTGTGAGAGGGACGGGAATGGAACCGACCGATAGCGCCGCCCCGGACTCACGGCTGCGCCGGCTCACCGGCGCATGGCGGGCGAGCCGGCGGACCGCGCGGCCTCCACAGCACAGGGGCTCGGAGGGACGCGTCGCCGGGCCGTACACCGCGGCCGGTGGCCCGGGCACCGCGCAGCTCACCGCCGACCACGCCCCCGGCCTGCCGGGCTCCGAACCCGACCGGCAGCCGTCCTGGCCCGCGCTGCCCACGGCGGTCGTCGCGGCAGCCGGATTCGTGCTCGGCGCGGGCTTCTACCGGGCGTTCACCGGCACCCACGCGCTGTTCCCGTCCGGCACCGTCGGCTGGGCTCTGGCCGTGCTGACCGGCGTCATCGTGGGGCACCTGGTCGCCCTGGGCCGGGCCCGCTGGTGGGGCGGCACCGGCTCGGGCGCCGCCCTCACCCTGGCCGTCCTGCTGCTGTACGGCTGGGTGCCCGCCGGCATGGTCAGCCTCACCGTCGTCCTGCTGGTCGGCGTGGTCCGCCGCCACCGCTGGCGGCAGGGCATCCTGCACGGCGCCGTGGACATCCTCGGCATAGGCGTCGGCGCCCTGGTCCTCGCCGGGTTCGGCCAGTCGCCGTCCGTCGAGACCCCCTGGAACCCCGACAGCTGGACCTTCTACACCGGCCCCGAGGTGGTGCTGGTCGCCGCCGCCTATCTCGCGGTCACCCGCGTCCTCGGCTGGTACCTGCACTCCTCGCGCCACGCCGGCCTGCCCACGATGGCCCGCACCGCCCTGGTCAGACAGGGCCTCGTCGCGGTCGCGCTGCTCGGCATCGCCCCGCTGGTCTGCGTGGTCGCCACCGCCAAGCCCCTGCTGCTCCCGCTGTTCGCGATCCCCCTCATCGCCCTCGACTCCACCCTGTGGATGGCCCGCGCCCGGGCCGAGGAGCAGCTGCGCGACCCGCTGACCGGACTGCCCAACCGGCAGTGGCTCCTGGAGCGCATCTGGACCGCCCTGGACGACGCCGAGCGCATCGGCGCCCGGTCCGCCCTGATGCTCATCGACCTCGACCGCTTCCGCTCGGTCAACGACACCCTGGGCCATCTCGCCGGTGACCGGCTGCTCCTCCAGATCGCCGACCGGCTGCGGGTCGCGCTGCCCCGCGGGGCGGAGGCGGCGAGGCTCGGCGGCGACGAGTTCGCCGTGTTACTGCCGGTCGCCGACTCCACGACCTCCGCGACCCGGGTCGCCCGCAACCTGGTCGCCGCGCTCAGCTCCCCGCTCGACCTCGACGGGCTCACCCTCGTCCTGGAGGCCAGTGCCGGGGTCGCCGTCTTCCCCGACCACGCGGTCGACGCCGAGGGACTGCTGCGGCGGGCGGACGTGGCGATGTACCAGGCCAAGCGGGACCGTACGGGCGTAGAGGTGTACGAGTCCAAGCGGGACTCCAACACCCCGGACCGGCTCGGGCTGCTCGGCGATCTGCGCCGGGCCCTGGACGCGCACGACGTGCAGCTGCACTACCAGCCCAAGGTCCGCTTCGACGGGCAGGTGGCCGGTCTTGAGGCCCTGGTGCGCTGGGTGCACCCGGAGCGCGGGAAGGTTCCGCCGGACGAGTTCATCGCGATCGCCGAGTCCTCGGGGCTGATGCCGTACCTCACCGAGTACGTCCTGGACACGGCGCTCGCGCAGGTCGCCGAGTGGCGGGCGCAGGGCCTGTTCGTCCCGGTCGCCGTCAACGTCTCCCCGCGTGACGTCCACACCCCCGGATTCGCCGGTTCGGTCGCCGCCCGGCTGGCCCGGCACGGAGTCCCGGCGGGATCGCTCCAGCTCGAGATCACCGAACACGTCCTGCTGGAGGACCCCTCGCGGGCGGCGGACACCCTCGCCGCACTGACCGCGCACGGCGTGAAGATGTCCCTGGACGACTTCGGCACCGGCTACTCCTCCCTGGTCCACCTGCGCCGCCTCCCCGTCAGCGAACTGAAGATCGACCGCTCCTTCGTGGCCAAGCTGGCCGTGGACACCGAGGACGCGGAGATCGTCCGCTGCACGGTCGACCTCGCCCATTCCCTGGGTCTCCTCGTCGTGGCGGAGGGTGTCGAGGACGACGAGACATGGGAGCGCCTGCGCGACATGGGCTGCGACGCCGTACAGGGCTGGCTGGTGGCGGCGGCGATGCCGCCCGAGGAGACAACGGCATGGCTGCTGGCGCGGGGGTCGCGGGGCTGGCAGCGGCCAAGGGCAGCGTTGCCGGCAGCGGAGTAGGCATTCCAGCCCACGTGTGGTGTTCAGGGGCGCGGGGCTGTATCGATGTGCGGCTCCGCCGCGGGGCGCGACAAGCCACGACGGACCCGCAGCCCGCCCAACGACCTGTCCAGGCACCCTCTCCGGAATCCGTTTAACAGCCAGAGGCAACCGCGCCATAGGATTGGCTCCACACCACACGCACTCACCCCAGAGGATCGCTGCATGCCTGGCATCACGCGCGAGGAGGTCGCCCACCTCGCACGGCTGGCGCGTCTGGAGCTGAAGCCCGAAGAGCTCGAGCACTTCGCGGGACAGCTGGACGACATCATCGGCGCGGTCGCACGCGTCAGTGAGGTCGCCGACCAAGACGTACCGCCGACCTCGCACCCGCTTCCGCTGACGAACGTCATGCGGGCGGACGAGGTCCGTCCGTCGCTCACCCCCGAGCAGGCGCTCTCCGGCGCCCCGGCCCAGGAGCAGCAGCGTTTCAAGGTGCCGCAGATCCTGGGGGAGGACTAACCGCCATGACGGACAACGTCACCATCATCAGGCTGACCGCCGCCGAGACCGCCGCGAAGATCGCTTCCGGTGAGCTCACGGCCGTGCAGGTCACCGAGGCCCACCTGGCCCGTATCGAGGCCGTCGACGAGAAGGTGCACGCCTTCCTGCACGTCGACCGCGAGGGCGCGCTCGCGCAGGCCCGCGCCGTCGACGAGAAGCGGGCCAGGGGCGAGAAGCTCGGCCCCCTCGCCGGTGTCCCGCTCGCGCTGAAGGACATCTTCACCACCGAGGGCATCCCGACGACCGTCGGCTCGAAGATCCTTGAGGGCTGGATTCCGCCGTACGACGCGACCGTCACCAAGCGGCTGAAGGCCGCCGACGTCGTCATCCTCGGCAAGACCAACATGGACGAGTTCGCCATGGGGTCCTCCACCGAGAACAGCGCCTACGGCCCGACCGGCAACCCCTGGGACCTCACCAGGATCCCCGGCGGCTCCGGCGGCGGCTCCTCCGCGGCGCTGGCCGCGCACATGGCGCCCCTCGCCATCGGCACCGACACCGGCGGTTCCATCCGCCAGCCGGCCGCCGTCACCGGCACGGTGGGCGTCAAGCCGACGTACGGGGCGGTGTCCCGGTTCGGCATGGTCGCCTTCTCGTCCTCCCTCGACCAGGGCGGCCCCTGCGCCCGTACGGTCCTGGACGCGGCCCTCCTCCACGAGGCCATCGCCGGACACGACCCGCTCGACTCCACGTCCATCGTCGCCCCGGTCCCGCCGGTCGTCGAGGCCGCCCGCAACGGCAGCGTCGCGGGCATGCGCGTCGGCGTGGTCAAGCAGTTCCGCGGCGAGGGCTACCAGGCCGGTGTCATCCAGCGCTTCGACGAGTCCGTCGCCCTCCTCAAGGAGCTGGGCGCCGAGATCGTCGAGCTGGACTGCCCGTCCTTCGACCTGGCCCTCTCGGCGTACTACCTGATCGCGCCCTCCGAGTGCTCCTCCAACCTCGCCCGCTTCGACGGCCTGCGCTACGGCCGGCGGACCGGCGACGACGGCACGCACTCCGCCGAGGAGGTCACGTCGATCACCCGCGCGGCCGGCTTCGGCCCCGAGGTCAAGCGCCGCATCATGCTCGGCACGTACGCCCTGTCGAGCGGCTACTACGACGCGTACTACGGCAGCGCGCAGAAGGTCCGCACGCTCATCACCCGGGATTTCGAGAAGGCGTTCGAGCAGGTCGACGTGATCGTCTCCCCGACGACCCCGACCACCGCCTTCCCGATCGGCGAGCGCGCCGACGACCCGATGGCGATGTACCTCGCGGACCTGTGCACCATCCCGACCAACCTCGCGGGCAACTCCGCCATGTCCCTGCCGTGCGGTCTGGCCCCGGAGGACAACCTCCCCGTCGGCCTCCAGATCATCGCCCCGGCACTGAAGGACGACCGTCTCTACAAGGTCGGCGCCGCTGTCGAGGCCGCCTTCGTGGAAAAGTGGGGGCACCCGCTCCTCGAGGAGGCACCGTCGCTGTGAGCAAGCTGACCAAGGCGAAGGACTTCAAGAAGTCCAAGTCCGGCACGTACCTGTCCATCGCCACCACGGCGTTCGGCGCCATCGGTGTCGCCAAGCGGCTCAAGAAGGCGCGCGCCGAGAGCGACACGTTGGTCCTGATCGACGCGACCGTGGCCGCCGTCGCCGTCGTCACCGGCCTCGCCGTCCTGTACCGCGAGCTGAAGCGGCTGGGCGACGACGACGTCCTGCTGGGCTGAGAGGGAACTTCCACCGTGACCACCACGACCGACCTGGAGTCGTACGAGGACGCTCTCGCGTCGTACGACCCTGTCATGGGCCTTGAGGTCCATGTCGAACTCGGCACCAAGACCAAGATGTTCTGCGGCTGTTCGACCGAGCTCGGTCAGGACGCCAACACGCAGACCTGTCCCACCTGCCTCGGCCTGCCCGGCGCGCTCCCGGTCGTCAACGCGATCGGCATCGAGTCGGCCGTCAAGATCGGTCTCGCGCTGAACTGCGAGATCGCCGAGTGGTGCCGCTTCGCCCGGAAGAACTACTTCTATCCGGACATGCCGAAGAACTTCCAGACCTCCCAGTACGACGAGCCGATCGCCTTCAACGGCTACCTCGACGTCCAGCTGGAGGACGGCGAGACCTTCCGTGTGGAGATCGAGCGCGCCCACATGGAGGAGGACACCGGCAAGTCGACCCACGTGGGCGGCGCGACGGGCCGTATCCACGGCGCCTCGCACTCGCTGCTCGACTACAACCGGGCCGGCATCCCGCTCATCGAGATCGTCACCAAGCCGATCGAGGGTGCGGGCGAGCGCGCTCCCGAGGTCGCGAAGGCGTACGTCGCCGAGCTGCGCGAGCTCATCAAGGCGCTCGGCGTCTCGGAAGCGCGCATGGAGATGGGGCAGATGCGCTGCGACGTGAACCTGTCGCTGCGCCCGCACGGCCGCGAGAAGTTCGGCACGCGTTCCGAGACGAAGAACGTCAACTCGCTGCGGTCCGTGGAGCGCGCGGCCCGTTTCGAGATCCAGCGGCACGCGGCCGTACTGAACTCCGGCGGCACGATCATCCAGGAGACCCGGCACTTCCACGAGGACACCGGGTCGACGACCTCGGGCCGCGTGAAGGAGGAGGCCGAGGACTACCGGTACTTCCCCGAGCCGGACCTGGTGCCGGTGGCCCCCTCCCGCGAGTGGGTCGAGGAGATCCGTGCCGGGCTGCCGGAGCTGCCGCTGGTCCGCCGCAACCGCCTTGTCGCGGAGTGGGGCATCACGGCCCTCGACATGCAGGCGATCCTGAACGCCGGTGCGCTGGACCTGATCGTCGCCACGATCGACGCCGGTGCCGACGCGGCCTCCGCCCGCAAGTGGTGGATGGGTGAACTCGCCCGCAGCGCCAACGAGTCCGGCAAGGCGCTGGACGAGCTGGCCATCACGCCGGAGCAGGTCGCCCGGGTCACCGAGCTGGTCTCCAAGGGTGACCTGAACGACAAGCTGGCCCGCCAGGTCATCGAAGGCGTCCTCGCGGGCGAAGGCACCCCGGACGAGGTCGTCGACAAGCGCGGTCTGAAGGTCGTGTCCGACGAGGGCGCCCTGGGCACCGCCGTCGACGAGGCCATCGCCGGCAACCCGGGCATCGCCGACAAGATCCGCTCCGGGAAGGTGGCCGCGGCCGGCGCCCTGGTCGGCGCGGTCATGAAGGCGACCCGTGGTCAGGCCGACGCCGCCCGCGTCAAGGAACTGATCCTGGAGAAGCTGGGCGTCAGCGAAGGCTGAGCACTGGACCGAGGGGGCCTCGTCGTCGTACCGATGAGGCCCCCTCGGTCATGTCAGTTCACGGACGGCGTCCTACGAGCCGTACGAAACCCAGTGCCCGCCCCTCGTCTGCGCGGACCATCTCGCCGACGTCCCGGGCCATGGTGCGGTGGAACTCCTCCGGGCTCTCCTCGGCGACCACATCGCACCACAGCAGCCAGTCCCGCCAGCCGTCCGGCTGCCAGTCGGCCGCCTCGACCTCGACGGCCCCGCCGCGGGTCCAGTGCCGCCGCCACCAGTCGGCGCAGTGGAAGCACCAGAAGTCGGGCTGCCACCACTGCCGGAGATGCTCGGGCGGTTCCTCGCCCTCCGGCTCCTCCCGCAGCGCGGGCACGACGATCCCGATCCGCCCGCCCGGCTTCAACAGCCGGGTCAGCGTGGGCAGATAGAGGTCGTTCGTACCGAAGTACTGGTACGCGTCGATGCTCACGATCGCGTCGAAACTGCCCTCAGCGAACGGCAGGTCATGTGCCTCGGCGTGCACGGGCAGCACCCGGTCGGCGAAACCGGCCTCGGCGATGCGCCGCGCGTTCTCGTCGGGTTTGACCCACAGGTCGGCCGCGGTGACCTGGACGTCGTACTCCCTGGCCAGGAAGACCGAGGTCATCGCCCGGCCGCAGCCCAGGTCGAGCACGCGGGCGCCGGGGCGCAGGGTGTCCAGGCCCAGGGCGGGCGCGAGCCACTCCAGCAGCCACAGCGCGTTCGGGCCCATCTGGTTCTCGATGACCCAGCGGGCGTCGTAGCTGTTGCTGCGCGGGTACTCGGCACGGGTCAGCCGCCGGGTGAGGTCCTCATTCGAGATCCTCGAGGTGATGTCGTCTGGCATCGGTGAACGGGCTCCTTGAGTCCTGAGAAACGGAAAGGGATACGGAGGAGCTCGGTCGGACGCTCAAACAACGCACCTGCTTCAGCCGGGGGCGGACGGGCCCGTGGATTCTCAGCTGGACACGCTACGCTCGCCCGCCATGAACGGTCCTGGGAATTCCGATACCTCCGGCATACAGGAGGAGTACGACGACCAGGTGCTGGATGCCCGGCGGGCCCGCTGGACGGCGTCCGGCACCGGCGCCCTGCTGGCCCTCGCGGGCCTTGCCGCGTCGGCGCTCCGGCTGAGCGGTTCCGCCCCCGCCCTGGTCCCGGCCGCCTACGGCTTCGGCGCCGCCGTGTGCGCGCTCGCGGCGGTCCTGGGCTCCCGCGGGCGTACCCGCAGAGCTCTGTGGCTGCTGATCGCGGGCGTGATGGTGATGGCGCTGGGCGACCAGTTCGACTGACATGACAGAGTGACCGTTACTGTCCTGTGATCTGGCTCCCACTCTTGTGAATAAGCGCACGAACGACATCAACGATCATTTCCGCCTGCAAGAGTGGTTCACGCATTGCTCATACGTTCTTTGCGGGCTGTTCCCGGTCAAAGATCCACAATTCTCCCTGGGAGCAGCTTCGTGGCAGCCCTCGCGCGCTGGTGTGTCCGACGACGGCTCGTCGTCGTTCTCCTGTGGCTCCTCGCCCTCGGCACAGTGAGCACCGCCGCCGCGCTCACCGGCTCCGCGTACTCCAACGACTACGAGGTCCCGGGCACCGAGTCCGGCAGCGCGACCGAACTGCTCCAGCAGGGCTTCCCGGACCTCGGCGGGGACACCGACACCGTCGTGTGGCACGTGACCTCGGGCTCGGTCCGGGACGCCGACGTCGAGCAGACGATGACCGCGACCCTGGACCGGATCACGGACCTGCCCGGAGTGGCCGCCGTGGTCAGCCCGTACGACTCCGCCGGGGCGGGCCGGATCAGCGGCGACGGGCACACCGCGTACGCCACCGTCACCTTCGCCCACTCCGCCGAGGACGTCGACGCCTCCGAGGCGCGGGCCCTGGTGGACACCGCCAAGGACGCCGAGGCCGACGGGCTCCAGGTGGAGCTCGGCGGCAGCGCAGTCGCCCTCACCGAGTCCTCTGGCGGACACCTCGCCGAGGTCGTCGGAGTGCTCGTCGCCGCCCTTGTGCTGTTCCTCGCCTTCGGCTCGCTCGCCGCCTCCCTGCTGCCCATCGCCACCGCCCTGGTCGGTGTGGGCACCGCGTACGCCGGGATCGCGCTCCTCGGGCACGCCATGACCGTCGCCGACTTCGCGCCGATGCTCGGCATGCTGATCGGGCTCGGCGTCGGCATCGACTACGCGCTCTTCATCGTCACCCGCCACCGACGCGGCCTGAAACGCGGTCTGAGCGTCGCCGAGTCCATCGAGAACGCCGTCACCACCACCGGGCGCGCGGTCGTCTTCGCTGGCGCCACCGTGTGCATCGCGCTGCTCGGGATGCTGATCCTCCGGCTCGGCTTCCTCAACGGCGTCGCGATCGCCGCCTCCCTCACGGTCGTCCTCACGGTCGCGGCCTCCGTGACCCTGCTGCCTGCCCTGCTCTCCCTCATCGGGATGCGCGCCCTGAGCCGCCGGGAACGGCGCCGCCTCACCGAGCACGGACCCGAGCCCGAACTGCCCACCGGGTTCGCCCACCGCTGGTCGGCCTTCGTCGAACGGCACCCCAAACTGCTCGGCGGGATCGCCCTGGTGGTCATCGCCGTCCTGGCGCTGCCCACCCTGGGCCTGCGCCTCGGCACCTCCGACCAGGGCAACGACCCGAGCTCCTCGACCACCCGGCAGGCCTACGACCTCCTCGCGGAGGGCTTCGGACCCGGCGTCAACGGGCCGCTCACGCTGGTGACTCGTGTCGACGGCGCCGAGGACAAGCTCCTCCTCGACAACCTCGACGCCACCATCCGCACCACCGAGGGCATCGCCTCCACCACCCCGGTCACCTACGACACCGGCGGCGACATCGCGTACTTCACGATCGTCCCCGAGTCGGCACCGCAGTCCCGGCAGACCAGCGACCTCGTCGACCGGCTGCGCACCGAGGTCCTGCCACGCGCCGAGACCGGCACCACCCTCGACATCCACGTCGGCGGGATGACGGCGTCCTACGACGACTTCGCGGACGTCATCGTCGGCAAACTGCCCCTGTTCGTGGGCGTCGTCATCAGCCTCGGCTGTCTGCTGCTCCTGCTCGCCTTCCGCTCCGTCGGCATCCCGCTGAAGGCCGCGGTCATGAACGTCGCCGCCGTCGCCGCCGCCTTCGGAGTCGTCGTGGCGATCTTCCAGTGGGGCTGGGGCAGTGAACTGCTGGGGCTGGGCCGGGCCGGGCCCATCGAACCCTTCCTGCCCGTGATCATGGTCTCGGTCCTCTTCGGGCTCTCCATGGACTACCAGGTCTTCCTGGTCAGCCGGATGTACGAGGAGTGGCTCGAGACCGGCGACAACCGGCGGGCCGTCCGCGTCGGCCTCGCCGAGACCAGCCGGGTGATCAACTCCGCCGCCGTCATCATGATCTCCGTCTTCCTCGCCTTCGTCCTCAGCGGCGACCGCGTGATCGCCATGTTCGGCATCGCGCTCGCCGCCGCCGTCGCCCTCGACGCCTTCGTCCTGCGCACCTTGCTGGTCCCCGCCCTCATGCACCTCCTCGGCGGCGCCAACTGGTGGCTGCCGGGCTGGCTGGAGAGCCGGATGCCCCGCATCAGCATCGAACCTCCCGAGTGCCGCGCAGCGCATGAGAGGCTCACTGGCGTCGTGGAGCAGGACGTCATGGAGCAGATGGAGAGGGAGCGGGACGAGGATGTACGCGATATCCCTGGGTGACGACGCCGAACTGCGTCCGCTGGAGCCGTGGCACGCGGAGGAGTTCTTCGCGCATCTGGAGCGGGGCAGGGAGTTCATCGGGCGGTTCATCAGCTTCGGCTCCCACGAGACGGACGTCGACTCCGCCCGCGCCATGCTCCAGCGCTACGCCGACCTGCGCGCCGCCGACACCGCCTCCCTGCACGGGCTGTGGCTGGAGGGCAAGCTCGTGGGCGGCGTGCTGTTCCTGAACTTCAGCGCCGAGAAGGGCAACTGCGAGGTCGGCTGCTGGCTGGAGCCCGCCGGCACCGGGCGCGGCCTGGTCACCCGCGCGATGCGGGTCCTCCTCGACCACGCCGTCGAGCAGCGCGGTATGCACCGTATCGAGTGGGTCGCCGCCGCCGGGAACGAGGCCAGCCTGAACGTCGCCCGGCGCCTGGGAATGACCCGCGACGGGGTCCACCGGGAGGCGCACCCCTATCGTGGCGTACGGCACGACCTCGAGGTGTGGTCGATTCTCGCCCCCGAGTGGCGTGAAGCACGCACGCGTGCCGTCCAGAACGATCATTAAGAACCCTCTCAGACAGGATCCGTACGGTGCCCGACATGGGAACGAAGACAGCTGACGAGACCGGCGCCGAGACGGGCGCCGAGGCCACGACCGACGAGGAGAAGGTGAGCGTCACCAAGGCCGACGAGGTGACGGAGGCCGAGGACACCTCGGCCGACGACACCGCCGCCGACGAGATCGACGACGAGAACGAGGCAGAGCTGTTCGAGGCCGCCCAGGAGGAGAGCCCCGCCGGCGTCGGCCAGGGCGCGGGTGCCGTCGTCTCCGCCGCGCTCGGTCTCGTCTCGCTCAGCGGCAGCTGGGTGGGCACCGTGGCCTCCGCGCGGCAGTCGCTCATCGGCCAGCTGCACGCGCAGACCGCGACGTCCTCCGACGTCTCCAAGCTCCTCGACGAGGGCTACGGCGACGCCTGGAAGGCCACCGCGCTGTGGGCCGGTGTCTTCGCGCTGATCGCGCTGATCGTGGGTGTCGCGGTCCTGGTCCGGCCGGCCTTCGGCGCCCCCGGCAAACCGCAGGCCGTCTGGATCAAGTCCGTCGCCTGGGGCGGTGTCGCACTCGGTGTCATCGGACTGCTCCTGGCCGTCCTCAAGTACACCGGCTTCCTGCTGGATCTGCCTTCCGTGTGAATCGTCGCAGGTCCCGAGGGGCCTCAGGAACTTCGTAGGTACCTTACGGAGCTCCTGAGGCCCCTCCCTCGCGTCTAAGGCCCCTCCGGCCCCCGAAGATGCGGAACTCTCCCGATGTGGCGGACCCCCCTCGGAGACGAAGGTAGAGGCATCGCAGAAAGCGAAGCCAGAAACCGACTCCGACAAGGACGACGCCATGTATCCCGCATACGAGATCTCCCAGTACCGATCCGCCGAACTCATCCGCCGGGCCGAGCACGAGCGGCTCGTCCGCGAGACCCTGCGCGGCCGTCGCGCCGCTCGCCGCGAAGCCGCGGAACGCACCGCGGAGACCGATTCACATACCGGCGGCCCCCGACGGCACCGGTTCCTCCGCACGGCGTGAGCAGCGGGGGGAGGGAGGACGGCCGTACGGCTCTGCCCGTCCCCGCGGCCGTCCTCCCGGCAACCGGGGCCTCCCGGGAAACCGGACCCACGCCGAAAACGAGTGCCGCACTGTCCAACCCGCGTGCCATGCTCGGCCCTGTGGAGACCAGGTCCGTCAGTCCCGTGTTCGTCGGCCGCACCGAAGAACTGAACAGCCTGAACGAAGCGCTCGCCCGTGCCGCCGCGGGCGAGCCGCAGGCGTTGCTGCTCGGCGGTGAGGCCGGTGTCGGCAAGACCCGGCTCGTCGAGGAGTTCGCCACCGCCGCCTGCCTGCAGGGCGCGGTCGTCGCCCTCGGCGGCTGCGTCGAGATCGGCGCCGACGGACTGCCTTTCGCCCCCTTCTCCACCGCCCTGCGCGCCCTGCGCCGCGCCCTGCCCGCCGAACTGGCCGACGCCGCCGCGGGCCAGGAGGAGGAACTGGCCCGGCTGCTGCCCGAGGTCGGTGAGGCGCTCTCCGTCCGCGGCACCGGCCGGCACGACGAGGAGAGCCTGGCCCGCCTCTTCGAACTCACCGCACGCCTCCTGGAGCGCGTCTCCGCCGAGCGGACCGTCGTCGTCGCCCTGGAGGACCTCCACTGGGCCGACGCCTCCACCCGCCACCTCCTCGCCTACCTCTTCCGCACCCTGCGCACCGGCCGCCTGGTCGTCCTCGCCACCTACCGCGCCGACGACATACACCGCCGCCACCCGCTGCGCCCCCTGCTCGCCGAACTCGACCGGCTGCGCACGGTCCGCCGGATCGAACTCGGCCGCTTCAACCGGGACGAGGTGAGCCGTCAGATAGCCGGGATCCTCGCCACCGAACCGAACCCCGCCCAGGTCGACGACATCTTCGAACGCTCCGACGGCAACGCCTTCTTCGTCGAGGAACTCGCCGTCTGCGCCACCGAGGGCTGCGGCACCGGCCTCACCGACTCCCTGCGCGATCTGCTCCTGGTCCGCGTCGAGGGCCTGCCCGAACGCACCCAGCGGGTCGCCCGGATCGTCGCCGAGGGCGGCTCCACCGTGGAGTACCGGCTGCTCGCCGCGGTCACCGGGCTCGCCGAGGACGATCTCATCGAGGCGCTGCGGGCCGCCGTGAACGCCAACATCCTCCTCCCGGCACCCGAAGGCGACGGCTACCGCTTCCGGCACTCCCTGGTCCGCGAGGCCGTCGCCGACGACCTGCTGCCCGGCGAACGCTCCCGCCTCAACCGCCGCTACGCCGAGGCCCTGGAGGCCGACCCCACCCTCGTCCCCGCCGACGAACGGGTCACCCGACTGGCCAGCTACTGGTACCACGCCCACGACCCTGCCAAGGCCCTCCCCGCCGTCCTGGACGCCTCCGTCACCGCCCGCCGCCGGCACGCCTACGCCGAACAACTGCGGCTCCTGGAACGCGCGATGGAGCTCTGGGACACCACCCCCGAGGACGACCGCGCCGCCCTGCGCCCCGTCGACTACACCGAGGTCTACCCTCCCTGCGGCTGCGACCCGGCCACCACCCCGCTGCGCTACCTCGACCTGATGGCCGAGGCCGCCGTCGCCGGGCGACTGGGAGGCGAACGCGAACGCGCCCTGATGATCACCAAGCGGGCGCTGCATCACCTGGAGGACGACGGTGACCCCTTGCGCGCCGCCTGGTTCTGGGTTCAGCGCTCCCATCTCGTCCAGGCCCTGACCCGCGGCGACGGCTGGGCCGAACTGGCCACCGCCGAGGACCTCGTCCGCGGCCTGCCGCCCTCCGTGGTGCACGCCGATGTCCTGGCGAACGTCGCCCACTGGTCCATGGTTCACGTCCCCGGCCCCGAGGCCATCACGGCCGCCGAAAGCGCCGTGGAGTACGCGCGCATGGTCGGCGCGCGCGAGATCGAGATGAACGCCCGGCTCACCCACGCGAGCCTCATCGTCGAGTCCGGTGGCGTCGAGACCGGGCTCGCCGAGATGTTCGAGATCCTGCGGCAGACAGTCGAGGACGACATCTCCGCCGTCGCCAGCCGTGTCTACGTGAATCTGCCGAACGCCCTCGAAGCCATCGGGCGCTCCCGGGAAGCCGTGCCGATTCTGGAGGAAGGACTCGACTACGCCCGGAAGTTCGGCCTGTCCGACAAGGAGGCCTGGATCTGGGGCAACCTCGCCGAGTCCCTCTACTCCCTGGGCCGCTGGGACCGGGCCGCCGAATCCGCCACCAGGGCCGAACTCGTCGGCCGCAGCGCCCAGCCCCGCGGCTTCCACGCCGGCAACCGCGCCGCACTCGCCCTTGCACGCGGCGACCTCACCGAGGCGGCACGCCAACTCGCCGCGGCACGCGGCTACTTCGGTACCCATGACAGAACCCCCCAGCATGAACTCCCCCTGACCGAACTGGCCATCGGCATCGCCGCCGGCGAGGGCCGCCTCCTTGACGCCCGCGCCGAACTCGAACGCGTCCTGGACTCCGGCTTTCCACCCGGCACCCAGCGCTACGCCTGGCCCCTGCTGCTCACCGCCGCCACCATGGAGGCCGACGCCGTCGGCCTGTCCGTCGCCGAACAGGGCCGCGCGAAGATCCTCGACCGCATCCGGGAGGCCGCCAGGCCCCTCACCACCAACGCGCCCGTCTGGCTGGCCCACGAGCGCTGGGTCCGCGCCGAACTGCTGCGCGCCGAGAACGCCGACACCCCGGACCACTGGTACGAGGTCGTCACCGCCTTCGAGCTCGTGGAACGCCCCTACGACCTCGCCCGTGTCCGCCATCGGCTCGCCCAGGCGCTGCTGTCGGCGCCCGGCGGTGCCGAGCAGTGCGACCGCGACCGGGCCACCGAACTCCTGCGCCTCGCCCACGCCGTCGCCGACCACCTCGGCGCCCGGCCCCTGGCCGACGCCGTCACGCTCCTCGCCCAGCGCGCCCGCCTCGCCCTGACCGCGACCCCGGCACCTGACCTGAACGACCCGGTCCGCTCGCTCGGCCTCACCGGCCGCGAACGCGACGTACTGCGCCTGGTCGCCCTCGGCCGTACCAACCGTCAGATCGCCGAGGAACTGTTCATCTCCCCGAAGACGGCCAGCGTCCATGTCTCGAACATCCTCGCCAAGCTCGGTGTCTCCGGCAGAGGAGAGGCCGCGGCGGTGGCACACCGGCTGGGTATGTTCCCGGCGGAGGCTCTCCACGTGCCGATCAGGGACTGAGGCGTACGGTGTAGGAGACCGGCAGGGGAGGCTGCATGTTCAACATGTTCGAGGAACTGTTCGCACCCGGCCGCAAGCACACCCACGACGAGCAGAAGCGGCTGGAGCTGACCCGGGAGGACGTCGGTGACGGTGACCCCGGACGCGGACCGATAGATCTCACGTCCGGGAAGGTCGTCGTCCGCCGGCCCGCGCCGGAGCAGGCCGAGTCGGAGTAGACGGCTCCGACTAGCTGACCTGTATCTCCAGAATCCTGTCGTCCCCCTCCTTGGGGCTGCCGCGGCCGTCGGTGTTGCTGGTGACGAGCCACAGCTTGTCGCCGCCCGCGGAGACCACCGTGCGCAGCCGGCCGTACTCGCGCTTCAGGAAGGCCTGCGGATCGGCTGAAGCCGCTGTGCCCTTCAGCGGGATGCGCCACAGTCGCTGACCCTTGAGCCCGGCCATCCAGATGGATCCCTCGGCGTAGGCGATCCCGCTGGGGGAGGCGTCGTCGGTGTGCCACTGGGCTATCGGGTTGTGGAACTTCTTGTCGTCGGACCTGCCCTCGGCGTCCGGCCAGCCGTAGTCGTCGCCCGGCTTGATCGTGTTCAGTTCGTCCCAGGTGTCCTGTCCGAACTCCGAGGCGAACATGCGCTGCTTGGAGTCCCAGGCGAGACCCTGCACATTGCGGTGGCCGTAGGTGTACACGGGGGAGTCCGGGAACGGGTTGCCCAGGGCCGGGTCGCCCTCCGGGGTCAGGCGCAGGATCTTGCCGCCCAGGGACTTGGTGTCCTGGGACAGACCGGTGTTGCCGCTCTCACCGGTGCCCGCGTAGAGCATGCCGTCCGGGCCGAACGCGATCCGGCCGCCGTTGTGGATGTACCCCTTGGGGATGCCCTTGAAGACGGTGTCGGGGGCGCCCAACTGCTCGCCGGAGTCCTTCTGTTCGTCGTAGACCATCCTGACGATGCGGTTGTCCGAGGCCGAGGTGAAGTAGGCGTACACCATGTGGTCGGAGGCGTAGTCCGGGGACAGGGCGATGCCCAGGAGGCCGCCCTCGCCGGCCGCGGAGACCCCGGACACCTGACCCAGCTCCGTCTTCTTGCCCGACTGCCCGTCGACCCGGACGATCGTGCCCTCGTCGCGCGAGGAGACGAGCAGGTCGCCGTCGGGGAGCGGGGCGAGGCCCCACGGGGTCTTGAGGTTCCCGGTGACCGTGCGCAGCACCTTCACCGAGCCCGTCGCGGGCGGGGTCGCCTCGGCGGCCTGCTGGGTGGGTGAGGACCCCGAGGCGGTACCGCTCGAAGAGGCGCTGTCACCGCCGCCCGGTGAACCGCCTCCTCCGCCGTCGGAGCATCCGGCCGTCAGCAGGAGCGTGGTCGCGGCCAGCACGGCCGTCACAGATCGACGATGCACGATCATGGTCCCTTCGAAGCGGCGGGTTCTACCTGTCATACACCGCTCGTGCCTCACAGGTTCCCGATCTCCCGCACCCGATCCGCGCAGGAGTGGTCGGGGTGCGGAGGCCCCTGTCAGTCCCACGAGCCCTGCGCGGGCGGCAGTTCCGCGAGTTCCTCGAGGTCCCGTCCGGTCAGCCGCAACCCGGTCGCCGCCGCGTTCTCCGTCACCCACCGTTCCTGCTTGGTGCCCGGCACCGCGATCACGTGACCGCTCTGCGCCAGCACCCACGCCAGCGCCACCTGCGCCGGTGTGGTCCCCTCCCCGTGCCGGGCCGCGACGCGGCGCAGGCCGACGACGATCGGCTGGTTCGCGGCCGTCATCTCGGCGGTGAAGCGGGGGTGGCGGGCGCGGACGTCGTCCGGTTCGAAGCCCTCGCCCGGAGTGAGGGTGCCGGTCAGGAAGCCGTTGCCGAGAGGCATCGCCGCCAGGAAGCCGATGCCTCGTGCCGAGCACCAGGGCAGCAGCGTCTCCAGCGCCTCCGGCGACCACACCGACAGCTCGGCCTGCACCGCGCTCACCGGGAAGACCTGCTGGACCCGCTGGAGTTGCCGGATCGTCGCGTCGTACAGCCGGCCCCCGGAGCGGCGGCCACCCCGCGCTCCCATCGCGCACAGCCCCAACGACCGTACCTTTCCCGCCTGTACGAGCTCCGCCATCGCGCCCCAGGTCTCCTCGACCGGGACCTCGGGGTCCTCGCGGTGCAACTGGTAGAGGTCGATCACATCCGTCTGCAGCCGCCGCAAGGACGCGTCACAGGCCCGCTTCACATAGCCGGGGCGGCCGTTGGCCACGATGTGCTGCTCGCCCACCAGCAGGCCGACCTTGGTGGACACGAACGCGTCCGCGCGCCGCTCCTTCAACACCCGCCCCAGCAACAGCTCGTTGGTGAACGGGCCGTACATGTCGGCCGTGTCCAGCAGCGTCGAGCCCAGGTCGAGCGCCCGGTGCACGGCCCTGAGCGACTCGTCGCCCCGTTGCCTCGAACCGTTGTAGGCCCAGCTCATCGGCATGCACCCGAGTCCGACGGCTCCCACCGCGAGCGCCGCCGCGCCGATCGTCCTGCGCTCCACCTGCTCGTGACCCTCCCTCTCCTGGCCCCCCAACCTAACCTCTGCGGTCCCAGGCGCCTGACATAGCCTCCGGAGCATGACTGCTGACGTGTGGCTCCCCATCCCGCCCGACGACATCGAGGGGCTTCCCGAAGGGCCCCACTACCTCTTCTGGGACGGGGGTGACGACGGTGACCAGGAGTTCCCCGGCGATCCGGCGCACTGCGCCGTCTACGTCGTGCCCTACATGAAGCGGCAACCGGTCAAGGTCCGGCCGTTGCCGCACATGAGCAACCTCAGGCTCGTCCAGACGCTCACGGCCGGCGTCGACGACGTCCTGGCCCGGCTGGGGGACCTCGTACCCGGGGTGGCGCTGTGCAACGCGCGCGGTGTGCACGAGGCGAGCACCGCCGAACTCGCCCTGACCCTGACCCTCGCCTCGCTGCGCGGCATCCCCCAGTTCGTCCGCGCCCAGCAGCAGGAGTCCTGGCAGAGCGCGTTCCACCCCGCGCTCGCCGACAAGAACGTACTCATCGTCGGCTACGGCTCCATCGGTTCCGCCATCGAGGACCGGCTCGTTCCGTTCGAGGTCGCGCGGGTGGCGCGCGTCGCACGCTCCGCGCGCGTCACGGAGCGCGGCCCGGTGCACCCGCTCACCGAACTGCCCGCCCTGCTCCCGGCGGCGGACGTCGTCATCCTGTCCACACCCCTCACCGAGACCACCCGCCACCTGGCCGACGCCGACTTCCTGGCCCGCATGAAGGACGGCGCGCTCCTCGTGAACGTGGCCCGCGGCCCCGTCGTCGACACCAAGGCGCTGCTCGCCGAGCTGGAGACGGGCCGTATCACCGCGGCCCTCGACGTCACCGATCCCGAACCGCTGCCCCAGGGGCACCCGTTGTGGCAGGCGCCCGGGGTGCTCATCAGCCCGCATGTCGGCGGACCCACCTCCGCGTTCCTGCCGCGCGCCAAACGCCTGTTGGCGGATCAGTTGAATCGTTTCGTGAACCAGGAGCCCTTGCGCAACGTGATCCTCACGACGGGCGCGGACGACGCCTGATCCGTTTCCGGCACCCTCCGCAGTCCTCCGGACGCGGTCCGTGCCCACAAGTCTGCTGATCGTCACGGAGCGTAGAGGAACTATGTCCCTGAGTGACGAGACTGGTGTATCGTCCCGACAGGGGCTGCGCCGCGCACTTCGGCGCCGGGGATGGACATTGCAGACTGTGAGGGGGGCGACGGGCGATGCACGGCCTATGGACGAACGATCCGACGCGGCGGGGCCGCCGACGGCGACCCTGGCACACGGCCGCGCGCGGACGCGATCACCACGCCGGTCACGGCGGCCACCACAGTTCCCACCACCGCAGGCACAGCAGCCGCAGGAGGCATGCGCACCCGGCGCACCCGGACCCCCGGGACCCCGGAGCGGCGCGGACCAGGAGGGCCCGGTGAGCTCGCCCCCGTCTCCTACGACCACCCTCGACGGAGCGCTGCGGGCCCAGCCCGCGCGGGGGGCGCTGCCTTCCCGGCCGCCGGCCTTCCGCGGTGGGACGAACCTGGTCCACCAACTCCTGATCGCCCTGGTCTGCGCGGGATACGCCGTCGGTTCCGCACTCGGCTGGGGTTCGCGCGAAGCCGCCCTGATCATGGGGGACTTCGGACTGAGCGCCGCGGCGGGCACCGCCGCCGTCTCCTGCTTCCGCTACGCCCGCAGCCGCCGGATCCGCTTTCGACCCGCCTGGCTGCTCTTCTCGCTCTCCTCGGCGATGGCGTCCCTCGGCAACCTCGTCTGGGGGTGGTACGAGGTCGTCCTGGGGCGGCCCGTGCCCAGCCCCAGCTATGCCGACGGGTTCTTCCTCTGCTTCGCGCCACCGGCCATCGTGGGACTGCTGGTCCTCGCCAAGCGCCCGGTGACGAAGGCGGGTTGGGTCTGTCTCGGGCTGGACGCCTGGCTGATCGGGGGCTCGCTGCTCACGCTGTCGTGGAGCCTGGCCCTCGCCCAGGCGGCGAAGTCCGAGGGGCCGAGCGTCGCGCACACCGCGCTGTCCCTGGCGTATCCGCTGCTGGACATCGCACTCGTCAGCATGGTCCTCGCGCTGCACTTCAGGCGCTCGGCGGTGAACCGCACCGCGGTGAACACCGCGATCGGCGCGCTCGCCCTGACCGTGATGTGCGACGCCCTGTTCACCTCGCCGCTGCTCCACAACAACTACCACTCCGGCCAGTTGCTGGACGCGGGCTGGTTCGCCGGCTCCGTGCTCCTCGCCTACGCGCCCTGGGCCGCACCCCGGCCCCCGGACGGCGACCGGCAGTCCTCGGTCGGGCACACGCGCGTGGTGCGCGAACACCTGCCCAAAATGCGTCCCGGAACCCCTCACCAACCGCCCGCGCAGGGCGGTGACCAGGGCCGGTACCCGGCCACCCGGCCCATCACCGGATCGCTGGCCGCCCTCACGCCCTACATGGCGGCCGCCGTCTGCACACTGGGGATCCTCTACAACGTCCTCAACGGCCGCAGCGTGGACCGTGTGGTGCTCCTGACCGGCGGCACCGTCGTGCTCGCCCTCGTGATGCGCCAGGGCATCATGCTGCTCGACAACATCACCCTCACCCAGGAACTGGCGCAGAAGGAGAACCACTTCCGCTCCCTGGTGCAGGGGTCCAGCGACGTCATCATGATCGCCGCGCCCAACGGCATCCTCCGGTACGTCTCCCCGGCCGCCGCCGGGGTCTACGGCCGCTCCGCCGAGGAACTGGTGGGCACGGAACTGGCCGGTCTCATCCACCCGGAGGATCTGGGCTGCGTGGTGCACGAGGTGCGCCGTTTCCTCGCCGCCAGCCCTCCCGAGGAGCCCACCACCCGCATCGAGTGCCGCTTCCGCTCCGGCGACGGCGGCTGGCTCAACGTCGAGTCCACCGTCAACCGCCACCACGGCGGCCTCATCTTCAACAGCCGGGACGTGACCGAAAGAGTGCGCCTGCAGGCGCAGCTCCAGCACAACGCCGAGCACGACCCGCTCACCGACCTGCCCAACCGCGCCCTGTTCACCCGGCGCGTCCAGCAGGCCCTGTCCGGCCGCCGCTCCTCCGACCGCGGCACCGCGGTCCTCTTCATCGACCTGGACGGCTTCAAGGCCGTCAACGACACGATCGGGCACCAGGCCGGGGACGAGCTGCTCGTCCAGGCCGCCCGCAGACTCCAGGACGCGGTCAGGTACGGGGACACCGCCTCCCGGCTCGGCGGGGACGAGTTCGCCGCCCTGATCGTCGGGGACGGCACCCGCGACCGAACCGCCCGCGAGGGCCACATCCTGGAGCTCGCCGACCGCCTCAGGATCACGCTCTCGCAGCCGTACCGCATCGACGGCAACGATGTCCGGGTCGCCGCCTCCATCGGCGTCGCCTTCGCCGAACCCGGCCTCGGAGCGGGCGAGATCCTGCGCAACGCGGACCTCGCGATGTACCGCGCCAAGGCGGGCGGCAAGGGCCGCGTCGAGCTGTACGCACCCCAGATGCAACAGGACGTCGTACGGAAGGTGGAGCTGGCCACGCGCCTGCGTGCCGCGCTGCACGACGGCGAGTTCGCCCTGCTGCACCAGCCCGTCGTCGGTCTGGAGGACGGCCGGATCACCTCGGTCACCGCCCAGGCACGCTGGCGCTCCTCACAGGGAGTGCTCTTCACTCCCGCCGAGTTCCTGCGGGTGGCCGAGGACAGCGACCGGACGCAGGAACTGGGCCGCTGGATCCTGGAGGAGGCCGTCGAACAGGCCGCCGACCGGGCCGCGACCGGGCTCGCCGTGCCCGTGGCGGTCCGGATGAGCGCCCAGCGGCTGCTGGACCGCTCGCTGCCCCTGGGCTCCGTGGAAGCACTGCTGACCCGGCACGGGCTGCCGTCGGGCTCGCTGCTGATCGAGCTCTCCGACACCGACCCCCGGGTCTCCCTGGACGAGCTGGAACGCCGGCTGACCGCGATCCGGCGCGTCGGCGTCCGTATCGCCCTGGACGGGTTCGGCAGCGGTTACGCGGCGATCACCGCGCTGCGCAGGCTCCCCGTCGACGTGCTGAAGCTCGACCGCAGCCTGGTCGAGGGCGTCGTGGAGTCCGCCAGACTGCACAAGATCACCAGCGGGCTGCTCAGAATCGCCGGAGATCTCGGGCTCCAGTCGGTGGCCGACGGCGTGGACCTTCCGGAGCAGGTCGTCGCCCTGCGCGCGATGGGCTGCACCCACGGACAGGGCATGGCGTTCTCGGGCCCGCTCGACGAGTACCGGCTGCGCCGGGCCCTGGCCGCGGGCCACTATCCGGTGCCGCACGGACCGGCCGAGCCCGCGTTCGCGGGCGGCGGCGCGGGGGTGTACACCAGTGGTGTGCAGACGGTGTTCGGAGGTGCGACGGCGGGTGCGACGGCCCTGCGCTCACATAATGAGACTCCCGTCCCACCCACTTGACAGTGGGTGCGTGCCAGGGAGAGGGTCATTGCCATGCGCACCCGAATTCTCGTACTTGGAAAGCGCGTCGGCTGACGCTGAGCCCTCGATCGCTCAGCGACCCCACCCGGCGCGCTCCCCTCGCTTGCCTTATGGCACGAGGGGTTTTTTGTTGCACAGGAACCTGTCGTACCGCAGCCGTACACCGCACGAACTTCGCGAAAACCCCAGCACAAAACCCTCAGCATCGAGAAGAGAATGACGATGACCGAGCAGGCCACCGGGGCCCATCCGCAGCCGCGGCCCCGATCCGGAGGACCGCAGTCCGCCCCCGAGCACGTCACGGGCGCGCAGTCCCTCATCCGCTCTCTCGAGGAGGTCGGCGCCGAGACGGTATTCGGTATTCCCGGTGGTGCCATCCTTCCGGCGTACGACCCGCTGATGGACTCAACCCGGGTGCGGCACGTCCTGGTCCGGCACGAGCAGGGAGCGGGGCACGCGGCCACCGGTTACGCGCAGGCCACCGGCAAGGTCGGGGTCTGCATGGCGACCTCAGGCCCGGGCGCGACCAACCTGGTCACGCCGATCGCGGACGCCCACATGGACTCGGTGCCGCTCGTGGCGATCACCGGTCAGGTGGCCTCCAAGGCGATCGGTACGGACGCCTTCCAGGAGGCGGACATCGTCGGCATCACGATGCCGATCACCAAGCACAACTTCCTCGTCACCAAGGCCGAGGACATCCCGCGGGTCATCGCGCAGGCCTTCCACATCGCCTCCACCGGCCGTCCCGGCCCGGTGCTGGTCGACATCGCCAAGGACGCCCTGCAGGCGAAGACGACGTTCTCCTGGCCGCCGGTCATGGACCTGCCCGGCTACCGCCCGGTGACCAAGCCGCACGCCAAGCAGATCCGCGAGGGCGCCAAGCTGATCACCCAGGCCAAGCGGCCCGTCCTGTATGTCGGCGGCGGTGTCATCAAGGCCGGGGCGACCGCCGAGCTGAAGGTCCTCGCCGAACTCACCGGAGCACCCGTCACCACCACCCTGATGGGGCTCGGCGCATTCCCCGACAGCCACCCGCTGCACGTGGGAATGCCGGGCATGCACGGTGCGGTCACCGCCGTCACCGCGCTGCAGAAGGCCGACCTGATCGTCGCCCTCGGTACCCGCTTCGACGACCGCGTCACCGGCAAGCTGGACAGCTTCGCCCCGCACGCCAAGATCGTCCACGCCGACATCGACCCGGCGGAGATCGGCAAGAACCGCGCCGCCGACGTGCCGATCGTCGGTGACGCCCGCGAGGTCATCGCGGACCTGGTCCAGGCCGTCCAGAAGGAGTACAGCGAGGGTCACCGGGGCGACTACACCGCCTGGTGGAAGGACCTGTCGCGCTGGCGCGAGACCTACCCGCTGGGCTACGACCAGCCGGCTGACGGCTCGCTCGCTCCGCAGCAGGTCATCGAGCGGATCGGACAGCTCGCACCTGAGGGCACGATCTTCGCGGCGGGCGTCGGCCAGCACCAGATGTGGTCGGCGCACTTCATCCAGTACGAGAAGCCCGCGACCTGGCTGAACTCCGGCGGTGCCGGAACCATGGGCTACGCGGTCCCGGCCGCCATGGGTGCCAAGGCCGGCATGCCGGGCAACACGGTCTGGGCGATCGACGGCGACGGCTGCTTCCAGATGACCAACCAGGAACTCACCACCTGCGCCCTGAACAACATCCCGATCAAGGTCGCCATCATCAACAACGGCGCCCTCGGGATGGTCCGCCAGTGGCAGACCCTCTTCTATAACCAGCGCTACTCCAACACGGTGCTGCACTCCGGTCCGCAGGACGTCAACCCGGACGCGAAGGGCACGCGCGTGCCGGACTTCGTGAAGCTGTCCGAGGCGATGGGCTGCGTGGGGCTGCGCTGCGAGCGTCCGGAGGACCTGGACAAGGTCATCGCGGAGGCGAACTCCATCAACGACCGCCCCGTCGTCGTGGACTTCATCGTCCACGAGGACGCGATGGTGTGGCCGATGGTCGCCGCCGGCACCTCCAACGACGAGATCATGGCCGCCCGGGACGTCCGCCCCGACTTCGGCGACAACGAAGACGACTGAGCGAGAGAGACGTAAAAGATCATGTCCAAGCACACGCTCTCCGTCCTGGTGGAGAACACCCCGGGCATCCTGGCCCGGATCGCCGCCCTGTTCTCGCGCCGCGGCTTCAACATCGACTCGCTCGCGGTCGGTGTCACCGAGCACCCCGAGATCTCCCGGATCACCATCGTGGTGACCGTGGTCGACGAACTGCCGCTGGAGCAGGTGACCAAGCAGCTCAACAAGCTCGTCAACGTGCTCAAGATCGTCGAGCTGGAAGCCGGCTCGGCCGTTCAGCGCGAACTCGTTCTGGTGAAGGTGCGCGCCGACAACGAGACGCGCTCCCAGATCGTCGAGATCGTCCAGCTGTTCCGCGCCAAGACCGTCGACGTCTCCCCGGAGGCCGTCACGATCGAGGCCACCGGCAGCAGCGACAAGCTGTCCGCGATGCTGAAGATGCTGGAGCCCTTCGGCATCAAGGAACTCGTCCAGTCCGGCACGATCGCGATCGGCCGTGGTTCCCGTTCGATCACGGACCGCTCACTGCGCGCGCTCGACCGCAGCGCCTAAGGCGGGGTACGGGCGGCTCCGGCCGCCCGTATACCGAGACCCCGAAACTTCATCTCAGCCCGCCGTCATACGGTGGGACGCAACACCTGCACACAAGGAGAGAACCCAAAGTGGCCGAGCTGTTCTACGACGCCGACGCCGACCTGTCCATCATCCAGGGCCGCAAGGTCGCGGTCATCGGCTACGGCAGCCAGGGCCACGCCCACGCGCTGTCGCTGCGTGACTCGGGTGTCGACGTGCGGGTCGGTCTGCACGAGGGCTCCAAGTCCAAGGCGAAGGCCGAGGAGCAGGGCCTGCGCGTGGTCACGCCCGCCGAGGCCGCCGCCGAGGCCGACGTCATCATGATCCTGGTGCCGGACCCGCTGCAGGCCCAGGTCTACGAGGAGTCCATCAAGGACAACCTCAACGACGGTGACGCGCTGTTCTTCGGCCACGGCCTGAACATCCGCTTCGACTTCATCAAGCCGCCGGCCGGCGTCGACGTCTGCATGGTCGCCCCCAAGGGCCCCGGTCACCTGGTGCGCCGCCAGTACGAGGAGGGCCGCGGCGTTCCGTGTATCGCGGCCGTCGAGCAGGACGCCACCGGCAACGCCTTCGCGCTCGCCCTGTCGTACGCCAAGGGCATCGGCGGCACCCGCGCCGGCGTCATCAAGACGACCTTCACCGAGGAGACCGAGACCGACCTGTTCGGTGAGCAGGCCGTTCTCTGCGGTGGTACGGCCGCGCTGGTCAAGGCCGGTTTCGAGACGCTGACCGAGGCCGGCTACCAGCCGGAGATCGCGTACTTCGAGTGCCTGCACGAGCTGAAGCTCATCGTCGACCTCATGTACGAGGGCGGCCTGGAGAAGATGCGCTGGTCGATCTCCGAGACCGCCGAGTGGGGCGACTACGTCACCGGCCCGCGGATCATCACGGACGCCACCAAGGCCGAGATGAAGAAGGTCCTCGCCGAGATCCAGGACGGCACCTTCGCCCGTGAGTGGATGGCCGAGTACCACGGCGGCCTGAAGAAGTACAACGAGTACAAGACGGCCGACTCCGAGCACCTGCTGGAGACCACCGGCAAGCAGCTCCGCAAGCTGATGAGCTGGGTCGACGAGGAGGCGTAAGCGGAATGCTCCGCGACGGTGCCGCCGGCTCGGGGCGCCGTCGCGGGGCTCTGCCCCGGACCCCGTTCCTCGAACGCCGGAGGGGCCGGATTCTGTCGATCGGCACGTCCGGGTGATCCTTCCACAGCGGCGCGGGATGTCCCTCTCCGCGCCACTACACTGCCGTACTACATACGCGTCAGGCCCACAACGTCGTGCGTCTTCCACGCGGCAAGCATCCCTCCACCGCCTGCGGCCGTCGGGACGGCCGTCCGCAATGGACTTGTGAGGACTCACGTGAGCTCGAAACCTGTCGTACTCATCGCTGAAGAGCTGTCGCCCGCGACCGTGGACGCGCTTGGCCCGGACTTCGAGATCCGGCACTGCAACGGAGCGGACCGAGCCGAACTGCTCCCGGCCATCGCCGATGTCGACGCGATCCTGATCCGCTCCGCCACCAAGGTGGACGCCGAGGCGATCGCCGCCGCGAAGAAGCTGAAGGTCGTCGCACGAGCCGGCGTCGGCCTGGACAACGTCGACGTCTCCGCCTCCACCAAGGCCGGCGTGATGGTCGTCAACGCCCCCACCTCGAACATCGTGACCGCGGCCGAGCTCGCCTGCGGTCTCCTCGTCGCCACCGCCCGCCACATTCCGCAGGCCAACGCCGCGCTGAAGAACGGCGAGTGGAAGCGCAGCAAGTACACCGGTGTGGAGCTGGCCGAGAAGACCCTCGGTGTCGTGGGCCTGGGCCGGATCGGTGCGCTGGTCGCTCAGCGCATGTCCGGCTTCGGGATGAAGGTCGTCGCCTACGACCCCTACATCCAGCCCGCCCGCGCCGCCCAGATGGGTGTCAAGGTGCTGTCCCTGGACGAGCTGCTCGAGGTCTCCGACTTCATCACCGTCCACCTGCCGAAGACCCCCGAGACCGTCGGCCTCATCGGCGACGAGGCGCTGCGCAAGGTCAAGCCGAGCGTGCGCATCGTCAACGCCGCGCGCGGTGGGATCGTCGACGAGGAGGCGCTGTACTCCGCCCTCAAGGAGGGCCGGGTCGCCGGTGCCGGTCTCGACGTGTACGCGAAGGAGCCCTGCACGGACTCCCCGCTCTTCGAGTTCGACCAGGTCGTCGCCACCCCGCACCTCGGTGCCTCCACCGACGAGGCGCAGGAGAAGGCTGGTATCGCCGTCGCCCGCTCGGTGCGCCTCGCCCTCGCCGGTGAGCTCGTCCCCGACGCGGTGAACGTCCAGGGCGGTGTCATCGCCGAGGACGTCAAGCCGGGCCTGCCGCTCGCCGAGCGCCTCGGCCGGATCTTCACCGCGCTCGCCGGTGAGGTCGCGGTCCGCCTCGACGTCGAGGTGTACGGCGAGATCACCCAGCACGACGTGAAGGTGCTGGAGCTCAGCGCCCTCAAGGGTGTCTTCGAGGACGTCGTCGACGAGACCGTGTCGTACGTCAACGCCCCGCTGTTCGCGCAGGAGCGCGGCGTCGAGGTGCGGCTGACGACCAGCTCGGAGTCGGCCGACCACCGCAACGTCGTCACCGTGCGCGGCACGCTCGGCAGCGGCGAGGAGGTGTCGGTCTCCGGCACGCTCGCCGGTCCCAAGCACCTCCAGAAGATCGTCGCGGTCGGCGAGTACGACGTCGACCTCGCGCTCGCCGACCACATGGTCGTCCTCAACTACGAGGACCGTCCCGGTGTCGTCGGCACGGTCGGCCGGATCTTCGGCGAGTCCGGGATCAACATCGCCGGTATGCAGGTCTCGCGGGCTGCCGCGGGTGGCGAGGCGCTCGCGGTTCTGACGGTGGACGACGCGGTTCCCGCCGGCGTGCTGGCCGAGGTGGCCGAGGAGATCGGCGCGACGGCCGCGCGTGCGGTGAACCTGGTCTGAGGTTGCGGCAGGTTCTGGGGGCTGCCGCCCCCAGGCCCCCGCTTCGGCCCCGAAGGGGCCTCGTCCTCAAACGCCGGACGGGCTGAGTTGGTCAGCCCGTCCGGCGTTTTGTGTGCGCTCTAGCAGGGGACTTTCTCCCGCGCCGGCGCTTCCTCGCGCACCGCGACTCCTCGCAGTGTCGCCGCCAGTACCGCGGCCCCCGCGAGCAGTACCGCCCCCGCGATCGCCGCCCCCTGCATCCCGTGGGTGAACGCCTCCCGGGCCGTCGTCGCCAGGCCCGGGAACCGGTCGGCGGCCGCCAGTGCCCCGCCCAGCGTCTCGCGGGCCGCGTCCGGCGCCGAACCCGGCATGTCGTGGCGGTAGACCGCCGTACCGATGGAGCCGAGTACCGCCATGCCGAGGGCGCCGCCGAACTCGGTGCCGGTCTCCAGCAGTGAGGACGCCGAGCCGGCGCGTTCGGCCGGGGCCGCGCCCAGGGCCAGGTCCGTCATCTGCGAGATGACCATGACGATCCCGGAGGCGAGGACACCGCAGGCGGTCAGGACCAGCCACATCGAGTCGGTACCGGCGAGGGCGAGGAGGCCGTAGCCGCAGGCGGCGATGACGAAGCCGGCGGTCACGACGTAGGCGCGGTTCGTGCCCCTCTGGACCAGCGAGGTCGTCACCGGGGCCACCATGCCGATCGGCACCGAGGGGAGCAGCGCCCACAGGGCCGCCTCCAGGGCGCTCTTGCCGAGCACCGACTGGAGGTACTGCGTGGTGAAGACCGCGGAGCCCATCATCCCGAACGCGGAGATCAGGTTGAGGACGACCGCGGGGGCGAAGCCGTGGCCGCGGAACAGGGCCGGGGAGATCATCGGGGAGGCCGTGGTGCGCTGGCGGTGCACGAAGAGGGCCGCGAAGAGCAGGCCGACGCTGATCGAGGCGACGTAACGGATGTTCCAGCCCTCGGACGGGATCTCCTTCAGGCCGTAGACGACGGGCAGTACGGCGGCCATCGACAGCGGGACGCTCGGCCAGTCGAAGCGGCCGGGAACAGGGTCCTTCGACTCGGGCAGCAGGACCGGGGCGAGGACCAGCAGCAGCACCATCGCGGGCAGGTTGACCAGGAAGACCGAGCCCCACCAGAAGTACTCGACCAGGACGCCGCTCATCACCGAGCCGAGCGCGATGCCGGCCGTCATCATGCCGGACCAGATGCCGATCGCCTTCGCGCGCTGGCCGGGGTCGGTGAACATCGTGCGGATCAGCGCCATCGTCGACGGCATCAGGGTCGCACCGCCGATGCCGAGGACCGCGCGGGCGGCGATGAGCATCTCGGCGCTGTGCGCGTACGCCGCCATCAGCGATGCCGCGCTGAAGGCGACCGCGCCGATCATCAGCAGCCTGCGGCGGCCGATGCGGTCGCCCAGCGAACCCATGGTCATCAGCAGGCCGGCCAGGACGAAGGCGTAGATGTCGAAGATCCACAGCTGCTGGGTGCCGCTCGGCTCCAGGTCCGCGCTGATCGCCGGGATCGCGAAGTAGAGGACGGAGACGTCCATCGAGACCAGCAGCAGCGGAAGCATCAGGACGCCGAGGGCGGTCCACTCACGGCGTCCGGCCCGGGCGCCGGCGGAAGTGCTCGTCGAGTTCGTCATGGCAGCGACCGTACAGGCGTCTTACACGCTTGTCTAGAACGCTTGTATAGTACGGCTGTGTAGAACGGTTGTGTAGAACAGTTGTATGGGACTCTCGTTTAAGTCGCTCGTCTAGGACGGTTGTATGGATCCTTCGGTAGGCTGGGCGCATGGGACATCGCGAGGATCTGCTCGAGGGCGCCAAGCGCTGCCTGCTGGAGAAGGGGTTCCTGCGCACGACCGCGCGGGACATCGTCAAGGAGTCGGGGACGAATCTCGCTTCGATCGGCTATCACTACGGGTCGAAGGACGCACTGCTGGGGCAGGCGTACATCGCACTGGTGGAGGCCATGTCCTTCGAGGCGGGCGACGGGTTCACCGGTGCGCCCGGCTCGCTGGAGCGCTTCCGGGAGGTGTGGGCCAACATCGTCGACACCATGCGCGGGCCCGGCTCGATGTGGCGGCTCAGCCTGGAGATCATGGGCATGGGTGACCAACTGCCCGAGGTGCGCGACCAGTTGGCCCGCGCCCAGCGTGAGGGCGGGCGTGGCCTGGTCTCCATGCTGATGGGCGTGCCGGAGGAGGAGGTGACGGACGAGAGCGCCGACACCGTCGGCCGGTTCTATCTGACACTGATGACCGGGCTCATCGGCCAGTGGGCCTTCGATCCGAAGAGCGCGCCCGATGCGGACACCCTCACCGAGGGTCTGCGACAGGTCATCGAGGCCGCCGCACGCACGTGACCCGCACGTCGTTACAGCCGCGCCCCCTTGAGCGCCATGTGCAGCAACAGCCGGTCCTCGCCGTCGTCCAGGTCCAGGCCGGTGAGCTGTTCGACGCGGGAGAGGCGGTAGTAGAGGGTCTGGCGGTGGATGCCCAGTGCGGCGGCGGTGCGGCCGGCCTGGCCCGCGCAGTCGAGGTAGACCTCGGCGGTGCGGGCGAGGTCGCGGTGGGCGGGGGCCAGGAGGAGGCGTACGGCGGGGTCGCGGGCCGTCTGCGGGGGCAGCGCGGTCAGGAGGCGGTAGGGGCCGATGCGCGACCACTCCGCGACCGGCCCGAACCCGGGTTCCGCGAGCGCTGCCCGAGCCGACGCCGACGCCTCCTGCCAGGCGGGCGCCAGTTCGGCGAGCCCCGTGCGCGCGGCGGCGACCCCGGCGATCACGGCGCCTGAGACCGCCGCGCCGGGAGCCCCACCCGAAGTGCCGTGCCCTGTCGTCCCGGTGTCACCCCCGCTGCCCGCCCCGCCCTCCACGCCCCGCGCCCGCTCCAGCAACCGGGTCGCCGCCGAGGTCGCCGGGGTCAGCGTGTCCGTGGCCCGCAGTCGTACCAGCACCGCCAGTGACCGGGCCGCGGTGCCCCAGGGCAGCGTGCACAGCGCCGTCGCGTGCGGCACCGTACGGGCCGACGGGGCGTCGTCCGGCTCGGCCGAGGGCCACGGGGCGACGCACACCACGGAGTACGGGCCGTCGCCGCGGGAGCCCAGTGCCGTGCGCAGGGCCGCCACCGCCATGTCGCCCTGCCAGCCCGGCTCGGCGGTCAGCACGGCCCGCAGCTCCCTGCTGAGGTCGGCCCCGTGCTGCGCCTCGTCCGCGAGCAGTGCGCCGATACGGGTCGTCACCCGCATCGCCGACTCCAGCTGCCGTTCGGTCGGGCCGGGGTCGGACTCCAGGAGCCAGACGTAGCCGAGGACCACTCCCCGGTGGCGTACGGGCAGACAGATCCGTCCGCGGTACACCCCCGCCTCCGGAGTCGGCGGAATCCGCACCGGACCGCTCGCCCGGGTGATGCCGAAGCCCTCGAACCAGGTGCGGACCGCGGCCGTGGAACGCCGGGTCAGGATCGAGCGGGTGCGGACGGGGTCCAGCGCCGACGGATCGAGGTCGCCCTCACTGTCGTACACGCCGAAGGCGATCAGCTCGAAGTCGCGGTTCTCGAGGGTCGCCGGTACGCCGAGGAGTTCGGAGATCTCGTCGACCAGCTCCTGGTAGTCGCCCGCGTGGTGGGAGGATGCAGCATCGGCCGTCACCCGGGCATTCTCTCCCATAATCCCTCCCCTTCATACATCTGTCTGAGATCTGCGGCACGGATGCGTGACAGCTGTCGATGGCCGACGATCAGAGGGATCCCTAGGTTTCACGGTGGTTCTGTCTGCTGGTCTGTGGAGGTGCCCCGTGCTGGGTCCCGTGATTCTTGCCGCGTCGCGCAGCGACCGGATCCGACGCCTGATCTCGGCGGCCCCGGTGACCAAGCAGGTCGTGGACCGCTTCATCCCGGGCGAGACGGTCGACGACATCGTGCCGATCGTCCAGGAGCTCACCTCCAGGGGCCTGGAGCTGACCATGGACGTGGTCGGCGAGGACATCACCACGCCCCGGCAGGCGGAAGCCGCGCGGGACGCCTACCTCGCGCTCGTCGACCGGCTCGAAACCCTTGAGCTGGGTACCAGGGCCGAGATGTCGGTGAAGCTGTCGATGTTCGGCCAGGCACTTCCCGGTGGCCACGAGCTGGCCCTCGCCAATGTCCGGCCCGTCGTCGAGGCCGCCGCCGCCATCGGTACGACCGTCACGCTCGACGCCGAGGACCACACCACCCTCGACTCGATGTTCGCCGTCCACGAGGAGTTGCGGAAGGACTTCCCGGGGACCGGCTGCGTCATCCAGGCGTACCTCTTCCGGACGGAGGACGACGCGCGTCGGCTCGCCGCGGCGGGCAGCCGGGTGCGGCTCGTGAAGGGCGCCTACAACGAGCCCGCCGAGGTCGCCCACCAGCAGAAACACGAGATCGACAAGGCGTACGTCCGGATCCTGCGCATCCTCATGGAGGGCGCGGGGTACCCGATGGTCGGCTCCCACGACCCGCGCCTCGTCTCCATCGCCCAGGAACTCGCCCGCAAGGCCGGCCGCAAGCCCGACGAGTACGAGTTCCAGATGCTCTACGGCATCCGCGCCGACGAACACCTGCGCCTGGCCGCCGAGGGCCACCGCATGCGCGTCTACACGGCCTACGGCACCGACTGGTACGGCTACTTCATGCGCCGACTCGCGGAGAAGCCGGCAAACCTGCGCTTCTTCGCCCGCAGCTTGGTCAGCAAGGGCTGATCCCGAACACCCGCTCAAGTTCAAGGAGTTACGGAACTTATGGACGCTGTGACCCAGGTCCCCACCCCCGTCAACGAGCCGGTGCACGGCTACGCCCCGGGTTCGCCCGAGCGGGCCCGGCTGGAGGCGAAGCTGAAGGAGCTGGCCGAGAACCCGGTCGACCTGCCGATGACCATCGGCGGCGAGAAGCGGCTCGGCGGCGGCGAGGCCTTCCAGGTCGTGCAGCCGCACAACCACAAGGCTGTCCTCGGCACCTACCGCAACGCCACCCAGCAGGACGCCCAGGACGCCATCGACGCCGCCCTCGCCGCCGCCCCCGCCTGGCGCGCGATGGCCTTCGACGACCGTGCCGCGATCATCCTGCGCGCCGCCGAACTGCTCGCCGGCCCCTGGCGCGAGACCCTGGCCGCCTCCACCATGCTCGGCCAGTCCAAGACCGCCCAGCAGGCCGAGATCGACACGCCCTGCGAGCTGGTCGACTTCTGGCGCTTCAACGTCAAGTACGCCCGCGACCTGCTCGCCGAACAGCCCCCGGCCAACGCCCCCGGCGTCTGGAACCGTCTCGACCACCGCCCGCTCGAGGGTTTCGTCTACGCGATCACGCCGTTCAACTTCACGGCCATCGCGGGCAACCTGCCGACCGCACCCGCGCTCATGGGCAACGTGGTGGTCTGGAAGCCTTCCCCGACCCAGACCCACGCCGCGGTCCTCCTCATGCGGCTGCTGGAGGAGGCGGGCCTGCCCAAGGGCGTCATCAACCTCGTCACCGGCGACGGCATCGAGGTCTCCAAGGTCGCCCTGGAGCACCGGGACCTCGCGGGCATCCACTTCACCGGCTCGACGAAGACCTTCCAGCACCTGTGGAAGACGGTCGGCGCCAACATCGAGAAGTACCGCACCTACCCGCGCCTGGTCGGCGAGACCGGCGGCAAGGACTTCGTCGTCGCCCACCCGAGCGCGGACCGCGCGATCCTCAAGACGGCCCTCACCCGCGGCTCCTTCGAGTACCAGGGCCAGAAGTGCAGCGCCACCTCCCGGGCGTACGTCCCGGCGTCGATCTGGAACAGCGGTTTCCGCGAGGAGTTCGCGGCCGAGGTCGACGGCATCGCCATGGGTGACGTCACCGACTTCTCCCACTTCATCGGCGCGGTCATCGACGAGCGCGCCTTCGCCAAGAACAAGGCCGCCATCGACCGCGCCCAGGCGGACCCCACCTGCACGATCGTCGCGGGCGGCTCCTACGACGACTCGGTCGGCTGGTTCGTCCGCCCGACCGTCGTCGAGTGCACGGACCCGGAGAACGAGGTCTTCACCACGGAGTACTTCGGTCCCTTCCTGGCCGTGTACGTCTACGAGGACGAGCGGTACGACGAGATGCTGACCCAGATGGAGTCGGCGTCCGACTACGCGCTGACGGGCTCGGTGATCTCCGCCGACCGTGCGGCGGCGGCGTACACGATGGACAAGCTCCGCTACGCGGCCGGAAACTTCTACATCAACGACAAGTCCACCGGCGCCGTCGTCGGCCAGCAGCCCTTCGGCGGCGGCCGCGCCTCCGGCACCAACGACAAGGCCGGCGCCCCCCAGAACCTCCAGCGCTGGACCCTGACCCGCGCCATCAAGGAGACCCTGGTCCCGCCGACCGACTATCCGTACCCGCACATGGGCTGACGATTCGTCAGTCACCGCGAGGGGCCGGGCTGTTGTCCGGCCCCTCTCCGCGTGCGCACAATGCGGGCATGACGGTGATCACCGAGGACGGCGTACGGCTGTGGGCTTCGCGATCCGGAGAGGGCGAGCCGTTGGTCCTGTGCCACGGCGGTCCGGGGCTGTGGGACATGTTCCAGGACGTGGCCGCGATGCTGGAGGAACGGGCCACGGTGATCCGCTGGGACCAGCGTGGCGGCGGGCGTTCGCAGCGGTGCGCCGGACCGTGGACGACCGAGCGTTTCGTGGCCGATCTGGACGCCGTACGACGCCACTTCCGCCTCGACCGGATCGCCCTCCTCGGCCACTCCTGGGGCGCGCAACTGGCGTTGAGCTACACCCTCACCCACCCGGAGCGGGTGAGCACGCTGGTCTACGTCAGCGGCACGGGCATCGGGCCGGTGTCCGACTGGCACGCCTCGTACAAGGAGAACCTCGCCGTACGGCTCGGCGCGGAACGGGAGTTGCCGGACGGGGATCCGCAGCGGGCCGTTCACCAGTGGTCGGCCGAGTTCGTGGACCGCGAGGGCGCCCTGGAGCACGCCCGGCGGATGGCCGACCCCTGGTTCGACATCAACCGCGAGTGCAACAAGGCCCTGAACGCCGAGACCAGGAGCACCTGGGGTACTCCCGAACTGCATGCCGCCTGCCGGTCCCTGGACGTACCCGTCACGATCATCGACGGTGCCGAGGACATCCGCCCCCGTTCGGCGGTGGACTCGCTGGAGCAGGCACTGCCGCGGGTACGACGGACCGTGCTGCCGCGGGCCGGCCACCTGCCCTGGGTGGAGTCCCCGCAGGCCTTCAGGAACGCGGTCGTCGACGCCCTCTAGGCCGCCCGCACCAGGATCTTCCCCGTGTTCCCGCCTCGCAGCATCAGCAGGAACGCCTCCACGATCCGGTCGAACCCCTCCACCACCGTCTCGTCGAGGGCGAGCGCCCCGCTCTGCAGGTGCGGTACGGCGAAGTCGTACAACTCCTGCTGGACGTCCACGTAGTCGCGTACCAGGAAGCCCTCGATGCGCAGGCTCTTCTCCACCACGTCCGCGTGGTTGAAGACCACCGGTGGCGCGGCCGGGGTGTTGTACTGGCCGACCGTGCCGATACGGACCACCCGCCCGCGTTGCCGCAACGCCCCGATCGCCGCGCCCAGTTGCTCCCCGCCGACGTTGTCCACGAACACGTCGAAGCCGTCGGGGGCGGCCTTCGCGAGGAGGTCCGCGACGGGTCCCTCGTGGTAGTCGAAGGCCGTGTCGTAGCCGACCTTTGCGGTCAGATACCGCACCTTCTCCGGTGAGCCCGCGCTGCCGATCAGCCTTCCCGCGCCCAGCAGCCGTGCGAAACGGCCCGTCGCCGTGCCGACCCCGCCGGCCGCCGCGGACACGAACAGGTCCTCGCCCTCGCGGAGTCGGGCGATCCGGGTGAGACCGACGTACGCCGTCAGCCCGGTGCCGCCGAGCACGCTCAAGTACGCGGAGAGCGGTACGCCTTCGTATGACGGCAGGCGTCTCACCTCGGCCGGGGCCACCACCGAGTGCGTCCGCCAGCCCTTGCGGTGGAACACCAACTCGCCCTCAGGCAGGGTTGGTTCGCGGGAGGTGACGATCCTGCCGAGGGCGCGGCCCTCCAGCGGGGCGTTCAACTCGAAGTCGCCGTCCATCATTTCGCGGTGGTAGGGGTCGACCGACCAGTAGAGGTTCTCGACGAGTGCCGTCCCGGGGGCGGGGGACGGGACGGGGGACTCCACGAAGCGGAAGTGTCCCGGGGTCGGGAAGCCGGTCGGTCGGGCGGTCTGGTGCACGGTGAGCGCGGTCATGACCAGGACGGTAGGAGGAATGCGCAGGAGGGGGCAGAGGGTTCGGTTCATGGAACGGGCGGATCCATGAGCTGCCCTCATAGAAGCAGGTGGGGGACATGGTGAGCACGGTCGTCGATCTTGCGCCGCAGGAGCTGCGAATCCTGGTGGCGGTCGCCGAGCAGGGCGGTTTCTCGGCGGCGGCGCCCGGGCTCGGCATGACCCAGTCGGCCGTCTCGCACGCTGTGCGCGGCATCGAGGGCAAGCTGGGGGTCGTGCTGTTCGAGCGGGGACGGTACGGAGCCCGGCCCACCCCTGCCGGGGCACGCGCGGTGGCCCATGCCCGCCGGGTCCTGCGGATGCTGGAGGCGTTGGTGAGGGAGACCCGGGACACTCCCAGGGCCGAGATCACCGGTCCCCTCCGGGTCGCCGCCTTCCGCAGTGCCGCCCTGTACCTGCTGCCGCCGGTCCTGGCGCGGCTGTCCGCACGTCACCCCGGCATCGAGGCGACCGTCACCGTCGTACGGGAGATCGGTCCCGGAACGGCCGGAGAGGTGGCCGAGGGGCGGGCCGACCTCGGGATCGCCACGCTCGGCACCGGTGCGCCGGTCCCGCAGGAACTCGTCGGGGACGAGCTCCTGGAGGAGCCGTACTCCCTCGTGCACCCGGCCGGGCACCCCGATCCGCGGTCGCTGCCGCTGGTCGACTGGAGGGAGAACTGCTCCTCCCACACCCGGCGTTGGTGGGCCGCGCAGGACTGGATCCCCGCCGCGACCGTCCGCGCCGAGGACGACGGGGCCGTGCTGTCGATGGTGGGCAGCGGGCTCGGCATGGCGATCATGCCCGCGCTCTCGCTCACCGCGGTCCCGGTCGGTACGGAGATCACCGATCTCGGACCCGAGCGCCCCACCCGCCGGGTCGGGTACGTCACCACACCCGAGCTCGCCGCCACCGCGACCGTTCGCGCGCTGGTCCGGGAACTCAGAGCTTCGGTGAAACCGCAGGTCAGGGCGGTGTGATCCACTACGCCGTCTCAGATAGTAGGAAGTCCGAGTAATTGTGCAGACAGACCGACGGTCCTCCCTTAGCTTTGTAGAAGCCGAACGTCTCGCTCGATCAAGCGAATGGCGGTCGTGAGCCGGGCCCGTGCAGGCAACCCCTGCGGCCCATCGCTCCCCGCCCCTCCGGCGTCTCGTAATCACCTTCCCTGGTATTCGAAGGAGTCGATTTCTCATGGCCGAGACGACCGCCCGCCGTCGAGTCCGTCACATCTCCCGTACGAGCGAGTCCGACCGCAAGAACGCCGCCGCTGCCCTGCAGCGCGCCCTCGACCGCCGTGACAACGGCGGCTCGACCGGGCACTGACGCAGCCCCCGCACAGCCTGTCAGGCCCCGCGCCGCACCTCGAAACGGTCGACGCGCTTCCCGTCCTGCGCGAGCGCCGACACCGTCAGTCGCGGCCGGGGCCCGCTCTCCACCTCCACGGAGAGCAGTGAGAACCCGCGGTAGCGCACCCGCGACCACTCCACCGTCTCCTTCCGGGGCTGCTTCGACTTCGCCCACTGGAAGGTCTCGACCGACTCGTGGTCGTGCACACGCCCCTCGTAGCTCTCCTTCACCCCCGCGGGGAAGCCGTACAGATCACGGCCGCCCCCGCCGGCCGTGACGTACACGATCCCGTCCCGGGTGGGATCCGTCGCGCCGCCGACCGGCACCGCCCGGCCGACCTCGCCGCCGCGGATCGCGTCCGTCCGCTCATACACGTGGTTGTGCCCGTTGATCACCAGATCGACCTGGTGCTTCTCGAACAGCGGCAGCCACTCGGCGCGCACCCCGCCGTCGGAGGCGTGCGCGGACGTCGAGTACGCGCAGTGGTGGAAGTAGACGACGACGAAGTCGATCCCCTTGGCCGTCCGCAGCTCGCCCAGCTTCCGCTCCAGCCACTTCGTCTGCTTTCCGCCCGTGTAGCCGAAGTTGGCCTGGATCTCGTACGACACGTCGTTCGCGTCCAGTGCCACGACGCCGACGTTGCCGTACGTGAAGGAGTACACGCCCGGCGCCGAGCGCGGATCGAAGCCGCTCTCGGGGAGGGACCAGCGGGCGAGCTGGCCGCCGTAGCCGTCGGGGGAGTACCAGGCCTCCATGTCGTGGTTGCCGGTCGTCACCATCCACGGCACGCTTCGCGCGACCTCCTCGTTCTGCTTGAGGAACAGGTCCCAGAAGCCCGGGTCGTAGCCGTCGGACTTCAGCCCCTGGCCGTTGCCGTCGGCGTAGCAGATGTCGCCGGCGTGGAGGTGGAAGGCGGGCTTCTGGCGCAGCAGCAGGTTGTCGTTGGCCGCCGCGGCGGTGCCGACGCCCTGGTCGCCGAAGGCGGTGAACACGAACTTCTCCGGGCTCGCCGGGGCCGTACGGAAACTGGTGATGGTCGAGCGGTGGCTCGGGTCCGCCGGGTCGAAGCCGTCGTGGCCGACGCCGTAGTAGTACGTCGTGCCGGGGCGCAGTCCGTCCAGGGCCGCGTGCAGGTAGTACTGGTCGAGCGCGAGGCGCACCCCGGTCTGGCCGGGGGTGTGCAGGTCGCGGAGTTCGGCCTCGATCTTCCGGCTCAGGTCGTCGGGGGCCGGGCCGACGCGGACGTACGGCTTCCTCACCGCGAGCGGGACCTGCCAGGAGATCCGCATCTGCGTCTTCGGGTCGGCGCCGAAGGCGAGGTGGCGGCCGAAGGGGGAGACGGCGGAACCGTGCACCGTGGCCGTGGCCGTGCGGGAGGAGGCGGCCGGATTCGAAGGACGGTTGCCCGCGCAGCCGGTCAGCAGGCCGCCGGCCACCGCGCCCGCGGTCACCAGCGTGCGGCGCCGGGACAGCTTCGTCCGCAGGTACTCGTGCTGCTCGGCCATGCTCATCCGGCGCGCGAGCTGGGGCGGAATACCGAAGTCGGGGAGGTCCATGCTGGTGAACTTCCCAGCGGATCCCAACGTCCGCCACACCTACGGGTGAACGACAGGAGAAGGGCTGACGCCCGACCCCGCCCGGCCGTGCTCACCCCGTGTCCGTATCGCGGACAGGCTGTGTCATCCCATGGGACGAGGAGTAGGGTTCCCGCATGTCTCGCAGCATCAATCTCGCAGTGATTCCCGGTGACGGCATCGGCCAGGAGGTCGTGGCCGAAGGCCTGAAGGTGCTCTCCGCCGTCCTTCCGCAGGATGTGAAGCTGGAGACCAAGGACTACGACTTCGGGGCCCAGCGCTACCACGCCACCGGTGAGACCCTCACCGAAGCGGACCTCGACGCGCTGAAGCAGCACGACGCGATCCTGCTCGGCGCCATCGGCGACCCGTCGGTCCCGTCCGGTGTCCTGGAGCGCGGCTTCCTGCTCAAGCTCCGGTTCGCCTTCGACCACCACGTCAACCTGCGTCCGTCGAAGCTCCTCCCCGGTGTCGAGACGCCCCTCAAGGGCGAGCCGGCCATCGACTTCGTGGTCGTCCGCGAGGGCACCGAGGGCCCGTACACCGGCAACGGCGGCACCATCCGCAAGGGCACCGAGCACGAGGTCGCCACCGAGGTCTCCGTGAACACGGCCTTCGGTGTCGAGCGCGTGGTCCGCGACGCCTTCGCCCGTGCCCAGGCCCGTCCGCGCAAGAAGCTCACGCTGGTCCACAAGAACAACGTGCTGACCTTCGCCGGACACCTGTGGACGAACACCTTCAACAAGGTGGCCGCGGACTTCCCCGAGGTCACCACCGACTACATCCACGTGGACGCGGCGACCATCTACCTGGTCACCGACCCGGCCCGCTTCGACGTGATCGTCACCGACAACCTCTTCGGCGACATCATCACCGACCTCGCCGCGGCCGTCTCCGGCGGCATCGGTGTCGCCGCGAGCGGCAACATCAACCCCGCCGGCGAGTTCCCGTCCATGTTCGAGCCCGTCCACGGCTCGGCCCCGGACATCGCCGGCCAGGGCAAGGCCGACCCCACCGCCACGGTGCTGTCCGTCGCCCTGCTCCTGCGCCACCTCGGCTACGACGCCGAGGCCGCCCGCATCGACGAGGCGGTCTCCGTCGACCTCGCCGAGCGCACCGGCAAGCCCGCCCGCAGCACGTCGGAGATCGGCGACGCGCTGGCCGTACGAGTAGCCGGCTGACCGGGCAGGCCATTCGAAAAGCATTCGAAGCCGCCGGGTCACTCGCACCCGGCGGCTTTCGCATGTCCCCCGCCGGGTGTCACCATCATCCCCTGGGTCGCATTTCACGCCGTTTTCTTCCTCGGCCCCCGCTTGCGATAATCGAACGCGGAGCCGCGGAATGAGGGAATGCTCGGACGTCCTAACACTGGTCACTGACAGTAAAAGGGCGTGAGCGCGGCCCGTCACTACACAACCGGTGAAGGACAACCACTCATGACGACGCCCACGATCGAGCTCAAGCCCTCGGCCTCGCCACTTTCCGACGCGGAACGCGAGGCGATCCTGGCCAACCCCGGGTTCGGCCGCCACTTCACCGACCACATGGTGGTCATCAAGTGGACCGAGGGCCGCGGCTGGCACGACGGCCAGCTCGTCCCGTACGCGCCGATCTCCCTCGACCCCGCCACCATGGTCCTGCACTACGCGCAGGAGATCTTCGAGGGCCTCAAGGCGTACCGCCAGCCCGACGGCACCGTCGCCACCTTCCGGCCCGAGAAGAACGCCGAGCGCTTCCAGCGGTCCGCGCACCGGCTCGGCATGCCCGAGCTGCCCGTCGAGACGTTCATCGAGGCCTGCGACGTCCTGGTGCAGCAGGACCAGGACTGGGTCCCGGCGCACGGTGGCGAGGAGTCCCTGTACCTGCGCCCCTTCATGATCGCCACCGAGGTCGGCCTCGGCGTCAAGCCGGCCAACGAGTACCTCTTCATGGTCATCGCCTCCCCGGCCGGCGCCTACTTCCCCGGGGGCGTCAAGCCGGTCTCCATCTGGCTCTCCGAGGACCGCGTCCGCGCCGTCCCCGGCGGCATGGGCGACGCGAAGACCGGCGGCAACTACGCCGCGTCCCTCCTCGCCCAGGCCGAGGCCGCCGCCAAGGGCTGCGACCAGGTCTGCTACCTCGACGCGGTCGAGCACACCTGGGTCGAGGAACTCGGCGGCATGAACCTGTACTTCGTGTACGGCGACCGGATCGTCACGCCCACCCTCACCGGCTCGATCCTGGAGGGCGTCACCCGCGACTCCCTGCTCGCCGTCGCCCGCGACCTCGGTTACGGGTCCGAGGAGAGCCGTGTCTCCGTCGAGCAGTGGCAGCGCGACTCCGAGAACGGCACCCTCACCGAGGTCTTCGCCTGCGGTACGGCGGCCGTGATCACCCCGGTCGGCACGGTCAAGCGCGCGGGCGCCGAGTGGCGGCAGTCCGGGGGTGAGCCCGGCGAGGTCACGCTGAAGCTCCGTCAGGCCCTCCTGGACATCCAGCGCGGCACCGCCGAGGACAAGCACGGCTGGATGCACAAGCTGGGCTGAACCGGCTGCTGTCCGGCCGACGCTTTCCGGCCGCCGGCTGCCCCCTCGCCCGCACGTCGCACGTCGTACCTCGCACCGACCGTCCGTTCGACGCGTATCGCCTCCCCCGCGCGGGTATCCACTGATTCCGCGGGGGAGCGTGCGTTCCCCGCGCACACACATCAGGGGGAACAGGGGTGAACGGACGCTCGCCGATACCCCGGCTGCGCTGGCTGGCCCGCACGTTACGCACCCCGCGCCGACCGCAGAGCCTCACCGTCCTGGTGCTGCTGGCGGCCTGCGCGGGCCTGCTGCTGTGGTTCGCCTCGCGCATGGACAACTACGGCGAGAACCTCACCCTCAACCTGGGCACCGACATCGTCGGCGTCGTCATCACCGTGTTCGTGATCGGCCCGCTGATCTCGCGCGCCCAGGAGGGCCGGGTCCGCGAGCACACCCGGCTGGACTACGAGTGGTTCAGCGCCCAGGTCTACGGCGCCACCTCCAACGTCAAGGTCCTCGACACCTTCTCCAACCTCTTCGGCCCGCAGTTCTCCGAGCGCCTCTTCCGCGGGATCAAGGCGGCCACCGGTCACGGGGCCCGGGTGCAGATCCTGCTCCTCGACCCGGACTCCCTCGCCGTGATGCTGCGCGGCCGGGAGCTCGGCGAGCACAGTGCCGACATCCGCCGGGACATCCTGCGCAACCTGCGCACCCTCCACCGGTTCGCCCAGCGTCTCGACGACAGCTCCCGCCAGTTCCTCGAAGTACGGCTGTGCTCCACCACGCCCGGGGTGACGCTCTACCGCTGGGACGAGCGGTGCCTGGTCTCCTTCCTCACCGTGGGCCGGCTGTCCGGGGAGGGCGTCCAGCTGGAGGTCGCGGTGCGCTCGCCGCTCGGCACCTTCGTCGAGCAGCGGTTCGACGAACTGTGGCAGCAGAGCAGACCGATGGAACGGTTCACCCATCTGCCGGTCACCCTCGTCGACTCGGCCGCCGCGCGGCGGCAGTTCACCTGCCGGTTCGTCTCGCTCGACGACTGTCTGTACGTCTCCGCCCCCGACCTCGTCACCTACCTGGCCCGCCACCGCCTCGACGAACTCTCCGCGTACAGCGAGGCCCTGACGATCACCCAGGGGCACCAGGTGTTCGTCGTCGACGACGAGAGCGAGCTGCACACGCGGCTCATCCAGCACTTCGCGGAGAAGTACGATGCGTCGGCGACCGCCTTCGTCGAGTTGCGGCCGCCGGTCCTGATCACGGAATAGAGGGCCCTGGCTCCATGAGTTCAACGCACCATCTCGCTCCCTCTCCGGAGAGCCCCCGCTTCCGCGCCTTCACACCCCGTGACCTGGACGGACTGCTCCAGCGAGTCTCCCTGACAGCCGATCAACGGCTCGCCCTGCGTGCGGTGTCGGCGGTCCTGCCGTTCCGTACGAACACCTATGTGCTCGACGAGCTCATCGACTGGACGGCGGCACCCGACGACCCGATCTTCCGGCTGACCTTCCCCCAGAAGGGGATGCTGCCCGCCCCCGAACTGCGCCGCATGAAGGACCTGCTGGCCGGGGAGGCACCCAGGTCCGAGGTACTCCGCGCGGCCCACGAGATCCGGATGAAGCTCAACCCGCACCCCTCGGGCCAGCTCGACGCGAACGTCCCCGTGCACGAGGGGGAGCGGCTGACCGGGCTCCAGCACAAGTACCCCGAGACGGTGCTGGTCTTCCCGCGTCAGGGCCAGACCTGCCACGCCTACTGCACGTACTGCTTCCGCTGGCCCCAGTTCGTCGGTGAGGCCGAACTGCGCATCGCCACCGACGACATCGGGACCACGTCGTCGTATCTGCGCGCCCATCCCGAGGTCGCCAGCGCCCTCATCACCGGCGGCGACCCGCTGGTGATGAGCACCGAGGTGCTGCGCCGGTACGTCGAGCCGCTGCTGGAGATCGACACGGTCCGCTCGATCCGGATCGGCACCAAGTCCCTCGCGTTCTGGCCGTACCGCTTCACCCGCGACCGCGACGCCGACGACCTCCTGCGGCTCTTCGAGAAGGTCGTGGCGAGCGGCCGTCATCTCGCCCTGATGGCCCACTTCACGCATCCGCGGGAACTGCGCCCCGCCGTCGTACGGCAGGCCATGCGCCGGGTCCGCGACACCGGTGCCGTGATCCGCTGCCAGGGGCCGCTGGTGGCCGGTATCAACGACAGCGCCGAGGCCTGGGCCGAGCTGTGGGAGGAGACGACCACGCTGGGGGCGGTGCCGTACTACCAGTTCGTCGAGCGGGACACCGGCCCCCAGGGCTACTTCGGCGTCCCGCTGGCCCGCGGCCACGAGATCTTCCGCGACGCCTACTCCCGCGTCTCCGGCCTCGCCCGCACGGTCCGCGGTCCGGTCATGTCGGCGATGCCGGGCAAGGTGTGCGTGGACGGCGTCGCCGAGATCGCCGGCGAGAAGGTCTTCGTCCTGCACCTGATCCAGGCCCGCGACCCGTCCCTGGTCGACCGCCCGTTCTTCGCGGCCTACGACGAGGGCGCGACCTGGTTCACCGACCTGAAACCGGCGTTCGGCGCCAGCGAGTTCCTGCCGGGGCTGGAGCCGGGGTGACGTGTGCGCGGGGGGATGATTCTCGGCCACGTAAGGGAGTTGCCGACCGGGTGTCTCCTCGCGGACGCGTGATCTGTCGCCCGGGTTGTACGCAATAGGACCGATTGACCCTGTGGTCGGTGGTGCGTTTGCCTCGTTGGGAGCCCTCGGCGCGGGGCCGGGGGCAGTGCGTCAACGGGGACCACAGGGGGGAACATGTCCAGAGCCGCAGCATGTCTGTCAGGCAGAGTCCTGCTCGTAGCGTTCACCGGAACCAGTGCAACGGCCGCACCACTCGTCCACGCCCACCGCGTCAGCGCCACCGCCGACGGCGGCTCCGGCGGGGCCGTGGCGAACGACGTCTTCCAGCGGAGGTCCCGCTGATGTCCCGCGTCTCAAGGGCCCTGCTGGGAACGGCAGTTGTCCTCGCCCTGGCCGGTACCACCGCTCAGGCGCAGGCCGCCGGACCCAAGGAGTCCCGCACCCAGCGCGTGAGCACCGCCGCCGACGGCAGCCAGGCCGACGGTGCGTCGGACTACGCGGGCATCAGCGCCGACGGCCGCCACGTCGCGTTCGTGTCCACCGCGCCGAGCTTCGGCTGCGAGCACTACACGCCGTGTCTGCTGGTGAAGGACGTGGCCGACGGCGGGGTCACCAGGATCGACCTCGGCGGCGGCTACCTGTACAGCTCGCCGACGCCGAGCGCCGACGGCAGCCGTATCGCCGTCTCCGCGGGCAGCCGGTTCATGGCCCCCTACCTGTACGACCGTGCCACCGGCCGTGCGGAGAAGCTGTGGCCGCAGGACCCGCCCGGCTTCAACGAGTTGGGCCACACCGAGTCGATGAGCCCGGACGGCACACATGTCGCGTACACCATCGGCAACCGCAACGCACCGCAGAACACCCGGCTGCTGTACGTCCGGGACACGGCCACCGGAACCGACGAACTGGTCTCACCGGCCGAGGAGGGCCAGAAGGCAGGCGCCTCGGTGAGCGGCGACGGGAAACGGGTCGCCTACGGCATCCGCAGTGACAGCGAGGTCGATCCCCTCGACGTCTACGTCAAGGACCGGACCACGGGCAGGCGGACCCAGGTCGACGCGGACCTCGGTGTCGCCAGCCTGATCCGCATCACCGCGGACGGCCGCCGCGTCCTCCTCAACGCCGACAGCGGGGTGTACGTCCACGACCTGCGCACGGGCACATCGCGGCGCGTGGCCGACGGAACCGCCTCCGCCGCCACGGCGGACGGCCGGTACGCCGTCGTCTCGGGCGAGGACGGCCAACGGGTGCGCGATCTGCGGACCGGGCTGCGAGGCGCCGCCCTTCCGTGGTCCGCCACGGTGATGGACGCCGGCCTGGCCGACAAGGGGCGCACGGTGGCCTTCGGCGCGCGCGAGTCCCACCTGGTGCCGGGCGACACCAACGCGGAGACGGACGTGTTCGTCTTCTCCGGGGAACTGCGCAGGAACCCGGCCCCGATGCCGTCCGTCACCGAGCGGATCAGCGTGACGCGGGACGGGCAGCAGCGGTCCGCGGCGTCGTACGACCCGGTGATGGGGCAGGACAAGGTCGTCTCCTTCACCTCGGACGGTGACGTGTTCGTCAACGCGTCGGGCGGCATCTCCGAGGTCAACGACAGTACGCAGAAGCCGTCGTCCGAGGGATCGCCCTGCTACAGCGGACGCATGGTCGGCTACGCGGCCCCACTCGCATCCGACGGCGGCCCGGGCATCCACGTCCGCAACCGCTCGGTCGGCAAGCTCACCAGTCTCGGCTCCTACCAGGGCGTCCGCTTCACCCGCATGGGACAGCCCGTGGTGGACCCCACCTGCCAGTGGCTCACCTACGTGGCGACCCTGCCCGCCACCGCCGCCGACCCGGATCCGCAACCCCAGATCTATCGCTTCAGGTTCAACGGCGGCGGCACCGACCTGGTCAGTGCTCCCACGGGCGGGGCGGCGGGCAACCCGTCGGTCAACTACGACGCCCGGTACATCGCCTTCGAGCAGGGCGGCGACGTCTACGTCCGCGACCTGGACACCGGAGCCCTGGAGAAGGTCGGCGAGCACGCGAAGGCGCCCTCACTCAGCGCGGACGGCCGCAAGGTCGCCTACCAGCAGGGGAGTTACGCCGTGGTCCGCGACCTCGACACCGGCGCCACGCACCGGGTCAGGGGCACCCAGCCCTCGCTCGCCGGAACCGGCACGGCTCTCGCCTACACCTCGGGCCGTTCCGTGTATCTGCTCGAACTCGCCACCGGGAAAAGCCAGTTGGTCAGCGTGGACCGCCGGGGTGGCCGAAACGACCTCCCGGCCGGGCACCCTTCCGTCAACGCCGACGGCACGGTCGTCTCGTTCGAGTCGGCGTCACCCGATCTGGTGGAGGGGGACACCAACGGGGTGGCGGACGTGTTCCTGCGGACAGTGCAATGACAAGCAGTACCTACCACGGGGGAACGACCATGCACAGGAACAAGCGGGCCTTCGCGCTCGCCCTGGCCCTCACCACGGGCCTGATCACCCTGTCCGCCAACGCCAACGCCAACGCCAACGCCAACGCCAACGCCAACGCCGCGCCGCCGCCCGCGACCGAGCGGATCACTCTGTCGTCGACCGGGGCGCAGCTCCAGCGGGGGACCAGCATCTCGGGGCTCAGCGCCGACGGACGTTACGCGGTCTTCGTCTCGGACGACTCCGGGGTGGTCCCCGATGACACCAACGGGCAGTCGGACGTGTTCGTCCGGGACCTGAGGAAGGGCACCGTCGAGCGGATCAACGTGGCCGCGGACGGAACGCAGGCCGACGGCTCCAGCTCCTACGCGGAGATCAGCGCCGACGGCCGGTACGTCGCCTTCACCTCCTCGGCCACCAACCTCGTCGACTGGGCCGAGCCGCCCGCGCATCCCCGCGACGTGTACGTGTACGACCGCCACACCGGGAGTACGGAACGGGTCAGCGTCGGCGCGGACGGCGGCACCGCCGGGGTGTTCGACAACCTCGACATGTCCGCCGACGGCCGGTACATCGCCTTCGACGGCTCCTCGCAGCGCATGGAGGGGGACGCGAAGAACCAGAACCTCGCGTACGTCCTGGACCGGCGCACCGGCACGGCCAAGAGGATCAGCGACCACATCCCGGCGGACTGGTATGTCTCCGGCCTCGAACTGAGCGCCGACGGCAGCCGTCTCGCGTATGTCCAGCGTCATCCGCGAGGCGGGCGCCACGAGCTGTGGCTCGCCGATCTGCGCACCGGCGAGCAGCAACTGGTGAACGCCGCGTCCGACGGCACACCCACCAACGGCTCCCCGGGCGGCGCGTCCCTCTCCGCCGACGGCCGCTTCGTGTCGTACTCCTCCTTCGACGAGTCCGTGGTCCCCGGGCCGCCGCAGTACACCTGGGAGCTGTACCTGTACGACAGCCGCACGGGGAAGACCCGGTGGGTCACCCACGAGGGCGAGGGCGGACTGGGCGCCGGTGTCCTCAGCCCCGACGGCCGTCGGCTGGCCTACCAGACCGAGACCGTGAAGGAGGACGAGACGACGTACGACAACGTGTGGGTGCGCGATCTCAGGACCGGCCGGAACCAGCTCGTCACCCGCACCCTCGGAGGTGAACCGCTGACCGAGGGGTATTCGGCACCCGGCGCGTTCGCCCGCGACGGACGTCTGCTGTCCTTCTTCTCGACCTCGCCCGACCTCGTCCCCGGCGACACCAACGGCATCGGCGACGGCTTCCTGCACCGACTGCGGTGACTGCGATGACCAGCACAGTGCTCGCATCCTGAGACGGAGGGTGAGCACGGGGGCGGTCTGTGCCAGACTTCCCCCGTGCTCTCGTTCGCCACGATTATTGGCAGCAGGCGCGCCGGTCCGCAGTGACCGCCACGTACGACCAGGTACGGGCGGACACCGTCGTCTTCGACCCGCGCGCAGACCTCTCGCACCCGCGAGGGGTTTTTCGCTTTTCTGGCCCACCCACAGCCAGAAGCGAGAGCGCGAGGGAGTATGTGGAGGCGGTGGAGCCGGTCATTCCGGTACGACCGAGATCCAATACCCAGGAGCCTTGAGACCATGACCGCACCCAGCGAGCTCGACGATCAGTTCCACGTCTTCGACACCACCCTGCGCGACGGCGCTCAGCGTGAGGGCATCAACCTCACCGTCGCGGACAAGCTGGCCATCGCACGGCACCTGGACGACTTCGGCGTGGGCTTCATCGAGGGCGGCTGGCCCGGCGCCAACCCGCGGGACACCGAGTTCTTCGCCCGCGCCCGCCAGGAGATCGACTTCAAGCACGCCCAGCTCGTGGCCTTCGGCGCGACCCGTCGCGCGGGCGGCAAGGCGTCCGAGGACCCGCAGGTCAAGGCCCTCCTGGACTCGGGCGCCGAGGTGATCACCCTGGTCGCCAAGTCGCACGACCGCCATGTGGAGCTGGCGCTCAGGACGACCCTGGACGAGAACCTGGAGATGGTCCGCGACTCGGTGTCCTTCCTGGCCTCGCAGGGCCGCCGCGTCTTCGTCGACTGCGAGCACTTCTTCGACGGCTACCGCGCCAACCCCGAGTACGCGAAGGCCGTCGTACGGACCGCGTCCGAGGCCGGCGCCTCCGTCGTCATCCTCTGCGACACCAACGGCGGCATGCTCCCGGCGCAGATCCAGGCCGTGGTCTCCACCGTCCTCGCCGACACCGGCGCCCGGCTCGGCATCCACACCCAGGACGACACGGGCTGCGCGGTCGCCAACACCCTGGCCGCCGTCGACGCGGGCGCGACCCACGTGCAGTGCACGGCGAACGGCTACGGCGAGCGGGTCGGCAACGCCAACCTCTTCCCGGTGGTCGCCGCCCTGGAACTCAAGTACGGCAAGAAGGTCCTCCCCGACGGCAAGCTGCGCGAGATGACCCGCATCTCCCACGCCATCGCCGAGGTCGTCAACCTCACCCCCTCCACCCACCAGCCCTACGTCGGCGTCTCCGCCTTCGCCCACAAGGCGGGCCTGCACGCCTCCGCGATCAAGGTCGACCCGGACCTCTACCAGCACATCGACCCCGAGCAGGTCGGCAACACCATGCGGATGCTGGTCTCCGACATGGCGGGCCGCGCGTCGATCGAGCTCAAGGGCAAGGAACTCGGCATCGACCTGGGCGGCGACCGCGAGTTGGTCGGCCGGGTCGTGGAGCGCGTGAAGGAACGCGAGCTCCGGGGGTACACCTACGAGGCCGCGGACGCCTCGTTCGAACTGCTGCTGCGGGGCGAGGTCGAGGGCAGGCCCCTCACGTACTTCTCGGTCGAGTCCTGGCGCGCGATCGTCGAGGACCGACCCGACGGCACCCACGCCAACGAGGCCACGGTCAAGCTCTTCGCCAAGGGCGAGCGCATCGTCGCCACGGCGGAGGGCAACGGCCCGGTCAACGCCCTGGACCGGACCCTGCGCGTGGCCCTCGAGAAGATCTACCCCCAGCTCGCCAAGCTCGACCTCGTCGACTACAAGGTCCGCATCCTGGAAGGCGTGCACGGCACGCAGTCCACGACCCGCGTCCTGATCTCCACATCGGACGGCACAGGGGAGTGGTCGACGGTGGGCGTCGCGGAGAACGTCATCGCCGCGTCCTGGCAGGCCCTGGAGGACGCGTACACCTACGGCCTCCTGCGCGCCGGCGTCGAGCCCGCCGAGTAACTCCCCGGCTCAGCACGAGTCCTCGGCGAGCTCCTCGAACTCGCCGAGGCTCATCGCGCGGTCGTCGGCCCAGACCTGCCCGGGTTTCAGCTTGGCCAGGTCGGCCGCACGGAATGTCAGGGTGACGCTGTACTCGTAGTTGTACTCGCCCTTCATGAAGCCGAGTTGGTACGTGTAGTCGGCCACGGGCGTCCGGGTCCCGGCCGGACGCGCGTGCCAGCCAGCCAGGGGTGAGAAGAGCGGGAAGTCCGCGTCGCCGGGTTGCACCGTGTCGGGCACCCGCCAGCCGGAGAGGTTCGGCCCCGAACCGTCCTTGGCCTTGGTGCCCGTGAGCGACAGCCCCTGCACGCGGTCGTCCCCGCAGGGCCGGATCAACGCGTACGGCGCCCCGTCCGCCCTCATCTGCACGGCGGCCAGCGGCGCATCGATCGCCTCACAGCCACTCAACAGCCCTGTCCCGACGGCCACTCCGACCATCGCGATGACACACCGTCTCATCGCCGTCCCCCTCACCCCGGTGCACCGAGCACACCATCGGTCCGGGGCGCGTGGCGACCACCGTTGTGCACCGGTCCTATTGCGGTCCTACAACTGCGTCGGGCGGACTTGTCGCGAACCCCAGGAACGCGGCCCAAGTGCCCGGCGTCACGGTGAAGTTGGGCCCGGTGTTCTTGGAGTCGCGGACGTGGACGGCGGACGGCTCGGTGGCGAGCTCGATGCAGTCGCCGCCCTGGCTGCCGCTGTAGCTGGACTTGAACCACTGGCGTGTGGTGCTCATCGGTCTCCTAGCAATCCGTGCAGGAAGCGCACGCTCTCGTCCGGTGAGAGGGCCTGTGACCGCAGCATTCCATACTGGAGGTGATAGTCGCTGACCTCGTCTGGATCATCGACGAGAAAGCTGGCGCGCTGGACTTCCAGGTAGATCAGGCGCTCGTGTTCGGGAGTTTCGAGCAGCACCATGGGACCGTCGAGACAGGCGTGCGGCGCCCGATCCATCGGCATGATCTGGAAGCTCATGTGGACCGGCTCGGTGTACTCCAAAATCTGGCGGAACTGCTCTCGCATCACCTCGGAACCGCCGACCTCCCGCCGCAGGACGCTCTCCTCGATGACGAAGTGGCACACGGGAGGCCGCTCCCGCTCGAAGACCAACTGCCGTTCCATGCGGGCGTTCACCCACTGCTCGGAAGTCTCCGTGCCGATGGCCGGGTACCGGAAGCCGAAGACGGCCCGGCAGTAGTCGCGGGTTTGGAGGAGCCCGGGCACCGCCAGACTCTGGTACGACAGGATCCCGACGGCCTCCTGCTCATGATCCACCAACGACTGCGCGAACTGCACCACCTTCTCCCGCACCGGCATCCGCTCCACGAGCAACGCCAACGCGCCCTTCGTGCAGAGCAGTTCGTCGAACTGTTCCGCCCGGTCCGGCTGGAGGGCCAGTCGCCCCTGCTCGATCGACCCCACCGTGTCGACGTGAACGCTCGCCGCCTCGGCGAACTGTTCCTGTGTCAGACGGGCGTGCTTCCGATAGTGCGCCACGAGCGCGCCGACCACCTGCCAGGAACCGACCTTCTTCGACATGGCCAACCTCTTCCCCCGTCCGCGCCCCGACCCCTCGTAGTGGGCTCGTAGTAATCAGAACTACGACCTCACTCACTGCCCCACCATAGTCACCGCCTGTGACAGTCACCCCGTGAACAGCCAACCCCAACTCCTCCACGCCCGCACCGCCCTGTATCCCCGCGACCGCAGGTCAGTAGCCGTGGCCAGAGATCTCACCCGCATCACCCTCGCCGATTGGGGGCTCACTCAGCGGAGCGACGACGTGCTGCTCTGCGTGAGCGAACTCGCCACCAACGCCCTCCTGCACGGCGTCCCGCCGAGCCGCTGCTTTCAGCTCGCCCTGACCCTCGCCACCGACGGAGTCCTCCGCGTCGAGGTCCACGACAGCGGCCCCGGCGAGATCCACCCCGCGCACCCGTCCGTGGGTGCTGAACGAGGTCGCGGCCTCCTCCTCGTCGCCGCGCTGGCCGACGACTGGGGCGTCCGTGAACGGGATCCGGGCAAAGTCGTCTGGTGTGAGTTCCGGGGCGGCGGGCCGTCTTGACGGTCCTGTGGGCCGCCAGTTAACTCACGGCGTGAGGTAAGTCACGAGTGGATTACGAGAGCCAAGGGGGAAGCTCCATGCGTTCCGTACGAAGAACCGCCCTGCTCGCCTCGGCCACACTCCTGGCGGCACTGCTGCCGCTGGTGTCCGCCCAGGCGCAGGCTGCCGACGATGCGCCGCCGGTCCCCGTCCCCGTCGACCGCTTCGAGGGCGAGGTCCCCTTCGCCTCCCAGCCCGCCGAGGGCATCTTCACCTGGGGCAGCGACAACGACGACCCGCCAACTCTCGCACTCGCCACGAGAGATGACGCCCCCGAGGGCGCGAAGGTCCTCGCCGGCACCTACGACATCAGCGGCTACGGCGGCTTCACCCACGACTACGCCGCCGCCGGGCCCGCCCACGACTGGTCCGCCCACAAGGGCATCCGCTTCTGGTGGGAAGGCCAGAACAACGGCAAGAAGGTCGCCTTCGAACTCAAGGACGGCGGCGCCAACGGCGAGGCCTCCGAGCTGTGGACGACCTCCTTCACCGACGATTGGACGGGCTGGAAACAGGTCGAGATCCCCTTCACCGACTTCGCGTACCGCACCGACTACCAGCCCGTCGGCGGCATCGACCACGTCCTGGGACTGACGGAGATGTGGGGGTACGCCGTCACCCTCCCCGTCGGCGCTCCCGGTCAATTCGCCATGGACGGCGTCGAGTTGTACGGCAGGGCCGACCAGTCGCTGCGTGCGAACGTCACCACCGACGCCGCCGTCTACCCGGTCGCGCAGGGCAGGACCGCCACCGTCGAGGTCACCGTCGCCACCACCGGCTCCGCCCCGCTCGACGAGCCCGTGACCGTCGCCTACGAGACGTCGGCCACCGGTACCGCCGACCCTGGCAAGGACTACACCCCGGTCTCCGGCACCCTCACCTTCCCCGCGGGCACGGCCTCCGGCACCACACAGGCGGTCCGGATCCGCACCCTCGACGGCAAGGCGGCGGAGAACGCCGAGACCGTCCCCCTCAAGCTCACCGTCACCGGCGCCAAGGCCCCGGCCGAGACCCCGCAGGTCGTCATCGACGCGCACGGGCTGCCGTATCTGAACAGCAAGCTTCCCGTGAAGCGGCGCGTCGCCGACCTCCTCTCCCGGATGAGCCTCGCGGAGAAGGCCGGCCAGATGACCCAGGCCGAACGCGGAGCCGTCGGCACCGGAGGCGACATCGCCGCCTACGACCTCGGTTCGCTGCTCTCCGGCGGCGGTTCCACTCCCACGCCCAACACCGCCGAGGCCTGGGCGAAGATGATCGACTCCTTCCAACTCCGGGCGCAGGCAACCCGGTTCCAGATCCCCCTCATCTACGGAGTCGACGCCGTCCACGGCCACAACAACCTGGTCGGCGCCACCGTGATGCCGCACAACATCGGCATCGGCGCCACCCGGGACCCCCAACTCGCCGAGCGGACAGGCGCGGTGACCGCCGCCGAGGTCCGTGCCACCGGCGTCCCCTGGGACTTCGCGCCCTGCCTCTGCGTCACCCGTGACGAACGCTGGGGACGTTCCTACGAGTCCTTCGGCGAGGACCCGGCCCTCGTCGAGTCCATGGAGACCGTCATCCAGGGTCTCCAAGGCGCCCGCGACGGACGGGACTTGAAGGACGACGACAAGGTCCTCGCCACCGCCAAGCACTTCGTCGGCGACGGCGGCACCGCGTACGGCTCCTCCACCACCGGCACCTACACGATCGACCAGGGCGTCACCACCGTCACCCGGCAGCAGCTCGACGCCGTCCACCTGGCGCCGTACAAGAGCGCGGTCGACCGTGGCGTCGGCACGGTCATGCCGTCGTACTCCTCGCTCGACATCGTCGGCGACGGCCTCGGCCCGGTGAAGATGCACGCCCGCGGCGACATGATCAACGGGGTCCTCAAGAAGAAGCTCGGCTTCGACGGGTTCGTCATCAGCGACTGGGACGGCATCGACCAGATCCCCGGCGACTACGCGAGCGACGTCCGGACCTCCGTCAACGCCGGGGTCGACATGGTCATGGCCCCGTACGCCTACAAGGACTTCCACACCGCGCTGGTGGCGGAGGTGCGGGCCGGGCGCGTCAGCGAGAAGCGGGTCGACGACGCCGTATCCCGCATCCTCGCGCAGAAGTTCAGGCTCGGGCTCTTCGAGAAGCCGTACGCCGACACGAGCGGCGCCCCGGCCATCGGTTCCGCCAGGCACCGGGCCGTGGCCCGCGAGGCGGCCGCCGAGTCGCAGGTCCTGCTGAAGAACAGTGCCGGGCTGCTGCCGCTGAAGAAGTCGCAGAAGGTGTACGTCGCCGGGTCCAACGCCGACGACATCGGCAACCAGAGCGGCGGCTGGACCGTCACCTGGCAGGGCTCGTCCGGCGCCATCACCCCGGGTACGACGATCCTGGAGGCGATGCGCAAGAACTCCCCGGCGCTGACGTACTCCAAGGACGCCTCCGCCCCGACCACCGGCTACGACGTCGGCGTGGTCGTCGTCGGCGAGACACCGTACGCCGAGGGCGTCGGAGACGTCGGCAACGGCAACGACCTGGCGCTGTCCGCCGCCGACCAGGCCGCCGTCGACAAGGTGTGCGCGGCCATGAAGTGCGCGGTGCTGATCGTCTCCGGGCGACCGCAGCTCATCGGCGACCGGCTCGGCGGGATCGACGCCCTGGTCGCGTCCTGGCTGCCGGGTACCGAGGGCGACGGGGTCGCGGACGTCCTGTACGGCAGGCGCGCCTTCACCGGCCAACTGCCCGTCACCTGGCCGAAGTCGGAGGCCCAGCTGCCGATCAACGTCGGCGACCCGGCGTACGACCCGCAGTTCCCGTACGGCTGGGGCCTGACCACACTCACCAAGGTCCCCGACGGCGGGGCGAAGACACTGCAGGCGCTCGGCCTCGCCGCGAAGGCGGCCGAGCGGGCGGGGGCCGACGGGACGGGTCGCGCGCTCGTCGAGAAGGCCCGGCTGATCGTCCAGGAGAAGACCCTGAACATGACGGCCGCCGTCGCCGCGCCCTTCGCCGACGCCGATCACCTCCTGCTGACCGGCCACTACGCAGAGGCGGTGGCGAAGCTGACGGTGGCCTACCGGGCCGCCTGAGGGGCCGGTTCCGGGAGGCTTCGGGTAGCGTCGAAGTATGAAGGCCAGCGTGCAGGCCGTAGTACCGACCCGAAGCCTCCCGGGGCTGCTTCTGGCCCTGGTGGTCGCGGCCCTGGCCGTCCTGTCGACGGGCGCCTGGCCCGCCTCGGCGACGACGAGCGTCTCGGCGATCGGCGAGGCGCTCCGCAAGAACCCCGTCTACATCGACCCGGCCGCGTCGGACCAGCTGTCCTCCGCGGACGCAGACGTCCTCGCGCAACAGATCGAGAACGCCGACAGGCCGCTCTTCCTCGTCGTGCTGCCCGCCTCCTACCCGCGAGCGGACCTCTTCACGAAGCTGCGCACCGCCACCGGCATCACCGGCCTGTACGCGATCCGTCTCGGTGACTCCTTCGACGCCCGGGCCGACTCCTCGGTCCTGCCGCGCTCGGCCGTGCGGAACCTCGTCACCACCTACCGGGGCGAGGACACCAGGGCCCAGCTGAGCGACGTCACCGTCAGCGCCCTGACCAACATGGGCGGCTCGGCCCCCTCCACCTGGAGCTCCGGCGACGACGACAACGGAGTGCCGACCGCCGCACTGATCACCGTTGGTGCCGTGCTGGTGGCGGGCGGCGCGGGGGCGTACACGCTCGTGCGGCGCAGCCGGCGTCGGCACGCGGAGGAGCAGCGGGCCGCGCTGGAGAAGCTGCGGGTGGTGGTGGACGAGGACATCACGGCGTTCGGCGAGGAACTGGACCGCCTGGACTTCCACCCGGCCGAGGCGGGGGCCGACGACGCGATGCGCGCGGACTACGAGCGGGCGCTCGACGCCTACGAGCAGGCGAAGTCGTTCATGGCGGCCGCGACGAAGCCCGAGGACGTGCGGGCGGTCTCCCAGTCCCTGGAGGACGGCCGCTTCTCCCTCGCCCAGCTCGCCGCCCGCCGCGAGCACCGGCCGCTGCCCGAACGCCGGGTGCCCTGCTTCTTCGACCCCCGCCACGGTCCCTCCGTCACCGACGCCGCCTGGACGCCGCCGGGCGGTGCCCCGCGCGAGGTGCCGGTCTGCGCGGCCGACGCGACCCGTCTGGCCGACGGCCGGGACCCGGTGATGCGCGAGGTCGACACGGCCGATGGCCGCCGCCCGTACTGGGACGCCGGCCCGGCCTACGGTCCCTGGGCGGGCGGCTACTTCGGCGGCGGCATCCTGCCCGGGCTGCTGGTCGGCACGATGCTCGGCAGCATGATGGCCGGGCCCGCTTACGCGGCCGACTACGGCTCCGGATACGGCGACTTCGGCGGCGGCTACGAGGGCGGCGACCTGTCCGGCGCGGACTTCGACTCCGGGGATTTCGGTGACTTCGGGGGTGGGGGCGACTTTGGGGGTGGCGGAGGGGACTTCGGTGGTGGGGGGTTCTGAGGATCTTCTTTCGCCCCCGCCGCCCCTACCCGTCCCGTCCTTCGGGGGCTCCGCCCCCGTGCCCCCGCTCCTCAAACGCCGGAGGGGCTATTTGTAGCCCGTCCGGCGTTTGAGGACGAGGCCCTTCGGGCCGATGGGGGTCTGGGGGCGCAGCCCCCAGGGACGGGACGGGCCCCTCACCTCACAGCGACGCGGCCGCCGAAGCGATCGCCGACGCGAACGTGGAGACCTCGCTGTAGACCCCGGGCGCGTTCGGCTGCGCGCACCCTATGCCCCAGCTCACGATGCCGACCTGGATCCACGCGTTCGCCGAGTCCCGGCGGAACATCGGTCCGCCCGAGTCCCCCTGGCAGGTGTCGACCCCGCCCGACGCGTACCCGGCACAGATCTCGTCGCTGGCGACCAGCCCGCTGTACCCGCTGTACGTACGGCAGGTCGCGTCGCTCACGAACGGCACGGTCGCCTTGAGCAGATAGCGCTGCTGAGCGCCGCCCTCGACGGCCGCGCCCCAGCCCGCGACGGTGAAGGTACCGGTGTTGTACTGAGTCGTCGTGGCGATCTTCAGCGTGGGCAGGTTGATGGGCGCGGCGAGCTTGATGAGCGCCCAGTCCTTGCCGTTGCCGTTGTAGCCGGGCGCCCGGTAGACGTACGTCGACTTGACCTGCACCCGCCCGGTGGTGGACTGGAGGTCGACGACCCCCGCGGTGGCGGTGATGCCGGTGTTCGCGCCTGTGCCGTTCACGCAGTGCGCGGCGGTGAGCACGATCTGCTGGGTGTACAGCGCCCCGCCGCAGCCCATCGAGAGCCGCACCATGAACGGGAACTCGCCCTGCGCGGCACGGCTGCCGCCGATGACGGGCGAGGGCGCGGCCTGAGCGGCCGAGAGGGGCTGGAGGCTGGCGATCGCGAGTGCGGCGGCTCCGACCGCCAGACATCTCTTGAGGGTCGTGAGGAGTTTCGTCAAGGTGATGCCTTCCAGAGTGGGGGGTGGCTCTGACGAGTTCATGCCAAGCATGGGCATCAAAGAAAAGCCCAAGTTCTGACATGGGCTGGTCAAATCTGTTGAAGGATTATGGGAACCCTGTGAACTCCCGCACAAGGGGCGCGATTCAGCCAGCCGTCTCCGCGTCGGCGAGCCGTTCCATCACCTCCGCGGCGAGCTCCAGCACCCCGCGCTCCGTCGCGCTCAAGGACGCCAACGCCCCCGCCAGCCAGGCGTCCCGCTCGGCCATGTCCCGCTCCAGCGCCAGCCGCCCCGAGGCCGTGAGTGACAGCACCGACTGCCGCCGGTCCACGCTCCCGGCCTCGCGCCCCACCAGCCCCTCCGCCTCCAGTTCGGCGAAGACCCGGGTCAGCGACTGCGGCCGCTGCCGCAGCGCCGCCGCGACCTCGCCAGGGGTGGCGGACCCGTGCCGGTGCAGATGCCCGAGTACCTCCAACTGGTTCGCGGAGAGACAGCCGTCACCGCGCTCCTGCCGAAGCCGCCGGTTCAGCCGCATGATGCCGCGACGGATGCGGGCGGCGGAGGGGAGGCGATCCTCGGGGTCCGCTGCGCTCATCGATTCCATGACGAAGATCGTACGCGAACTCTTACTACCGCAACTCCAACTCCCCCCGTACTCTCAGATGGTGGCCGCCAAACTGATACGCAATGCGTACGAAGCTGCCCTCACGATGGCCGCCGTACTGCTCTGCTGGACCCTCGCCCTCCGGCTGGAGTCGGCCGCCGGGCTGCACGCCGACGTCCTCGTCCTCGCGGTCGCTCTGACCCTCACCCTGGCCGGAACCCAGCGCACCGCGGACACCCGCCGCCGTCTCACCGCCCTCGCCCTGCTGCCCGCGACGGCGGCCGTCTCGATCCTCGTGGGCCGACTCATCGGCGCGCACTACGCCGTCGGTGCGGCGGTCTTCACGGCCGGGATGTCGGTGCCGATCTGGATCCGCCGCTACGGCCGTGCCGCCACGAAGGCGGGCACCCTGATGACCCTGCCGTTCGTCGCCCTCCTGGTCGTCCCGGGCCCGGCGCTGCCGCCCAAGGCGCAGAGCGGACTGGTGAGTTGGGGATGGGCGGCACTGACCGGGGTGGCGGCGGTGTGCTGTGTGTGGCTGGTGCAGGGACTGGGCGACCGGTACGGCCCCTGGCGCCCGGATCCCGAGCCGCCGCCCCGTCGCCCGTCCCGCCTCCGCCCTCGCCCGAGTACCCGTATGGCCCTGCAGATGGCCGCCTCGATCGCGGTCGCCTTCGTTGTCGGCCGGCTCCTCTTCGACGACCACTGGCCGTGGGCGGTCCTGACGGCGTACGTCGCCGCGAGCGGCAACCGCGGCCGAACAGACGTCGTACGCAAGGGGATCGAGCGCCTCGCGGGAGCCTGCGCGGGCACCCTGCTGGCGGCCGGGGTCACCCAGGCCGGGGTCACCGGCCGCACCTCGATCGCCCTGATGTTCACGGTCCTGGCGATCGCCCTGTGGCTGCGCCCCCTCAACTACGCCTACTGGGCGGCCGGAATGACCACCGCCTTCTCCCTCCTCCTCGGCTGGTTCGGCCAGGACGCGACAGCCCTCCTGCCCACCCGGCTCGCGGCGATCGCGGTCGGCGCGGTACTCGCCGTGGCGTCGGCGTGGTGGTTGCTGCCGGTACCGGGCCGCCGTACGGCAGGGAGAGGCGGTGTCCGGCGACGCGTGGTCACCGTCTCCTCGCCGACGCCGGGCGTCGGTCCACGGGAAGGGCCCGCCGACGAGGAGTCCGGCCCCCGTCAGTCCGCGTGAGGCGCGAGGGCGTACCGCTCGCCGGCGGCGTGCCACCACCCGGGCGGCGAGGATCCGTGGACGACGGCCGACGGCTGACTCGGATGCAACCCGAGCCGCCACAACGCCTCCGCGGCCACCTCGACCCGGAACCACCCCCGCCACCGGCCGTCTTCCCCAGGCCCGCACGCGAGAGCGAACCGCACCTCGTGCTCCACGGAGAACGGCATCCAGTCGATCCCACGATCCCGCAGTCAAGCCCGAACGGCGGCCAGGGGGGTCGGGCGGCCGTCGACGTTCTCGTACGACACGACGGTGATCCAAACGGCAGCGGTCCTCATACGGCCCATGGTGCGCGAGTACGCCCCTGGCGCGCCAGGGCCTGTCCGGCGGATCAGGCCGGCTCCAAGGAACGCCGCCTTGTCAGCGCAGGTGAGCGGGGCCATGGGGGTCCCCCCGCGCGAGCGAAGCCGAGCGTGGGGAGCGTGCAGCTGCAAGGCGGAGGAGGGAGTCGACGCGGAGCGATGGGGGCCCCTCCCGCTCGAGCGAAGTCGAGAGTGGGGGAGAGTGACGACAAC